>NZ_RBIW01000003.1:0-712230 GCF_003634175.1 Paraburkholderia sp. BL17N1
GGTTAGGAAAGCGCCAGGAAAGAATGCAAAGCGCCGCCTAATCGTTGAATTGCAGCTTCAAGAGTCGGACGCTAACAGCGTAGAGGCGCTCGAGTTCATGATTGAAATGCTGAAGACCAGGTTTGGCATTGAGTGAAGGCCAACCGTTAGTTTTTTTTGGGCCACGGTCATACACTCCGAACTCGCGCCGGCGTCCACACACCACCGTCACTTCATCCTTTCCCGAGACGAGAACAATCTTGTCGGCCAGCCGCTGGAAAATAAGGAAATCAGCTCGACGAATGAAATTGCCGACGACGCGATCGCCGTGGTCCTTGTACGGCACCGGCCACGTTTACGCTTTCGCGGGCATGCGCATCCAGATCGAGTGACCGTCGTCAAAGATGACCTCGGGCTTGAATTCGGCGCTGCCGTCGACCGAGTAGTCCCAGTTTGAGCTTGTCGGGCGCACCCGGGCCATCGGCGCGCGCGGATACTGAAACCATACACCGGCAGGCAACGCGATCAGCGTGAAGTTGTACTCGCTCCGGTTGGTCGTCAGGTGCAGGGCGTTGACGATGTCAGCCTTGTGTGGCTTGATGAACACGTGGTTCATCTTGTCGTCGTCAACTTCACACTGCACGCTGTCGTCCATCGCGGATCGGTGATCAGCTCTCGCCCGATTCAAGCTCGATGGTCGTGAGGTTGAGCGGCGCTGTCAGCATGCGAAAGAACTGGTCGCGGCTGTAGGGGAAGACCGCAATGCGGGCGTCGCCCGGCATCGTGAGCGGATCGCACCCACCGTTGAATGGATTGATGGGGCTCACGGGGTCGCCTGCGACGATTGCGGCCGCCGGAGTCTGTCGCCTTTTTTTCGTTCGCTACGGTCATCGGCAACGCGGTTGCCGCGAGTAGGACAAGGAGGCCGAGAGTCAGCCGCTGAAGTCTGAAGATCTGCTGGCCAAACTTCACCGGTCCGCTCAAGGCGGAAGGATGGGATATAAATGCTGAAGCGATTCGCGGTAAGCGCCGCGTCGGCCGTTGGCGCGACGATCTGGTAGCGCAGGGTCAGCCCATATGACTTGGCGTTGAATCGGGCCTGCAGGCGACGAGCTCCGTCACCACTGGATGACCGCTTACGTCGTCCGCCACCCCGACCACGCGCGTAACAGACGTCGGCGGCTGGCGCGCCAGACCGCACCAGCCGCGACCGCGGCACACGCGAAGGCGATAAGCAGAACGATTATTTTGAGCACCGTCTAGACCGATTGCGCCAAAGCGTTCAATCTTTCATACCGCACCGATCGACTTTACTGCGCTGCAATTTTTGTCCGCAGCCATGAAGTGTATGCCGTTCGCTCCAAGGCATTTTTAAAAGTTCCGATTTCAGGTTGATATGTGTTGCCCTTTCCGCCTTGGGCCATATATTCGGCGGCGAACCGCTGCTTTTCGGAAAGTGATAGTGCTTTGATCTTGTCCGAAGTGCGGCGTGCTCTCTCATCTGCCGACGCCTGCTCCTCGTCTTTTACTGAGGAGTCCGGTGTTATTTCGGGGATCTTCGGTGCAAGCTCGATTCGAGCGCCCTTCTCGAATACCGTCCTCGCATAACCTCCGGCGTTGCCGCGGATCTGCTTTCGCTTGGCACGGTCTTCGACGTAGATCGCCGTTTGCAACGCCCTATCAGGTTCTTGCTGGATCCAGCTGATCGCGAGTCGATCTCCGACGCCGAGTTTCGTGAGGCGTTTGAAAGCGTCTGAGTTCCGGATTGCCTTCTGTCCTTCGTCTTCTTCGTTGTCGAGCATGGACCGCTGAGGATTGTCCTCGACAAGAAATCGAATTTGCACCACCCGTCTCGCTTCTCGCTTGTACTCTGGCGTGACAATAATATTTGAAACTTGGTTGATCTCTTTCACAGCCTTTTTAATGACTTCACTTGAAAAGTGTTTGAACTCGTCATACATGCTCGCGTCTGCACCGAGAAGGCGTCGCCAAGTTTCAACGGATATCCAACCGGTTGATCCTGTCCGTTTGAACCTAAGGCAATTTTCGTATAAAGCAAGCGCATAGCCACCGCTGAACTGTCGCTGGACGTTGATATTTATGAGCGTGTAGATGTCAGGGTTGGCAAGCTTTTCGGCGAGCCAGTCACTGTACTCGTACGCGCATGTCCCGCTCTTGATACTTGCGTACGCAATGAGAGGGGAGGCTTCCCAGTCGGTTTTGCCTCCGTCTTGCAGAAGATCAAACGATATGGGTGTTGACATGACCTTCAGCAGGGCTCGCTTTAACGCATCGTGATTCTTGCTGTCGAAGCCCAGCATCGTGCAGAGAATGCCGACAGGCAGTGTGTGCCGTTTTTTCGTCAGAAGCTCGTCATATGCGTTCAGGAGGAGCACATTTACGATCTTTCGCTCGAGCAAGGAAAGCTCGCCGCTCACGTGAACCGTGGCGACGTGTTTTTTTAACTCGCTCGGCGGCATGTTGAGCGGCTTCAGGTTTGGCATGAGGTCTCCATGATTGGCGAGATTCTAGGAGGAGAAGGTCATGTCGGCAACCCCTTTCATTCTGACTTTTAGTCTGCCGATACGAGTTGTAGTCGCAGCTTCCCATAAACCATGACTTTAAGGGCGTTCAGTCATGTCTCGTGGGACGGAAGGTCGGCAAGGGTTTGGAAAGGTTACTTGCTAAGGGAACAACGTCTGTTTGTTGTTTTCTTTTAAAAAACAAAAAGACTTTAAAACGTTTACAGCCACAAAAGCCTTGACTGGTGGGACTTTGCGGCTGGGTAGGTCATGGTTTGTGGGGTGTGCGGTGAGGGTTTGTGGGGGAATTTGCCGATCTTAGATCAGGGTTTATGGGGCGGAAAGTTAGGGTATGTGGGGAAAGTCACGGTCTGTGGGGCTGTATACAACTCGTCATAAGTGACTGAATATAAAGATGTCTTAAGCTGTACCCGGTGAATGGTCAGGTTTTGTGGGGAGGACGGCCTTGGGAAATGAGAGCGCAGCCACTTCCCCCCACGAACCATGACTTTTGCTTCGGTGGTTGTGCGAAGTTCGATCTCCCCCCGGCGCTGTTCCTACAAGATTTGGAATCGAATTCTTAATGAGGCAAGGATGGCAGGTCCGCTCTACCAAGATAGACGCCGCGGGCTGCATTGGCCGCTGCTATGGGTGAGCGACATACGCTCGGTGCCCTGCTTTCCCCACAAACCATGACCGTACGTCGCGTCGATCTAAAAGCTCCCCACAAACCCTGACCTTTCGAGCAGGCGCTGGGGGCTAAGCCCCCATAAAAGGTGACCTTTCGAGCGACCAGGTCGGCAAACAACTGCGCTACAGCGCCGAAGAATGACCTTGCCCGGTCCCTTAGCGTAGGCGATAGTCAGCGAAATGCTTCTTGATAGCCTGATTGCGGAGAAGTTTTTCGCTGAAGTACCTTGCGCGCCGCATGTTTCACCACTAAGCTTCCGCAGAATTCAACACATAGCTGGTTTTTCTGCTTTCTGTGTTGAAAACATCACACCGCGCACATTGCTCAGTGCGCTATCGAAACCTGGAGTCCTTGATGAATACAGCAGTGCGTGCGCGTTCTGACAAGCCAATTATGTCGATCCACTTGAAGCACGCCCCGAAACCGATGCCGCTGTCTGCCATTAAGGCGATCGCCGACAACGCGAGCGGCATGCTTGTCGACGTTCGCGAGAGCATGCTTGCTCCGCATCCGCGTAAGAATCCTCCTGTTTTTACAACTGCACAAGTTGGAGACCTTTGTCGGATAGATAGGCAGCGTATGAATTACCTTTCTCGATCGGACTCTCAGCTACCACAGGGTACGCTACGGCACAGCCGAAGCCGAGAATTCACCCTTGAGGAAGCTAGGGTATGGATTGACCGGATCGCGCCGTTCGCAAAACGACCGGACGGAGTGAAAGGAAAGAAGATTGCGATCGGCAACTTCAAGGGCGGCGTCAGCAAGACCACGACTGCAATGACACTTGCTCAGGGGCTGTCCTTATTTGGTCGCCGAGTGTTGCTTGTTGACCTTGATCCTCAAGCCTCTTTATCGGCCCTCAATGGAATACTGGCAGACAGCGAAGTGTCTGACGAGCAAACTGTACTTCCGCTGATTTATGGCGATGTTGAGGACTTACAGTATGCCGTCCAATCCACCTACTGGGACGGTGTGGACCTCATTCCCGCCAGTGCGGCCCTATTTGGCGCCGAATTTTTTCTTCCCTTTAAGCAATCGAAGGATCAGTCGTTCCAATTTTGGAAGGTATTGAACAATGGGCTTGAACCCCTTCTCCATCAATACGACGTGGTCATAATTGATACCCCCCCTGCTCTCTCATATCTCACCATCAATGCTTTCATGGCCGCTGACGGCTTGATAGTCCCGACGCCTCCGAGCGCACTGGATTACGCGTCCTCCACGCAGTTCTGGAGCCTTTTTTCGGATCTTTCAGAAAGCATGACGCAAGTGGCGCCTGAGCTCGATAAAAGCTTCGACTTTATCCATGTGCTTCTCGCAAAAGTTGATCAGAGTCAGGCAGCCACCCCAATTGTTCGGGACTGGATAAACAAGACTTATGAGGGGTTGGTGCTTCCAGTCGAGATTCCAACGACTGCAGTCACGCAGACGGCAGCCGCGGAGTTTGGAACCGTCTACGACATTTCTCGATATCAGGGCAGTCTTAAAACTTACCAGCGGGCGCGCGAGGCTTACGATCGGTTCGCCGAGATTATCGATCAGCAAATCGTTGCGCTCTGGTATGCAGAGCAGGAGGCAAAATGAGCATCAAAGACAGACTCGCGGCTAAGTCCGCCTCGATCGGAACCTCTCCCCGACTTCAAAAACCGAATGACGATCAGACGGCACGGCCGAAGACAGCCCCAGGGCAACTGATGGCTTCACTCCCGCTGCTTGCGGAAAAGGAGCGGGAGCTGCAGGCGGCAATGAAACGTATTGAAGAGCTCGAAGCGACAGGCATTCGATCTTCTGAGGAGATTGATATCGCGTCGCTTGTCGAAGTTCCCGATCGACGCCGCGTTCTCTCAGACGAAGAATACGAGGAACTCCGGACAAACCTTGCGAGCAATCCGTTGATTCATCCGATCGTCTATCGTCCGTTAAGTGATGGTCGAAAGGAGATCATTTCGGGTAATAATCGGGTTGCGATCTACCGTGACTTGAATCGGTCCTACATTCGCGCAGTCCCGTTTGAGGGAACGGATGCCGAGGTCGAGTTGGGCGCGGCCTTCTCAAACTTGCTAGCGCCCTCGCTGCCGGACTTCGAGAAATACAGGCAGTTTGAGAGGATTAAGAATAACTTGGGGCTCTCTCAGGCAGACATCATTCGTATGTCTGGCTTGGCTCAAAGTCATGTGGCTCGGGTTCTGTCATTCGAAAGCTTGCCGGATGCTGCAAAGGAAATCATTGCTCGCAAACCTCATAGACTCGGAGGCACGGCTGCTGCCAAGTTTGCGGCGTTGGCTCAGCAGGGCCGTGCCGAAGAAGTGACAAAAGCCATCGCGGCGTTGATTCAATCGACAGATATGACGCAAGAGCGCGCTTTGGCGTTGGCATTACCGACACGCGTAAAGGCAGCACAACCCACGGCAACTGCCATCAACCTGGGAAAGCGGAAGTTTTGTGAAGTGACTGTCCGCAGCGGCGTCGTGGGCTTGAGATTTGCCGGCAAAGACGCCGAGGCTGCGGCTGAGGAGTGGGGCGAACGAATTGCGCGATTTATTCGATCGGAACTTGATGATCAGTAGGAAAGCATCCAAGTTGGATGTCGTTTAAAAACAAGCACTTAGAGCTATACGTTAAGTGGTGCACTCGTTGATCCAATTTGGATACTGTTTAAAATCAAAGGGTTGCCGACAACGTTTCCATGCCGGGTGTGCGGCGCTACGGCAGACGGCGCCTGCATCTGAAACTTTTCTGGGTGCGCGCTGGATCACGTCGATCGGCACGTCTTCTGCGGCGGCATGGGTACCAAACGTGTGCCGAAAGGCATGCGGCGAAGCCTGATGGAGCACATCCGGTCGCCGTCCAAGAGACTTTCGATTTCCACCAGCATCCCGTCCGTCGCCCGTCGCACCAGCTTCCACATGCCATGCGTCGTATAGCCATGGTGTCGGGCCTCAGCCGCCGGGGAGTGCGGGACGACCAACGGGGCAAGAGCGGGGCCGTCGAGCTTGGGTCATCGAAAGATTCATCCCTGTCGCGCCAGTGAACACGAGGCGCCACCACCGTGGCGGGACGCGCGGCCGCCGTCCGTTCAATCACAGACAGTTTCCAGATCCGTCCAGGCGCGTGCTATGCGGTGACAGCATGAGTCGATCGCATCGCGCGCTGGTGACCTCCTCGCGCCGCAGACCCGACTCGCCCATCAACAGCAGCAACCCGCGTGCAGTCTGCCACTGCGTCGCGTCGGCAGGTTCGCACGCGCGATCCATCAATTGCCGCACACGCTCGCACAAGCCTCTATCCAGCGCCCGGTCGATGCTGATACTTGCCTCGTCCCTGACAACCCGTGGGTCGTTCACCGCCTTCCATGGATTCCCGGCCAGACAGCGGACATCAACTAGCCAGGTGAACGCAGCGCGCAGGGCGCGCGTCGCGTAGCGCTGTGACTCCAGCGTCAATGCGTCGGTCGAAAACGGCCGCTAGCGGTGACGAGCTTCGGGGGGGGCTTCTTACAGACGAACGATGGGGAGGGCAGGGTGAGGAAATCCTTGTAGGCCTAACAGTCCTCGACCAGGAACGCGCTAATCGGCTTGCCTCGCACGAGCAACCGTCCACAGGAGAAAGCGCTCCAACTCCTTCGTGTACGCGCGTAGCGTTTGCGGCTGATCCCGCTAGCGGTTCAGGCAGCCGCGCACCGCGTCGAAATCGTTACGTGCTTGAATGAACGAGAAAACAGCGGACCGGTCGGCGTCCATCGCGCCGGACAGCGCGGTACCGAACGCCATCCGGTCAAGCGGCGCCGAAGGCGCTGCGCGACCCGTCAATGACAACCACCTCAGTCGCGATCAGCGGGTCGTCAAGCTCGACCTCGTCCACGACCCGCTCGCCGATCGACGCCTCGTGCTGCCTCAGCCACGCGACGATGTGCCGGGCCCGGCCAGCGCCGGCGCAGGGTAATGGGCGCCACCAGCGGCCCCCGCGCCGGTTGCAGAAGCCGAGGAGGTCGCCCAGCGTGCTAAGCCCTTCGCTCTTGTGCCGCCGCGACACCGATGGACGGAACCACATGCCAACCGGATGCCGCGCGTCGGGCTGCGCCACGGTGAGCGCGGCCCCTGCTCGACCATTTCGAGACTGACCGACGTGAGCCGTGCGCTGCCGTATGCGCGCCGACGCTTTCAGGTGGTCAGCGAGGACGGGTGAGCCGTGCTCGGTGCGAGTTCCGCGAGATCGGCTTGCATCTGTCGCAGATAACTCGTGACCCAGCCCGCGCCTGGCGCGTTGCCGTCCGTTGACGTAAAGGAAGCAGCACCGTCGGATGCGCGAACGTCCTATTTATAAGGCTTCCGCGGCCTCGTGCTTCCAGATTTGCTTGCGGTCGAAACGAAGCAAAAGTTTGAAATCGCGAAAGATCGAGTTAAATGTAATAAACTTAGGAGTATTAAATGACTGCCGCTGTGCTGCGGCCTCGACGCGCGCCTCACCTGCATTGCCATAGCGGGCTCGCAGTTCCGTGAAACATTGGCGAACAAAAGCTGTATCCGCCGGGTCGCCGTCGGCCAAGGCTTTGCCGGGCGCTTGCACGAAAATGTTTCACGGGAAAATCGGCATGCTGCGACCTGGACGCGTTTGGTTGAGGTCTTCCTGCGAGTTCAAGCTACGGGGCGCGAGTTGGCCCACCGACTGTATGATTCATTACGTAAAATGTAGTATCCCTACACGGATACTTTTTGCGCTTTCAGGCGATAAGCGGGCCATCGCTTTTCGGCAGCGCGTGCGCGCGATGTCGCCGGGCGTAGAACGTATTAATTCTGTCTCTGTTGCGTCATCAAATGTGTCACCTCGCGTCAGCGGTGTAGAAATGCAACTAACCGTCAGCCGCAGGAGACCCGCCCAGTCGCTTCGCCACAAACCAGGTCGGCAAGGGAAGGACAGTCCGCTACCTCCGACCGCGACGATTGCCGGTTCGACACACACGGGACATCACTGCCTAGTCGTAGAAGCACTTGACGCCTGATGGCGAGGCGGTCTCGCCTGCACATCGCAGGTGTGGTCGACAGAAGCGACAAGCGGCCATAGGAGAAGTGCGAACGGCACCATACGCACCGGAACGGAGCGTCGATCGCATTGCTGTTAATGATGAATGGACTCTCGCGCATGCATTGCGGACAACGAGTCAGGAGTGGTTGTCGATGCGCCGGACAGTGGAGCCCGGTGCCCGAATTGGGCACGCCGGGATCTGCGCGGGGGTGCTCAGCAATGGGCCGAACGAGCGATTTGCCGTCAAACACCCAAGGTAGGGCATTCCTACCGTAATCCTCGCGTCAGCGGTGCAGAAATGCAACTAACCGTCTGCCATAGCAGACTCGCCCAATCGCTTCGCCACAAACCAGGTCGGCAAGGGAAGGGCAGTCCGCTACCTCCGACCGTGACGATTACCCGTTCGACACACCCGGGGCATCACTGCCTAGTCGTAGAAGCACTTAACGCCTGATGGCGAGGCGGTCTCGCCTGCACATCGCAGGTGTGGTCGACAGAATCGACAAGCGGCCATAGCAGAAGTGCGAACAGCACCATACGCACCGGAAGGGAGCGCCGATCGCATTGCTGTTAATGATGAATGGACTCCCGCGCATGCATTGCGGACAACGAGTCAGGAGTGGTTGTCGATGCGCCGGACAGTGATCTTCTTCCTCAAGCTGATGCAACACACTGTGGTAGCCGTGCGCCGCGCACTGCCTGCAATACCGGAAGACCGTGTGATACCGCTCATGCACAGTGGAATCGATCAACGATGCATCCAATACCTTTCTGGGTAGCCGCACATGCACGCGCCGCGGCGAGATCAGCCGATCCGACAAGCCGGACCTCTGCGGTGCAAGCGTCAAGCTCGGCGCATGAGCCGTCTGCATTGGATCCAAGAAGCAATTCGCTTAGTACAACCAACTCCTCGCGATCAACGTGGCGCACCCAGAAATCAGCGACGTGACGGTCTTCGTTGATCAGCACATAGCCCGGTCGCTCGCAGAAGGTGATCACATTCGGGTTCGCCTCGAGTAGTAACCATTGTTCAAGCAACGCACGACGGTAGAACATCACGCGGCGCGCGAGTTTGGGGCTGAAGGCTTCAAATCGATGTGCGCCGCGTGGACGGGCAAGCGCGATCGGCCTGGTTACCTGAAGGGTATCCGCCATGAGGTCAGCCTCCTAAGGACGGGATTCGAAGTGTAGGAGGTGAATTGGCAAATTTAATACGGACACATGCGAGTTGACACTTTTATGCCGATTCGAAGGGACATAAAAGTGTCAACTCGCGCGCGTTCTGGCCCGCGGTTACTGGCGAGGGCCGGTGACAGATTCATTACGTCCTACGTCTTTGGGCCGTCCCAGCCAGCCACGACGGCACGCACGGTATCGACAGCCTGCGTTTTGTACCAGAACTTTAGCATTGCGTTGGGGGTTCGGGGCGGTTGGTCAACGAGGAGGAGTGGGCAGCATTGCACCGCCCCTATTAGCGCGAGCGCAAGGTCGATATCGAGCCCGTCGAACCAGCCACGGCCACCTGACTTCAGCGGCGCTACAGGCGTTGGCGAGGGGTTATTTCTGTCGGTGACGTCAATGCGATTCTTTTTTTGCCTCGGGTTGCCAGGGTTGCTTCTGCTGGTCGGATCCACGCTGCGTCGGCGTCCTAGTACATGCGTCTGCGACTACAGGTGGCAGGTCGTCGCAGCAGCATGCATAGACTGGGAACCCATACGCATTGGTGCGGACGATGGTTGTTGGCCCGTGCAGTTGGCACACCGCATTCATGGCACCTCCTGGATTCTCACGCGCGGCGGCACGTCGGTTCGGGCACGGTCGCGTTCTCGCTGTGTGCAACAAGTCAGCTTGCGTCCGTGCCTGCAAACGGAACTACTGCACCGGCGAGAATGTGCGCAGAGGCATGTTCGAGCCGGCGTGAACAATATTGTCGATGCAGTCAGCACCGCGGGCGCGGTATGGCGTGCCGCCGCTGGACACAGTTCATAGTACGCCTTTGCCGGTACGAGGGAACATTATCGCGGTCCTTGCCCCAGCAACTGGTCGCACGCCCGCCTGCAATCCCACGGACGGAAGCGCGCGCAAAGTCGTCTGCGGCTAGTTCCATGTCCGCAGCGGGATAAAAAGAGCAACCTGCGTTGTTCGGCGAGCGCCTGGGTGTGCAGCTAAGTCCCGAAAGGTTTTCGGGATGCGGCGTCATTGGCCCGCGGCTCGGGCCATAAATCCGGCTGCAGCGCCGTGATCGTAGTCTCGACCGCAGCGGACCGATGGCAACCGCCAAAGCTGACCGATATCGAGGCGAGCCTGGATTGTCGCTGCAACAGTTGAAGAAGATGAACCGGCTGATGATGGGAGCCGGGTCGGAAATGCGGCAGGCGAAGCGCAGCAGAAAATTGGCGATCGGGAGCGGGGCGCCGTGCGTATTACGCAACTACCGGTCGATCGCGACCCGTCCGCCAAAGGCGGTGACCCTGAACCGCTCGCGGATCCCGACAAACGGGGTCTTCAGGGCGGCCAACGGACAGATGCTGAACAACAAGCCGCCAGATAGAGGGGAATCAAGACTCCGGTCCGCGTAAGCGCTCGCGCGTTCGTCCTTGCATCGTTTGTATCAGGCTCGCCTCGAGCGGGACCCCTTTCGTCGACAACCATGTTCATGGTCACGAGGAGGGCGCGGAATGACAAAGGCGAATCATTCAGACGAGCACCGGCTTCGATTCAATCGACACTGTCCAGCCATGCACGTGCCCATTGAATACCCGCCAGCTCCACCTCTGCCCCGGTGTCAAATGGGCCGAATACGCCGGAACGCTTCAACGACCCTGTTGTCTTTCTTGATGGTGCCGCTTGCGGCGTAGCGTTCGGGGTGCAGGATTTCCTTTTGCTGCAGAATGGCATGGCGCCACAGCATGCAGCCCTTATATTGCTCGCTTTGCATCAGTGCTCGACCTCGACCTCTGCATGACGCCCGCCTACGCGAAGGACATTGCCCTCAGGCGTGATCTGACGGGGAATGTCGTCATAGCGTGGCTCTCCCGTACGGCGCCCGACCGCGGCGACTGATGCCTTTGGGCCGGGCGCAGCAACGATGCGGTGCTGCAACTGGCTATGCCCGGTGCGCGTACTCGCACGTCGGTGCTTCGGTGCCTTGCGCACCGGTTGTACCCGCTGCGTGTCGCCTCGTGCCTCAGGCGGATTCCACACTTCTACGTACCGGGCGCCGGCAAACGCCGGGAAAGCGATTGCCAGAAGGAACACGCCGTACCTGATTACCGAGGTCATTCTTTCTCCGTTTCAAAGACGCTGCCATGGTCTGCGTAGCGAGTGCTCGCCCACGCAGACCCACGGGGAAACCGTTCCGATGTCCGCCAATTTTCTCACGGCTGGATTACACGGCCGCGCTCCTGCGTCGCAATTCCCGTTCAGTCGCTACGGTCATTACTTAGAAGTTCGTTACATCAACCGTTCGTGCGGTCCGGGATAACGAAATGCTGCCTGAATAGGCGCTCGGACTCACATAACCCTTCCTCGGTAAAGACCACCGACTTCGTCTTGTTGACCGGGTCGCAGATGAGGCCCTTTTCGTAAAGGCGATTCAGCACCTCCCAGTCGAAGCCCTTCCAGGCGCGGTACTGATCGTGCAGCGTCAGGTAGAGAAGTGCCAGGGCGACTTCGTCGATTGCGTCGGTATCGATATTCATGACATTCATCCCGCGGCCTTCTGAACCCGCACACAAAACCGCTCGAGACTAGCCAGGATCTCGTCGGTCGACTTGCTCCAGATGAACGGTTGGGGGTGGGCGTTGAAGACGTCAAGGTATTGCCGGATTGCATCTTCGAGCTGGCGCGTCGAACCAGGCGTGCCGCGACGAAGGCACCTTTCGGTAAGCGTAGCGAACCACCGTTCGACCTGGTTGAGCCATCGCAATAGCCGCGCCGACATGCATGTTTCCATTGTCCTGGGTGCACCGGGGTGTGGCGCGTGAAACAGTCCGTCCACACGGTCAGCGACAATTCGCGCGCGACGTTTGGAGACAGTATGCAGGGTAAGTTGTAGTTTCGCCGCGACCGTCTTGTTTTCCATCCCTTCAGCACAGGCCAGCACGATACGCGCTCGCAACGTCAGCGCCTTCAGTTGCACGAATTCCGATGTGCTCAGCACGAGTTCCCGTTTGGGCCGTCCGCTTCCGCTCATCACCCGTCCTCGTGTCCGTGCCACACATAGCACTTTATTGCGCGGCGAAAATAATTCAGTGAATTTGTAACTCACCACATTACGCCAGCGTCGTCCCCCGGATAAGGTCTGCTCGGGTAGCACGGACTATCGCGGAGAGAAGACGGAAGGCGAGGGACTCGCGACACCAGAATCGCCGATCGCGGAGAAGAGTTCGTTAGAATAAGCGCACTGTCACACATACATTTTCAGACGATATGAGTTCAAGGCGAGGCGGGCCAGGTGTTTCGCGACCACGAAAACATCTCACGAAAGCGATGTTATTGCCGATGGACCAGGCGTCGGTTCGGGAGCAATCGTTGACCTCCCATCTTGCGCTTGTTGCCTGCCGCGACGGTCATGGCAACGGACACCTGTTTAATGAACTGATGCGAACCGTGTATCTCGCATGGTTTCTCCAGGAGGACGGTTACGGAAACGAACCGGTCCGACGCTTCAAGACTGCGGAACATGCCGTGGAGGCCGCCCTGGAACTGGCCCATGCAGCAAACGAGTGGGTGCTCGCTAAAGACGCCGTTCCCGTTTTTGAGAGCCTGCTGGCTTTGCGCGATGCGCAACTCGCCACCGCACCCCTCCACAAAATAATCAGCGCAGAACGCCGCCTCCGGCAATTCCTCGCCGGCACTGCCAGCTCGCCTGTTCCAGACGCAGATCCGGAGCAACTTTCATAGCAACCTTTGTCGGGACAGCGCGAAAAGATTGAAGGTATAAAGTCAGGATACCTGATCGTTGATGGCCGTCTTCATCCCGGAGTGCGGCGAGCATGTTTTCTACGTTTGTCGCGATCGATGAGGCGCTCGATGCACGTTTGCCGCGTAAGCGCAGGTGCGCCGGACGCGTTCCGCGCTCAAAACAGCGTCCGACCATACGTTCGAGGAGCAGGGCACAAAGCTCGACCTGGCACGCGGACGGATCCGGCAGATCGAAAGCAGGGCGGTGTGAAAACGGATGCTCCCGGGTCGGGTCGACAAGCTAAGGCAATTTCTCGACCATTGAGCTACGCTCCACCGTCGTTCAGGAACAGGGCGATTCTTCGCGCACCGGGGCCACGCTATCCCGATGCGCTTCACGCGTCATTGCAGAATCTGTCGTAGCACGCTACCGCCGACTCACAGGAGGACTGCCTGCTGCAAAAGCTGCAGCGCCTTCAGTTCGTCCAGTCGACCCGTGCGCGCCTTACCTGCCAGCGTCTTGATCAACGCTTCCGCGATCGGCGCGATACCTTGAAGATTCTCAAGGCTGGTCACGGAAGCAGGGAGCGGGATGGGGGATTGCTGCGGGGTTTCAGCGGCTGGAAGCGACTCAAGGCTTGCCAGTGTGGCTGCCGGCGCGTCGCCATTACCTTCTTCTGCTGAGCGCCCCACAAGCACCCCCGGAGCGTCGTTGTCATCATCCTGCTGGCTGACGGCTACCGGTTGTTTCTCTGCTGCGATCCCGGGCGAAACAGGTGATGCTCTTTCCGGCTCGATCCGGACGCCCGCTCGTGCGCGCCCCGTGCGCGCCTTCGCATCGGCGGGCTTCGCTGGCACGCCATCCTTCGTCGCGGCCGCGTGCGGCTCGTTCTGTTCAACGGAAGCACGGCCGCGCGAAGCGGGCGTGAGCAAACGTGACACCGACTCCGGAATGTCGGCTTCGGCGCGCGGCGTATCCAGCCAGCCAGTTGGCAAACCAAGTTGCTCCGTGAAACGGTTTGCTTCGACACCGTCCATGCGTTTCTTGCCATATAGCCGATGGGCCATGTTGGATCCGCTCATCGCCATGACTACACCCAGTCTTGCTTTCGATCCGTTGCGACCCGTGAGAACGTGGAGGTTGGCGCGCCGGATGTTCTCAACTGCGGCGCTGTCGTCCAGCGCCAGCGCTTGCTGTTGCGTTATTCCGGGAGACGTCCTGGTTTTCGGGGGTGAGCCTTTTTGCGGCGCACGAGGGGAGGGCTGTCCGGCCATCCGGTTTCGACCATTCCTGACGGCCTTGGGCGACCCGCCCGTTGCTTTCTTCGGCATTTGCGCTTCCTCGGACAAACTGGTTTCAGGATAGGGTTGCTGGTCGCCGCTCAGGGCGAAATCCGGTTCAGGTTTTTTCAACACTGCTTCCGGTTCGTCGTCGGTTTGAATGAAGTCGAGCGGTGATTTCAGGCGGGCGATAGTTTCGGCCGCAAGCGCAGGATTGGGCTGGTCGAAAAACCCGTGAGGCAGCCCAAGCGTGGTTTCCATGTGAAAGGCGGTCTCGGGCGTGAACCTTTCGCCCTTCGTCAGTTCGGCAACTCGCGCCATGTTCGATCCAAGTCCCAGGGCGATATTCTCTGCACCCACCGTATCGACCAGAAACTGGAACGATCGCGTTTTGAAAATGGAGGCAGTCTGGGCGGAGTCCCGGACAGGTGCATTGACGTATGGTTGTCTCGGCCGGGTGGACGGAGATTTTTTTGGGTGACGAGGCTGGCGCTGGCCGCTGTCCCGAGATCCCGCATATCGTCCGCGGGGTTGACTCATAAAGTAGGGCTCCTGCGATGATTGGCGTGCTGACTTTTGAATTATAAATGAGGCGATGCTGGCATTTGGCGCGTCACCGACGGTCTGCCGCGAAATACACGCGGGAGCCGGGCCACAACGCAATACTGCGCCCACGTCCGCATCTTCCAGTCTCAGTCTGATTGCGCTCGACCTGTGAGGCATCGCATGGTCTCCCTTGTGCCGATCGCGGGACAACTCCAAATATCCGGCAGGCGATGGAAGATTGATTCGCCGGCTCTCTCACATTCAGCGTAAAAGCGCCCGCCGGCGGTTGATCTGTCCGCGGTCAGGGGATGGGTCACTTGCACGGTAAGCCGCGCAAAAGCGCAGTTGGATTTTTCCAAGCCGGAATCGTTCAAACTGCCAGGCATTATTTGCGCTCATACCGTCGGTGACGTATTTGCCTGCCGACATCCGAAGCGCCAGGGAAGTTCACACGCGCCTCGCAGAATCGTATCGCTGGTATCGATCCGGAAAGCCCGCTCGCCGATTGACGCGGAGATCCCTTCATCTTTCATTTCGCGCAGACCTGCGTTCAAACCATGCGCGCCCTCGCATCAGGAGGAGTCTCTTCTCCGTAACGTCGTCGTATCCATTGACGGGAGAGTCTGTCGAGCGCCGGATGTCGGCGATCCCTGACGCAAGTCCCAAGGGGAGAGGCCGCCGATAGTGACACTGCCTGCGTCATCACGAAGGCGCCCGGTGGAGCGTGAGGTTCTGACTACGTATGGATCTGAACGCTTCAGTCCGGGCGCCAACAGACGCGGCACCAGTTTGCCTGCCGGCGCATATGTGCGGCCAACTCAACGCGTTGTCACCTCTTAACCTCGTCCTCCGGCTCGTCTCGCAGGCGGTGGCTGCTTCACCGCAGCGCTGCCAGACGGCGTTGGCAACGCATGTCATCTCCACCGCGTCGATAACTTTGTATAGCCTTCGTGCGGTCCGGCATACCGCTCCTGCCTTCTGTACCCCACGCGCCCTCCCAGAACAGCCCGAGATTGTGAGCTGAGGCCTTATGCCCCAGTTTGATGGCCTGCTCGTAAAGCGAGAGCGCGTGGCTCACGTCGGCCTGCATGCCCCGCCCGAGTCGGGCGCTATCGGCCAGCGCGGCGGCGGCCATGCCGCGAAGATGACCGTCCGCGGTCTCATCCTTCATCACATCTTCGAAAATCACATTACCCTTCTCAAGGTCCGCCTCGCCTCCCGTTGGTGTGACGAGAGAAATGGCCATTGCCATTCGCCAGGCCGGATGCCGGTTCGTGCCGATGCGCTCCAGCAGCCAGCGGCCCAGGTCCGGCGCGCGACTGAGCGTGCTGGTGAGAAGCGCATTTGCGATGGCGGCGATCGACTCGGCTGACAGGAAACCAGTCTTGTTTGCTGCAATGACGTGACGGGAAAACTTTTCGACGTCGAGGGTGGGGTCGGCGCGACGCAACTGATGCCATTCGCGCTCGATCGTTCCTACCCAGCTTTGCATTTGCATGGTGAGCGATCCTTTGGTGAAGAATGCACCTGATTCTAGCTCACCTTTTGTGCATTGTTCAGAGTTCGTGCGTCCCGTCGCATGCGTTCGCCAGATGGAGGGCTGGCACCGTCGCCACGTCCCGGTGAGATGATGATTTTGAGTAAAGCTTCGATCTTGTTGCTGTGATCCGTCGCGGTTGTTAGTCGTGCACAGAGTCACGAAGCGTTTGCAGGCATTGGCGCCTCCTGCAACATCAAGGCCGTGGCGCAGACCGTAGTGGATGATCAGGCATAGATAGCGGCGGTATTCATATCGCGACTTGTGGCAAGATCCGAACCGGATGGCAGATACGGGTTCGGGAGCCCATAGGCAGAAATGTTCGCCGGCCTGCTTCGCACGACGTTGGAGAAGGAGAGTGTCCCACGATGGCTGATGCATTTGAACTCGTTGCCCTGGCGTTGCCCGGCGATGTCGCCCCCGAGTCACTGCCCGCCACCGTCCGCCAGTTCGTCGCGGATTGCTGGCCCGGTATGAGCCGCAGCCAGTTAATCGCCCGCGCCCGACGCCTTTCACTGCGGCCGTCGCTGCGCGCCTGTCGCCCGGGTGCGCCGGGAGACATCGGACACTTTGTACTTACGCTTACGGCGGGCATGCAGACCGTGCCCCTGATCGCGCATTTACGCCGTGTCGCACAGCGGCGCGCGTCCGCGCGCAGCCGCAAGGCGGCCACCGCATCGCGACCGCCCGCGCGCGATCCGCGTCAGGCGTCGCTGTTCTGACTGGAGCGTCAAACCGGAGGATCGGCATCGAATTGAGTGTCACGCAGCTGCGTGACACCATGAGCGCGGTTGGGGCTATGGCGCAATGACCTATCACCGAATTCTGCACCATGCCGCGGTACGTTCGGGCGTCTGCCGACGACGAGGCACCTCGACGATCCAGACTGAGGACGCCGTCCGCAACCTGTCAAAAGGCAATTGATTGGCGGGGTTCGCCGTTCGTTGAGAGGATCGCCTTGGCTCCATACTGGCCCATGAGGATGCCCCCCGTTGCAAGCTTCGTCCTGTCTTCACGAATAGAGGCTGTTTTGCCCGTTAGATTGCGTAACGGCGGGGTTCAGAATAGGCGTATTCTTTCACACGTCACGAAAGAACAGGCGTGATCGGGGTAGTGAGGAGAAGAGTGCGGCCCCGCGGCTTCGATATGGCCGCGGGGAACGCGTCGACTGTTCGCTCACCACGAAACTCGACAACCGGCGGTGCGTGCTGGCGCGCCTCATTGCGAACCGGAAACCGGTATTGCCGTCTTTCTCGCCACCCATTGAGGGATTCCGCGACAGGACCAAACGGTTGGCCGGCGGCGTCGAACGAAAGTTCTCCGTTTCCTGGCGAAGCTGTGACACATTTCCTACGGGCTACCCTAAAGCGGCCGCAATGCTCCGGAACCTGACGGACGCGCTACGCGCGCAACTCGGCCATTGCGGACGTTGGAGTGTCGGCCACTGTGAGGCAGCTGATAGGCGCTTTGCCGCCGTTCGCGCCGTCGTAGCCTCGAATGTCAGGTGCGATGCGAGTGAATGAGTACTCGCGACCCTTCTGAGACGTTCGCCGAGCGACCCGTCGAACGGGTGGTGACGAGTGCACAACGGCCATTGGCTGTAACGAATACATACTCCAAGAAGCAAGACTTCGCCTCCCGTACGGAACTGAAGTTGACCCAGAAAAACGGACATCTATCCTTTGGAGAAGGAGGTGCCGATTATGGGCAAGCATCGTACCCCGTACCCGGCGGAATTTCGGGCGCAAATGGTCGAGTTGGTGAAGGCCGGACGCAGGCCGGAGGAACTGGAAAAGGAGTTCGAGCCGACTGCACAGACCATCTACAACTGGGTGGCGCAGGCTGATCGCGACACAGGTGTGCGGCATGACGGTCTGACCACAGCCGAACGGCAGGAGCTCACACGGTTGCGTCGTGAAGTCCGGCAACTGAAGATGGAGCGCGACATACTCTCTCACGCGGCAGCCTGGTTCGCGAGGGAGACGGGATCCATTCCACCGAAGGGCGGTACGGATTCATGAAAGCGAACCGGGCACGGCCCATTGCGATGATGGCGCGGCTGCTCGGCGTCTCGACGAGCGGCTATTACACCTGGCTGGTGCGAGAGCCCGCGATGCACACACGTAGCGATGCGCAACTGCTCGCGCGCATCCGCACGCTACATGCGAGCTCGCGCGGCACGTATGGGGCACCGCGTATCCATGCGCAGCTCGCGCGCGAAGGCGTACACATGGGGCGCAAGCGGGTGGCGCGCCTCATGCGTATGGCGGGTCTGTGCGGGGCAAGCCGGCGGCGCTGGCCGCGCACCACACGGCCACGCGCAGGCGCCCGGCGTGCGCCTGATCTGGTGCGCCGGCACTTCAGTGCCGACGCGACAAACGTGCTGTGGGTCGCAGATGCGACCTATGTACCCACGGGTGAAGGATTCCTCTATCTGGCGGTCGTGCTGGATGTGTTCAGCCGTCGCATCATCGGCTGGGCGATGTCCAACCATCTGTACACCGAACTGATGGTACGCGCGCTGGACATGGCGTTGCAGCAACGACGCCATGACGGTGTGATTCTACATTCCGATCAAGGCTGTCAAGGCGGATTCAACCGGTCGTCGCAACACCTTTGATCGAGGAGGTGTTGCATGGGACGAAGTGCGAAGCAGGCGTACAGCCGTCGATGGGCACGGCCGGCGATGCCTATGACAACGCGATGTGCGAGTCGTTCTTCGGCACACTCGAAGCCGAACTGCTCTGTCGCGAACACTTCGCGACCCACGAACAGGCACGGCGGCGTCTGTTCTCGTTTCTGGAGAGCTGGTACAACATACGCCGCCTGCACAGCAGCATCGGCTACTGTTCGCCGCTCGAGTTCGAAAACCTGCATGCGCAAGGTCAAAGCTTATCGCCGCGCGGGTTGCCCACCGCCGGGCAGCGTCGTGGTCGTGACAGGCGACCCGCCGCCCGGCCGTGGACAACCCGCGATTCGACCTTATCGGGAGGTGCCACACCGCATTGAACTCAACTGCAAATCTATCCGTCGAACCGGGTCAACCTCAAACCGTGCATGCAAGGCACCTCGATGCGTGCTATCTAAGCGTAGATTGCTCGGCCGCTTAACGCGTGAAAGGTGGCGGTAGAAGCCCGGCGATGTTAGGCCAGGTACCGCTTGAGAAGCGTTACATGCGCCGACCGCCCCGCTCCGCCAAGATGCGCCTAAAAAGGGCATGAGACCAGTCGCTCCACTTATTCCACTGTCTGAATTCGCGGCGCCACCACGCGCCCGCCCCCTTTGACATGGCTGCCCCATGAATGACCGCTAACCTCACCGCTGTTCGAAATCAAATTCGACTACGTCGTCATCCGAAAATGCCACAAGTCCGACCTTGTCGGTCTCATACCGCAGGCGACGCGTACCGTAGCCGCCGGACGCCGTTATGCGAAAGCGGCGAGCAAACTCCTCAATACTTTCCAGCCTTTCCGGGCAGGCATCGGAGCTCCGGGAAAACCTGACCACAATCCTGAACAGGGTATTGTCGGCAAACATAAAGACCGCATACCCATTGTTTAACATGCAGGCCGGCCCATTCGGAAACAGCAACAGTGTCAGGTCTTCCGCAGGGATCCCGGCCCCACAGCCTACTCCGTCAGGAGGGCGACCTCCGAACCACCGGCAAAGATACCGGACATCGCTTGTTCTGTACTCCCAAGCCCGGTCCAGATTGGATAGCGTCGTTTGGTCAAACGGTGGCTTCAACAAGAGGTTAACTGCCGCAGTCGTCATGCCATATCGGAACTTTCCTATGCCATCTCCGAAGTTGGCTTCGAAATCGGACTTCGCCCGATCAAATGACGCTACTCTTGCTGCATCATTCCTACTGGTCATTGACATCAAGCGAAGCCCGCGACGCGCTAACTCAGTGGATCGGAGGGCGTCAAGGAGTGCCGGATCATCGGCAAGCACTGGCTCTAAAGACTGTATCGCCCCGTCATAGGAATCGTAAGCATGCGCCAATCCCTTTCGGCGTTCCGCATCCCCCATCATTTGGAGAGTTTGACCTAATCTCAGCCCGGCGAGCAAATCTCTATGGGTGGCGCCGAGTACGTCAGCAAAACGATCTGCTGCTTGTTGAAAGTATCCTATCGCAACCAAGTCATTTTGCCGAGCCAGTTCAATTTGCCCCAACACGGAGAGTAGGAAGGCTCGCTCGGAAGAGGGTACCTTGTCCTTAATAATAGAATTGGCCTGGTCGACTTTTTTTACTGCCTCGTCAAGCTTTCCCTGATTAATCAGCGCAAGAGCCATTTTTCGCATGACTCTGGCACGCTCGGTGGCAAAATCCCCAGAGCCCTGAAGAAGGGTTAGGGCTGCTCCATATTGACTCAGCGCGGAGGCGGGGTCGCCCCACTGGAGATCTCCGGATACTTCGTGATGGCGAGCAACCGCGACACGATCAGAGCTCCCTCGCAACAAGCCTTCCGCTTCCCGGCGCGCGAGGCGGCCAAGCTGCCAATCTCCGGCATCGTTGTAGTAGAGCGCAAATTGATCAAAAG
The DNA here is from genome assembly GCF_003634175.1 of Paraburkholderia sp. BL17N1. Classification (NCBI taxonomy): domain Bacteria; kingdom Pseudomonadati; phylum Pseudomonadota; class Betaproteobacteria; order Burkholderiales; family Burkholderiaceae; genus Paraburkholderia; species Paraburkholderia sp. BL17N1. The sequence continues at coordinate 21,028 of NZ_RBIW01000003.1, forward strand.
CTTCTGCTCTATCGGATGCCGAATTCGACGCAACGGCTTTTTGCATGATGGACGCCAACTCCGCAGCCTTGGCGAACGTGGCACCAGACACCCTTTTCGTCGTATCCGCAGTAAAACTCGCAAGATCGCGCTCCTGCAAAGCCTGGATGGCCGCCAGATCGGCTCGTTTTTTAGCCATAAAAGCTTCGTAGCCGGTAAATACCGCGACGGCGGCGAGCACAAAAGCGGCCAATCCGCCTACCTTCCAGGCCCTCGCGCGCCGACGCTGTTCGTTTGCGACTTTGTCTGCTGCCTCTGTCAATTCCCGCTGTCGCCCGATCTCCGCCTGACGTGCGGTCTCCCGCTCCCCTTCCACCTGCTCCTGGAGCGCGAGGCTCGCTTCGATATAGCACTTCTCTGCCGTGCTGAGATCGTCACGGCGCCGAGCAAGCCAGTCCCTGGCCTGAGCCAGCATGCCGCCGCGCAACAGCGGCCCGTCGTCGGACGGGTCGGTAGACCAAAGCTCGACGTTCGACTTGATCTGCCGTAGCCAAGAATGGAAAGCGCGGTCTCGATTGATCCAGTCGACGAGCTTGGGCCAGTGGCGGATTAAGGCCTCATGGACCACCTCGGCGGTCTCGCGCGCAAATGCCGGCGCGTTGGTCACGACCAACCGGTTGTCTTCGCCGGCGAGGTGTTGCGCCAGCGCCCAGACGTCATCGCCGAGCTCGCGCCGGTCGGCGATGCGCCGGGTGTCTTCCTGGCCTTCGCCGGGCGCCACTAGTCGGGTAAAGAGGCGCTGAAAGGCCTGCGCCATTTGCGGGTTCGCGCCATTCTCGGTCATCGCCCCATAGATCGTCTCGGCCCGCTGCGCCACCGCCCTTTCGACACCGCCAATATCGTCGTAGCTCTTTCGGGTGATCTTACGTTGCGTCTGACGCCCCCACATCTCCCGCAACGCGAACTGCAGCAACGGCAGGCTGCCCGGTTTGCTCTCGACATCGTCGAGCAGCGTCTCAATGAGGCCGGGCTCGAACGACACTGTGGCGTTCTCAGCCGGCTTTTCGATCGCGAGCCGCAGTTCCTCTCGGCTCATCGGGCCGAGATTCTCCACGCGGTCCTGCAGAGCATCGGCAAGCGGCCGATTCAGCAGCGCGCGGCCGTAGAAGTCGGCGCGCAAGGTCAAGACCAGACTGATATCGGGGGCGCCGGATCCCCGATCGAGGAAGCCAGCCAGCAGCACGTCGATGAACTGGTTGCGAATCGCGTCGTCCGGAACCAGCGTGAAGGCTTCCTCGAACTGGTCGGCAATCAGCAGGATGCGGCTGCCTTTGTTCCGAGCGCGGCAGGCCGCGAACACGTCGCGCAGTGTCAGCTCGCCTGACCGCAGCTTCTGCGCGAGCTTCCTGGTGTCGACGAGGCGCTCGGTCTCATCGCTGCTCGCGACGTAGAAGGGCACCAAGGCTCGGGCCAGCGCGAGGAACGGGTCGCCATCGAGTTCATTTCCGATCCTGAAGTAGCTGAACAACCATCCGCCTGCGAGATGCAGGCGCGGGGCCAGACCCGCCAGGACGACCGACGACTTGCCGCTGCCGGAAGCACCGACCAGGGCCGTCAAGCTCTGCCGACCCACCGCCGTCACCAGCTTGCCGATTGCCTCGTTGCGACCGAAGAACCTGTCCGCGTCATCCGGCCCGAAATACGCCAGCCCCGGATACGGGCATGGGTCGATTGCCTCAGCAACAGCCGCCGGCTCCGCGACGGGCGGCGGATAGTTGTACATGATGATCTGCCCGGCCGTGACTGTGGCCGCGCCGATGATCCCGGTCTGGGTGCCCCCTGAGATCGTCGCTCTGACCGTCGGTTCAGTCATCGCAGCGCCTCCCGCGGCTAGGTCTTGCCAAAGGTCATCGATCCCGCGCTCACGTTCTGCGCTCCGATGATGCCGGTCTGGGTGCCTCCGCTGATGTTGAGCTGGATGCGGGCGACGGCCTCACCCCCGATGCCGTGAATCTTCATCTGCTCGACCAACACGTGAAGCGCCTGCAGCACCTCGGCGTCCTCACTGGCATTGACGGCGCCAACCTTCTCTTCGAGAGCGGCATCCTGCGCGCTCGAGTGAGGGTCTTCCTCGACCGCTGTTATCGCCTTGCTGATCGGGTTGGCGTCGCCCCACTTACGGCGGATCACTTCTTTCAGGCCCTCGTAGGCATCCTCAACGCCAGACTTGACCGTGTTAGCAGCGAGCGCAGGTAGGACCGCAACGATTGCGGCCGTGATTGAGTCCATGTCAGCCTCTATCGAAGAATTCATTTTGGCGCTCCGTTCCTCAAGTGGACGTGTCGAAACCGTGTCGAAACGCCACTCTCGCATTGATGCCGATCGGGTCTGGAGGGCCTCAGCGTATCTGCGGGACCCAGCGTCCCTTAAGGGAGGGCGGTGTCCATTCCATCTCGGCAAAAACCGCCGTTCGGGAAGGCGCACCAGCGCGCAGCGCTGGGCAATCTCACTTGGCTGCAATACAGAACGCCAGCAGGCCCGAAGTGACCTCATCGATAATCTGCTTCATCTCCGTATACACGGGATGAAACGGCGTCGAATTATGTTTGCTACCCCACTCAATCGTATAAGAGAACACCTTCGCCTTTTTTGAATCGATGATGTGGCGGCTGTACGCGTAGTCGTCGGAGGTGCCTGCCGTCGGATAGAGGCTCATCGACTGCTCGGTCTTGTAAACGCGTCCGCGCGACGCCTTGATCGCGTCGCGCATCTCGTTGGCTAGTTCGACCGCGATCTTCTTGTCCCCCATTTCGATGTACTCGCGATACGCCTGGTCGTTTGCGATACCGCGTTTGCCGTCGTAGGCCGGGTTCTGGAAATTCATGTCGGGATGAGTGCTCTGGTCCTCGTCATCACCCCAGTTGTACAGAATGTCTTCCGAAAAACTGTGCAGATCGACGAAATACTGGATGTGCGGATACGTATCGAACATCCACACGGCGTTTTTCGTCTCCGGCTCCGACTCAGCCGACGGTCCAATATAAACCTGGTAGTCGCAAGGATCGGTGGAATTCTGAATAGGACACTGCGGATCGAAGTACTGCGGAAAATTCCACAGGAAATTGTAATTGCGGTTGATATCGACGCCGCAACATTGTTGCTCTGTATGCCCCGCAGGCGCGGGCCGCCGGTTCTTGCGCCACATCGACTCCGCAGTCATACTGTAATGGCGCCCATCAGGATTGGCTTGTGGAAACACAAAAACGTCTTTCGTTTCGATAATGTTCCTGATATCCGCCGCGTCGAATGTGCGCGTGCCGATTGTGATCGGCGTGTTCGTTCGATACGCATTCGAAAGCAGTTGCACGAAATGAATCAGGATGTCTGGGCTTCCCCATTCGCGTGCATGCACGCCGCCCAAAAAATAGATGCCGGGACGCTTCGCGCCGCTGCCTTTTGCGATCTTCAGCGCGTGACATGTGCGCTTTTCCCAAGTCGGATGAGGCAGCTTGATCAGTTGAGTGAAGCTGTCGTTGGGCGCGGCGCTCTCGGCGGCAAGCGCGGCTTCCACCTGTATGACATCGAGATACGCTGTGGCCGCAGCCACCGATAATGCATTGGCCATGTGCGGCGCCGCGTTCCGTGCGCGTACCTCCGACTGCCGTACCTTACCCTGTGCGTCCGCGTCCTCTAACTGCTCGACCTTATAGCCAGCCGCCGTGAGCGCGGTGATTTGCTCATCGGTTAAGTGCGCGTCGACACAATAGCCGTCGGAAACCTTTTCGATCGTGTGGCGCGCGACCGTGATCTTGTACTTCGTTACGAGATCTACCAAGGCTGCGAAATCTTTTCCTGTGATGCGAGCGTGATAGCGGGACACGTCAATTCTCCTTTGACACACGGGCGGCCCTTCTTACCCAGAACGACGAGCGAGTCCATTATTTCAATTGAAATACGGCACACTGTTTTATTCTTTGCCTTTGTCGCCCCGTGTGCATAAGTATTCGCTCGATCCCAGCAAGATCTGCCGGTAACAGCTTAAGTAGTTGCCTGTAGCGAGGCTGCGCGGCATGCAATGTTTCTCACCTCATTTTTATTTTGTAATGAAGTACTCGGTTTTTCTTCAAATAAACTAAACGCTTGCCAACAGGCAGTTCACGTCACAGGCTTGTCGTCTGGATTGGCCGGCCCTTCGAATCCGACAGCTTGTTCCGAAGGGCCTAACGACGCCAGCGCCGCCAGGATACGTTGGGTGCCGAACCGTGGCGCTTGCAGCCTTAGCTCACCTGGATGAGCGTGGCGAGCAGCTTCTGGCCGTCGGGGATGCCCCAACCCGTAACGGCACTGAAGCCTCCGGCGATCACCGGATATCCGATGCCGGGATCGGGGTCCGAGTCGTTGTTGTGGCCTGAATTGACCGCCGTACAGGCAGTGGCACCCACCGTGCCGCCGCTGGGGAGCGCCTTGTATAGCAGAGGAGCGATGAAGCGCTGCTGTTTGCCCGCCGGTAACTTGGCATTCGTGCGCGCGATCAGTGCGGCCCACAGCGGCGTCGCTGCGCTGGTGCCCTCGCCGGGCACCCATCCCACGGCTATGCTGCCATCTTGCTTCTGGAACCGCATCAAGCAGCTCGACCCCGGATCCCCCGCGAGCGCCGCGACGTCGGGTACGATGCGGCCATTCGTGCTGACGGGATTGAGCGAAGTTACCTGGATCCCGTTCTGCCAGTCGGGCCGCGCAAAGCGATCGCTAACACCGCCGCCAGTCGACCCACCGCCTGTCTGCTGTTCGCTATTTGGCTCGAAGCGCGTGCCCGGAGCGTCCCACCAGGTCGATTCCACGCCGTCCTTGATCATTGTTCCCCCAACGGCGAGTACATGCGGACTCGTGCTGGGAAACTCGACGTGGACGCCGCCGTCGAACATGTCGCAACCGGTCCCGTCGTCGCCCGTGGAAACGCATACTGTGATGCCGATCAGGCGAGCAGCATTCAGGCGCCGGTCGATGGCGCCGAGGGCCGTGGTCGACCAAGTGTGACGGTCATCCTCGGAAACCCCGTAGCTAACCGATAGCACCACGGGTCGATCGGCGATCACCGCGTCCATCATCCGGATGAATCCCTGCTGCGTGAACTTGGCAAAATAGACGGTAATCTCCGCTGCGGGGCACAGGCCCGCGACGATTTGGACGTCCATGTTGACTTCCGAACTGGTGTCCAGGTCAGTTGGGTCCTGCTTCGTAAGCAGGGCCTTGATCTCGATCTTTGGGGTAGCAATACCAAATCGCTGAGCGAACGTGGCCAGGTCCTGCTGGAAGACGGCCCCGCCGAATTCCGCGATGCCGATGCGTTGGCCATTGCAATCCCCATCGGGAAACTTGTAATGTTGCTGCAACTGCACCGGCGACAGGCCCGGGATCGTTGCGGCTGCTACGGCTGCCGCTGCAGAAGGGCGCGGCCTTGTAGCACGCCGGAACACCCGGCGGCCGTCCAAGCCGTGTACGCCCAGCACGAGATCTTTCAATTCGGCTGGGATCGAATATGTCCCCTCGCGTCGACCGACGTAGGCGCCCTGGCCGGCTTCGCGGTAGATGGACAGCCCCGGCCGAAACGCGCTCTCCACATCAGCAGCACGCCCCGAGACATATAGCGAGGGCGTGTGCGTCGGGCTTTGCTCCACCTGCAGGTGATATTGACTGAGTACCTCCTTGACCTTCGCGATTGTATCGGGAGCTGCCGCATAGGCCGCCGCAAGTTTTTCCGGCGACCAGGTTGACGTGACGGCCCCATCAGGCAGAGCCTCCCGCGACTTCAGGTCGAGAATCAATTCGATACGGCGATCGGGATCGACGTCGCCGACACGAGTCGCACCCTTAGCAGCCGCCCGGTAGCTACCCGGAAGGATGACGTGAGTATTGTTGGCCATGATCCATTGCTCCTTTGTTGGGTTGTTCCCCGGTCGTACCTCGAAAATCCACGGCACTGCACTGTTCGCCGCCTTCGATACTGGCGCCTCCGTTGCATAAATGTTTTTTGACTATCCGGGTTCCTCTGAGATGGCCAGTTACGCCGCAGTACTGTCTTTAGTCCCGTCGGACGACAGAGTCTTGAAGGGCCGTGTGGCTACCGCTAGTGGCGTTTTAGAAAGCAGCCTTTGATTACCACCATTTCTTGGTGTTCTCCTCTAGACGGGGTAGTAGATTTTCAGACCATCCTTGATGTCCTGAGGGATGTTGAACTGACCGTTGAGATTGGCAGCGTACTGGTGATCGTCCGGGACACTTGCCTTGTCGAGGGGAACCGGCCCGATGGGGGCGGTCACGATACCGGCCTGAGCCACCCTGGTGACATCAGGACCCGTCGGCTGCCCCATGAACGGTAACATGGGGCGAAGCGAGTAACCTGTGTCATGTTGCTCATCCAGTGCCAGCGTCCACCGGCGTTGTGGTCTCGCAGAAACAGCTTGTATTAGTCCAGGTGGAGCCGTAGGAATGTTTGGCAGGTTAGCTAACGCATCGGTAAGCACTTGGACCGCCTCGGTGTAAGGGATCGGCGCGATCTCCGGATCCGGCTGCCCATAATTGACGATCCGCAAAGCGCCACCAACCGTTATGCTTTCGCCCGAGGCGCCAATTGCTTTCATCAGGGTTGGCGTGCCGACTGTAGCGTTTCCGTCGATCAGGACGAGTTGAATATCCAACTCGCTCGCACCAATAATGGCCGAGTAGTGATCGGTTGCTGCCGGGGCTGTGATCACAACGATATCGGCACGCTTGCCTACCTCCAGTGATCCGACCTGGTTATTCCATTTGACGATTGCGGCAGCACTGCTGGTCGCCAGACTGACGATATCGGCGTCGCTAAACCCGTAGCGCCGGACATCGTTCGCGACCTTGGCAACTTTCAACTCGTGGAGCAGGTTCTTGCTGCCTGACGGCGACCAATCCGACCCAAGGGCGATCGGAATACCTCGCGTTCTCGCCAGGTCCACCTTTGCAGTTTGACCATAAAGCATGAAATTGCTGAGCGGCGACCACACCATCGCCCCCCCGTGGGTTTTCATCACGCCAAACTCTTCTTGGCCCAGCGCGGCACAATGGATGCCCGCAAGCGCCTCGTTAATGGCCCATGCGCCGGTGGCTGGGTTCTGCAGCGCTTTAAAAGCGTCCAATGCGGTTCGGTCGAATCCCTCGCTGAGATGCAGCAGCAAACAGTGAGCTTTATGTAGCTCCGTATTGAAAGCGTCCCAGTCCTTTGCATGCAAATCAGGAATATGGGTGGCCGCTTTGAAGAAATCGGCATCGCGTGGGGCCTCGACCACTCTGAGCGCCCCTTGGTAATACTTCTGGAGATGATCCGACTTGAGGGAAATCCCCTGGCTGCTCGTTACTCCACCCAAAATGCACTTCGTCTCAGCGAAACGGGCAATGGCGGCAAGAACCCTCGGATCGGACGATTGCGAAAGTTTGAGCATCGGGCCATTGACCTGCCGAACGTATTGCGGATGGCGCTGCCATTGCCCACGATCTTTAAAAGATGCAGGAACCGACCAAAGTCGTAGAACGTTGTAACTCAGATGGTTGTGGAGTTCGATGAGCCCCGGGAAGACAATGCCGTGGGTGTCGATCCTGCGCGCAGCGTCGAACCCTGCCGGTACCGGCTCCTGGGCGTCCTGTACGGCAACGATGGCGTTCCCATCGACGTATACGGCGCCCGTCGCAAGCACAGTTCTGGCAGCGTCCATGGTAACGATGCGCCCGGTAAGAATCAGCTTCATATTAGGGAATTACTCCCGGTGGGACCTCAATCGTGATGGTCTTGCGCTTGTCACCGGCAGAGACTCCCGTACGCGTCGCCCAGCCGTCGTCTCCGCACATCCAGGCAGGCATGCCTGCGGGCAGATCGAACCGGGGAATAGTGATCAGGTCAGCGGGTGCGAAATTAATGCCGTAAGGAACAAAAGGCTGACTGGCATCGGGATGCTTGATGGCCGGCCGCAAAGCCTGGATCGCCGAATTCCATTTCTCCAACAACACCTTGGTGGCTGCCGCGACTTGCTCCGGTGTCCCTCCGTGTCCTTCCGCAGACGTGGGGTGAGGTACGTGCTGATATGCCACTTGAGCGAAGCTCGTGCCGGATGGGTCGGCGATGAACTTCTGCCAAGCGGCATCGGCGAGCGTGCCGAACGCGACGACCGCTTCGATCATCCTCGTTCCCATGATGGCGGCAAGCCATTGATTTCGATAGACGGTGATCGCCGGATCGTTGATGTGCTGGTTCCCACCTGTCTGGCCATACACGCTGTAAAGGAACGTATTCAGCAGCACATAGCTGCGAGTCAGGCCGAGCTTGGAGAGGAATCCCTGGACTCGGTGTCCGGCGGTCCCAATCAGAATACGCCGCGCGATTGCCTCGTGCTGCGCCGGATCCTGCCCGATGCACAGCATCCTTGCCGTGCCGTCCAGGCGACCGCGGTGAAAGATCGGTCCCCATTCTGTACGAAATGAGTCGAAGGGATAGACGGTGCTGTCCGGTGCCCGATCGACCAACTCTTGGAATGGCATCAGGTCGTAGCCGGGATCGAAAGACAATGACATGGTTTCTCCGAATCAGCGTACTAGGTTACCCAGTCGCGTTGCACGAGATCGGAAGTATGGCGAGGGCTATTACCAGCCAGGCATGGCGTAGATGTCGCATGACATCCCCTCATCGAGATCGACGGCGTTACAAGTTTGTATTTGACGGTATCGATGCCCTAGCGAAGCACCGTCCGGCGGTCATAGCCGGGTCAAAGTAATCTCAGGACTTCGTTGGACTAGGGAAGATTTTGTTGCCTTGATAAATCGTATAACAATCTCACATGGCGTTTCGGACCAAATACGTGGTCTACCGCACATTCGAAATACGGACAGCGAAGTGTTCGTTGTTTTCTGAAGATATTTTGTCTGTGACAACGTGACCTATCAGATCTAGGGCCACCATTAAAGATGACAATGGAATGATAGGCCGTGGTCAGCAAGCTTTGTCTTGACAAGAATCACATGCTGAGATTTCTCGAACAGAACTCATGGGTCGGCCGGAATGGGCCATCGAACTGCGCGGCTGGACGCAGCACTGGAAAACGGAGCTGGCTCGTTTGTCGAGTTTGCCGTCAGACGCTCGCCTCCGAAGTGCGAAGGACCGCAACTGGCCGTCCGCCGCCCGACGGCCGCTAACGTTTGTCGACCCGTCTCCGCCGTTCACCTGCTTCAAGGGTGGATCGAACTTCCACTGCAAGCGTTCCCTAGCCCGAGTGGCTACCTTGGTACTTCCTGGCAGTCGGCACTGCTCTTAAAACGGAAGCGCAAAGTTCGTTTTAAGTGCAGAGAAAAGTTTTCAATTGCCTGCTCGCGTCAAATCCATCAACCGCTTCGGGAGAATCGAGATGCCTTCTCACGCAAACCGCCCGCGCCCAATGACAAGGGAAGAGCTCGAGTCCCTCACTCCGCTCTCCGCCACCAAAGAAAACCCTCATCTACCCTCAAAATCTATCGGACCGGCGATCTACGTAACTGTTCCATCCGGCGTGGAGCTTTCGCCGAAAGTGAGATGTCAGCGAATCGACGTACGCCCCGACGATCAAAGCCTGTGGAAAATCACCATTGAGAAGAGTGTCGGATCGATCCAGGCGCTGCCGATGGGCGGCACGGTCCAGAGACACGAGCAGACTGATACGATGGGCAAGATCTCCGGCCATCCGTCGTTCAGGCCTGAATGGATGGGCGTCCGATTCACCCCGAAGACCGGCATTCAGCGACCGCGGCCGCAGATGCGAGACGGGAAGGGGCGCAAGGTGAAGCCGCTTACGGTATTTCCCGGAGATGCCCGCCAGGTCCTGTTCGACACAAGTTGGCCATGGCTACTCACCGGAAAGATTGTTACCAGCGACGGCACGTCTGGATCGGGCGTGCTGATAGGCGACCGCCTCGTTTTGACCGCTCGTCACGTCATGCCCTGGAATAGCATCGCAACCGGTAACTGGTGGATGAAGTTCACTCCCTACTACTTTGACGGCACCGAACCGTTCGGCTCTTCCTATGTGAGTGACGCCCGCCACTACGGGACTGACGACTCAGACTTCAATCTGTCTCATGACTATGCGGTCTTGCGGTTGTTTGATCCGATGGGCAACCGGCTGGGCTACATCGGCACGACGAGCTTTGACGACGGATGGAGGGGGCTCAATGTATGGGAGAACGTCGGTTATCCATTCGATGTCGCAAGCGGGGAGCGACCGGCGGTGCAGAGCTGGCAGTCCTTCGAAGACGATTATGAAGACGACGACGGTCAAACCTTGGAAACGGAGGCGAGCCTCAATCATGGAAACTCTGGCGGACCATTTTTCGCCTGGTTTGAAAATGGAAGTCAAGTTCGTGCGTGTGGCGTTGTATCGAGCGAGGTGAGTTTCAACGGCGACGCCGACAATTCGGTAAGCGGCGGAGACAATCTGGTAAATCTGGTGGACTGGGCACGGGCGAACTGGCCTTTGTAGGTACTTGCCGCGGCAAGCCAGCGGGTTCATTCAGCGCAGCGACCACTGCTTGCGTGCTGACGCTGTCCCTGTTGCACGCACTGTGCGAGATCCGCGTCCAGTCTTAACCTCTTACCCAGCCGTTCTTGAACCATCATTGTCGAGGAAAACTGCATATGTCGTCTTCTGAGTCGAGCACGATCCGATGCCGAATAGATAAATAACCCGCCGTCGATCGGTGTGTGCCGACTCAACTCGACCCGAAGCGGAAAACGGACTTGGTCCCGCCCGATCGGCCGGTGCCAACGGATACTGTTGAAAAAGTCTTCTTTTGGTTCGGGGCACTGGGGGCGACAGCACGTTTTTGAGTTGTGACGATCGGCGAAGCGGTTAACTTGGGCGAGGCAACGATCCTTATTTCTCGTCATGCAACTGCCTGGTTCATCTGCTTGCATCCTGACATGAACCGCTTGGCCATTCTTCGCAGGTTTTGCGCAGTCGCTGCCATCAGGAACTCATCATGAGCACCGCTTGGACCTCGCAGTCGCAAACGGTCCAGTTTCAGGATGCGTTTGAGATGGGCAAAGAGCATTTCCACCTTCTTTCGCTCACGGCAAGATCGCTTGTATTCGGGCGTCTTCGCAATACGCCTCGTTTCGTCGCGCGCAGCTTCATGGATGCTGCGGGCGATCTTGCGAAAAGGTGTATTCGGACAGCAGCAGTCCTTCATCGAACAGCTCTCGCAGTCGAGCTGGCTTGCCCGATAGATGATCGTGTCAGCCTTCGTGACGCGTGAGCGCGGATTCCTGAATTTGCGCCGATCACTGCGCAGTGCATGTCCGGTGGGACAGCGATATTCATTGGCCAGTTCATCCCAGTGGAACTCGCTGCTGGACAATGTATTGTCCTTGCGCGTCGTCTTATCCCAGACCGGAACATGTGGTGCAATTTCCTTCTCTTCGATCATCCAGGCAAGCATCGCTGCTGAGCCATACGCGGTGTCGCCTGCAAGACGTCGAGGTTTGAGATCATGCCGCCGCTCAACGCGGTCAATCATCGTCCTGGTTGACTCCACCTCGTGCGAGCGGTTCGCGGGCGTCGCCTCGACGTCAACGATGATCCCTGCCTGCAGGTCAATCAGATAATTGGTCGAGTAGGCAAAGAACGCCGGGCTACCCTTGGCGGCCGTCCAGCTTGCAGCGGGATCTGTCAGGGATATCTTCTTTGGAGGTGTCGATGTCTCTGCCTCCTCGGCGGCGTCTGCGCCCGCTGGATTCGCTTTCTCCAATGCTTCCAGATATTCCCGCACCGCGCGGCTTTGTCCCTTGACGCAACCCCAGTCGATAGGCCCAGAACCCGGAACACCGCGTGCAGAGCTCGCGTCGGCTCTGATGATGCTTGCGTCAATCGCGAATCCTTCACCCTTTACGAGCCCTTCGGACATGCACCGACCCAGCACCGACTCGAACACATGGCGTAGTACATCGCTATCGCGGAAACGACCGTGGCGGTTCTTGGAGAATGTCGAGTGTTCGGGTACGGCGTCCTCCAGGCCCAGGCGACAGAACCATCGATACGCCAGGTTCAGATGCACCTCTTCGCATAGCCTGCGCTCGGACCGGATGCCAAAACAGTAGCCGACGATCAACATGCGGATCATGAGCTCCGGATCAATCGACGGCCGACCCATCGGACTGTAGAACGGCGCGAGATGCTGGCGTAGATCGCGCAGATTAAGGAAGTGATCGATGCCTCTCAACAGGTGTTCGCGAGGGACGTGATTATCGATGTTAAACGAGTAGAAGAGTTTGTCCTGTCCGCTGCCCAGTTGCCCCATCATGACGAATCACTCCCGTCGATCGATGTCTTCCAGGATACCCAACAATCTCAACATCGGGCGACTTTTTCAACACAATCAACGTAGAACGGTCATTGCCGCCCGCGGAATTGCTCGTCGATTTCTTGTTTTGCCTTCCTTCGACCAGTCGATGCAACTATCGTTGTTACGGTGATCGAGTTAAATCGTGGCATGCTCGCCCGTAGGAAGGATGAGAACAGACGTCGAGATCAACGCCGTACGTACTGTGTTGTCTTACTATCCTGTATCGTCTTGACTGGAAAGGCACGGTCGAAATCGACGTGAGGAGTTGACGGATCGCTCACTGGAAGGACTGCGCCAACCACGCCTCGATGCGAATACTGATGGACGATGCATCTATTGCCGGCTGGTTGCAAACACGTGCGCTGGGAGTAAAGGTCATTTACCTCTTTTGAACCGGATACGCCGATCAGGTCACCGCCGTCCCTCGTCGTGCGCGCCATCCAGATTGGGATACCCCGTAGACAATTGTCATCTTGCTGGTATGCGAAGTTTAGGTAGTCGCCAAACACGGAAGGCGTCGAATAGATGATGATGATGATGTCGGGATAGCGCAGCTTTGTCTTGGCTATCCATGAGCAAATGGACCGCGCATAAAAGCGACCATAGTAGAGTCTCGCAGTCGCATTGTTCTCCACATCGAGTTTTTGCTCGACATCGAGAGCAATGAGCCGTCCTGACAGACCCGCGAAGGAGATTCTAGGTACCTCCTTCAGGCCGACCTGCTGAAGCGCATCGGGAAGTTCGTCTGCGTTCGCCGTCCCGGCCTCGGCAAAACTGTTCAGTTCGCGGTCGATCAGCTCGGAATTGTCGCTGTGGATCCGAGAGTAGGACGCCGAGTGCCTCATTTGTGTGGGAATCGGCATGAACACGTAGGGTATGGTGGTCCATTGTTGTGTCGCCAAGGCCTGCGAGTGGCGCGTGAACGCTGAGTCGAGACGGATGAACGCGAATTTCGCGCCACATCGGGAATACTTACCGTAGTCCTTGATTACGTTATTTGAGGATAAGTCAATGCCGTGTATCAGCTCGGGCACCGTCTTCAGGCCAACAAAACCGTCAACGATGGCGCCAGTATCTGTCTTTCCCCATGGCCTGTTTGGATTCTCAATCGACGCTGGCAGCGGGGCCATGTATTTGGGAAGTGGGCAATTCGGTTGCGAGAACGCCGGACCGGATAAAAACATGAGGAAAGCAATACGCTTGACCCATCCGACGTGACCTCGTTGTGACAACGACAATGCTGGGTGATAGTCGCAGAAAGGTTTCATTTCCACAGCTCCGGGTGTTTTGCATGCTGCAGCAGTGACAAAAGGTCGGCCTCGCTGCCGTAGAAGCGATCAAGATCTAACGGAGTATCCTTACTAAAAAGCGCGAATCCGCCATAAGATGTGTATTGCTGAATGATGCAACGACTTTTTTCGCCAGTACCTTTGCAGAGTTCCTGAACTCGCATACGGTCCTCGTCGTCAGAAAGATCGCCATACCGTGAACCGTCTAGTGTGTGTTGAGAAATCCAGATACCTTCGGCACCTAGATCGCAAGGCGCAGAAGCTAGATCGTAGTCAGCGAATACGCTAGCGGAAGTGAATACGATGATCCGTTGGCCGCGGAAACTAGGGTGGGACCGGACCTGATCAATCCATCTGCATGCCGCTTCACCGTAGAATTTGCCAATCGCTCGCCTATCGTCGTCGCTGAACTTCTGTTGAGGTTTTTCAATCAACGCAAGGACAATAGGCAAATAAGGTTTGCCATATTCGCCGTGCGCGGTGTCTTGGATCGGATCGGCTAGAAGCAGTTCGCCGAGACGCTGTCTAAAAGCACGTGCCTGCTTGTCCGCGGAACTGAGATTGACTTGCTCAAGACGGACTGCTCTCGCTTTGTCCACGGAGGTGAGAGGTACTGAAACGTCTTGCACCACGAAAGCATGATAGGGGCCAACCAGTAGGCTCTCGCTGCGCGCGTTGTACCAATGAGCGCGATACAGCAGTTCGTTATCGGTGTCTTCGCCAGCAGTCAGTCGCACGTAGACGAAGGGGGCATGCATCAGTCCTTGACCAGATCTATGGCCCGTGCTCTCAAGGCAACTGCGAAGGTTAGTAAAGTCCGTCTGATCTTGCCATTTAGAGACGTCGACGCCATGCACAACTTCAAGGCCGCTGATGTCCACAAAGCCTTTAGCGACTATCCCTACGTTGACCGGACGTCCTTTGGGACTGCTAGGATCGGCTCTGAATTGGAAGTTCATCGGAGCGACTTGCTTTTCGCAAGACTGTGCGATCGCCTGGCATGTGCAGATGAAAGGAGCGGCGGCTAGTGCAATCTTAACTACTCGTAGAATTAACGGACTCATCACGCCAGATCCTTTGAAATTACCTGCGGGTTGCACGTGGCGGTCGATGACAGTGATCGATCTCACCTACTTGGTGCGCACTCCGATTTGTATGAGCGGCTAGAATATATCCGCCGTGTCATCCACTATCCCGAGTTTCATTTTTTATGGTTTGTCTTAAAATGTGAATTGACGCGGCCCCCGATCACTTTCGACTTCGCGGAACGCGATGAAACATGGCGTTATGGGGATATCTTTTGGTCAATCGGCGTCTCATGATTTATGTTATGACCATACGAGACAGTAGCTAAAGGGAGATATGCGTAAATGCGCGTTTCCGCACATTTGCATTTATGCAACAGCATAAATATTTTATGTAAGCCATCTCTTAATTCGCGACTTATATTATTAACAACTGCGTCTCGTATGCCGACATCCAGACGTCGTGTTGGGTAGCTACTTCTTTAGGCACTCCTTTACGGTAGCTCCGCCTCCAAGCCGAGTCAGAAGCCTGTTTCCTTCATCCTCGATAGCGCGGTTCCAAGCTGCAGCGTGCGCGGAAATGCGAGGCGCTTGACTGGGAAACAAGACGACGACTATCTTATCCGGTATCTTTTGCTTGGCGCGCCGAACTCCGTCGCTTACCACAATTGGATCGTTCTTTAATGCTTGATGAAGATTCACGGAACCTTCACCTAGATCGCCGCCGTCGCCATATACGGCGAAAGTGAGCACGTCCGTTTTCGGCCGATAAACGAGCGCGATAGCGCCCGGCTTCACACGATACCGACTGACGAAATTGACGGGCAATACGATATACGGAATCAAGTTGGCATCTAACCACTTCCTCTGCACATTTCCAGACACGCCAGGAATTGAGACAGAGGTGGTCGTCAGGTAGGCTACGCCTGGAAGCGGATCCCCGTCTTTCTGAACCAAAGGTTGGCCTGTTGTTCGATCCGTCAAAAATCCGAAAATTGCAATGTGGGAGTAGTCCTTTGTCGTCGTTGCGTGCGCCCATGCCGCCCTACACCGCTCCTGCCAGTGAACCGGATCTGTCTTTTTGTTGATACGCCGTCCTTTGGCATCAAGCGCAGTTATGCCGTCGCACGTATAAGAGAGCCCTTTCCCATCAACGCGGTATGAGTCGGGCGCACCGTCCGCGTCTACTTCAAATCGAGGAACGGTGAAGGCAATGCCACCGCCATAGTCAAATAGTGGAGTTGAACCGAATCGGTCCGACGCTCGCAAAGAGCAGTTATCTTGTCCGAAACTCATGGGCGCGATCCATAGCAGGGATAAAGCGAGCACGGCGACCCTCGCATTCATGATGGCCCCCCATGGTGTCTGCTACGTGCAGATTAATTAGCATCGCTATTCTCAATGAGACAACACGAAGCGTTTTTCGGTCGTATGCCTGGCAGGAAGTTACCGAACCCGGAAGTTCATCGAAAGGATGTGCGACGCATCGGCTGGACGCCAAATTTCCGTCGGCGACCCGCTGGAACCATACGTCGCAACGCGGGATCAACGGGAGGCTTCCCGTGGCGTCTGCCGCCGACGTGCCGACGCTGCCGGCGAGCGCGGCGGCCGTGGCCGGCACCCCGCCGCTGAACGGCACGGACAAGGCGGCGTCGCCGGATGGGAAGTTGCAGAAGCACTCCTATGACGACATGACCCGCGTGAGCGAGCTATCGGCCGCCGCGCTGCATGACCTTGCCAACTCGAACTTTTCCACCGTTGCCGTCAATATCCATGCGTGCTGGCCCGCGAAATGACGAAATGACGCAACTGCCGGGAACTGGGAATGGAGGGAGATGGGCCGTGAAGGCGGATCCACTGCGGATACCAGGGCGAGCCCGTACGAAATCGGCTGCAACCAATATGATGCCCTCGCGTTACGCAGATGCCCTCCAGCGCCACGTCGCGCCCAGCGGCAAGGCTACTGGTGTAGGTCCGCTGTTCGATGCGGAGCGGCCACTCAAATGCCTGTATCGCGCTGACAGTGACCGACTGCTCTTGTTAAGCGTTGTTCGACGCCTGCCCATGTCTGCCACCGCGTGAGTACACGACGACGCATGCGGGCAGGCGTTGGACAACGCTCGAGGGAGGAAACCGCGGAGTGGACCAGGACGGCAGAAATTTACGCAGCTATGGGGATTTAAGTGCTCTCATGAACTGCGGAGACTCACAACCTTCAGTCGAAGCGAGGGTTTGGTGGTCACGTAAATGTTCTGCTGCATCCATGCTGCACGTCTGTAGAGGTGTCGCGAGCGCGGCAAGGTCTGCTGGTAGCGACAGGCACAAGCGTCTCCTCCCGCTCGTTGCCGAAGAGCCGACGGTCGGTCTGGACAGCCAGGGTGATTCATCTTCATACGTTGCTTCGGCAAGTGGGCGGAGCGCGAATTGGGTGGCTGCGCAGGAGGATGTCGATGATGATCATCGGCGCGCTGCAATGCCGGCAGACGAACTTCGGGGCGGGAGTGCCCGGTGACGGACCTTCGCTCACAGTAATGGAAGCTGGCACGTCTGGCAGCGCCCGTATCGCAGCCAGATTCTGCCGACGCACGGGATTGGCCAGCAGACCATAGTGGCGAATCCGATGGAAGCCGACAGGCAGTACATGCAGCAGGAAACGCCGCATGAATTCCTGTGGCTCAAGCGTCATCGTCTTCTGGCGCGTGCGGCCGTTGGCCCGGTAGTCCTTCCACCGGAAGGTCACGCCCCGGTCGTCGAGCGCGATGAGCCGCTGGTTGGAGATGGCCACGCGATGCGTGTAGCGCGACAGATACGCAAGCACCGCTTTCGGTCCCGCGAACGGGCGCTTCGCATATACGACCCATTCGCACGTACGCAGCGGCGCGAGCCACCGTGCGAAGGCAGTGGGATCGGCAAGCCCGGCGTACTCGCCAAAGAAGCGCAACTGGCCCCGGCGATGTGCATGGGTGAGCTCTTCCAGGAAGCGCCGCCGGAACAGCCGGGAGAGCACACGGACTGGCAGGAAGAAGCCGGGGCGGCAGGCGACCCACCGCTCACCGTCTGGCGCAAGGCCTCCGCCGGGAACGATGCCGTGTACGTGAGGATGGTGCGTGAGCGCCGAGCCCCAGGTGTGCAGCACGAGTGTCGCGCCGATCTGTGCGCCCAGATGCTTTGTGTCGGCGGCGATGGTTCGGAGGGTTTCGGCGGCAACATCGAACAGCAGGCCGTAGAGCACCGCCTTGTTGTACCAGGCGATCGCGCTGATCGCAGCAGGTAGCGTGAAGACCACGTGGTAATACTCAACCGGCAGCAGATCGGCCTGGCGTGCCTCGAGCCACCGGTGTGCGGCGCTCGCCTGGCACTTCGGGCAATGGCGGTTACGGCAGGAGTTGTAGGCAACCTCGATCTGTTCGCAACCGGAACACCGCAACACATGTCCACCCAGCGCCGCGCTGCGGCACTGTTCGATCGCCGACATGACCTTCAGCTGTCCCAGACTCAGCTGTACGGTCCGTCGCCACAAGGGCCCATGCGCGCGGAAGACGTCCGCGACTTCGGGCACGGCTGTGTGCCGTGTTCAGCCGTTGTTCTGAAGTTTCTCCAGCGGACTGATCACCTCGCGCAGCAGGTCGGTGGCGACCTGCGCATAGAGTGCTGTCGTCTCCAGCTTCTTGTGCCCCAGCAGGACCTGGATCACGCGGATGTCGACCTTCTGCTCCAGCAGGTGGGTCGCAAAGCTGTGACGTAGCGTATGCATCGAGACACGCTTGTCGATGTTGGCGGCCTCGGCGGCGGCATGGATGGCGCGATTGAGCTGCCGCGTGCTGAGCGGATCGACCGGATCGAGGCCCGGAAACAGCCAGCCGCGCTCCAGCATCCGGCCCTGCGCGTGCGCCACTCGCCACCAGACACGCAGGCGTTCAAGCAGCACCGGCGAGAGCATGGCGTAACGATCCTTGCGGCCCTTGCCCTGTTCAATGCGCAGGGTCATGCGCTGGCCGTCGACGTCGCCGACCTTTAACGCCACCACCTCACTGGCGCGCAAGCCGGCACCGTAGGCGACCGATAGTGCGGTCTGATGCTTCAGATTGCCGGTGGCGGCAATCAGGCGGCCCACTTCGTCCGGGCTGAGCACGACCGGCAGGACGCGAGGCACGCGCACGGGTTGCATGCGTGCCATCAGGTCGGGCTCGTGGAGCGTGATCTCGAAGAAGAACTTCAGTCCGGTGATCGCCGCGTTGAGCGACACGGGTGACACGCCGTGGTCGACCAGATGCAACTGGTAGCGCCGCAGGTCCTCGACGGTGGCGGTGTCAGGAGAGCGTCCGAGAAAACGCGTGAACTCGCGTACGACACGCAGATAACCGGCCTGCGTCTTCGGTGCGAGCTGACGCATGCGCATGTCGTCGGTCATGCGCTGGCGCAGGGGACTGATGGGCTGAGGTGTGTGGGTCATGACTCTGCTCCCGTTGAACGACGAGGCGGATTGCCTCGCCCTTCAACATGAAAACAGAGTCGGCTTCCTCTCCAGAACCACTAGCATTGGACCGAAGCCCCATACCGCGCGAGCGGTTTAGTGTACGCCCGTGATGGCGTGCTATCTGCGGGGTGTAAGTCCCCGCCGGAGTTGGCCACAGCTCCGTAGCTGAAGGTAACTGCGTCGTCGTGAGGCGGGGTGGGGAGTAACCGGATGCGAACTGTCGGTCCGTAGGTTAACGAACCTGTTTCGGCGGGGTATGGCGGCGAGCCTGCACTAAAGTGGCGAAGCCTGGAAGTAACACAGCACGCTGTCGTGGCGGATAAAGCGGTGCGGTGGCGTACCACGTGGTTGAGGACGGAACGATGGGACGGTAGCACGCAGCAAGCGGGGAGACCTGCCGGCGAGGTGAACGCTGGCAGGAGTCAGAGTCCCGATAGTACTGCACACGGAGGCGTCAAGCCGTGGAAACCTGCGTCAGAGCAAAAGGCGCACTAGGGAAGCGGGGCAGGAAAGTTGATAGCAGAAGACCGGAAGGAATCAGAGATGAAGATCGAAGCATCGCCAGTGTCGGAAACGACTAGACGAGATGCAGACGCGCTGGGAAGCTGCGTGCAGCGGAAATTCGCGTCAGCTTCAATCTGGACGGACGCTATGTTGGCTGCTCTACAAAACGGAGTTAAAGGAGGTAAATGGCACAGCCTGATTGACAAGGTGTTTCGACTGGACACGCTCGCGCTGGGATGGGTTCAGGTCGAGAAGAACGCCGGGGCGGCAGGAGTGGACCGCATGAGCGTGAAGCGATTCGCGCAGGCGCGGGACCGCTACCTCGCTGAACTGGCGCATGCATTGCAGGATGGTAGCTACCGCCCGCAGCCGGTGCGGCGCGTCTACATACCGAAAGGTAAAGGACGTCGCCCGCTCGGCATACCCGCTGTAAAGGACCGCGTTGTTCAAGCGGCCCTGAAGCTGGTGATCGAGCCGATCTTTGAGCACGAGTTCGAGCCGCGAAGCTACGGCTTCCGCCCGGGCCTGGGCTGCAAGGATGCGCTGCGCGAAGTGGACCGGCATGTGAAAGCGGGCTACTGCTGGGTGGTCGATGCCGACCTGCAAAGCTATTTCGACTCGATTCCGCACCCGCCCCTTCTTGCGAGAGTGGCCGGGCGAATCGCGGACGGCCGGGTTCTGGAACTCATCCAGTCCTTTCTCAAGCAAGACATCATGGAAGACATGACGCGTTGGACGCCCACTTCTGGGAGTCCGCAGGGGGCGGTGATCAGCCCCCTGTTGGCAAACCTCTACCTGCACGAGCTTGACGTGGAAATGCGCGCAGCCGGGCTGGTCATGGTGCGCTACGCGGATGATGCCGTGGTGCTATGCCGTACACGCGAGGAAGCGGAAGCTGCGCTCTCGCGCATGCGGACTTGGGTCGATGCGAACGGCTTGACGCTGCACCCGGACAAAACCCACGTCGGGGATTGCCGGTTGGAGGGTGAAGGGTTCGAGTTTCTGGGCTACCGGTTCGAAGCTGGCGAGCGTTGGGTGCGCAAGAAGAGTCTTATGGGGCTGCGGGACAAAATCCGCACCCTGACCAGGCGCAACAGGGGCGATTCGATCGAGGCCATCATTGCGTCGATCAACCCGATCCTGCGTGGCTGGTTCGGCTACTTCCAGCACGCCCACCGCTACACCTTCTCGTCCGTCGACGGCTTTGTTCGTCGGCGTCTGCGAGCGATCCTGCGCCGGCAGCTTCATCGTCCGGGTCAGGGTCACTGCCTTCGCGATCACACGCGATGGCCAAACGCCTTCTTCGCTAATCTTGGGCTGTTCACGATGTCCGAGGCCCTTCGATTGGCGCGCCAATCCCGATGTGGAAACAACTGACTGGAGAGCCCGTCGCGGGAAAACTGCACACCGGGTTCGGAGGGAGGGGACGGCGATCGCCGTTTCCTACCCCTATCCACTGGCCGGAAGTACGCTTTCGCACCAACCGCCGGAAAGCCGCCATTGAAAATTGCAGCATCCTAACGGCGGCACGTTCAACGAACTAGCGCTATCGGCCAGGAATCGTCATTCGCCAATCTCACCGTTTGGACGTTCGGATGTCGCATCCGCCTCCGCAAACGGCCATTCAAGGGCCGGGGTGAACGCATCCTGCTCCGGGAAGCTCAGACGACAGTTCACCGCCGGCTATTGGAGGTACTGTCGGCAGTTGTGCGCTAAGGGGTTTGCTGTCCGCGGCCTGCCAGATTGTCAATCGGCAGCGCTATGCGACTCGCGCCCGTCTGTCACGCGCGCGCAAATTGCATTTGATATTCGTACGGCGAAAAACCCGTTTTGCGCTTAAACAGCTCTCGAAACGTACTGGTATTCCCATAGCCCACGCGCTGACTGACCAATTCGAGTCCGATAGGCTGCGACTCCAGCACTGTCTGGCGATCTCGACGCGCAGGCTCTGCAGATACGTCACAGACGCAAGGCCACCCGCCTGTTTGAACCGGCGGTTCAGCGTCCGTTCGCTGACCGCAGGCCACTTGGCAAGGGCGCTCAGCCGGAACCCTTGCTCTCGGTTTCGACCCGCGCGCCAACGCTTTTCGGTTCAGAAGGTTGGCGGCATTCTGAACGTCGCTGGGGCCCGCGACGCCCGACGCCGGCGTCCCGTCATTAGACCCAGATGCGGATTGTGATTATTTGCGCAGATGTCCGTTATTCCTCGAATAATGGCGATGCTGCCACTGCCACGACCCTCCGTAAAGACCGATGATCGCCTCACCGAACATCGACGGAGCTTCAAGATGAGATTCAACGATACAGCGCCAGTTCTCACGCCGGCCGGCGGCCTGCCGTTCTGGCTTGCCAGACTGGCCGCGAATGCGACGCTTGAAGCGACGGTCCTGAAGCGGCCGGTCGAAGGACGGCCTGACATCCTCGCGGTCATTCAGCATGCCGTTTCGCTCTACGAATTCCAGCAGCACAGCTACAAGGGCGAAATAGGTGAACGGCTCTACATGGAGTCATATCGCTCGCAGATTCAGGGCGTGCCGATCGAGACGCTGCTTGTCGCGCATTTGAACGAACAGGGTGAAGCAGATTCCGTGGTGATCAATCATCGTCCGCTGAACGCCGCATTGCTGTTTTCGAAGCTTATGCGGGAGAGGGTCGATGAGCGATTTCGCGATCTCTATCTGAGCGGACCCGAAGCCGACGCAATGAATGTGGCAGCGAAATAACAACGTATTCACAGCACGTGGTCGTCGACGCACTCTGAAATTTGACCTTCACTACATTGCATATGCAACACGGACCCGACATGTCATTAGATGTTCAGCATGCAGCGAATAACGCCGAGAGCGGCGAGATCGCACGGAACTGTCTGCTCACGCGCACGCGGCAGATTTCCAGGGTTTTGACCTCGATCTACGACGACGCACTACGGCCGTTCGACATCAACGCGTCACAATTCACGCTGCTTGTGCTGATCGTCGAATTCGGGCCGCTCAGCCGGTCGGATCTCGGGCGCCGCAATTGCCACGACCGCACGACGCTGACCAGAAATCTGCGGCCTCTGATGTTGCGCGGACTGGTTCGCGAAGATGCACCAGCAGACAATGGCCGCAGCCGCCTTCTTTCGGTCACGCAACAAGGTCACGCATTGCTGCGCGACGCCGCCCCCGGATGGTTGGCCGCACAAACACAAGCCAAGGCGCTCGTTGGCACGGTCGGCGCAGACGCGCTGATGGGCATTGCGGGAATGTTGCCGTATCGCACGAGCTAATTTTTTATCACGAATGTTGCATATGCAACACCACCCGGGCGTTTCGTGCCCATCCTCTTTTGTCATGGAGTCTGCAATGAAAGTCGTCAAAGCCGCCGCGGTACAGATCAGCCCAGTGCTCTATAGCCGTGATGCAACCGTCGCGAAGGTCGTACAAAAGATTCACGAGCTGGGTCAGAAGGGCGTGCAGTTCGCCACCTTTCCGGAAACCGTGGTGCCTTA
Source organism: Paraburkholderia sp. BL17N1 (assembly GCF_003634175.1). Lineage (NCBI taxonomy): Bacteria > Pseudomonadati > Pseudomonadota > Betaproteobacteria > Burkholderiales > Burkholderiaceae > Paraburkholderia > Paraburkholderia sp. BL17N1. The sequence continues at coordinate 44,182 of NZ_RBIW01000003.1, forward strand.
TTACCCGTACTTCGCGGCCGTCCAGACGGGCATCCAGCTTCTTTCCGGCACCGAGCATCTGCGACTGCTTGAACAGTCGGTGACCGTGCCGTCGGCCGCAACCGAGGCGATTGGCGAGGCGGCGAGAAAGGCAGGCATGGTGGTTTCGATCGGCGTCAACGAGCGTGATGGTGGAACCATCTACAACACACAATTGCTCTTCGATGCCGATGGCACGCTGATCCAGCGCCGCCGCAAGATCACGCCCACGCATTTCGAACGGATGGTCTGGGGCCAGGGCGACGGGTCAGGTCTTCGCGCAGTGGATAGCGCGGTCGGCCGCATCGGCCAGCTTGCCTGCTTCGAACACAACAATCCGCTCGCGCGCTACGCGATGATGGCCGACGGCGAGCAGATTCATTCAGCGATGTATCCGGGTTCGGCGTTCGGCGAAGGATTTGCGCAACGAATGGAAATCAACATCCGTCAGCACGCGCTGGAGTCGGGCTGTTTCGTCGTCAATGCGACGGCATGGCTCGACGCGGATCAGCAGGCGCAAATCATGAAAGATACGGGTTGCGCAATCGGCCCCATTTCGGGCGGCTGTTTCACCACGATCGTGACACCGGACGGCATGCTGATTAACGAACCGCTGCGCTCGGGCGAAGGCGAGGTGATTGCCGATCTCGACTTCACGATGATTGACCGGCGCAAGTTGTTGATGGATTCCGTAGGCCACTATAACCGGCCAGAACTGCTGAGTCTGATGATCGACCGCACACCGACCGCACACTTTCACGAACGTACCGTTCACGCCAATCCGGTTGCGGAACAGGCAACGGACGATCTGCGCACCACGGTTGCGTGATCAGATGTAGCGAAAACGCTGCTCGCAGGCGAATCCGGGTGGAACAGGTGTGGATCTTCAACTACTTTCCAGAACGAGGCTTGCGGCACGTTGTTTGTCAATGCCGTACGTCGTTAGATGGTCCGGCCTGTGGCCATCATCAGCAAGCACTGAAAAGCTGATCTGAACAAGCACTCCGCCGACACCCGATCGCCCTTAAGTGTGCATATGCATAAATTGTCCAGTACTGATGCAGAGGTAAAAACCATGAACATTCAAACCAGCCAGCAACGCCGTATTCTCGTCACCGGTGCGGCCGGCGCGATCGGCGGCATTGGGCGCAATGTCACGGAAATGCTGCTCGCCAAAGGGCACAAGGTACGCGCTCTGGTTCGTCGCGAAGACGAACGCGCGGAAGATCTGCGTCGGCTTGGCGCCGAGGTCGTGATCGGCGATCTGACGGATCTCGCCGCGATGCATCGCGCAATCGAGGGTTGCGCGCGGATCTATTTCGGCATGTCGATTTCGGCTAACTATCTGGAAGCGACGGCCAACGTCGCCGCCGTGGCGCGTCATCACGGAATCGAAGCCCTGGTGAACATGTCGCAAATGACAGTCACGGAAATGAGCATCACTGCGAGCACCAACAGCCCGCAGCACAAACAACACTGGTTGGCGGAACAAGTGCTCGCATGGTCCGGGTTGCCGGTGGTCACGATGCGGCCCACGGTTTTTCTCGAAGGATTCTTCCTGCGGCTTGCTGATGCGGGGGTGCGTGATCGCGACGAGCTGGCATTGCCCCTCGGCGCGAGCCGCACTTCGCCGATCTCAGCCGTCGACGTGGCACGCGCCGTCTCCGTCATTCTCGACAATCCTGCTCCCCACATCGGACAGATCTATAACTTGACCGGCCCCGAGTCGGCCGATCTTGAACACTATGCGCGCGCGTTTTCCGACGCGTTGGGCCGGCCGATCCGTTACCGCGACGTGCCACTTTCCGCATGGACCACCACGCTGCGGGAAGCCGGTGTACCGGCGCACCTCGTCGACCATCTCGGCGTGATGGCGGAGCTGCATACGCAAGGAAGGTACGACCGCATGACCGACGATCTATCGCGGCTCACTGGTCAGGCGCCGATGGACATGCGGCAATTCGTGCAACTGCACGCGGCCGAATTCACTCGCGGCAAGATCGCTACGTAACGCATTCGCTGTCACGCAGAAAAAGTTCTATCGCGATCGCAATCGGTCGCGCGTGAGATTACAACGCGACCATCGAGAACATCGCTTTATCGACAATCGGAAAAATTATGTCAGACAAGATACTTCCCCCATCGCTTTCCCGGCGCCGCTTCGTGAGTGTGGCCGCGGCGGCCGTCGCTGCAGGCTCATTTAGCCGACTTGCTTTCGCAGACACGAATCAGGCCATTACTGATGCCGCCCAGGCAGGCAGTGGCGACAAGTCCGCGATTCGTCCGCTGCGAATTCATGCACCTGAATCTGAACTCGTCGATTTGCGGCGACGCATCAAGGCAACGAGATGGCCGGATCGCGAGACGGTCAGCGACGATTCACAAGGCGTCCCGCTCGCGCTGATGCGAGAACTCGCCCATCGCTGGTCTACCGATTACGACTGGCGCAAGGTCGAAGCGAAATTGAATTCGCTGCCAAATTTCGTGACAGAGATCGACGGCGTGGACATCCATTTCATCCACGTGCGCTCGAAACATGAAAACGCGATGCCGCTCGTGGTGACGCACGGCTGGCCGGGTTCGGTCATCGAGCAACTGAAGATCATCGATCCGCTGACCAATCCGACGGCCTATGGGGCGAGCGCGTCGGACGCCTTCCATCTGGTGATTCCGTCATTGCCCGGTTATGGTTTCTCCGGCAAACCGAGGGAACTGGGTTGGGGGCCGGAGCGGACGGCGCGTGCGTGGGTGACGCTAATGAAACGCGTGGGCTATCCGAAATTCGCCGCGCAAGGCGGCGATCTGGGCGGCATTCTCGCGAACGTGATGGCCAAGCAGGCGCCGCCCGAGTTGATCGGCATTCACGTCAACTTTCCGGCGACGGTTCCGGCGGATATCGCCAAAGCGCTGCAAGTCAACGCACCTGCGCCGGCCGGACTCTCCGCAGAGGAAAAACTCGCATACGACCAACTGAGCGCGCTGTCAAAGAAGCGTGCGTACGCTCTCGAACAGGGTACTCGCCCGCAAACGCTATACGGACTCGCGGACTCGCCGATTGCGCTCGCCAGCTGGCTTGTCGATCACCCCGACGGCTACGGACAACCGGCAGCATCGATGACGTCGGCGGTACTTGGACGAACAGTTAACGGACATTCGGCAGGCGACCTGACACTGACCGACGTGCTCGATGACATCACGCTCTACTGGCTGACCAACACGGGCGTTTCGGCCGCGCGGTTCTATTGGGAATCGCACACCAATTTTTATGCCGCCGCTGATGTGTCCGTTCCGGCCGCCATCAGTGCGTTTCCCGGTGAAAACTATCAGGCGCCGCGCGGCTGGACCGAGCAGGCATATCACAACCTTATCTATTACAACCGGCCTGAGAAAGGCGGGCACTTCGCGGCATGGGAGCAACCGCTTCTGTTTGCGCAGGAGGTCCGCGCGGGATTGCGACCGCTGCGCGGGTAGCGGACGGAAGGTGACTTCGTGGATCTGTCAGCGGCCTTGGAAAGCGGGAAAAGGGCATCGGCTGCATCGACGCAGTCGCCGCTAATGCGCGTTCCAGTTTTTACGATGTCAGCCTATCCGCGGCCGTTGGCTCGGGCATGAGCAATTCACCAGTGAGGATTTGCAATGAAGAATGCACCAGATGGCGTACGCGAACACCAATTGCACGACCAGACCGGCCGCGCGACTGACGATCGTGCTTGCCGCCGTCGAACCGGAGGATCAGCCGCTCACGTCGCGGCACCCGGACGTCCTCGATTACTTCCACGCGCGTGGGCTTGCTACTACTAAACATCGTGGTCAACTGGCCGAAGGTTCCGCCTACATGCCGATGGTGGAGGTTTGATGAAACGCCTTTTTCTTAACCTGGTAACAGCCTCAGTGCTGTTCTCATCTGCTGGAGTTTCCATGTCGCAAACTACTCCGATGCCAACTACGCCAACCACGAAGATCCTGGCGATTGGTACTTTTCCACCGGGCACGGATATGCAACTTGTCCAGCACACTCTTCCGAACGAAGTTCGCGAGACGGCGCAGCTCTACCTCGAGGGCAAGATTGACCAGTGGTATTCATTGCAAGACCGGGCTGGCGTAGCGTTCATCCTGAACGTTACGGACGTAGATCAAGCACATGAAATGCTTGAGGCACTACCCTTGGGGAAAGCGCACTTAATGACATTCTCGCTCTTTCCAATAGGCCCATTGAAGCCGTTAAGTAAGCTATTGAACCCTGCTCCCCAGTAGAAAGCGCCAGAGCGTAGTCCGCCGCCTGAACGGCGGCGTGGGCAAGTGTCTACGAAACAGACATATTGCCGCCCGCGGCGCGGTAGCGCGCTGGAGTAACGCCGATAAGTCGCTTGAAAATACGCTGGAATGCCGCATCCGACTGATAGCCGACCATCTCGCCAATCTCGGCAATGGAAAGCCCGGATTGCAACAGGGTACGGCCTGCGAGCGTCATGCGTACTTCGGTCAGCACGTCGGTGGCGGAACGGCCAATCGCTTCCTGAAACTGACGTACAAAGGTAGCCCGCGACATATTGCAGAGTGCCGCAAACTGGTCAAGCGTCCAGTCTTTCTCGGGCGATTCGAACATGGCCGACACAGCCGCCTGCAACCGTGGGCGTCCTGCCAACGCCAGCAATCCGTGCGGTGCCTGCGGGCCTGCGCTCGCAAAGCGCAAAGTCAGTGCAAACAGTGCGGCCGACAGATGGCTAACCAGCATTTCACTTCCCGGACCCTCGTCTAGTGCCTCCTCCCTCATCAGTTCGATCAGGCGGCCCAGACGCGTGCCGGCGATGCTCGCCGCTGATTGTGCAGCGCCTTTCCGGTCGTCGGGTGCGGTATTTGTTGTGCGCACGACGAGGCGGTCCGGTAGGTGGTCTCGCAGCAAGCGGTCGGGCACCGCACCCACCAGGAAACGGCCGCACAGGATGTCGGCCTTGGCTCCTGAACCTTCGTTCTCTTCAATCACAAGCGACCCATTTTGCCGTGCGATCAACGGCATCGCCGACTCTCCACTGCCATCATGAATGCGGTGAGCGCCACCAGCTGGGAAAATGATGATGTCGCCGGCAATGATCTGTTCAGGCGCGGCGCTCCCATATTCCAGCACCGCGCTTCCGGACAAGAGCACGTGATAAGGAATCTCACGAATGGCGGCAGTCTCTTGAGCGAACGCCCACGGCGCGCCCAGATGGCAACGCACATCCAGACGTCCGCTGACAGGAATGAGGGAGAGGACTCGACTTAGCAGATCCATATGAGCCGCTTGAGCAGGTTCTTGCGCCGGTCGGCAACTGGCGCTGTGAGCGCCTCGGGATTCGCTGGTTGCAACGAGAGACAAAAGATTCTACCTGAGCACCTGCATTCCCGCGCGAACGTACTGCCCTTGGCTTATTGCGCCCGCTCATGTCAAGGATGCGCTGCATGGTGACTGCAGCCGGATCGACACTCTGCGTTCCGACGATATGTTGAATGCGCCAGGCGCATGCCATCGCCCACGACAACGTATTCGATGGTCAGACCTGCCCCGTAAGTTCGCAGAGGCGAATACAGGCGATCACTTTGTATCGGGACGGGAACCCACGCCGCGTGCCAATCTCGGTGATGTCTTCGGAGCCGGGTATCGCGATGGCTGACGCCCGACACGCCAGCCGTGACCGATGGAACGCAAACATCGCAAACAGGGCGCCGAGCTGACGCCCTGCTCACCGTCGACCGGCGATTCAACCATAGTCGACGTTGCTTTGGTGACGCTTACGCGACAGCGGGAAAGTCCAACGTTGTATCGTTCACCCGATTCACGAGATTCGTGAACGTGATGGCTGCAACGGCGAGGCACACTTCGATCACCTGTTGTTCCGAGTAGCCGGCATCACGCACTGCATTCAGTTTGGCGGAGTCGACCGTTCCGGAAGTCTTCACGAGCGCATGGACGAAACTTACCAGTGCGTCGCGCTTTGCGTCACCAGTTGCGGCGCCAGCGCGGATCTGCTTCATCGCTTCCTGCGACAGACCGGCGACCTTTCCCATCAGCGTATGGGCGGCCACGCAGTAATCACAACCAGAAGCCTCGCTGACAGCAAGCTTGATGGTTTCGATATCCGCTTCCTTGAGGCTGCCGCTGCTGATTACGCCGTCCAGTGACAACAAGGCGCTGAGGGCAGCCGGGCTGTGGGTGCCAATCGTGGCGAAAGCGTTCGGCACCTTGCCGACTGCTTTTTTGATCTGCGAGAAAATTTCGGCAGTTACGCCGGTAGCGGCTTGGGGATTAATCGTAGTAAGACGGGACATTGCTGACTCCTTGAAGCTGGGTTGATTGGCTAGCCATGTCGTATGGCATGGGAGTCAGTGTAGAGAGGGCGGCGGCGTTCATGAATGCCGCCGCCGCGCAGATTTATGCTTGAAAGGCTCAACGATATCTGACCTGCTGCGGACGAGCCGCAGCTTCGGGGGCGAGTTCTGGTGTATCAAACAAGGTTGCGGAATGGATAAAATGACGCGGGCGCTCGCGTGTTGTGCCGAGAGACGCCGCCTCAGCCGCGTTTGCTGCCTTGCTCGCCTTCCACCTGTGCCGCTACGGCCCGCGAAAACCGCATTTGATATTCGCTCGGAGACAACCCGGTCTTGCGCTTGAACAATTGCCTGAATGTGCTGATATCGCCGTAACCGACACGTTGGCTTACCGCCTCGAGCCCAATGGGCCGCGTCTCCAATAAACGCTTCGCGACCTCGATACGCAAATTCTGTAGGTACGTCAAAGGTGCGAGACCGACGGCCTCCTTGAAACGGCGATTGAGTGTGCGTTCGCTGACCGCAAGCGATGCAGCCAGATCGCTTAACCGGAATCCCTGTTGCAGTGTCGCCTCCATCTGCTGCTGAGCGCGCGCAACGAGCGTGTCGCTATGTCCGTGGTCGTGAAGAAGCGTTGCAAAGGACGCCTGCGAAGTCCGGTTCATGTCGATCAACAGCGCTTTCGCGGTCATCGTGGCGAGTTCTTCGCTGGCGAGTGTTTCGACGAGTTGCACCGCGAGATTCAAATACGACGTCACGGAACCGCCCGAGATGATGCCGTCTTGCGCGACAAGCACTTCCTGTGCACGAACTTCGACACGCGGATAGCGACGCGCGAAGTCCGCAGCTCTCGCCCAGTGGGTTGTAGCTGCGCGGCCATCCAGCAGGCCGGCCTCCGCAAGCAGATAATTGGCCGTGCAGTAAGCCGCCAGCACTGCCCCTGCCTTGCGTTGGCGCCTCAGCGCCGAAGTCAGCTCGTTCAATTGCCCGCGGTCCCCGATGAACTCGTCGATATTCGAGAAAAACGGTGCCGTCAGCAGAATGGCGTCCGCGCGTTTGCGTGGGTCGATCTTGCCGTCGACCTGAATGGTCTGGCCCGAGGCAGCCTTGACAGGTTGCCCATCAAGGGATTCGACGCGCCATACAAATTTGGGCGCGAGTGCCGTGCCCGTCGCAGCCTTGCGCGCATGAAACTGATTGGCCGCGCTGAAGACGTCAACCGGGCCTGCGACGCCGGACGCGAGGATTCCGTCATAGACCCAGATGCGGATGATGGCCATTTCTCGCGTCTGAAATTGCTTGAGAAAAGGTGATTCTGTCATTTTCACCCGCGCGAGTAAATCCTGATTATGGGCACATCCAATAAGCTGAAAGCAGGGACAGCGCCACACCTGTGATCAATGCAAATTAATGCACTGTGACACGAAACCGCAGTGACGCCCAACGCCGAAACGCGACTCGACAAGGAACTGACGGACATCCTCATCACGGCGGAAGGCTACGGTTCAGCCAGCCCGATTGCTCAGCACGTGGCTGGATCCAGCCTCATCGCCACGCTGCGATCTATGCAGGGGCGAACGCGCAACGACAATCCGGTTTCGGTCGGTGCTGACCGCTCAACATGACCTGTTCGCTTTGCGCCACCCGATGACCACGGCGAGGATGCGGCGTCTAACGAGACTCGTCGATCTGTATCGTGTGCTCGTGCTCCTGAACGGGAAGCCATTGAGACTTAGACTCCGGACGGAGCTTGTGCCCAAGCCGAAGATGCGTAAGTGCAGTGCGTCCGATGCACATCGGAAGCAGCCATTGAAGCCACGATGGCCTGAACGGCCGCTCCGGGTCGGGAGTGTGAGTTCACTGAGGCAGGAAGCTGCCGCCCGGCGGTTCGATGCCGCCACCGTCGGCAATCCGTCCCACTGCCGACGTAGAACCCGGTCCTCTCCAACGTCGGCAATGGCCGATGCGCGAGCGTCCGTCCTCTACGATTGGATGGCCGGTTACAGTGGTGGAGCCGACGCCTGAACGTCCGGCAGGCGACGCATGCGAACGACACCTCTTGGCCGACTGTACTCATCCACAGATGTTGCTTGCGAGCAGCCGTCGAAGATTTCAACGGCTGCTCTACACCACCTTCATTGAACTGGCGTTCACAGCCAGCTTCTGACGTTCATCGCGCCGTCACGCGGACATTCGAAGGTCAGTTTCACGGCTGGAAGCGGCCCTTCGTTTGTCTCTCTCCTCGGGGTCTACGAAGGGCGGTAGATGCTGGTAATTGACTTTTCAAGCTGTGACAGGCCGGTCACATAAAACCAGGGAGCTCGCCGCAGCCTTCAAACCACGCACGAGGCGCATGGCTGTTGGCACTTCGACGTGCGGTACAACAAGCATCAGGAGTGAATCAGGGCCTGCTGCCCACGTTCGAAGACAGACGTCAATGACCGTCACAGCGTGATCGGCCACCTGCCGCTCCTGGCCTCGAGCGGTGATGCTGCTGCCCATCACGAAATGCGGCCGCAGAGACAAACTGCGTATCGTACGGCCGCGGCCTGTTCTTAGATCTCTGTTTGCTCCGAGATCTCGAGCGCATCGTCGACCTCTATACCGAGATATCGAACAGTGCTTTCAAGTTTGCTATGACCAAGCAGGAGTTGAACAGCTCTGAGATTTTTCGTCCGCTTATAAATCAAGGTCGCTTTCGTCCGGCGCATCGTGTGCGTGCCGTAAGCGGTCGGATCAAGGCCGATCGCCGCCACCCACTGATGCACCATGCGGGCGTATTGTCGCGTTGATATATGTGGAAACCGAGAAAGGCGGCTCGGGAAAAGATACCCGTCAGACCTCAGCCCGGCCTTCTCGATCCATGCAGCGACTGCAGCGCGAGCCGGCTCTGTGACCTCAAACTGAACGGGTCGTTTGGTTTTTCGCTGCATTATCATCGCACGCGGCAAAATCTGATTGCCGTGGGTTACGTCGCGTACATGCAAGTTGACGAGATCGCACCCGCGCAGCTTGCTGTCGATCGCAAGATTGAATAACGCCAGATCGCGAATCGCGTGCGCGTTCTGGAGGTGAATCCGGATTGCCCAGACGTCTTTCGGTTTCAGCGGCGGCTTCTGACCGATCAACTTGTCTTTGTTCCAGGGCTCACGGCTTTGATTGCTTCCCATGACAGACTCCCCTTGAGTTGATGGGAGTTACATTGTCTCGCGGTGTCCGCTCAAGCAGTCTCTTGATCCGAATCGGCCATAACCGACGGTCGACAGTCGAGCAGCGTGCGACGGTGGAAGGCTGGCTATGCTGACATTCGCAGATAGGTGCCGCGGGTCTGTGGCGAAACTGCCGTTCACCGGCCCTGCGGCAGTCGGCAAGACGAATCTGCATGCCGGCGCCGATACGTTGCAACGCGTGACGCTATAAACTCGGCGGCAAGTCGCCGGTGGCCGTGCTCGACGATACGAACTTCGACCACGTGACGCCGCTTGCGATTCAGGCCGGCTTCATGAACAGCGGCCAGGCCTGAATCGCGGGCACGCGCATGCGTGCCTCAACAGCGGCTCGCGGAATTCGGGCGCGGGTGCGGGAAGTCGCGCGCACACAGTCCGGGCGATTCACGCGATTCGCAAACGAGCGTCGGCCTGATGCCGCCAGAAGCAGTGGGGCGCGTGCATCGCTACATCCGCATCGGAGTCGACGAATAAGCGCGCCTGATCGCGGGCGACGAAGGCCGGCCGGATGGCGTCGACACTGGATGGTTCATCTGCCCGTGTTCAGCGACGTGACGAACGACATGATGATCGCTCGCGAAGAGATTTTCGGCGCGCTGCTGTCGATCATCACGTACCGTGATGCTGACGATGCGATCACCATCGCCAGCGACATGAACTGCGGCTCGCAGGCGTACGCGTTCTCGGCGGATGAAAAGCGCGCACGCGAGGCCGCGCCGTTTGGCGGCTTCAAGCAATCCGGTATCGGCCGCGAATACGGTACGTTTTGGGCTGGAGGGCGTTTCTTGAGCCGAAGGCCGTTCTTGCTGCACTTTGATTGCGCAACCCTAGCGTTCGATCGCACGTCCCGCAGGCGGACGATCCGGGACGACCTTTGTTGCGGGGCAAGCGGGCTTAAGCGGGGTCGCCAGACCAAGGATTCAACACTTGCACGCGTGCAGGGGCAGCCAATGCGGACCGCCGGACATTCCCTTGGGGAGGGTGTGGCGCATGCGCCAACTGGTGCTATCACACCTCCGTCGCACTCAGGCGTCGCTGTGCCGTTTATGCAACATGTGTCGCGCTGGCGTTTTTTGACAGACAGTCGTTCCAGACTTTGATAGCCTTTGTCGTGGCCGGGCACCCGACGACAGGAGGGCTTCACCATGCTGCGATGGCTTGCAAACTGGGCTTCACATCACGCGCCCACTCCCGAGAAACAGGCGGAACGTGCACTTAATGACCTGCGCATGGAACTGTTCCAGGCCGAGCAGCACGTGCTCGATGCACAGCTACGCGTTGATTACTATCGGGCCCGGCTGACCTTTCTGGAGGAGGTGGCCAGTAAAGGCATCGAGCAGGTCTCCGACGAGCGCAAAGGCCTGCAGGAACCGTCGCCGGCATTGAGGCCCGGACTGAAACTGACCGCGGCGCAATAGTGTCCCGGCTCGCACCGCTGCGCGTTGTGCTCAGGATGCGAAAACAAGCCTCTGTAGCAGACTGCATTGGCGGGGTCGTGGCGGCGCAGCGGTCAGCACGATCGATGCTCCCGACGGGAAGTGCGTTCACACGCGCGGTGGCGAAGAACGGTTCAACGCCATCGTCCAGCGCATTCAATGCGCATCCAATGCAGACGAACCCCATGCAGACTGAGCAGTGAGACCTGACCATCCGTCAATCGGCACCAGGTGGCACCCATCACCGCGGCGGCCAGTTGTCGCCGCACGTCCCGACCATGCGCCACCTGGTGGCCGGTTACAGATCCGAAACGTCGTTCGACATGTTACTCCCTGAGAAGCTCGATGATGAGGCACGCGCTGAACTCCTCTGCTACCTGGTGATTGGGGAGCTTGTCGCAATGGCGCGAACCGGCAGCTGGTTACGCACTGATCACCTGGTCGAGTCTTCGCGTATCTGGCTGAAAGCGAATGGAGCGACATGTCATTGGGAGGATCGGATTGCGCTGGCGGCCGCTGCCGCCGAACTGGCGCCGAGCGTCCTTCAGATATTCCCGCTAACTACGGAACGTTCGCTCGCGCCGCTCTTCGCCGACGGATGGAGGCTCGACTACCGGTCGCCGATCGTTTGCGATATTCACCAGATCTGCGCCAGCTTCGTTGCGCAAAAGTAGCGCACTGCACCGAGCAAGTTCCGGTTTTACCATGCAAGACGTGCTGTCCCGCGCCAGTCAACTTAGGGTCGGCTGCGGATAGCCATTGCTTACACCCCATGCGAGTTGAAAGTTTGCCCTCCAATTTCCCGGTGCGTCCACGGCCTGCCGTTCGGTGAGCAGAGAGGCCTGTCGTTGGACCGCCTGCAGCTTCCTGACCCGACGAACGAACTACCCGCACAATTCGGCCGGAGCCGACGTTCGTCCATTCACTTCGCTATGGCCGTTCACCGTGCTCGTTCGGCCGTTCGCATAGCAGAGTCGCCTGCTGCGCACGCACACCGACCCCTGGTCGGCCTCGAAGCCGGTCGCCTCGCGCTACTGCCGGAGAGCCGCTGTGCATCAACTCACGTTAAAGTGCACGCGAATGTCTTGCCGGGTTTCAACCGGGCGTCCGTCTTGCATTGCGGGAAAAAAACGCCAGCTTCGCAAGGTCTCGAGAACAATCTGATTGAGACGCGGGTACTGCGTAGGCTTGATAAGTTCGACCGCGACGGATCCGTCCGTATGGATGACGAGGCGGGCTGTGGCGACCGTCTGGTAGGCCTGCTCCCGCAATTCGTCGGGAACCGGGGGCAGCGGCTGCGCGATTGCCCGCGCGGGTGAGTTGCCGGTAGGCGAACCCGCAGATGTCTCCTGAGTGCCTGGCGCACCGATGGCAGGCGACGGCGATGATAGCGCCGCGGTCGCCGTCTGTCCCGGCGAACCGGTCTCGGGCTTCGCGACCGGCGCGGATTCCGGGGCGTGCATCGTCAGGGGAGCCTTCGCAGCAGGCATCGGCGTGCGAACTGGCAGCGTGGGGGTATGTGCTGGATTGAGTGACGGTTGTTTTGGTGGGGCGACCGTGTGCAGCTCAGTGCTCGCCTGTGATGAGCGTGTTCTGACCATGGGCGGCGTTGGACCGGGTTCTGGTACGTCAACGACGCTCACCTCCAACGGCTGCTGCAGCACCCGCTCGCGTGCCGGTCCAGGATCCAGGCCGCGTCCGAGCACTACAAGAAAAAATCCCCATGCAAATGCACCCAGCGCCGCGGCAATCGTGAGCCTGACTTTCCGGTTGTCACACGCCTCGATGCGGAGTCGCGAAAGTCTACTCACGATGAACTGCAACGAGAAAATGTTCCGCGCCGGCGCGTCGGGCCGCCAGCATTGCCCGCACGACAACGCCGTGCCCCGCTGCATCATCGGCGGCGACAATGACGTCATGGTCTGGGCGCAGTGCGCGCCTTATGGCAGGCTCCACCTGATCGAGCCGAACCGGTTCGCGGTTGACAAAAATCCCGTTGCCGCGGTCGACCGTCAAAGTGGGTGGACCCTCCACCGCCATCTGTTGCGCATGACCCGATGGCAGGTTGACCTTCACGGCGTCCAGCCGTTGCATGGCGAGCGATGTCAGCATGAACGTAGCGAGCAGGAAAAACATCACATCGATCATCGGAATGATTTCGATGCGGCCGCGCTTCGCGGCACGGGAGCGACGAAACTTCACGGCGTATTACCGCCCGTTTCGGAAGCGAGGCGGATCCCGCTAAGGCGTTCATTTGCGAACGCTTCGAGTTCGTCCATCAGCCGCTCGAGGCGCCGGGAAAAGTAGTTGAAGGCGAACAGCGAGAACAATGCGACGACCAGGCCAACCGCTGTCGCCACCAGTGATTGGGCGACGCCGCCGGTGACGCCGCCCGGATTGACCAGACCGCTTGCGCCGAAGAGCTGGAACGAATGCATCATGCCCACGATCGTACCCAGCAACCCAAGCAGTGGCGCAGCGGTCACGATCGTTTCGAGTACCCAGAAGCCCCTGCTCATATCCCGCTCGATCGCTGAGGCGATCACTTCGGTCTTCGCCTCGCGATACCAGACAGGCACAGACGGCTGGCGCGCAAGCGGCTCGCTCAGGCGTCGGAAAACATGCTCCGCCGGCAGCGAATCAAATGCCTCAACGATTGCGCCGGGCGACGCGTCGGCGGTAACCGGGGCGCACAGACTTGCGCCGGGCCGGCGGGCGAAACGCGTAAAGACATATGATCGGTCAACCACAATCGCGATCGCCACGATCGCAAGCAGGCTGAGCGGGTAGATGACCCACCCGCCAAGCTGCACGGCGTCCATAAGATTCATCCAGTCTTTCATTCCAGCATCCTTTGGTCAGGCATCAAAACTTTTTGGAAATACCCGCGTACAGCGCGATGTGAGGTCCGTATTGCGGAGCGCCCACTCCAATGCCAGAGCCGTCGCGCAGCTCGTACACGCGGTTGAACGCATTCACGAGAAGCAGTCGCGCGTCGAATTTGCCAATCAGGGGATTGTTGACGTTGAAGTGCTGGATCACACCAAGGTTGACCTGTGCGTAAACCGGCAGACGATCGGTATTGGCAAAGCCGCTGCGCAGGCCACTTCCAACCAGTCCGTCAAACGTGAATGTGGTACGGCCGAGTTCGTACGTGCCGCCAAATGACGCGGTCACGCGTTGATCGTGATCGAGAAATACGTAGTGGTCACTGATGAACGCGAGTTCGTCGGCGCCGAAATTGAACTGCGCGGAATTGATATTCTTGCCCTGTGCGCGGCTGAACGCGAGATTCAGATAGGCGGAAACGTTATCCTGCTTGTAATTGGCCGTGAACTCGACACCATAGGTCCGGCCGTACTGATAGTTGAAGGGGGTAAAGATCAGCGCGGTGCCAAACTGGCCTTCGTCGAGCAGATTGGTCGACTTCTTGTAGTAGGCGTCAAGCCCGACGGTCAGCGACGGCGTCAGCCGCTGGATGACGCCCAGGTCGAAGTAGTGGCTGCGCTCGGGTTGAACCGGATCGTTCTGTCCGGACACCTGGGCTGTGGTCCCCGCAAACCGCGCGATGTCGGAGTCGGCTACGAGTTCGAACGCGGGCGGCGTGAAGTAGCGCGCGTAACCCGCGTGAACGGTGGTGGACGGCGTTAGCGCGTACACCAACCCGACGCGCGGGCTCACCTGGCTCGCGCTGACGTACTGGTCCATCTTGTCGTAGCGCAAGCCATAGTTAATGGTGAGCCTGTCGGTGAGCTTCCACTCATCCTGCACATAGGCGCTATACAGGTAGCCGGTTTTGCTGCTGGAGTCAGGAATGGTAACCGGCTGATCGGACGACTGGTTGCCCTCGGCGTCAACCGGAAAGACAGCGAGACTGTTGTCAAAGATTGCGTGTTCCTGCTGGAAAAAGATGCCCGCGCGGATCGTGTGCTTTTCGTTTAGCCGGTAGGTTGTGTCCAGTTGAACCCCATTCGCCCGATCGCTGTGAAAATCGCTTGCCGCGACACCGTTAAACAGCAGGTCGCCGACCGGGTCGGGGTTGAACTGGGTGCGTGAATAGCGGGTGAAAACGGCAAGTTGATAGTCCAGTGCCGCCCCGTTGGTTCCCTGCAGCGCTACTACGGCAAACTGGTTGAGTTCTGACTGGGTTTCATTGAGCTGGCTCGAATCGAAGCTCGTGTTGCCGTTCAGCGTAAATGCAGTGGGCAGGCCTGGCGTATTGGGAATTTCAAACTGATTGCTGGTCGTACCGAACATCACACTCACGCGCGTGAGCGGATTGATGATGTACGACATGTAACCGAAAGCGTCGCCCTGACGCGTGTGATCGTGTATCGCACTGGCGCTCGACGTCGGGTTTTCGATACCCAGATTGTTCTCGCCGAGCGAGCCGCTGAAATAGTAGCTGAAAGGCCCCTGACTGCCGAATACGTCACCGCTCGTCTTGATGGTCTGATGGCTGCCGCCAAACACATCGATGGAACCGCCATTACCGGTATCGCCCGATTTGGTCCTGATATCGACAATGCCCGCTGTGCGATAGCCATACTGGGCAGGAAGCGCGCCCGTCAGAAAATTCAGCTGGTCGATGATGCGGCTGTCGAGTGACTGCCCGAACCCGCTGATCGGCTCGGGAATGATGACACCATTGATCCGGTATTGCAGGTTTGCGTGATCGCCGCGCACGTGCAATTGGCCGTAGGAGTCGCTGGCAACCCCGGGCGCCTGCAAAAGGACCTGGTTGAGCGGCGTGTCCTGCCCTGCCGGCAGGTTGTTGATGTCGCTCTGGCTGAAGCGGTAGACGCTGCTGCCCGTTTCAGGCAACAGGTCGTTGCGTGCCCGGTTCAGCCGCTGCGCATTAACCTGCACATCGAGCGTATCGCTTTTTGAAGGTGCAATCGACACAGAGCTTTCCTGCCCCGGACTGGTAGTGGCAACGCTGCTTCCGCTGGTAAATCCGGGGGCGGAAACAACAACAGCATAAGTTCCAGGCGCGACGTGCCCGACTGTGAAATGCCCGATCGCGTCAGTGTCTCCCTCCCCGACAGACGCGCCCGCTGAATCCTGAAGAGTGACCTTGGCGTTGCCAACGGGTTGGCCTGCGCTGTCGGCGATGGTGCCGCCGACCGAAGCGTCGGCCGGGGCGGCGTGAGCGCGGGCGGCAAGCGCGAATGACCATAGCGCGGCGTGGGCGAGGCGGTGACGATGTCTCATCTTGTCAGGTATTTGTTAGGTCTACGAATCAGAAACCTCACCGCAGCAGGTAGTTGCTGCTCGGGCGACGAACTCCAGGCGTGGGCAAAGGCGAGCGGGCCGTGCTGCCGTGATGGCAACTCATGCGGGTCGCGGCGATAAACCTTGCACATCGAATGCAATGTTATATTATTACGCAACAGATTGAAACATACCGTTACTTTTTGCCGACGGTACGATCCGTCGCGAGCGCCGCGCAGTCCTCGCAGACGCCCTTGATCTCGGTTTGCTGTCCGTCCACGCGGAAGTGAGCAGTCTGTGCGGCACCGAGCAGGACCTGCTCGAGCGTTGCGTCATGCAGTGCGCGCACGGAATGGCAGCGGGTGCAGACGGCGAGGATCTCGTGGCGGCCGCCGTTCTGTTCAGTCATGCGAAAGGTGCTTGTGGTTGAGACATGACTGACCAGACCTTCCCTGATCAGAAACTGCAATGCGCGATAAACGGTAGGTGGCGCGGCATGCGGACGCTGCCGGTGTAGATCTTCGAGTAGCTCATAGGCTGTTGCAGATCCTCCGCGGGCATTCAGAAGCCCCAGCACCAGCTGTCGCAGAGGCGTGAACCGCGAGGGCTTCGCTGCTGTGTGCCTGCCGACTCTCGATGGTCGCAAATGTCGCATTAGCGGTATGTGTGGAAGTAAAAAAACAACATGAGATATGTGCAATGTTATAACATAACTACCAAATCACTCGCGCGATCCGTTATGAACAAACTTCCTGTCACGGTCCTTTCGGGATTTCTCGGCGCCGGCAAGACAACCCTGCTCAATCACGTGCTCAATAACCGGGAGGGAAGACGCGTTGCCGTCATCGTCAACGACATGTCCGAGGTGAACATTGATGCTCGCCTGATACGCGAAGGTGGCGCGCAGCTGTCGCGCTCCGAGGAGCGGCTGGTGGAAATGAGCAACGGCTGCATCTGCTGCACCCTGCGGGAAGACCTGCTGGTCGAGATAAGGAGGCTGGCAGCGGAAGGACGGTTCGACTATCTGTTGATTGAGTCGACGGGTATATCGGAACCGCTACCGGTTGCCGAGACGTTCACGTTCCGTGATGAGAGCGGCCTTAGCCTCTCCGACGTGGCGCAACTGGACACCATGGTCACCGTCGTCGACGCGTACAACTTTGTGCGCGACTACAGCTCACACGACCACCTGCGTGACCGGGGCGAAACGATGGGTGATGAGGACGGGCGCACCGTCGTGGATCTCATTACCGAGCAGATCGAATTTGCCGACGTGATCCTTCTCAACAAGGCGGATCTCGTCCAGCCGGAGAAGCTGACGCAACTGAAGGGCGTACTGCGCGGCCTCAATACTCGCGCGGAAATCGTCATCTCGTCGTTTGGTCAGGTACCGCTTGAAACCGTGATGGGGACCGGCTGCTTTGACTTCGACGCTGCGTCGCAGGCACCCGGATGGCTCACGGAGATGCGCGGCGAACGAATCCCCGAAAGTGATGAATACGGTATCACGAGCTTTGCATATCGGGCGCGCAGGCCTTTTCATCCAGCGCGGTTCTGGAACTGGATAAAGATGGAGTGGCCGGGTGTAGTACGTTCGAAAGGTTATTTCTGGCTCGCATCGCGCAACGACCTGGTCGGGACCTGGTCTCAGGCCGAAGCGATTTCCCGACACGGTCTGGCCGGCAGATGGTGGGCCGCGGTACCTCAAAGCCGTTGGCCGCAGGATGCTGAAAGCCGCGCGATGATCTCGGAGCGCTGGTCGGCGCCATTTGGCGACCGCCAGCAGGAACTGGTCGTCATCGGCACCGGCATCGACGAAGCTGCGCTGCGTGCAGCGTTCGATGCGTGTCTTCTGACGGATGCCGAGATGAGCGCGGGTTCGCATGAGTGGGAAAAATATGACGATCCGTTTCCTGTCTGGCCGACGCAAGGCGCGACGGAAAGTGACCGCACGGACAGCGATGCAATCGAGGCATAGGCTCGGTTCGTCTAACGCAGCCTTAACGTGATTGCTGCATCGGTCGAGAATCTTTTCCTGCTGCGCGCACTGCGCGGCTGACGTGACGGCAGCGATCCGAGTCGGCCGCCGACAAGATGATTCTGCCAAAGCACCGGCATTCTTTTACATCTATGAGTAAGGAAATTCATGAACAGGCTTGTTAACGTGCTGTACCCGGTCGTGCTTGCACTTGCACTTGGCGTCTGCGGCCAAACGGTGGCAGCGGCACCGTCGGTACCTGTCCCGGTCGTGGCGGCAGAAAATTTTTACGGTGACGTGGTCAGGCAACTCGGCGGCGACCACGTGCAGGTCACAAGCATCCTGAGCAATCCCGAGCAGGATCCGCACCTGTTTGAAGCCAGTCCGAAGACGGCGCGGGCGCTGCAGAATGCGGCGCTCGTTGTGTACAACGGCGCTGATTACGACCCGTGGATGGAAAAGCTGCTGGCGGCCTCGAAAAGGTTGGACCGCACGACAATTGTCGCGGCACAACTCACGGGACGAAAGTCCGGCGATAACCCGCATCTCTGGTACGACCCGAAGACGATGCCCGCCGTCGCGAAGGCGGTGAATACGTATCTGGTAACCACCGATCCGGCGCATAAAGGTGACTACGATGCTCGCCTGGACCGCTTTCTCAACTCGCTCAAACCGGTCGACGACAAGGTCGCTGCCCTGAAAGCGCACTACGAGCACGTGCCGGTGACAGCGACGGAGCCGGTTTTCGGTTACATGGCCAGTGCAATCGGTCTGGACATGCGCAACGAGCGCTTCCAGCTTGCAACGATGAACGATACAGAGCCGAGTGCGGCGGATATCGCGTCATTCGAGACGGATTTGACCGCTCGCCGCGTACACGTCCTGATATACAACAGCCAGGCGAGCAGTGCAATGACCCGGCACATGCTCAAGCTCGCGAGCAACTCGCACGTACCAGCGATCAGCGTGACCGAGACTTTACCCCCTGGAAAGGATTTCCAGCAGTGGATGGGTTCGCAACTCGACGCATTGTCAGCCGCACTGAAGCGCTAGCCTCTTGAAGGCTACAGATCCGCTCACCTGATGCCCGGGCCGCGCTCTTTCCCGTCCATCGTCGACGACGGTGGCGGCTGACATTGCGTGCAGAGTCATCACGTTCGCTGTCCGGCAGCCGAGGCCGCGCACTTCTCCGCGCTGGACGACACGATGCGCGAAGGCGGTCTGATCGTTATACCCCGCAGGGCCGAGCAACCTTATTTGACAGGGAATCAATCATGACCAGGCTTGCTTCAAATGAAGGCCGTATCCCGACGACAATCCTTACCGGGTTCCTCGGCAGCGGCAAGACCACGCTGCTGAACCGCGTTCTGACGGAGCATCATGGCGGACGCGTCGCTGTGATCGAAAACGAATTCGGTGAAGCGGGTATCGACAATGAACTGCTCGTGCAGGACGGCCACGAGCAGATCGTTGAGATGAACAATGGCTGCATCTGCTGCACGGTGCGGGGCGACCTTGTGCGGATCCTGGGATCGCTTGCCGAACGTCGTCGCACAGGCGAGCTTGATTTCGACCGTGTGATCATCGAGACGACCGGACTCGCCGACCCTGCTCCCGTTGCCCAGACATTCTTCGTCGACGAGACAGTGCAGGAGAACTACCTGCTCGACGCGATCGTTACGGTCGTCGACGCCAGGCATGGTAATGCACAGCTCGACGAACATCACGAAGCGCAGGAACAGGTTGGTTTCGCTGACCGTATCCTTTTGTCGAAGACCGATCTCGTCACGCCCGACGATGCAGAGGCCATTACCGCACGTCTTCGCCAGATGAACGCGCGTGCACCCATCAAGCATTCAGATTTCGGAAGGACTGATATCAGCAGGCTGCTTGATATCCGCAGTTTCGATCTCGATGCAATCCTCGAGATTGAGCCGGATTTCCTTGAAGACGTGTCCCACGAACATGATGATGACGTGTCGTCCTTTGTTTACCGCTCGACAGTCCCGCTCGATGCGGACCGGCTCGAGGAGTTCTTTGGCTCGATCGTGCAGATCTATGGCGCCGCCATGCTGCGCTACAAGGGCGTGTTGAATCTCGCTGGAGTGGAGTGCCGGATGATCTTTCAGGGCGTCCATATGATCTTTGGCGCCGACGTCGGCAAGCCGTGGCGATCCGACGAAACCCGGGAGACAAAGATTGTCTTTATTGGTCGGCAGTTGCCCCAGGACCTTCTCAGGCAGGGACTCGACGCGTGCATTAACACCGAACAGAAAAACAGATAGCCGGAAGGCGGCAGGAATCAATTCGCACTTGTGACCAGCGATGTTTGGTGATGCCGCCGCTCCTACGACAGGGACGGCGTCAGTACACCGCCGATCTGCAAAGCGATCTGAAGTGCGGCAAACGCGACGATAGCGATGCTGCCGAGCAGAGCCGCCCTTCGCTGCACGTCCGCGACGCGCGGGCCATAACGTAGTGCTAGGCGCCCAACGCCCCGGTTCAGCCCGGATGCGCCAAGACCGACAAGCGTGACGGTCACCGTGACGCCCAGCGCCATGGCCATTGTGGCTGAGATGCCTGCCTCCGGCACGTGCGCGCCCACCGAGACGACCAGCACAAAGATCGCTCCCGCACACGGCCGCATGCCCGCGCCCAGCCCGGTCAGGCAGATCTGCGATAGCATCCCATTCGTCTTCGGGATGCGAGTTGCCTTCGCCTGCACGGGCAGACGAAGTGCGGGGCGCAAGTGCACCGGCAGCCGGTGGCCGAGATAACCGCGGTCGTGATCGCCCTGGTCATTCATGGTGCTCGAGCGTCGCGGAACCAGCACGACCTTGCGGCCGCCGGAGCAGCAGTCGCGCCGCGTGGCGATCGACCAGACGGTCCAGCTTCCGGCGACGCAAAGCATCACGTAGCTGACCAGTTCAAGCGAAACAGCGCGCGCGAGTATGCCCTGAGCGCCTTCCCGCGTTACCAGAATGCTTCCCATGACCACGACGATCGCGCTGGCAGCCTGCACAGCGGCGGTCCAGCCGCTCAGGAGTATTGCCTCGCGAAGACGTGCGCCGCGCGATCCCAGGAAGGTGCCGACCACAAGCTTGCCATGACCTGGCCCGAGTGCATGTAGCACGCCGTACGCGAAAGACAGTCCGAGCAGTACCATCCATAAAGCCGGATCACGCTCTGTGCCGAGGCGCACCGTCATATCCTGGATACGGGCGTTCCAGCGTCCCTGAAGACGGACGGCGGCGAGGACTGCATGCCGCACAGGACCCGGAATCCAGTCCCGTTCCGGGTTGACATCGGTGTCTTGCGCTACGGATCCCTGTGGTGATACGGGTGACGCAGCAGCGGCCCTTGACGCTGCAATCGGCTGGCCGAAGACATCGATGCCTTGGGCCTGGGACGCAACCGGCACAGCGACGCAGAGAAAAATCACGGAGGCGATTGCGCCCCGGATTGGCAGCGCGACGCAAGTGGCCGCATAAATCCGACAGATAGCCTTCAACATGTGAGTGCCGTGGCCTGGGGAACGACAGTTCCATAAAAGACAGGGTGATGCTGGTCGGCGAAGTTCCGGGTCCTGCACGTCAAGGCAGCGCCGCTGTCGAGCGAAACGGCAGGATCCGACCCCGGGTCGTAGTCGACGTAAAACGATTCGTCCCAGACTCCGAATTGCACCCGCTTTCCTGCGACCGTAACCGGCTTCACCAGTGGCAGTGTAAAGGTGTATTCGATCCGTCCGTTTTCCACCGATACCCTGAAATCCGAAGGCTCCGCGAAATGCTGCGGTTCGCCGTCAACGAGCAGATGGCTGAAGTAGTCGGCTGGTCCCAGGGACGAGAACGCCTGCTTTTTGAAAATCGCCGTTTGCGCCGGCCCCAGCGGGCCGCTTGACGGCAGATGATCGATCCCGACCAGCATGACCGGAAAGCCCTCGGTAAAACGCCAGGTCTCCGTTATCGCGGTAATCGTCACGCCCCGCATGCGGATCTTTGCGTTGTACATGATCCAGACGTGGGGGTGCGCCACGGCAGCCGATGCGCTCAGAATGGCAAGCATCGCCAGCCAGTGCCTGATCGTCGATACAGGAAATCGTAAGGGTCGGGTCATGTGTCGCGCCAGGGAGCGTTGCAGACTTTGAAGAGCCTTTCGTGTGCCGATGCCACCCGGAGCGAAGCGGTGCACGGGAGCAGCCGCATTATCGCCTCGCCAGAACCGCGAATGAACACGCGGTGCCAATTGACAACATGTCTGTATCGATGGCGCGCACGAGGGTTGTCTGTGACGCGTCATTGACTGAGCCGCTCGAGCCACAGCGTTTCCGAGTAGATGGCGGGTAGCTGCAACTGTGCTTCCGGACGGTCATTGCCCTCACGTCGATCGATGTCGTATTGCAAAAGCGTCGCCTGGCCACCGGAAAAATGCGTATTGTCGAGTATCGCGTCTGTGCGCCGGTAGAAGGCCAGCGTCGTATGACTGCCGCTGTAAAGCAGGGCGGGACTCGAGTCCTGCCACGGCTCGTCGGGCAGGGAAACAAGCAGAACTGGCGCTGCTTCGATGTCGGACGATTCCCATACGTCGACACCGCCCGGTTCAGAAAAGCGGGGCACCGTCATGACAATTGCGTTGTTCGCGTCCCCCGGATGGTGGTCAGTAGAGAACTTCGTTGTGGCAGGCTGGAATACCGGCGGCAAAAGCGACGTGTTGCCAGCATGCCAGTGTCCATTGGAAAAGCCGAACGGGATGACGGCGATGCGCGCCCCCTCGCTGGCGGGCTGGACGGCGAGAAAGGATGCCGAATCCGTCCCTTGGGCGCGCACCGCGAGCAGACGCAGATCGAACCGGAACCGATCATCTTCCAGCACCCTTGCCTGTTGAATGTGGCCGGTCCCGTCGTCGCCTACCGCCCACAATTCGGCGCCTTTGTCGGACTTTTGCATCGCGAGCAGTATCCTCCGCCGCATTTGCGCATTGTTCGAGAACGCGATGTACTGCTGCGTGCGTCCAGTGGGTATCCGCTGGTCACTCTGAAACCACAGTGCCGGCGCTTCGAAATCGCGGCCCGTGCTTCGCAGCAACCAGAACGCAGTGCCGCCCAGGCGCGGCGTGATAACCATCAGGTCCGCGCGGCCGTCGCCGTCGAAATCTCCGAGCACGAACCGGGCGCTATCGAAGCACAGCGTGTCTTCGCCACAGGTTGCAGTGATCGCCCGGCTGTCGAACGGGACAGCATTGGCATACCAGCGTACAGGCCGCTCTCCGGCCTGCAATTTCTGCACGTAGACGTCGAAGCCCGGGCCGTCGGCTCGCCGCTGTACATACACGGCGGAGGGTGCGCCCTGCCCGGTCACGTCCTCATACATTGCGCCGGTGAGTCGCAGATCAGTGGGCCACGCTGGTCGCAACGCCGACCACCGGTATCGCGTCGTCAGCGATGCGCAGCCACGAAGGTTCAGCCGCCCGTCTTCTTCTCCGAGGCAGCGCCGCGAAGGCGTGAAGATCAGACCGAAGTCCCATGGCGTCCACCGTTGTGACGGTTCCCATTGCTCGCACCTCGCTTCGGCGAGCGTGCCGTCGTGCTCGGCAACACATTGTCCTGTCGCCGCCGAAACAAGGGCGGCGTCGTGCTCGTTGCCCGGATAGGTCGTTCTGGGTTCCCATGTCCATTGCTGCTGCATCGAACCATTACATGGTGCGAGAACCGGCTCGCGCCCGTTGCCTGCTGAGGCCAGACACCGGCTCGATGCGGCGTTGAAGAGTACTGACGGCGTGCCGACGAAATCCGGCCTGACATGCGCCGTCGAGTCGTCGTGCGCGTACTGGCGCTGCACCCAATCGCCATTCCACTCGTATTCGCCGAACACCTGCGCCACATCCCCACCGTCGACGGAGAAATAGGTCGCGGCCACATCACGTTTGCGTTGCGCATCTTCTCCCGACAGGTTGACCGGCCAGTTTCCCGTCGGATAGGTGACGAAATACGAGATAGGGACGGCGTGAGCAAGGGATTGGGCGACGTGCCGGGTAATGCGCGCGGCGTATATGTGATCCGGGTGTTCGATGAAGGGGACCGTATCAGGATTAAGCGTGTAGATGCGCGTGGCACCTTCGAGGATCGATCTGAGCGTCGCGGAAAGCGAGTCGCGCGTGTAGCGACCAGGCGCAATCTCGCCGTGTCCCATCGGATAGGTGGTAAGCGTTGCGCCCTGGTCCCACAGCAGCCCGAGCGGGACGCGGCCGCCCCGGACAGCACCGCCTGGCAGGCGTAGTTCAAGCAGCCGCACGCGCGGCTGCTGTTTCAGCCGGAGCTCGAATACCGGCTCGCCGGCAATCCGGATGGTCGACTCGTCCCAGTCGTTGACGACGCCCGCCAAACGGGCATAGGCAAGCCGCGTTCCCTCCTCGCGTTTCTGCACGTAGTCAAAGCTTGCGCCGTTCGCCCCACCGATCAGATGGACGACCGTAACGCACCATCCCGCGTGCAACCGCTCACTGATTGCTGGTTCGACAAAGAGCAGGTCGTCGTCGAGGTGTGCGACGACAGTAACGGCGGTTCCAGCGCTGCAATCGGGGGCTGCAGCCTGAGCGTTCGCCGGGAAGATGAAGAACGCAACGATGGAAAAAAGGAGAAAGCCAAGCTGGAGTAATCGCCGACGGTCAAAACGGTCATTGGAGCGCATGCATTGGTTCCCGCTGTCCTGATCCGGTGATGGATCCGATTGAGTGGCCACCCGGCCGCCGTGCCACGATACCCGTCGTATTCGCATCGTACCGATAAATAGCTGGCAACCCCGCTGGCACTAAAATCTGCGATAGTGCTCGATACCCCTACCCCCTATGATAGACTTCCTGAAATTGTATACCCCAAGGGGTATATGGAGAACACTATGAGTCACACGGTTCAGGAAAAACAGAAACTGCTTAATAGGGTCCGCCGTATCAAGGGACAGGTCGAAGCCGTTGAGCGGGCGCTCGAGGAAGAGCACGGCTGCGCGGACGTGCTGCAACGGATCACGAGTTGTCGCGGGGCTATGAACGGTCTTCTCGCGGTTGTGCTGGAAGACCACATCAGGAACCACCTCATCGACGCGGAAAACGGCGAGGAGGATGGTGCCACCGCGACGGAACAACTCATCGAAGTTGTTCACAGCTATTTCAAATAGTCAGAAATGGTTGATTTCAAAGACGCCGCATTCGGCGCAGGACATGACCACATCTTTCTGGGTGTTGGTCACGAAAAGAACGAGCGCAAGACGTGGGCCGTGATCGCATTGTGCAGCGCTATGATGCTTGTTGAGATCGTCGGCGGCAGTATGTTCGGTTCGCTGGCGCTTGTCGCCGACGGTCTGCACATGTCGACGCATGCCGGCGCAATGCTCATTGCAGCCCTTGCGTACAGCTATGCGCGCAAACACGCCACCGACTCCCGCTTCGTGTTCGGTACAGGTAAGCTCGGCGATCTTGCGGGCTTTACGAGTGCCATCGTGCTCGCGATGATTGCGCTTCTGATTGGCTACGAAGCGGCATCGCGTTTCCTGTCGCCGGTACCCATCCATTTTGGTGAGGCAATTCCCATCGCGGCGGTCGGCCTGTTTGTCAACCTGGCGAGCGTGTGGCTATTGAACGGCGGCGATCACGATCATGGTCATGATGACCACGCTCATGAGGAGGAAGTCCAGAAGATTTTCGCCCCATCCGGCGTGTTTGCCGTTTCCATCTTCGAGGACGGCGTGCCACCCGTTTTCCGCATTACGCCAGCGACGCAGACTTCACGACTGGACGCTACTGCGGTGTCCGTTACCACGGTGCAGCCCGATGGGACACAACAAGTGTTCGCGCTGGCGGACCGCGGAGACTATCTGGAATCGAAGGAAGACATTCCGGAGCCACACTCCTTCAAAGCCATCGTTCGGATGCCGGACGGCGAGTTCGGAGTCGAATTCGAAGAACATGAACACCACGACGACGCGGATGAAGCAGCGACTCGCGACCATAACATCGGGGCCGCGTACATCCATGTGATGGCGGATGCGGCGGTCTCCGTGCTGGCCATCATCGGCCTCGTATTGGCACGCGCATTTGGCTGGCTCTGGATGGACCCGCTCGCCGGCATCATCGGTGCGCTGGTGATTGCAAACTGGTCGTACGGCTTGATGCGGGACACCGGTGCAATCCTGCTAGACATGAACTGCGACCGGCGGATGGCAGAGAATGTTCGTCACGCGATCGAGGACCTCGGCGACAAGGTGGTTGACCTGCATGTATGGCGGGTGGGCCCCGGTCACATGAGCGCGGTGGTGTCAGTGGCAACAGGTGAAACCCAGCGAGACTCTCGCTTCTATCATGCGGTGCTTGGGCGCTTCATGGGTTTGTCTCATGTCACCGTCGAGGTCCAACCGTTACAGACGGCCGCCTGACACAGGTGTTGACCAAGACCGTCAAAGGAAGCCACGCGGCCGCTTGCGGTGATGAATTGACGTCCGGATGTCCGAACTAGGGCGGTAGCGAACGACCCTTTGGCCGGAAAGCGACCGAACTCGAGAAACTCCTCCTCGGGCAGATCACATTCAGCCCCCGTCCCCACCACCGCGCGCGGGACGATCTTCGTCCCGCGGCCATCTCAGGGCGTTGCTTGCCATTCGACTTTGGTATGTATTGCCGCTGTCGAACAGACAACGCTTGGCACGCTCCATTGTGTAGGCGGCAATGATGCGGTCCTGCTGGTCACTGCCCACGCGCGCATACACCGCTTCGCCCAGCGTTTCAATGAAGTCGTCGCGGCTGCCGCCCATCAGGCAGTCCGCGCTGTTTTCGAGGTCGTCCCTGAACTGTTCTACATCGTCCATGCTGGCGCTCCCCGAAGTTGGTCCGGCGTGGCCGGATGGTACGGGCGATCGCCGGCCTGCGGGCAGTCGTGAAAGTACCTGTTCCAGGGCGACCCGTACATAGAGCGCCGTCTGGTGCGTCAAGTGTAAGCGCGATTTCTCGCACACGTAGTTTCTCGTAAGCCGAAAGCGCAGCATGTGTGTCCGCAACCAAATCAGTGGGCACACCCTCATGCAGGACAACCTGGACGATTTCCTGCCGCTGCGAGTAATAGGCGTCAACGCAGACGGCAAACGCAGATTCGATGACCGCGAGATGTTGATTTGCACGGAATCCTGACCCACGATTACTGCGTAGGGTGGGTCAGGATTCCGTGCAAATCAACACCGACCGCTTCAGACGTGGGTCGGGCCAAGATAAGCCTTTCGCATTATCGGCGCCAAAGTCCGATTCCGCGTCCATTCCAAATGTTCGAACAAACTTGCGCATCGTTTGCGTGGGCCGTGCGGAAACATCACGGTCGCTGATGAGTGCTGTCGTCAAGCGAGCAGCTCTGGCACGTGGCGACGCGCTTTCCCTCGTTTCCACCGCGCCTCCCGCGCGGGCCGGGCAGGCTGACGCAGGCGACCAGGGCGATGTGCGCCGCCCGCCCGATGCGCGCCATTTTTTCCGCATACCGTCGACGCACGGTTAACGATTTCTTCATGTTCTGTCGATGGCACTGGCTCGCGCTTCTGACACCATGAAACAGGTCAACGTGAGCGGCGCGGTGCGCCGCCGCTGGCCAGCCTCTGCCCGACGCTCTGTGCCCGTGCATGCGCCCCGACATCACGCGCACGCCAGCGAAGCGGCCACGGTCAATGACAAGGAGATGAACATGAAAAGCAAGCGTTTGACCTGTGCGGCGGCCGTTGCGGCCACCCTTCTGTCGTTGAGCGGTGCGGCGCATGCCAACGGCCCCACCTGTTCCAATGAAACGCTGAGAGGCCTGTATGGATTTAGCGCCCAAGGCGAAATACTCGGCATCATCGGCACGGATGGTGCGGTTCACTACGCGAAGTCGAGGCTGCTGCTCAACGACGTCGCTGTCGTCGTCTTCGACGGTAACGGCAATTTCACGCGCAACGATGCGGGCAATGTCGGCGGCTTGCCGAAAACGGGCGGCGCCTTCAATTCCGTGCAGTTCGGCACCTACAAGGTAAATAGCGATTGCACGGGAACGATGACGATCAACTACGGCACGAAAGCGAGTCCCGCTGGCGTGGTGCTCGTCGTGAATATCGTTATCTCGTCGGATGCGACACTGGTGATCGGCGAAATGACCAGTGAGACGGTCCCCTTCGCTGCTGCGCCTCCCACCGTCGATGGCACGTGTGGGAACCCGTGCTCCGAAGCGGTGCAAATCAGTTTCGAGGGCAAAAAGGTGCTCGCCTACGGATTCCGTTAGGCGGACGGACTGGACAAGTCGACGCTTGCCGCTGTGGTTTGCGCAGGCCGCCCGGCGCGCGGCTTGCGCTGGCGCAGCGGCGCGCTCGCCCGCTCGAGGTTGCGGCAGACGCGCCCCTCGAAACTGCCGATTTGATCGCATCTGCCCCCACGGTCCGTTGAGGGTCGGGCGCCGCTGGCCATCGACCGGCAAGGACCGGCCACAACCCGCCGCTCACATGCGTTTCGATCGGACGTCAGGTGTCACGTGCACCCTGTAACCGGCCATCCGGCTATCAAAGACGAACGCGCTTTCTCGGCCAGAGCCGACGCTCGCCGATCGGAGTCGTTCGGCTGCTGTAGATCACATTGCTGACTTTCGCTAACCGGCGTCGGCGAATGTCGGCTGTCCCTGTCCGTGAATGAGTCTTCTCGACCCACTCCGGTCAGACAACTTTCTCCAAACCGGTCAGTCAGCCAAATTCAGTTTTTGCAAACGGGAGTGCCACTAAGCGGCCGTTGGCGACCTCACCCAATCGGCCAGGAAAGGACGGTCGCCAGTGCAATCGGCGGGCCGTTTGTGCGGCGGCTTCGGCTCCGACATCAGCCATTCGCGATTGGCGGGTAACCCCACGGGATAGATTGCAGATTTTTGATGGGAGGCAGTTGCGTGCGCCAAAACGACTGACCTTTTTCTTCGTCAAGCTGGTGACACAACGCATAAACCACCACGTCAGCAAGTTGCAACAGCGGATCCTCAGCGGTAGTACTGATTCGTGGCGAAAACTGAAACACTGAACCAGGCGCGGCTCCGATGTCGGAAAAGCCCTGCAGCAGGTTGTGCGCCTGCCTACTGCCATTGCCAAAGAGTTTTGCTTGTGTCTTATCCGCTGAGGCAACGATTTCCACGGCATTGAATCTCGACAACTTGCGATCAGCCCAGGGAACAATCATGGACGTTTGCGAGAGTAGGCTAATAAGCCCTTTGGGGTCGTGGTGGACCGCAAGGTCTATTGGATTCGCCTGTTGTTGATCAGATAGCGTTAGCGTATCGCCCAGTTTTGCGGAGAACTCGCTAGGACGTGCGTGAGCGAACTTCACGTGCATGCCGTAGTTGTTCAGCAACAGCAAACAGCGAAGCACGGTGTTCTGCGCGTCTTCCCGCGTGAGATGGCCTAGCCCAGCCTTCTCCCGTTGATGAAATCCAAAGAGTACGCGGCAATGAAGCGGCGTGCTACGCGGTATCTTGAAGCCGTCCTTTATGCGATCTAGCTCCCGGGTGATTACCCCGATACGCGAGCGCCGCAGGCCGATCAGCACGTATCCGCAAATGTCGTTGAACTGGCAATCGTCGCCGAAGGCCACATACGTCGAATCGGATGCATTACCCACTTGAATGGTTTTCGTGTCCGTCATGCGATGGGCACCGTTCGAGGTTGATTACTTACGCCCGTCAGAGCCATCCAAGTTCCCTCATTGCGTGGTCGATCACGGTTTCCCATTGTGGCGGGGAGGGTTTTCGCCGCTCGCCTGTACGCCGGGAATTCTCCGGCAGTCCGCTCACTACCTTTCGATGAGCGATCCAGCACGACGACATGACGCGCCCGTGCGACGCCCGCACGTTTGCCTGTAGTGCTTTGTAGGTCGTTCTCATTGTGATCTCCGCTGGGTGTGTAATCGTAGTCACCCCAACGGGCGGACTGCAAGCACGAAAATGTTGATGTTGGTCGATCGATACGCCGATC
Source organism: Paraburkholderia sp. BL17N1 (assembly GCF_003634175.1). NCBI lineage: Bacteria > Pseudomonadati > Pseudomonadota > Betaproteobacteria > Burkholderiales > Burkholderiaceae > Paraburkholderia > Paraburkholderia sp. BL17N1. The sequence continues at coordinate 74,363 of NZ_RBIW01000003.1, forward strand.
TTTGCACGGGCATCTGTCGCCGCGAGATAAGTATGCGTACCGTTATATCAACCGCCGCCCCAGCCGCATCCGACTTACCGGCCGACTCACCAGTGAGTTTCCTTGAGTGACGTGCACCACCGACAACATCGACGGCCCTACCGCCGCTGTACCTCTCGCAAACGGACATCCGTTTACCGGCACGTGGAAGTCTGTTCGAGGGCGCGTGTCGTCGATCAAAACCAGTAGAGAACGCGCCGCCATTGCGAGTTGCGTGAGACAGTGTGCGGCCAAGCATGAGCCATTTGCGGGAAGGTCCTTCGTGATATTCAAGCGTCAGCGGCAACCCTTAATGCGATCATTCTGCTGATATCATCCGCCCGCATAGGCGACACGCTGCCGGATCAGCCATGAAGGGGCACTCGACGGTGCGGTCCCGCTTCTTACGCTGGCATGGCGAAGGTCAACCCCCATTTTTCGACAGCAAATCACGCAATGACTACTAGCATCCAGTTTCTCCATGTCATGAGAGATCGAACCTACTTGGAGCAGGCGCTTAGAGAGGGGCTGATGCTCACCGACCACCCAGTGACCTTCGGTCCGATCGACTTCACCGACGCCGCCGCATTGGAAATGCATGATTATTTTCTAACCGCGGTTTTGAAGCGGGCGGAGGCTCTCGGTGCTACGAAAGAGCTTAATCTTAACAAGTTGACCTACGGGATGGGCCTGATATCGGGAAAGATCCCGATGATCTGTTTCAGCGAAGTACAGGCGGGGCGCGACCTCCTTGCTCACTATCTGAATTTCGGTACTTATGGCGTGGTCGTTAGCCGAGCATGGCTGGAGTCAAACGGCGGGGATCGTGTGCTCTACACAGGTCCCAACTCTGCCGTCACTCAGCGCCTGCACCGTCTCTTCATTGATCACCAAGTCGCAGGAATACACGCTGACGGCGGTGAACTGCTATTCAACGACGACACTCTGAAGCCAATCCTTGATTTGCTCGCGTACGTACAAGGGCGCAACCAGCTCATTGAAACCGAGTGGCGTATAGCCGGAGAACACGGCTTTACGGGAGGGCTACGCACTTCGGGAGAACGTATCGCGCTTCCACTCGATGCTATCGAAGCCGTCCTCGTTCACAAAATAGAGGACAAGGTTCAGTTCGAGGACATCCTGAAGTCATTAGATGGGGCTTCAACCGCAGCACGCTTGCCACCGGTTCTCTGCCAGCCCCCACATCTGCCTCCCCCAGCAGTTGCTCCGGGTGACGATAGCTCAGCAGCTCTCGAATATGTCCGTAAGAGAAGCGGACGGTCCTGAATTACCGGAACCTGAAGACGGATAGGTCATTGCGCATATAAATTCTCTCGAGTGGCCCGAGCAACCGACTTGCTCAGTACACTTTACTACAAGCACGGTAAGACGTGGGACCAGTTAATCTTACTGTGTCACAAAACTAACAATAGCGATATTGCTTTGTTTGTCCTCATATAATGAGGATACCCAGGCATAGAGCGAGAAGCAATGGACGCACAAATGCGGTTTGAGCAGTACATTGAGCATTTGTCTGGCGGCTTGGGTCATGCGGATCGCCACTCAGGACTGAGGGGCTACTGCACAGGCCTGATGTTGCCGTTGACGCGCAAGAGCGTCGAGCCGATGGCCGCAAGCGTGGATCCGCTTCACGCCAGCGCCCGGCATCAGGCTTTGCACCACTTTGTGGCCAAAGCCGACTGGTCAGACGACGAGCTACTTCTCCGGGTCAGCCAGTGGGTCGTGCCGCGGATGGATTTTTCCGGCGGCGGCTTCTGGATTGTGGACGACACGGGATTTCCAAAGAAGGGCCGCCATTCCGTAGGTGTGGCGCGTCAATACTGCGGGGTGCTGGGGAAACAGGATAATTGCCAGGTCGCGGTCAGTGTGTCACTGGCCTGCGAGCAGGCCAGCATTCCGGTTGCGTGGCAGCTCTATGTGCCGCGTGAATGGGCAGAGGATGATGAGCGGCGCGAGAAAGCCGGCATTCCCGCGCAGATCGGGTTTGAGACGAAGGCGCAGATTGCATTGCGACAGATTGAGGCTCTGCTGGCTGCGGGTGCGCCCCGACATTGCGTACTGGCCGATGCAGGCTATGGAATAGATAACGCCTTCCGGCAACGTCTGGACGATCTGGGCTTGTCTTATGTGGTCGGCATCACATCGGCTCTCGTGGTCTGGCCACCGGGCGTCGAACCATTGCCGCCCAAACCGTATGGCGGCATGGGCCGCCCGCCTGTGGTACCGCGCCGCACACGCGCCCGACAGCCGGTGAACGTGAAGGACCTGGCGCATTCACTGCCTGCTACTGCCTTCACCACGCTCAGTTGGCGGGAGGGGTCGAACGAAACGCTCAGCGGACGTTTCGCCGCGGTGCGCGTGCGTCACGCGGGCGGCAATACCGGCAAGGCGAGATTGCGCCCCGAGCAATGGCTGCTCATCGAGTGGCCCGCCGGCGACGCTGACCCGCTGAAATACTATCTGTCCAACCTGCCGGCTGATACTGCGCTGGAGCAACTCGTGGCGCATGCACACATGCGTTGGCGTATCGAACGTGATTACCAGGATCTGAAGCAGGAGCTGGGGCTGGGACACTACGAAGGCCGGGGATGGCGTGGGTTTCACCACCACGCTGCACTGGCGATCGCGGCCTACGGGTTCCTTCTCTCAGAGCGTCTCGCTACCGGTACCCCGGTCAGCGCCAAAAAAAACTTCGCAGCACGCCAGACACCTGCGGTTCCCGACGATTACATTGCGCGGGGAAGTCCGACGCGCACAGCGCCACACGGCTGACTCGATTGCCACCATCCGCTACGAACTTACGGTGCGACTGGTCGCGGGGCTCGACGCCTGTCCATGCTGCCGAAGGCTGGGAAGACGTCTTTATTTTATGACACAGTAAGATTAAGGAAGGTCTGCAGAAGTCCTGGCATTGTGTTGCTGCTGAGCTATCCTGGAAACAGAGCTAATTGGGTGCGGAGCAGTGTGATGACGCAACTTGGTCTTGGTCTGGATCTGTCAACGAAGCGCACGCGCAAGCGGGAATTTCTCGATGAGATGCGACGCGTTGTGCCTTGGTTGAAGCTGATTGCGCTGATCGAGCCGCACTATCCCACGGGCAAAACCGGTCGGCCGCCGTTCCCGATTGCGACGATGCTGCAGATTCATTTCATGCAGCAATGGTTCGGTTTGTCAGACCCTGCTATGGAAGAGGCACTCTATGACGTGCCGCTGTATCGCGAGTTCGCGGGTCTCGACGGCGGGATGGTTCGCTTGCCGGATGAAAGCACGATTCTTCGGTTCCGCCATCTGCTGGAAACGCACGGACTGGCGGTGCAAATGCTGGCGCTGGTCAATGAAATCCTGACGGAGAAAGGCCTGATGCTCAAGGCTGGTTCGGCAGTCGACGCCACCCTGATTGCCGCGCCCAGTTCGACAAAGAATGGCTCCGGCACGCGCGATCCTGAAATGCAATCGACGCAGAAAGGTGGTAACTGGTACTTCGGGATGAAAATGCATATCGGCGTGGACGCCGACTCGGGCCTTGTCCATACGGTCATTGGAACGGCGGCCAATGTTCACGACATCACGGTAGCCCAGGCGTTGCTGCATGGTGAAGAAACGGATGTGTACGCGGACGCCGGATATCTGGGTATCGAAAAGCGATGTGAGGCTGACGCGGTTCGTTGGCATGTTGCAATGCGACCGGCAAAGCGAAGGAAACTGGATCTGAGTGATTCGCTGGACGCGATATACGATCAGATCGAACGCCTGAAGGCGGGTATCCGGGCCAAGGTCGAACACCCGTTTCGCATCCTCAAACGGCAGTTCGGTTACATGAAGACCCGCTATCGTGGTTTGATGAAGAACACCGCCCAGATCACCACGCTGTTTGCTTTGGGCAATCTATGGATGGCACGTAGAGCTTTGCGCAAAGCTTGAAACACCGGGCCGATGAAGGCCATATATCTGGTTGGAGCGCTCCGGTGCGCGGAAAAAACTCCGGCAATCAACTCACCGACAAAAATCTGAACGCCGAGGCCGCGCAGGATGTGAAAGATAACGCTTCAAAAAGCGGGTTGTGCAGACCTTCCTTAATCTTACTGTGTCACAAAACTAACAATAGCGATATTGCTTTGTTTGTCCTCATATAATGAGGATACCCAGGCATAGAGCGAGAAGCAATGGACGCACAAATGCGGTTTGAGCAGTACATTGAGCATTTGTCTGGCGGCTTGGGTCATGCGGATCGCCACTCAGGACTGAGGGGCTACTGCACAGGCCTGATGTTGCCGTTGACGCGCAAGAGCGTCGAGCCGATGGCCGCAAGCGTGGATCCGCTTCACGCCAGCGCCCGGCATCAGGCTTTGCACCACTTTGTGGCCAAAGCCGACTGGTCAGACGACGAGCTACTTCTCCGGGTCAGCCAGTGGGTCGTGCCGCGGATGGATTTTTCCGGCGGCGGCTTCTGGATTGTGGACGACACGGGATTTCCAAAGAAGGGCCGCCATTCCGTAGGTGTGGCGCGTCAATACTGCGGGGTGCTGGGGAAACAGGATAATTGCCAGGTCGCGGTCAGTGTGTCACTGGCCTGCGAGCAGGCCAGCATTCCGGTTGCGTGGCAGCTCTATGTGCCGCGTGAATGGGCAGAGGATGATGAGCGGCGCGAGAAAGCCGGCATTCCCGCGCAGATCGGGTTTGAGACGAAGGCGCAGATTGCATTGCGACAGATTGAGGCTCTGCTGGCTGCGGGTGCGCCCCGACATTGCGTACTGGCCGATGCAGGCTATGGAATAGATAACGCCTTCCGGCAACGTCTGGACGATCTGGGCTTGTCTTATGTGGTCGGCATCACATCGGCTCTCGTGGTCTGGCCACCGGGCGTCGAACCATTGCCGCCCAAACCGTATGGCGGCATGGGCCGCCCGCCTGTGGTACCGCGCCGCACACGCGCCCGACAGCCGGTGAACGTGAAGGACCTGGCGCATTCACTGCCTGCTACTGCCTTCACCACGCTCAGTTGGCGGGAGGGGTCGAACGAAACGCTCAGCGGACGTTTCGCCGCGGTGCGCGTGCGTCACGCGGGCGGCAATACCGGCAAGGCGAGATTGCGCCCCGAGCAATGGCTGCTCATCGAGTGGCCCGCCGGCGACGCTGACCCGCTGAAATACTATCTGTCCAACCTGCCGGCTGATACTGCGCTGGAGCAACTCGTGGCGCATGCACACATGCGTTGGCGTATCGAACGTGATTACCAGGATCTGAAGCAGGAGCTGGGGCTGGGACACTACGAAGGCCGGGGATGGCGTGGGTTTCACCACCACGCTGCACTGGCGATCGCGGCCTACGGGTTCCTTCTCTCAGAGCGTCTCGCTACCGGTACCCCGGTCAGCGCCAAAAAAAACTTCGCAGCACGCCAGACACCTGCGGTTCCCGACGATTACATTGCGCGGGGAAGTCCGACGCGCACAGCGCCACACGGCTGACTCGATTGCCACCATCCGCTACGAACTTACGGTGCGACTGGTCGCGGGGCTCGACGCCTGTCCATGCTGCCGAAGGCTGGGAAGACGTCTTTATTTTATGACACAGTAAGATTAACACGCCGCTTTTCATCACGACGCCGGCGCCGGCCATCTGTTCGTATAGCGCGCGAACCTCGTCGAGGGACGCCAGCTCGAAACCGATGTGAAAGTTGTGCGGCCACTCGACCGGATGGTCGGCGGCGTTATTGATCACGATGTCGAAAATATCCACTTCACTGGATAAAGACATTGTGATAATCATCAAAACAAAGGACGGACGACAGACAGCGAGTACCCGTATTGGGCCGACTAAGCGAGGGGCATCTATGGGCGTGGGCAGACGGCTTGGGTAACCTCATACATAGGGGATCCAGGTACCCCCGCGTCCAGGTCTTGATAAGCGTTAGCCGTGAAAACTAAATTACCGCGAAGATAATCGTAAGCGTTCATTACGCGAATGGAACCGTCCCCGCAGTTGATGCGTAACGGCCAAATACTCATGTCGTGGGCTATGCCACTCCCCGCTTGGGGCGATGTGTACGTCGTGCGCATGAAAACCGATACGTACTGGCCGTCGTGGCGCACTGATGTTGCGTCGTATGCGATTGCGCCTTTGGGGCCACTCCCGAGAATTTTCCAATCCTCTGCGTGTGCAAACGCGGAGATGGCGAGGAGCGCGGACGCTGCGGCTATTTGAATACTGTTCATTTGATCCCTTGGACGTTGCTCGTCAGCCTGGCCTTGCGATGCGCCGAGGCGAATGGCCGCACGTGTGTGCCGTGAGCTTGCGCAAATTTGCGATGGCGAGTGCAACACGCGCCGATCGTCCAGGAATGTCAGGACGCGGCGAGCTACTGCTCCCTCGGCCTCGCCGGGATTCCACTGGATGCCAAAACACCGGCACGGTGAACCCGGTGATGCGCGAGACGATTTCCATGAACCGCATGGGCGCCCCCGAAGAGGTCGCCTACCGCGTTATTTGCAAATCGTACATACTGCCGTTGTCGGTTAGGCACGCGCCTGTGCCCTGTTGCGTCCACCCGCTGAAATTAAATACGCATCGCAGGTTGTGCTGGCCGTCAGCGGACTGTGCGAGGACGTTGCCGTTACCAACAACGCTAACGCCGATGGCACTACCTGTCGCCACCTGCCCGCTTCCAAAGGCCGTCCCGAGGGAGAAAGCGCCGCCCTGCACATAAACATAGTGGCCGAAGTAGGTTTCGCCGTCCAAGGTGACTGAAACAGACTTGTCTATCTGCTTGGCCATGCCATGTGCCATCGGCCCCGCTCCGCGCGGCATCAACGATAGGTCATAGGTGGCACACCCCTGCAAGGCCAGCACTGCCGCGCAGCATACAACTAGCTTTCTCATTTTGATCCCCGTGCTCGCCTATGCTTGGTTGTGGACAACACTATAGAGCGTCGAGGACCGAATGGCGACAGTGGCTGAGTTGCTACCCGCGCCTGGCGTACGAAAAAATCCTTTATTGACGGCACCCCGGGATTGATGCCTGTAGGGGCAAGACTCGGAACGGAACTGCGCCCACGAAGTACACTTCGACCGTAAGGAGCCAGGGGCTGAGAGACATGAAGATTACGAAGTGGCTGCATATCCAGGAACTTGGCAGCGACCAGTGGGTGTTGCCGATCTACGCCGCATGGCATCGGGCTGCCGATCAGAAGCGCATGCCGCCACTTCCGTCCACGATTGGCGACGCTGGGCTTGCCATCAGCACCCGATTGAGCCTGCTGCCGCGTATCACGAAGCGCCTACAAGATGATTTCGGCGCACTGGCGAAGGACATCATTGCCAACGTGAAGGACGAGCATATATTCACGCACGACCACGAGGGCGTCGCCCTGCCAGTCGACAACGACCTGAAGTACCTGGTGATCGCAGACCTGCACACCCTTGTCTCGGAGCTCGATGCCAGCATCGACGCAATGAAGAAGTTCATGCACGCAATACACGAGCACGTTGGCAAGCCAATCGCTGATGAGCAACGCAAGCGTCTGATAAACGACTGGATGCGGCAGAAGGGCATCGATTCGAAGTGGATTGTGCAGTTGTCCAGTTGCCGAAACTTCGTGCAGCACGTAGGCGCGTTCTACCTTGCCATCGACGCGAGCGACGGCAGGTATGACCTCCTACTGGTCAAGAAGAACGTCAAGGTCTTGGATAACCCGAAGACCTATGTGCGGATCGCGATGGTCGACCAGATCGTCGCCGGTTTCATGGCGTGCCGTATGGAATTGCAGCGCCATCTGATTTCCCTGCTCGACGAAGCGGCGTGACGACTACGCCCGCTTCGCGCGCAGGTGGTTGCGAAACAGTAGTGACACGCAATGAGATCGATCCCGGCCTGGCCCGTTGACTGCGGGACGGGGTTCGGCCAGTTCCAGCCGTTCGAAGTCGCCCGCATGTGCCCGCCCGAGCGGCAGCTGCGCATCGATGAGCGGCCGCTCCACACACGAAAGTGAATGCCGCATCTTCGGCCCCCGCTTGCTCGATTAACCGCCGGCGTAAAGGCTCCGCTGCAATGCCGTCGGCTGAGCCGACTACAATGGATCCTGGCCAAAAGACGAATACGACCAGCCATGCCTCTTACCTCAATCCATCAAGCGCGGAAGCGAACAGCACGGCCAGTCTGGCTCGCCGCGTGCGTCGCGCTCCTACTGTTGCCGGCAGCCCTCGTTGCCCAGGACGAAAAACCGGGTATTGCCTTTTCCGCAATCGAACCCGGCGAACCACTGCCCGCAGGCTGGAAGAACCTGCCAGTTGCGGACGGCAAGCCCCTGACGCAGTACACGCTCGTTCACGACGGCAACACCACCGTCCTGCAGGCGGACGCGAACCGCTCTGCTTCGGCGCTCATGCACGAGGGTAATATCGACCTCGTCCGCACACCCGTCGCGGCGTGGCGCTGGAAAGCAAAAGGAGCGATCGAGGGTGCCGACAACCGCGTCGGATCAAAGGAAGACGCGCCAGCGCGACTGGTGTTCTTGTTTGACGGCGATAAAAGCAAGCTATCGTTTTTTGACAGGGCCAAGATGGACTTGGCAAAGCGCCTGGGTGGCGAAGAGCTGCCCTATGCCACGCTGATGTATATCTGGTCAACCACCGCTGCGCCAGGCACCGTCATTGCCAATCCTCACACGAACCGCGTACAGATGATTGTGGTCTCTGGTCTGTCCAGCGATGCGGGTCACTGGCAAAGCCTGCGCCGCAATATCGTGCAAGACTACGAACGGGTCTTTCACGAACCGCCTGGACGAATCACCGGCTACGGGCTGCTGACCGATACCGATAATACCGGTACTACTACGCGCGCCTGGTACGGAGACGTCGGGTTCCTGCCCGAGCCTTGATAACGCAAAGAGGTCGAACTAACTGAGTCCATCTGCCCGATCGGAGTGGCTGTCCTTCAGCCTTTCGCCGGAAGCCGCCAGTCGAAACCGTTCTCCCTGCGCCGACGGCAGACGACTTGGGTCAAGGCGTGCAAACGGCCAACTGCAGTCACCCGGCGCACATCTATCAGCGTCCCTTACGAACTTAACAACGGCCGTTCGGAAAGTGACGGACACTAACTTCGCTCTGCCGTTCGCATGTGAAGCTGCATTGCAGCGCCCTCGCCATATCGTATCGCCTATGACCCTATTCGGGCCGCAGCGTGACAGGCTGGACGACAGTCTCGATCCGGCCGGTTTTCACGTCATACACGAGACCGGTCACTGTAAAGCCACCGGGAAGATTCGGGTTGCCTCTGAGCGCCTGCACGTCGATCGCGACTGCCTTGTACGGATCGGTGATCGCGAGATCGTCGAGTTTGTCATCCGCGACACCCATATACTTCGACAGCAGCTTCGGGGCGTGATGATAGCAACCATTGATCCCACAATCGGTATGGTGGAGGAGGACCAGATTCCAGCCGTCACCGACTGGCTGTCCCGCCGCTCGCGAAACGGCACCAAGAAGCGCCATCGTTTCAAGCAGCGCCGGATTCACGCGTCCTCCAACGTTGCGGATCACTGCCGTTTCGCCTGGCTCTAGCTTGAGCACATCCATCGGATCGACACGAGGGTCTACGCAGCCGATGATCATCGTTTTGCGCGACGGCATCATTTTCAGATCGGCAGAAAAACCATTTTGTGTAAATTCGGCATTGCGGCTAGCAAGAGCTTCAAGAAAGTCCATGATGACCTCTATTTTTTAACGTGAGAAAGTGGATTAGGCGCGTTGCGGCAAGCGTGCAGACATCTTCTCTTGTAGCCCCTTCGGATCGGCGACGAACGCCTCGTGAATGGCCCGCGTCTGGTTGCCGGCGACGATTTCATCGTTGGTGCCGGCTTCGATCGCATCGAGTGCGTCAGTGACGACTTCTTGCGGCGTCATGCGCGGCTCGGGCAGCTTTGCACCCATGTTCGTCTCCGTCTGAACTGCAAGCACGCCCACCACCTGCGTGCCTTGTGCACACAATTCGGCACGCAGGCTCCGGGTAAGGGAGAGGCTCGCTGCCTTGGAAGCCGAGTACGTCGCGGCCATCGGCAAGCTGACTAGCGCGAGCATCGACAGCATGTTGACCAATGCGCCGCCGCCCGCTTTTGCCAATACCGGTGCGAAGGCCCGGGTCAGCGACAGGGTGCCGAAGTAGTTGACTTCCATCTCACGGCGGGCGTCGTCCATGTCGGGTGCGGCGATCGCACCTTCGAAGGCCGCGTAGCCCGCGTTGTTGACCAGCAGCGTAACATCCGCTGCAATCTTCGCTGCGGCGGCAACCTGATCAGGATCAGTGACATCGAGCGGCAATGCAATGAGCCGGCTGTCGCCATCCTTGAGAAGGTCTTTCAGCGAAGCGGTGTCCCGCGCCGCAACGTAGATCTTCGCCACGCCACGGTTCAGCAATTCGGCGACGAATTCCCGCCCGATGCCACGGTTTGCCCCAGTAACGAGCGCGACAGAGTTAGAGATTTCCATGATGATGTCCTTTTGAATTTGATGAGAGAGAGGTGTCGGATCTGGTTCGCGACGAGTCACCGGATCCGACACATGTCATTAGCCGTTGAGTTTGTCGGCGTGAAGAAGAGCGAATTCACCAACGGTCATCGACCTGCGGCCAGTCAGTTTTTCGATGTTGGTGTCTGCGCCGGACATGTGACCCGTCTGGTAGTCGGCCATGGCGCCGCGCAGATGCTGGACGATGTAGGGCGGCACACCCATTGCCGTGATCGAGTCGCAATACTCGTCGATCGGCAGGTCCTGAAAGACGATCTTGCGACCAAGCGCTTCGGATAATTCAGCGGCCATCCGTTCATGGTCCATCTCGACCGGACCTGAGAGCGGGATCGTCGTGCCGATATGCGCTTCCGGGCTCTTCAACAGCGCGGCGATGGCCCGGCCCTGATCGTCCGCTGAAATCGGCGAGTGACGGCCCTTGCCAACCGGCATGCGCAGAACGCCTTGTTGCAGATACGGCAATTGCCACGGGTAGAGCAACCACTCGAGGAAATAGGTGGGACGAAGATGAATGACGGGAAGGCCCGACCAGTTGAGAACTTCCTCGGCAAGGTAGGTATCGCGGCAGGAATCGCTGCTTGACTCGCGGTTAGCCGAGCGCTGCGAGAGGTTGATGACCGTCTTGACGCCTGTCTCCTTTGCAGCTTGCGCAAAGTTCACCGTCGCGTTGATCAGTCCGGGTTGCACGGGCCATACCAGGTACGCAGCATCCACGTCTTTCATGGCGTCGCGGACGGTGTTGATCTCGAGCAGGTCGCCGACCACCACTTCAGCGCCCAGCGCCTCCAATGCGGCGGAGCGGTCATCCTTTTTATGCACCATCGCACGTACGTCGAGACCCAGCGCGATGGACTCGCGAACAGCTGCGCGACCCGTATCGCCGGTAGCGCCAGTAATCAGAACTTTCTTGAACATGATTAATATTCCTTAGTAAATGAGCTTTAACGATGTCGAAGTATTTCCGTCTACAACCGGAGAACGTCACGTGTCGCAACGGCCAACCTCGAATATCGCTTCCTTCGCAATCGCCGGTTCGTTTCCGTTGTTCTCACTATCATGTATTGCGGGTCTGCCCGGTAGTCCTCGTTTCAGGCTATGACCTATCTTCGAACAGCATGGATCAGTTTGGAGCGTCGACCGGAAGACGAACTTCCGCTTCCAGTCTGCTGCCCCTGATTAGTGCCTTGACGCCGCCAGCGGATACTCGATGACGAATCTGGACAGGTTCGCCTTGATGAATTGCTCGACCGTCGTCAACGGCTGGCCGATGATTTGGGTTCCGGTGCTATCGGTGCCGGCCAGCAGGCCTTCTTGCTGGTCGATCGTGACAGCCTCGAAATGTCGCCGCATGGCATCGGCATTCTGCAAACCGAACAGTTCCAGGAAAGTCGATACGGTGACGTGCTCGTAGGGAAGGTGCTTGCCGAGTACGCGACCCACTTCAGCGGCCAGTTCCTCATGGCTGTACTCAACCGGGCCGTGCAGCGCCAGCGCCTTACCGACATGTGGGGCCGGATTGCTGATTACACCCGCGATGATGCGTGCGATGTCGCTACCGGCGATGGGCGCGAAGCGGCTCTCTTTGTTATAGGGCATGACGTACCGTCCGTAGCGGATTTGAGGCGCGATATAAAGCAGCCACTCGGCAAAGAATGTGACTCGCAGGTGCACCGACGGCACGCCTGACCAGTTGAAAATCTGCTCGGACAGCCAGTGGTTCTGCGTCGCCTTGCTGCGCGCGGCCGGGCGTGACTGCTTATGCGACATGTTGACGATCAACTCCAGGTCCTGCTCTTTTGCAGCCTGAGCGAAGATCACGGCCGCTTCGACGAGTCCTTCAGCGAGAGGAAAACAGAAGTAAGCCCGCTGAACGCCTGCCATGGCAAGACGGATGTCGCGCAAGCTCATCATGTCGCCGATTACCACTTCGGCGCCTAGGTTGCGCAACTGTTGCGCGCGATGATCGTCTTTGCGCACCAGCGCGCGCACATGAAAACCTTTTTCAAGCAGGCGGTCGACGGTCGGCCGGCCCGTGTCGCCAGATGCGCCGGTTACGAGGACTATTGTGGTCATATCATTCTCCAGATATAAAGCTGCGGCTCGTTCGTAGCGCCGGGCTTCAGTTGCAGGGCTATCGAGGCATCGGAGCCAATGCCCTTGCATGGTTCCGATCACGGTCGGCTTCTGATGCCAGGCCACGGCGCTAATGTCGCGGTTTCGCTTACGGCTGGGTAGCCATCGAATTCGGCTAAGATTTATGCTGACCGAGCATCGATGGGATGACGGTGACGCTGCGCCTTATCGGGCTTGTCGTCCGCTGAAACAAGGAGGGTGCTTGAAAGACGTCCTGACGTTCAGGCTTTACACCCGCGTTGCCCGGCTGGGCAGTTTTTCGGCGGCCGCACGGGAATGTGGGCTGGCGCAATCGCAAGTCTCGCGGATGATCGCCGAGCTCGAAGCGTCTCTCGGCGCTCGCCTGCTCACGCGCACAACGCGCGCCGTGGTGCCCACTGAAGCTGGGCTGGAATTTCTCGGCCGCATGGAGCCGATCCTCGCGGCGATCGACGATGCGGAGAATAGTGTCCGCGAAACAGGAGAACTGCGCGGCGTGTTGCGTCTTGCGATGCCTTCGACCATGGCCATGCGTGTGGTCATGCCACGGCTTTCAGCATTTACCGAACATCACCCCTTGCTCAGGCTGGAGATCATGCTCGACGACCGCTGGCAGGACATGATTCGTGAAGCGGTCGATGTCGGCATCCGGGTGGGCAGTCTGCCGGACTCGGCAGGTACAGCGCGATTGATCGGCAAAATGCATCGCGTCGTCGTGGCATCGCCGGCTTATCTCGACCGGCATGGCATGCCGGCGATACCGGAGGACATCGCGACGCATCGCGTCGTCGGGGGACCCGCCGGGGCGCAACCGTCTTCGTGGCAATTCCAGCGCGATGGCAAGACGACTTCGGTCGACGTACAACCTCACGTGTCGACTAACGACACGTCAGGCGCGCTTTCAGCGGCCGTCGCCGGTCTGGGCATTGTCTCGACGACTTCATGGGCGTGCCGATCCGAGGTCGACCAAGGGACGCTCGTACACTTGCTGCCCGAATGGAAAATGGCCGAGTTGCCCGTGCATGCCTATTTTCCAATGGGGCGCACGACTCGCATGGCGGGTCGCACGTTTGTGGATTTCATTGCGGCTGAAATGAAGAAAGAGCCGTTTGATTTTGTCGCCGTAACCTAGACGAGTCGATGTCTGCTTATGAGCCGTTAGGGGACCCAAGACAGTCTACGCTCGGTGGCCGCAACGGGTCGACTGCTGACCGTAGTGAAAGCATTAACGGCACAAGCGCTTCGGCGATTCATCGCCCGACCGAGGTCGGCCATTTTCTGAGCTCGCCCGTCGCATAGAGCTGCCGCTAGAACGACTTGTCGACTCCGAAACCCGCCATATGTTCGACGTGAGTGTTCGCGCGAGCCCGAGCGAGGAATGAGCACGGCAGCGTTGGCCTGAGGCGGTTCGTGAGCGGCAGGTAGCGGCGCGATGAGGCGTGGGGCAAGAGGCCGCAATACCACGTCGATCTATGCGACGGCTTACCGCGGCCGCCAGAATTGGGGGAGGCCGGAACGTCCATGCGCCTAGCCAAAAAAAAGCCCCCGCGACGTGATGGACCGCTCGCCCAGGACCGCGTTTTTGTTCGGCGGTGAACATTTTGCCTGTGTCCACTAGGGAATCTTGCACGCACACCCGCTAAACTCCCGTGACTGCCCCGCACGAGGCAGGGCGACCAAATCGGGGGATTGCATGCAGGGGTACGTCTATATCATCTCGAACAAGGCCATGCCGGATCTTCTCAAGGTCGGTTTTACCACGCGCTCGCCGGACGAGCGGGCCGCGGAACTTAGCGGGACCGCGCTGCCTTATCCGTCAGTCGTCGAATATTCGGTCCTAGTTGACCATGCCGCTGTCGTCGAGCGCGAGGTTCACCGGCGGCTGGCGTCCCTCAGGGTCAGCCAGAACCGGGAGTGGTTCCAGTGCTCGCGCACAAAGGCCATCGAGACAGTTAAGGCGGCTGCAGGCAGCGTGGTCAAGGCGGATAAAGACCGCGCCGTCGAGGAGGAACGCCAGCGCGCTGTTCACGAGCAGTGGCGTCGAGAGAACGAACAGAGGCTTCGACAAGAGCTGGAGGCACAAGCACGCAAGGAAGCCTATGAGGCTTCCCGCAAGGCGATCTTCGATAAATACGCCTCGCAGCTTGCCACTCTCTCGCGCGTACCGCGTTTTTACGTCTTCTGGCTGATGGGCGGAGCTATCGTTTCGGCCCTCCTGCTTCTGTCACTGCCGGCGAACAAGGAGCCGTCGTTCGCCTTCTTCGTCATCAGCTTCCTGATTGGCGCAATACCTGGCACCGTGCTGAAGGAGCTAGCCGAGGGCCAAAAGATGAAGTCGAGTGGTTATGTTTCGGTTCAGGCCAAACGGGATGCCGAGCTGGCCGCGCTGCAGAAGCGGTCGGGTCTCTCGTCGTAGAACGTAGGCCTACGCCGGGGGGCGCCGTTCAGGCTCGCAGAAACTGACCACGTGCCGCCGGCTCGGATGACTGGACCACATCTTAAGCTGCCCTTCGATGTCCGACCGCGCGACCGGCGGCAGTGGGTCGCGTGCCGCCGATTCCTGGCAGGCGCAAGCCGGCCAACACCAGTCGTCGGACCAAGCGCGTGGCTGGACTCTCAGATGTCGGGTCTACATCAACAAGCAGCCGGCCACGCGGCAGCCAAAGTCACCGTGTCGTCGGCCGCTTTCACTGATTTCGAGCGATCGCCGATGGTCAAGACACGATTTGAATGCCTGAGCGCAGAAGTAGCGATACCAGTTCGGCCTGCCGGTGCGTGTCGGTCTTGGCCAAGATCTGTTTAAGGTATCCGCGCGCTGTCCCTAGGCCGATACCCTGTTGTGTTGCGGCCTCAGCGAGATCCATTCCGCGGGCGAGCAGTGTTGCAAGGACCGCCTCGCGGCGCGTCAGATGAAAGGTCGTGGCCAAGGCCATCTGATCGATCCCTGACGGCCCGTCCGGTTCCATCACGAAGAGGATCGCACGTGTGGCCACACTGATTCCGTCGGGAAAGTCTGTTGCATCAACGGGCAACACACGGACGACGAGCGGCCGGCGTGGCGGTCTGCGGGACAGATAACAACGCATCGACGCCTGACGCGCCATGGCGGCTTCGCTTGCGTCCCGACCGGCCGCGTTCATGCCTATGGCCATTGAAATCGCATCGCGAAGGCCTTTGGCCTCGGATTGCAGCATGGCGGATACTTCGTTGCGTTTGAGCGACAGGCCGTCGCCGGCACGTCCCAAGACCTCGGCGCGGGGATTGACGAAGATCGGGCGCATCCGCGCATCGAGCAGGATCACGCCGAAATCCAGTCGCGCGATCACTTCGTATGCGCCTTTAGCCCGAAGTTCTGCAGCAGCAAGACGATTGCGCGCCTGCACAGCGGTCGTTAGATGCGGGATGATCAGACTGGCCGTGTCGACATCATCATCGCTGAAATCAGTCAATCCGAGATCACGGCCGGCGGAAAAGTGAATCTGCTGATCGGGAAGACATACCAACGGCGCGACAACTCCATAGAACATACCAGCCGGGCGGACCACCTGGTTATAGATATCTGTTCGTTGAAAATCTGCTTCAGATATTTCCGTCGTCTGGCGCCGCAGCGTTCCTGCCGGGATCGCCTTTATCCATCCCGGCAGGCGGGTTTCAAACTCATGCTGAAGATGGCGCGCATGCTTCGGTTCAAGCCCGGTGAACACTGTCAGGCTCGGAGCGCCGTCGACTTGGACGATCAGTGATGCGTGCTGCGCACCCAGTGATCCGGCAACTTCGGCCAATGCTGGAGACCAGTTAGCCGGTACGAGCGCAGCTTCATAAACGTGCCGAATCGTTCGGTGGAGTGTTTCAACCCGCGTCATGCTCGCCTCCTTTCCGCGCCAGCTTTCAGTCCCAAATGGAGTGTTGGGCGTATGCAACTTAGTGGAAAGTATAGGTAAATATCTGGGTTGCAGTTGACTCGGGCGCCGGTCGCGAAAGTGATCGGCAAGGGGGTTACGCTGCGGCATTGTTATGCAATCGCCTCAGATCATTCGCACTCCCGCTGTCTTGCTAGTGGACGGGTGTTTGTCAACTGTTGCGGCATACGTGTTGCAAACTTCAGCGGCATGTCAACTATGTCCAAATCAGCTGGGTATGTGGTTCGCAAAGCGCAAGGTCGGATGTCTTCCGGAGCGACTCGGATGCGTCGGTGGTCGCGTCGCCGCAGGACCCGACGCTTCCTCCTAGTCAACTGAGCCTGGTTAATCTCTACGGCATCAAAATCGTTGGCCCGGGTCAGGTCGCGCGGCTAACAGCTGCCAACCTGTCGCGGACCACCGCGCCCAATGACACCTGTCACATCCAGCTAAAGTACGTCGACGCTCAAGGTCAACCAGTGCTGAACGCCGATGGTCAAGCAATCGTCACGGACGTCTCGCTAGCGCCGGGCGCGTCTTCGACGCTGGACGTGCATGCACCTGGCGAAATCATTCACGGCGGCATTTCGGTCGGGCCCCTGGTCGCAGTGAGTCCGACACAGTTGCGCCCCCTCGTGCAACGCATCGCACCGCCGTCTATATTTTCGCCCCAGTGCAAAGTCGTTGTCGGCTTTGAAGTACTTGACGGGCAGAGCGGGGCAACACAACCGTTTATGCCGCAAGACCCCTTCTTGCCACCGACCTTGGCACAAGGACCACCAATTTGAAGCAACGCGGGGACCGTTATGGTATGAGTCCGATCGCCGCGCTAACTCCTTTGATTGACCCACGGCTACTGTGATCTGTCCGTGTCTGGCACGCACTGACTCTGACCAAACGTGCCAGATGGGCGCCGCAGCTGCAACACTCGAAGTGCAACGGAGCGGACTGCAGGGCAAACGCCACCGCTCTTCCGCTATACCTGCTTTTCAGGCATCGCGACTTAAGGCTTTCGGATCCGCTTAGCCAGGCGGTGGATCGTTTCCGGCCATGTGCGCAATCTGGCGTCCGTCGCGCGATCGCCAGCATGCGCTGCCCAGCGCCAGAAGGACGATCGGATACAAGACCTGGTAGTTGAACCCGGCGAGCAGGAAACCGCATGCCAGAAGCGCGACTGGTGTCAAAAGCCAGCGGGAGAGTCCGTGCCCGATCTTCCACGAACAGCAGATGCACACCAGATAAAGAATCAGGAAGTTCTGATTCGAGAGCAGCACAAGATCCGACGCGCTCAGGTGAAGGAACGTCGCCGCGGCCAATACAATCGCGAAGCACGCGGCCACGAGAAACACCGCATTGCGCGGGCTGCCTTTAGGGTCCAGTCTGGCGAAAACCTCAGGTAACAGGCCGTTGCGTCCGGCGGCATAAAACAGGCGGCTTGCACTGAAAACCCAGGCGTTTGCGGTTGCCAGAATAACGGCGACTGTCATGAGAGAAAACATGGTCCGCCAGCGTGGTGAGACCAGATTCGCAATGCCTTCCGTCACGTTCACGCTGGGGTCTCCGACTGACGCACCGTTCATGGTTGCAGCCAACAAAAAATAGAGCACGATCACCACGATATAGCTTGAAATATAGACGCGTTTGATCGTTCGCTGAGGATCCTTAACCTCCTCGAGGCAAAACGACACGTTCTCCCAGCCGAGAAACGCCCAGAAAATCAGCGCGCTCACTTTCCATAGCTGAGCGAACGTGATGCTGGACCAGTCGGGGCGAGCCCATAACCGCATACCGCGAAGAAGATCGGATGGATGCATTGCACCAAGAGCGAGCACGGTCGCAACGATTAACACTAACGCAAAAGTGTTGATCAGTGCGGCCGTCCGAATGCCACCAAGGTTGAACAACACGGCAACCAGCAAAAAAGATTCGGCGACTGGAAGCAATGCCTCGTGCTTGAGCCCGAACGCGATCAGTGCATAACTCGCCCCAATCAGCGACTGTGCTGGCACCGTCAGGGGGAACGTCCCACATAGAACGGCTGTGACTGCAAATTCGGCTCGCGGGCCAAGCGCGACCTCGGCATATCGCGAGATACCTGCGGCTGAGGCATAGCGGGTACCTAAAATGGCGAAAATGCATAACAACGGAAAGCATGCGATGGTGCATGCCAACCAGCCAAGCGCTGCGATCTGAGGCGAACTGAGCTGCAATGCCAATCCCGGCAGTCCGAATATGCCCGAACCGACAACCATACCGACTGCCAGCGCCGTTCCACCGGACAGTGAAATTTGACGACGTAATCCAGCCATCGTTTTTCTCCTCGAGCTACAGCGTCTCGCAACTCCGAAATCGCAGAAAGAACCGGCAGCGGCCATATGGACGCGTCCACGATCCGTTTTCGAGGCGTGAGCTGCAACTCGTTCAATCAAGGCGCAGCTGGAATATTTGCCTATACTTTCGACTAACCTACGTCGGCCCGGCACTCCCGTTTGGGAGGGAAATACGTCTTGGAAGGGAGCGAGCATGACGCGCGTCGAGACCATTCATCGAGCGATTCGACACGTTTATGAGGCAGCGCTCGAGCCGGACGGTTGGATGAGCGCCATCGACTCTGTCGCAGAGGTATGTGGTGCGCACAAGGCGATGCTGCATGCACAGGCAGGCGAGATGCCATTTCTTGCGATCTCGGTTGGCTTTGATGCCGATGAGGCTCGGCGCCTGCAGCGGGAATTCGAAAACCGCCTGCCCGACTGGATCAAGACCATCCCGGTGGGCAAGGCGCTGCGCCAAACTTCGGCGATATCGGATGCGGACTTCAGACGTTCGGATATCTATAGGGAAGCAATCCGGCCAGCCGGCGGCTTTTACGGCATAGTCGCGCCGCTAATTCGTCATCCGGATCAACAGGTTCTTTTTTCGATGGGGCGTGATCTTGGGAAGGCGGACTTCAGTGACGACGATCTCGCCGCTGCCAGCCTGATCGTCCCGCATTTGACGACAGCGCTGCAGGTCCGAAATCGGCTTGCCGCAGCGGACCTTCGAGCGAAGGGCGCGTACGACGTGATTACACAATTGAATATCGGCGTGATCCTGCTCGATGCGGCAATGCGCCTCATCTTTGCCAATCGTTGCGCTGAAGCGCTGGCTCGCTCCTGCGATGGCCTGCTGCTCACCGGACAAGGTGTATCTGCAGCCCGCCCTTCCGATGCTAAAAATCTGCGCGACGCGATCGCAACGGCGATTGGCCTGAACAACTCCGGCCGAGACGTTAGCGAAACTGCCATGCGAGCTCAGGTGCCGATGCGCTGTTATCTGGCTCGCAGACCACCACGTCTGCCCCTTGTCGTGCGCGTCTTGCCTGTCAGTGAATCAGACGTGCGGGAAGGAATCAGCGCGGGCACCCGTGCGGTCCTGTTCGTGATTGAACTGGACAAGCCGGTAGGGATCGAGCCGATTGTCCTCGCCGCGACTTTTCATCTCACGCGACGTGAGGCGGCGCTGGCCGCGCTGCTCGCTCAAGGGATGGAACTGGCTGAAGCAGCCTCGCGATCCGGCATAGGCATCGGAACGGCGCGCGGATATCTCAAGCAGATTCTGGCGAAGACCGACACCCACCGGCAGGCTGAACTCGTATCTCTGTTGTTACGTGGCGGCCTGCAAATTACGCGTTGATTAGCACAGCGGCTCATTGAGTTAGTTGCGTGCTGCTACGCAGGAGCAGCGCAACCAGTTCGGCCTGCCTATGCGTATAGGTCTTGGCAAGTATCTGCTTAAGATATCCCCTTGCCGTTCCGATGCCGATTCCCAGTCGCGAAGCTGCGTCCGCAAGGTCGATACCACCCGCAAGCAGGTTGGCAAGCGCAGCCTCGCGCCGGGTAAGCTGGAAGGTCTTGACGAGAACGATCGGATCGATGTCGGACGCTCTGTCTGGTTCCATCACAAAAAGAATCACGCGCGCTGCAGGACTCCGTTCACCCAGAATACCGGCCCTACAGACAGGCACAACGCTGACGATGAGCGGGGGACGTGGTGGCTGGCGCGACAGACAGCAACGCATTGGCACTGCGGGCCGTATCGCCATTTCGCGACCGTCCCGGCTAACGTCGTGCCAGCGGGCCGCAGTCGCGATGGCGCGGCGCAAATCCTGCGTATCGGAATGCTGGGAAGCAATGACCGTTTCCCTGTTCAACAGCAAGCCGTCTCTACGTGCGGCGAGTGCCTCGGCACAAGGATTCACGAAAACCGGACGCATCGCCGCGTCGAGCAGGATCACGCCGACATTCAGCTGAGCGACAACGTCGAGCGCACCCTGGGCCCGCAAATCGGCGGCAGCCAGGCGGCCTTGAACCTCCAGCGCGGTCATCAGGTGCGGGACGATCAGATTCGCCGCATCAAGATCGACGTCGCTGAAATCCATCGCACCTAGCTCCCGGCCCACCAAAAAATGAGCCTGCCGTCGAGGCGACCGGGCAAGCGGCGCGACGATTGAATAGAACCCGCCCTCTGGGCGAACGACCTCGTTATAGATATCTAAGCGTCTGAAGTCCGCATCTGAAATCGCTGACGATTGTCGCAACGGTGTGCCAACCGGTATGGTTTTAATCCAGTCCGGGAGACGGGTTTCGAATTCGCGCCGAAGTCGCACCAAATTGACGGGGTCTATGCCTATGGAAACCGCCAAACCGGCAGCATCGGCAGCCGTTTCATTTAGCATCACCTTCTGCGCACCGATTGCCTCCGTGATCGAGCCCAGCGCAGCCGGCCAGTCGTTGGGTGCGAGCACGGCCCCGTATATGTGTCGAATCGCTCGATGGATGGCTTCAACGCGCGTCATTTTCGATTCCTACCTCAGGTCCATTTCCCTCCCAAATGGGAGTGTCAGGCCGACGCAAATTGCTCGAAAGTATAGGCAAATTTCGCGGTTGCAGTTGACTTGAGAGTCGGGGACGGCGCGTAGGCAAGAGCGTTACGCTGCGGGCTTTAGGCAATCGCCACAGTGTTATTCGCGCACTCCCCCCGTTGTCTTGTTAGTGGACCCGTGTTTTTCAAATGCTGCGGCTTTCGCGTCGCAGACATTCAGAGGAATGTCAACTATGTCCAGATCAGCTCGATCCGTGGTTCGCAAAACGCGCGGTAGGAGACCGCTGAACTACACGGTAGTGCTTGCGCTGTCTGTCGTATTCGGACAAGCGCACGCAGCGGCCAGTGACGACTCGCCCTTTCCATTTCCGCTGACTGGTATTGTCGCCGGACAGACGATGCGAACAAGCGTCGTCAATGTCACGCCGACATCGATCCAGAAAGCACCCTGTGTGGCGACAATGAGTTTTGTCGATGACAAGGGTAGCGTGATTCCCGTTAATGGAGCGCCAACAACCGCCGTTTCCTTAACTTCAGGCGCCTCCACATCCGTTGACCTGCCGGCCCCTGATGCGGCGGTCGGCGGTGTACAGAACCGGGCAGCCGTGCGTCCTGTTGTGCTAAGAGGCTCTTCGCTGTGTCTTTTCAGGGCAAGCGCGACGGTGTTCAACAGTGGCTCGGGGCAGTCGCTTGTTGCTTTGCCCCAAGACCCGACGCTTCCTCCGGGGCCACTCGGGCCACTTAGCCCGTACGGAGTCAAGTGGCTCGGAGCAGGACAGGTGGCCATGCTGACTGTCGCAAACGTCTCGACCAGTGCTGCTCGAAGCGACCCTTGTCAGGTGCAGCTGAGTCTCGTGGGCGCAGACGGCAAGCCCGCGACCAACGCCGATGGCCAGCCGCTGGTGTCTCAGGTCGCACTCGCGCCTGGCGGCTCGACGTCGCTTCTCACGCGCGCGCCCAGCGACGTCAATCCGGCTTCGAGGCTCGCCATGCGCCCCGTCGTGCAACGAATTGCGGCGCCCGGCGTCCTGGCGCCCCAATGTCACCTCGCAGTTGGCTTCGAGGTCATAGATGGCTCAAGCGGAGCGACGCAGGTGTTCTCGCCGCAAGACCCTACCGTGCCGCGAGCCACCTTCCAGCCGCAGGACCCGTTTATTCCGTATCCGGTGGCGTTCGCGCCGACGGGATTGATAGCCGGGCAGACGATGCGCGTGACCGTAGTCAACAACACCCCGACGGTCATTCCCGGTACGCCCTGTACCGCCACGCTGGGGTTTGCCGACGATCAGGGTCGACCGATACCGGTGAACGGCGCCGCGTCGAGCGCAGTCACCCTCGCACCGGGGGCACTGACATTTATCGACCTGCCCGCGCCGACCACGGCAGTAGGCGCCCAGAACCGCGCGATGATTCGTCCCGTGGTCACGAGCAGTTCCGTGCGCTGCCAGCTGCATGCGAGCGCAGATGTCTTCAGGAGCGATTCTGGCGCCTCCGTGGTCGCGCAGCCGCAGGACCCGACGCTTCCTCCGGGGCAACTGAGCCTGGTGAATCTCTACGGTATCAAAACCGTTGGCCCGGGTCAGGTCGCGCGGCTAACAGCTGCCAACCTGTCGCCGACTACCGCGCCCAATGACACCTGCCACATACAGTTGAAATACGTCGACGCCCAAGGTCAACCGGCGCTGAACCCGGATGGTCAACCACTCGTGACAGACGTCTCGCTGGCTCCGGGCGCTTCTTCGACGCTGGATGTGCACGCTCCCGGAGAAATCATTCACGGCGGCGTTTCGGTCGCGGCCCTGGTCGCAGTGAGTCCGACACAGTTGCGCCCCCTCGTGCAACGCATCGCACCGCCGTCTGTATTGGCACCGCAGTGCAAAGTCATCGTGGGCTTTGAAGTACTCGATGGGCAGAGCGGCGCAACGCAGGTGTTCATACCGACAGACCCCTTCTTGCCACCGACCCTGGCACAGGGACCGCCAATCTGAAGCAATGCGGGGCCAGTCAAGGTATAAGTCCGAACCCCAGACTATCTTCTTTGACTGCCCGACGGACGCTGTGATACGTCCGTGTTGCGAACGCACTGGCCGGTTGACCATCTGAGCCACCCATTCCAGAAGGCCGCCGCGACCGCAGGTGGCCTGGTCATCTTGCTACTCTCAAGGCTTTCCCGGACCGGCACGATACCCACCTCGTTAGAATTGATCGGGAAGGCAGCGCGCGGACGACTGAAGCACCTTGGAAGCGGCCGATCAATTGGAGCCGCATCCTGTGACCGGATTGGGTCGCAAGTACTCATTCGCTTTCGGCGGGACCGGTCATTCGCCACGACCGACCTGCGAATGGCAGGAAAGCGCCCCATACCTGCCTGACCGGCACGGATGCACGAATGACGGCTCTGGCCGAAATGCCGCACTCGGGAAGCTGGCGCCGAGGACCGGACTGCTCCGCTACCCGCCCTCCGAATCGCGAGAAACGCGATCGTCGGCAGGGAGTGGGATTGGCATAGAGCTATCGTTCAGGGAGGAATAGGTGGTTCGTCTGCGCGTCGGCGTCACGCGCAAAGCCGTCACGGCCTCGATGACCGTCCTTCAGAAAAACCGAAATGTGCTCCGCCTCAGCCTGCTGACGGGCAGACGCAGATATCCAGTCGACGCCATGCGAACGCGACGCATCGCGGTGCATCGCTCATAGACTCATAGGCCCCGCAACGGACCTTTTTCACGGCAGCTTATCGTCGCAGGCGAACGGCTCAGTACAAGGCCCAGTGGCAACGTCCGTCGGTTTCTCCGTTTCAGCTACGCGCCAGAGATAGGGCAGCGACCCGTGTGTACTCAAGGCGTCCGGCGCTCGCGACGCAACTAACCGTCAAGCACCGGCGGCCTCGCGCCTGGCTTCGCCGCAACCCCGTCTGGCAGCAGGACGGGATACCGTAGAACGCAATAAATCTGTCAATCCAGAATGCTTGTAAAGGCCGGTCGGTCATGGAACAGTTCGCGGCATACAGGTGGATACCGCATCCTCGCCCTACATCGGGCGCGCCGTTGCCCGCCATGGTTACAAGACCAGCCACGAAATCGGTCGGTGCATCTGGCATCTGAAGGGGATCCCAGCGCAACTGATCCGGTGGCGTCGGTACTTCGTCGAGGCGGCTCAACAGGCGCGACTTCTCGATACGCTGGAATGGCGAGAGCATGGCCGCTGGCCGGATCCGGTACAACCACGAACGCCGATTGTTATGACGCGGCGCCGTGAATGAAGTCCCTGAGAGTTGTTCTGCGTACAGGCCATAAGGCACGCGTTGCGGAGAGTTACGCCCCACGTGTTAGCAGCGGCGTGAATTTCGTCTAAAACGGACGGTTTGAAACTCACCATGGCGAAGGCGCTCACAGGGTAGCGGGATCGGTGCCGTCCTGGTCTTTCATGCGGTAGCTTTTGCCTTCGATGACGACGGTCTCTGCATGATGCAGAAGCCGGTCGAGCAGCGCGGAGGTCAGTGTGCTGTCGTGATTGAATATCTCTGCCCAGTGCTTGAACGCGCGATTTGAATTGATGATGGTCGGGCCGTGCTCGTAGCGCTGGCTAATGATCTGGAACAGCGCGTCGGCGCCCTGTTTGTCGACGGGCAAATATCCGAGTTCGTCTACGATCAATACACGCGGCTTGACGTAGCGGCGCAGTTCGCGTTTAAGCCCGCCATGCGCGTATGCGGCATTCAACGAGTTGATGATATCTATCGCCGTGGCGAACAGCACCGAATGGCCGCGCAGACAGGCGGTATGGCCGAGTGCAATGCTCAGGTGGGTTTTGCCCAACCCGACGCCACCGAGGAAGATCACGTTGGCCCGCTCCTCGATGAAGTTCAGGCGAAACAGGTTCTGGATCTGCAGGCGGTTGATCTTGCTGGGCCAGTTCCATTCGAACTGATCGAGCGTCTTGAGCACCGGGAACCGGGCGAGTGCGACCCGCCGGGCGATGCTGCGATCCTCGCGCCGCTGCGCTTCACCTTCGATCAGGTGGGCGAGATAGTCGACATGCGACCAGTGCTGGGCCGCCGCTTCAGTGGCCACGTCCTCGTAATGTTGCAGCACGTAGCTCATGTGCATTCCCGCGAGCTGGGTGCGTAACGGATCGGTGTCGGCTTCGCTCTCGTGCACGGTGGTGTTACGTTCCGTTTTCGTCATGGGGGTCCTCCGGTCCGTAGCGCGAGAGATCCGGTTGCGCCAGTTCGATGTCCAGCAGATCCCGATGGCGGAGCAGGTGCAGCGCGCCGGGCTCCGCCAGGGGCCGCGCCTTCATCTCGAGGATGTTGGCGATGTACTCGCAACTGAAGGCATGGAACGTCAGCCCATCCTGCAGGGCGCGCGCGACGGCCTCGACGCCGTAAATCTCGCTCAACGCGATGATCTTGCGCATGTGCTGCCGCGCATTGGCACGCCGTTGCTCGAGCCCTTCGTAATAGGCCTGGGCGTGAGGACCAAGACTCAGGAAGCGCAGCATGAGCCGTTGTTCGCGGGCGCTGCGGCGTTGCGCGAGCAGGGCCTTCGGATGTTCGGGGTCCTCGATATCCTGGTGGCGATCGTAGCTGCGTACATGGCGGGCGATCAGCAGGCTGTCGTGGTAGATGCATACCCGATCGGGCCACGCCTTGAGCGTCACGCGGGTATTCGCATAGCGCGCCGGCACGGAGTAGTGGTTGGTGTCCAGCGCCACGCGAAACTGACTGCTCGCGCGCACCGTCACAATGCGGGCAACGTCATACGCTGACGGATTGAGCGGCTTCAGATGGGCCTGTTCGGCGGCGAACAGATCGACAGGGCGCTGGTGCGCCTCCCCGTGGACGCGCACGTTCGCGATGGTATCGAGCCAGATTCGGACCGCGGGGTTGATCGCACTGAACTCGGGGAGTTCAAGCCCGTTGAGGAGATTTTTTTTGACGTATCCCACGCCATTTTCCACCCTGCCTTTCTCGTTGCCTTTGCCTACGTTGCAGGCAACGATGTCGAATCCCCAGTGGCGCGCGGCATCGAGGTAGCGTGGATTGAATACTGGCGCCTGGCCAACCAGCCGCTGCAGCACCGCGGACTTCAGATTGTCTACCATGACCTTGCGCGGGCAGCCATGGAAGGCCGCGAACGCGTGCTCATGGCAGGCGAGGAAGTGCTCCATCGTCTGCGAGACCGTAAATTCCAGATACATCAGTCGGCTGTAGCACAGCACCATGACGAAGAACGACAGCCGCCGCCGGGTCGAGCCCACGGCGATCGAGCCGTATTCGCCCCAGTCAACCTGGGCGCACTCCCCGGGAGCAAAGGCAAGTTTCAGGAACGCCTCATGCCGCGGCGGCCGGATCCTGCTCACGTAGTCGCGCACAATCGTGTAGCCGCCGTCGAAGCCGGCTTCGCGCAAGCGCTGGAAGATCTGCTGCACGCTGTACGGGTGCGCATCGAGCCAGCGCACCACCTGCGCCTTGAAGGGGTCGAGCCGGCTGGCGCGCGGGGGCGATTGTCGTCGCCGGTACTGCTCGACCTTGAGCCACTTCGACACCGTTTGCGGATGCAGCCCGAGCGCGCGTGCCGTCTGCGTGATCGTCAGGTGCTCTCGCTCATGACAGTCGCGGATCCTGCAGTACGTTTCATAATCAAGCATGGCGCCTGCCCAGGGCCGCATGCAGCCGCTCGATCTGTGTCGCCACATCCACCTGAGGCTGCGGGGGCGGCGCTGGCTCAGGCGCTGGCGTATCCAGCGACAGCACCTGGTAGAGCGGCAGTTGCCAGGCGATCAGGCCGACGCGGATCAGATCCCTGCGGGCCATCTCCAGACGCGCCGGCGCCATCGACAGATGCCGCGCGAGCGTCGCGTCGGCGTAGTAGCTCAGGCCCTGGGCATCGGCGACGGTGACCAGAAACAGGTATAGCGCCGCCGCACAGGCGTCACAGCGATCGATGTACCGCTCGCGCACCAGCCGGTGATCGACCCAGCTGAAGTGCGCCGGAATCTGCCGCAGCCGCTCAGGGCAGATGACGCGCTTGATCGGCATACTCACCTCTGCCATTCAGGATGTCCTGTCCCAGTTGTAGCAACCGCCGGGTGCTGCGGACGATGTCTTCTTGTAACGGGCTGTCGGTCAGATGCGCGATCAGCCCAATCAGGACGGCCGGTTGCGCCGACAAGACATCTTGTAACGCATCTCCTGCCAGACACGCCGATTCCTCTTGTTTTTCAATCGCTTGCGCAGGGCAGTCATCTTGTAACGCAGCAGCCGTGGCAGCGCCGGCACGACGCCCGTACCCCGGGTGCCCGGCACGCCAGCACTGCACGCGCGCGACCTGCTCGGCGCCGCGGAAATAGTCGCGGTTCTCGGGTTTGGCCAGCCACCGGCGTTGACTGGCAGCCTTGCTCGCCTGACGGCACGCGGCTTCGGAGCAATACCGCTGGTGCCGCACATTGCGCACATCGGGCTCGAACCACGCTCCGCAATTCAGGCACTTACGCTTTCTTTGCTGGCGCTTCATGGACCGGCCCTCCCTGGGGCCGATCATGCGACGCGCCAATGCCCCGTGCCGATCGCACGAAGAACAGCCACAATGGAAGGCAAGGAGAAACAGGGACTGAAGTCGCCGAAGAAAAGCCAGCCTTTAGAGAGACGACTTAGAAGAAAAACCAGGAAGAAAAGACACTTTCACACCGTCAGTTTTTGACGACTTTCAGGTCGCCGACGACAGAAACGCGACTGCGACGTGCGCGAGGTCTTCGGACGTCGTTCCGTACCGGTGCATGTGCTGTTGCCACATCATCGCGTGAATCGCGCCTGGAGACGTCATGCCCCAAGGTGACCAGACGCCATCGCCGCCGCCATAGGCCATCTTCTGTGAGCGCCCGTGGTTGCCGTAGACCAGCGCAATATAGTTGGCTTCACCAGCTTGCAGCGCCTGGGCCGCAAGCATGAGCGAGATCGCTGAGAATCGGCCGGGTGCCTCGGTCTGCAGCGAAAACCGTGTCTTCAACCCGACCATCTCGCAGAAGCGCTCTGTGGACGGTATCCTGTTTCCAATAATGCCATCGATCTGCGACACGTCCAGCCCGGCGTCGTCAATTGCAGCCAGAAGTGCAGTCGCGGCCAGGCCGTCAGAGTTACTTTCAGGGAACGAGCCATACGCTGTTGTGCCAACACCGACCAAACACGTTCGGTCCTGCAAAGCCCAAGCCATTAGATGTCTCCTCAATCATAGGTGGTAGCGGCTTGCTACCTCATGAGACATATTCCAATGGACTGGCATCCGCGTCATTTCATTTGTTTTTGCCTCCGTTTAGTTTTTCTAAACTGTTGTAACTTACTTGAGCGAACTCACCCATTTGCGAAAAGCTTTCACAGGCGGGGTCTCGACGCGCGACAGGTCGCTGACTAGGTAATAACCAGAAGACAGCCTTGCTACATGATCGAAGGGCGCAACAAGACGGCCCGTCTTGAGATCGCCTTCGACATAACTCAGCTGGGCGATGGCAACGCCCAGTCCATCGGCGGCCGCTTCATAGCTTGTCACCGCATTGGCGAGCGACAGGTTCGTGGTAGGAGGACGGTGGTCGATGCCAAGCGAACGAAACCATGTGTCCCAGGCGTCCGCTCTCATAAGTGAATGCAACAACTTAAAATTGCCAAGATCCTCCGGATTGCGTAACTGCTTTGCTGTTTCCGGGTCGCATACCGGTGTCAATGCGTCGTCGAAAAGATGAACAGCTAGCATCCCTTCCCAATCACCCATCCCGTGTCGAACCACAAAATCAGCCTGGTCAAGGCCCCAGTCGCCAGGCGTTGACGAGGACTGAATCACCAGGTCGACATCGCTACACTGCGCGTAGAAGCTTGGCAATCGCGGGAGCAACCATCGAATTGCCAGACTCGGGGTTACTTTAAGATGAAGCTGGCGGGCGCTCGGCGATGCACATACGTCCCGAATGCCCTTTTCCATCCTGTCGAACGCATCGGCAACTCGCAGGCCAAGCGCTTCTCCTAATTCTGTAAGTTCGACTTCGCGCCCCTGCCTGCGAAGGAGGACGATGCCTAAGTTGGACTCTAGCGACTTGATTTGCTGACTCACGGCCCCCGGAGTTACATGCAGCGCGTTGGCCGCTTTTATGATCCCGCCCTCGCGGCATACCGCATCGAAAACGCGTAGGGGCCCGGCTAGATTGCGAAGTTTGTGCATGGTTCACCTTGCATTGTCGTAGATACCGCGGGCGGGTAGAACGAACCGCATAGCGGCGCCATTCGAACGCAACTGCAACCTGTGGTGCGAGTTTAGCTCGACCGTCCAGAGGCCGCCCGCATACGCATTCTAGTGCGCAAGCTCTCCCGCCAGCAGGAAGCGCAAGAAGGCCTATCACGCGTGCAGGTAAGGCCGAGGCGGAGACATAGCGAGAGGCATTGCGCCCCCTGACGCTGACTCCCAATCGCTCCTACGGGCTCGAGGCCTCGGTCAGTCACGGGTTTGATCAGCGCAGGTTCGACCTGTTGGCCATCGTGCGGCTTGTTTTGCAACCGTGGATGAAGGTACTGCTGGTTACTTACAGTTTCAATGTGCGGCAAGTTCCGGCTGATAGTCCGTTTCCCGCGTGATCATCGCCCAGGCGATTCTGGCAGTCTTGTTTGCTAGCGCTACGGCGGCGACATTCGGATGCCGCTTGCCCGCAATACGCATGACCCACAGCCTTAGTGCATCGGTCCGTCGTCTGGCCATCTGGATCATTGCGCGCGCACCGTGAATTAACAGGCAACGCACGTAAGCGTCGCCTCTTTTGCTAATTCCTAGCAGCCACTCTTTGCCCCCGGAGCTGTTTTGTCTGGGCGTCAATCCGAGCGATGCGGCCATCTGCCGGCCGCTTGCAAACTGTCGGGCATTACCCACGGTTGCGATCAACGCGGTTGCAACCATCGGTCCGACGCCACGTAATTGCTGCAAACGCCTGGCGACTGGATCGGATGCCGCAATTGCGGCAATTTCGCGGTCGAGTTCGGGGATCCGGTCGTCCAGGGAACGCAGATCCTCCCACAACCCCTTGAGCAGACGTCGGAAACGGTCGCTCAGACCGCTGTCTACATCCTCCGGCCAGACAGGAACAGCTCGGCGCAACTGGAGAATCTCTCTGGGCGCCACGATGCCGTACTCGGAGGTCAGCCCGCGGATCTGGTTTGCCTACAAATTTATTTCGCACGGTGCAAATGGTTGCTCAGTCAGGCTCTGCCGCCGTCAGCGATCCGTATGGTCGCCTGTTGACACTTTTATTGACGCGACGGTGACAGCTTTAATACGGTCTACGCCAAGAGGAGCAAAAAGCCGCCTGAATCTAAACCGTTGAGGCGACATCCAGCTTGAAAATTTCCGAAAGTGTGGATGGAAAGCTGCATCCTTCCGTTGACCGTAAAAGCCGCAACGTTCGCACCGCGACGGAGGCCGTAGCGCGAGATATGTGGCGGGATGGCGTTCCCAGGATGTTTTCACACGGAGCTGAGTTGTGCCCTGTGTGGCAATCCTTTTTGGCCTAGAACACTACGATCCGACGGCTCAGTCACACGTAAATTGGCCTCAACGTCTGAAGTGCTCCGCCCTGCCGGGCCGAAGCGTAGGCGGCGTCCATGACTTGCATCATCAGCTCCGCATCGCGTAACGACGCGATCGGTTTCGCGCCACTCTGGCTTTCGGCGAGCACCCGCTTGACGAAGAGCGGGTAGTAGACGTCGGTCTCTAGCTGGAGGCGGCGGCTTCGCGTGCCGGCCGAAAGGTTGTTCCTGTCACGAATCTCGATTCGGTCCGGTCCGGATTTCACATACAGTCGATCGGAAGCAAGGGTAAAAGAAAATTCCCGCTGCTCCTCAACGGTACTGGGAAAGCTGTACCCCGTCTCCACCAGGCCAATCACGCCGTCTTCGGTTTGCATGGTCAGCAGCGAATAGTCTTCTACGGCACCCCGATGGGTTCTTGAGTTCATGATGGCGGAGACGCGGGCGATTTCCTTGCCGGTGAGCAATCTGAACAAGTCGATGAAGTGCGTGGCCACGTTGATTGTCGAACCGCCGCCGGAATAGACGGGATCGAGCGCCCAGCCGGCGCCTGCCGCTTCGTATCGATCGGGCGGACCCACAACGAAGCGGAACGACATGAAGTTGAAATCCGACGGTATGCGGCCCTCCGCATCTTCGAGCGAGCGGAGCAACTCACTCATCCGGAAGATCAACGGTACCGCGCAATAGAGATTGGCTTCCTCGGCCAGGGTGCGAAGCCGGGTGACTTGCGACATGTTGATCCCACACGGCTTTTCGAGTGCGAAGGGAATGTTGCGTGCGATCACCGCCTCAGCGAGCGCCGGCATTTCAGAATGCCGACCGAACACAAATGCGAAATCGACCTCCTCGCGCTCGAGCAACTCATAGGCCGACGAGTACAACCTGCTTCCGAATCGTGCGGCAATCGCCTCACCCTTCAGGTGCTCGGCATCCGACACTGCAACGACCTGAATTCCTGGCGCTTCAAGCGCATCAAGGTAAAGTGGGACATGCCAATGGCTAGCCTCTATCAATGCAACTCTCATACGTATTCTCCCTTGAGATATCTCGCGACTGTTCCACCAGAAGTCAGTTGATAACCAGCCTTGGCGCTTTCCTTATGTTCCGCACCGTCGTCAGCTATGTCGCCTGACTCGGCATTCATCGTAGTGCGCCGTTCGGTAGTGATCGTCCATCGGGACGGTAGTCGAATCCAAGGAAGCGCAAGGCATACAGCGCCTGTCCCTGGTGCATCGGACCGCCATCCTGAGTGCGGCACCCGCGCGCGTGCGCGGCGAGGCGAAGCGGCGTCGGCTCCGCCGAATTGACGATGTCTACGACGATGGCACCGGGCGCAAGCCGCTCTGGATCGACTGGCATGGCATCGTTCGCTTTCATGCCAAGCGGCGTTGCATTGATCACGACCTCGAAGCCGTGTGGATCGGCGGGGGCCGAGCGTGTATCGCAGCCCGTCGCAACAGCGACAGCTGCCGCGAGATCGTCGGCCCGACGCTTATCGACGTCCGATATGGTCAGCCTGCTAGCGCCCGCGGAGGCGACGGCGAATGCGATGGCTCGGCCCGCGCCTCCCGCGCCAACGAGAAGCACCGACTTATTTGCCGGATGGTTGCCTTCCCACTGCATTCCAAGGACGCAGCCGACGCCGTCAAATATCGCGCCGACCCAGCGTCCGTCTGCTTCGCAGCGAATGACGTTGAGCGCGCCCACCTGACGAGCAGTCGCATCGAGCTCGTCGACAAATGCGAGCATCCGTTCCTTATGAGGCATGGTGACCAGCATGCCGGACAGATTGCCCATCGCTCGTGCACCGCCGACGAAGGCCGGCAGGTTATCTCCCTTGACCCAGAAGGGG
Source organism: Paraburkholderia sp. BL17N1 (assembly GCF_003634175.1). Taxonomy (NCBI): domain Bacteria; kingdom Pseudomonadati; phylum Pseudomonadota; class Betaproteobacteria; order Burkholderiales; family Burkholderiaceae; genus Paraburkholderia; species Paraburkholderia sp. BL17N1. The sequence continues at coordinate 107,205 of NZ_RBIW01000003.1, forward strand.
ACGCAGGCCGCGTCGGCGTGCTGCTCGATAAACAGCCGGTTCAACAATTGTGGCGATTTCGCCGCGCTCAACGGGTCGCCTACCAATCCATAGAGTCGCGTTGTGCCAGAGATATGTAATTGCATTGCGGCTTGATATCCAATGTAAAACGAAGGTCGATTCCTGCACATTCGCTACGGCGTACAGCGTCGAGGTGTCCACCTGTTGCGACGTACAACGTGCGTTATGAAGAAAGCCCGCATTCACGAAAGCTCGATGCGCCTGTTTGCTATTTCCATGGTGCCGGCGGTTGAGCCAGATCCCATGTTCCGAAGACCGCCGGCTCGTTGATCTCGATCACTTCGAGGTCATCCGAGCGCCACATCACGTTGTGCGGAACGCCGGCGGGCTGGGACAGGCCGTCACCGGCGCTGAGCGTGACATCGCTGTCCACCCCGGCAAATCGGAACGTGATCGATCCACGCAGCACGTAGAGGTAGTGCGCGGTCATGTCATGCCAGTGCCAGCCAGTGGGTGCGGTGAACGGCTCAAGCGCGCGAATATGCTTCGCCCCGATGCGACCGTTGGTGGCGGTGGCGAGCCCGAGGTCGCGATACTCTGAGTCGGCGCGCAGGCCCTCCTGAGTCCAGGGGTTCTCGGACGCGCTGATTTGCGACAACGCGCTTAGGGACTGCGCGAGTTCACGCGGGCCGTTGTAACGCGGCGTGCCTTCGTTGTGCATGTGCCTTTCTCCTCCATTGCTTCGGGTACTCACAGTAATTGCGGATGGCAAATCGCGCGGCTCGACGGCCCAGCGTGACTTGCGCCCCGCGCGCGGCGCGACGAATACGGCGGTCGCGGCGGCTAAGACCGCAGTTCATTGGCAAGCTCGCCTGCATCGGCATCCTTGATCGTCCGAGCGATAGCTTCACTGCGCAGGCGTTCATATTCGGCCTTCGGTACGGGGACCGCATTGCGGTCGCCCAGATCGTCAAGGCGAATACGGTACGTTTCTCGTGTAGTGAACGCGGCGAACGCGGCAACCAGACAAATGCCGAAGGTGAGAAAACCTATCTTCAGCGGGATATGGGCGGACCCCGGAGGCGCGAGTGCGACGAAAAGCGACGGCAGCAAGGCACACAAAGTCGTCCCGACGTTTTGTCCGATCGCCATGCCGGAGACGCGCACGCGCGTGCGGAACAGTTCGGGGAAGAGGCTCGGGAACACGCCGTTGAAGCCCTGGTAAGCGACGCCCCACATGAGCACCGAGAAGACTAGTGAGAGCCATATACTGTGGACGCTGATGGCGTACAGGTAGCCGAAAGAGAGGATCCCGGAGCTCACAACACCGACCAGAATCGGGAGCCTGCGGCCAATCTTGTCCGAGAGGTTGCCGACAATGGGGATCAGTATCACTGAGCAAAGGTTGCCGAGGACCGGCACCCACAGATAGACGCCGGCAGGAAAGCCGATCCCGTACGCCGGCTGGACTGCATAGGTGGCGCCGAACACGGTCGCAAGGAGCGCGGTGACGGCGGCGAGCGCCATGCCGACGACGCGTAACACGTCGCCCCAACTCTCGCTAAGGACCTCGATGACCGGCGAGGCCGGAACTTTCCCGTGTGTCTGCTCTTCGGAAAAAGCGGGGGTTTCATCTACCTGACGGCGAATGATGTAGCCGGCGATGATCACGACGATGCTCAGCAGGAACGGAATGCGCCAGCCCCACGATGCAAACTGGTCTTTGGGCATGAAATGCGCGAGCGGCAGGAAGACAGCTGCCGCAAGGAGCTGCCCCGCTTGCACCCCTTGAAGGGTGAAGCTCGCAAAGTATCCCCGCCGTCCGAATGGCGCATGTTCAAGAATCATGGAACTGGCGCCGGACATCTCGCCTGCGACTGCAAACCCCTGGATGAGTCGCAGGATGACGAGCAACACCGGAGCCCACACACCGACCTGCTTGTAAGTGGGCAAGAGGCCCACACACATCGTTGCAAAGCCCATCAGGAACATGCAAAAGATCAGCACTGTCTTGCGGCCGTGTCGGTCGCCAATGTGTCCGAGCACCATGGCGCCAATCGGTCGGGCGACGTAGCCCACGCCAAAGGTCGCCAGTGAAGCAATGATGCCCACCGTCGGATTGTCAGAGGGAAAGAAGAGTTGCGGGAACAGCAACGAGGCTGCGGTCGCGTAGATAAAAAAGTCGTAGTACTCGAGCGCCGAGCCGATCCAGCCGCTGGCTGCTGCAACCTTCGATTGGCGCTTGCCGTCGGGCCTCGCCGGTGCACTAGGGTTCATGCCTGTCTCCATTTGTGATTGACTTTCCGGTGTTTCTTGTCTATTGTTGTAACACCGTTCCAATAAGAATCATGTTACGTCAATTATGAGAGTTGTCAAGGGAGCAGTTGACCGGTCGCTTCAGGCGATTGAGTTGCTCGCACGTGAGGCGCGCTGGATGCGTATGTCCGATATCGCCGCCGAACTCGAGCTGGAAAAAGGGCCCGCTCACCGGGTGCTTGCGCAACTGTGCGAGCAGGGGTGGGCGGAACAGGATGAACAGACGTCCCAGTACCGGCTGACCCTGAAGCTGTCGTTGCTCGGGCAGCGGTATCTGCATGGGCTCGGTCTGCCGGGCCTGGTGCAGCCGATCCTGGACGGAGTCGCGGCTCAGTGCCGCGAACTGGTTCGGTTGACGGTCGTCAACGAAGGAACGCTCGCGTGGCTGGCGTCGTCCCAAGGTGCGGCGCCTGGTCTGATGTATTCGCCGTCTATGGACAAGCCCATCGTCTTGCACGCCACGGCCAACGGCAAGGTATGGCTGGCGACCATGTCCAACGACGAGGCGATTGAACACGCACTGCGCGGTGGACTCGGCAAACCCGCCGCCAGCGGCGTGTATGCGCCGAAGGCCATCAGCAGCGTCGAGCAGCTGATTCCGGAGTTGGAGCGGACCCGGCACCGTGGCTACGGGCTTGTCGTCGAAGAGGCCGAGCCCGGCGTCGTGGCTCTCGCGGTGCCGGTGCGTTCGCTGATTGACGGCGCGGTGGTCGGCACGATGAGTATTGCCGGACCGGTCATGCGGGTTCAGCCGGACCGTTATGAGGCTTTTTACGCGCTACTCCAGGAAGCAACCGAGAAGCTCGGTGCCGTGTGGCCGCGCCAGAGCGTCGGCTCGCATGCGAGCGAGGCGGCATGAACACGCCGGCCGCAGCTCCGGCTCTCGAGCGACTCCCCGCGCTGGAAGACCAAACAGCACGTCTTCTCGTCGCGGCGCGCCGGCAAGGCACGCTCGCGGAGCGTCTTCCCATCGAACTGCGGCCCACGAATCTGGACGAGGGTTTCGCGATCCAGCGAAAAGTGGGCGATCAGCTCGGTTGGCAGGCCGGCGCGTGGAAATGCGCGCTGCCGCCGGCGGGCAAACTCATCGCTGCGCCAATCTATGACGCCGTTATCCATCGAGGCGCCCAATGCCGCATTCGCGCCGTGCCCGGGCAGTCCTGTGTAAGGGCAGAGCCGGAACTCGCCTGTTTGCTAGCTCGCGATCTGCCGCCACGCAGCGCAGCCTATGGCGAAGCCGAGGTGCTCGACGCCCTCGGGAATGTTCACCTCGCGCTCGAACTGCTGGGCAGTCGCTATGCGCATCCGGAATCGCTGACGTTTCCTGAATTGCTGGCGGACGGCCTGTTCAATGCAGGTCTCGTCATTGGGCCGCGCGTCGAGATGCGCGAGGGCGCGACGCCGGCCGATCTCCCTGTCGAATTCACCGTCAGTCTGGCTCGCGCCGGAGAGGACACGGTCAGCTTTGCAGGCCGCCACCCTGATCGCAGCGTGCTCGCGCCGATCGTGTGGCTCGCCAACTTTCTCCGCCTCCGCGGCCTTGGATTGCATGCCGGCCAGGCTGTGATCACGGGCTCTTACGCGGGCGTACTCGAATTGCCGACCGGCAGCGAGTTGCAGATCGGCTTTGGTGATCTCGGCACGTTGCCCATACGTTTTTTGTCTTGATAGGAGTCTTCAAATGCGTCTCGTCCGTTTCGGCCAGCCTGGTCAGGAGCATCCCGGTGTCATCGATTCGAGAGGGGCGATCCGCGATCTGACCGGCATCGTCGACGACATCGATGGAACGACTGTTTCCCCAGCGGCCCTTGCAAAGCTGAGCGAACTCGATCTGAATCACCTGCCCGTCGTGGAAGCGGGCACGCGCCTTGGCGCCTGTATCGGCAATGTCCGTAACCTCGTGTGCATTGGTCTGAACTACACCGACCATGCCGCTGAAACCGATACGCCGATACCGCGGGAACCCGTCGTGTTCAACAAGCATACGGGTTCGATCAGCGGTCCGAACGATCCGGTCATCCTGCCGGCAGACGCGCAAAAGCTGGATTGGGAGGTTGAACTGGGCGTGGTGATCGGCAAACCCGCCTGGCAGATCGATGAAGCCGCCGCCCTCGATCATGTGGCGGGTTACTGCCTTGCCAATGACGTGTCCGAACGCGCGTATCAGCTCGAACGCGAGGGTCAGTGGACCAAGGGCAAAAGCGGCTTCTCTTTTGCCCCGCTCGGCCCGTGGCTCGTGACGCGTGACGAAGTGCCCGACCCGCAGGTGCTCGACCTGTGGCTCGACGTCAACGGCACGCGTCGTCAGACGGGCAATACACGCACGATGATTTTCAGCGTCGCGCATATCGTGGCATATCTCAGCCGCTTCATGCCGCTCATGCCTGGCGACGTCATTATCACTGGGACGCCGCCCGGCGTCGGGCTCGGTCAGAAGCCGCCCGTCTTTCTGAAAGCGGGCGACACCATGACCCTCGGCGGCAGCGCACTCGGCGAGCAGAGCCAGAAGGTCTTGCCGTACGCGGATGCGCTTGGCGCGGCGTGGGGCCGCGGCGAATATCCGTTGGCACGATAAAACGATTCGATCTATAGAAGGAGGAGATATGAGCCTTGCTGGAACGGGCGTGGTCGCAATCTGGCATGACCTGCTGCCGGAAGCGAAGGATGAATTCTACGAGTGGCACAACCGCGAACACATGCCGGAGCGCGCCGGAATTCCCGGCTTCAGGCGCGGCCGCCGCTACATTGCGCTGGATGCGGGCCCCGAGTACTTCAATCTGTATGAAGCCGACACCGTAGAGGTGCTCGGCGCGCAGGACTACCTGCTTCGGCTCAATTCGCCGACGCCATGGACGAAGCAGGTCGTTCCGTCGTTTCGCAGCGTGGCCCGCTCGATCTGCCATGTGGCGTATTCGGACGGTGTCGGGCAGGGCGCCAATCTCGCGACGGTGCGCTTTGATGTGCCTTCGTCGGCACGAGACAATGTCGTGAAGGGATTGCGTCAGCAGGTCTTGCCGCCGCTCGCCGACCGGCGCGGCATCACGGGCGTGCACCTGTGTCTGGCCGATGAGGCAGTCAGCAAGGTGGAAACCGCGGAGAAGAAGGCGCGTTCGGAAGGCACCCAGGTGCCGACATGGATCGTGATGATCGAAGGATGCCGCGTCGACTATGTCCGCTCAGCGGTAGACGCTTTCATTGCCGGACTCGCTGCTTTGCAGGCGAGCGGTGCGGTTGCCCCGGACTCCACGCTCTATCAACTGGAGTACACGCGTTGCAAGACGCCGTGGAGCGCCGGATGAAATGTCGTCTGAACACGCCTGCAGCCCGTGTCGCGCGACGCCGGTCGGCCGGTCCTGAAACTGTCGTCAAGCATTGAGAAACGAAGGAGTAGTTCCATGTCGTCCCCTGTTGCGGGCAAGCCCGGTGCATCGACCGCGGTCAGACCGGTTCGCGTCATTCGACTCAATCCCGCTGACGATGTCGTCATCGCCCTCGATCAGCTTATGTCCGGCACGGTGCTGGATGGGGAAGCGGTGACGGTCTCGGGATTGATCCCACCCGGTCACAAGGTGGCGACACGGGACATCGGCGAGGGTCAGGCGGTGCATCGGTATGGCCAGATCATCGGCTTTGCGAGCCAGCCGATCCGCGCCGGGCAGCATGTTCATACGCATAATCTTGCGATGGGCGAATTCGCCCGTGACTACGCATTCAGTCAAGGCGTGCGTGCCACCGTCCCGTCGACCGAGCCCGCCACCTTCCAGGGCATTGTGCGTGAAGACGGCCGTGCGGCTACGCGCAATTACATCGGCATTCTCACCTCGGTGAATTGCTCGGCGACGGTCGCGCGAGCCATTTCCGACTATTTTCGCCGTGACATTCGTCCCGAAGCGCTGGCCGCGTTTCCGAATGTGGACGGCGTCGTCGCGCTCACCCATGGTTCGGGTTGCGCCATCGACTCCGAGGGCGACGGTCTCGCGATGCTCCAGCGCACGCTTGGCGGCTATGCGTGCCATCCCAACTTCGCGAGCGTGCTGGTTATCGGCCTGGGCTGTGAAACGAATCAGATTTCGCGACTGCTCGAAACCCAGGGACTCAAAGAACACGATCGCTTGCGTACCTTCACGATTCAGGACACTGGTGGCACGACGCTGACAATTGCAAAGGGTATCGAACTGATCCGGCAGATGTTGCCTTACGCGAACGACGTCAAGCGCGAAACGGTTTCGGCAAGTCATCTCACCATCGGCCTTCAATGTGGTGGGTCGGACGGATATTCGGGCGTCACGGCCAATCCCGTGCTGGGTGCAGCCGTCGATTTGCTCGTGCGGCACGGCGGCACGGCGATTCTCTCGGAGACGCCGGAGATATATGGCGCCGAGCACCTGTTGACCCGCCGCGCGGTAACGCCCGAAGTGGGACAGAAACTGGTCGATCGCATCAGGTGGTGGGAAGCGTACGCGCAACGGCAAGGGGCGCAGATCAACAACAATCCGTCGGCGGGCAATAAGGCCGGTGGCTTGACGACCGTCCTCGAGAAGTCCCTGGGCGGCATCGCAAAGGCAGGGTCGACGAACCTTGTCGAGGTGTACGAGTACGCCCAGCCGGTTAGGGCGCGCGGTCTGGTGTTCATGGACACCCCTGGCTACGACCCGGTGTCGGCTACCGGCCAGGTTGCCGGCGGTGCGAACCTGATCTGCTTCACGACGGGACGTGGTTCGGCTTACGGCTGCGCGCCCTCGCCGTCGGTAAAGCTCGCGACAAACACGGCACTCTGGCAACGTCAGTCCGACGATATGGACCTGAACTGCGGAGAAGTGCTGGAAGGGAGCACAACGATCGAGCAACTTGGCGCGGTGCTGTTCAAACTGCTGCTCGACGTGGCCTCCGGGACACGTTCCCGTAGTGAGCAGCACGGTTACGGACAAAACGAATTCGTCCCCTGGCAGATCAGCGCAATTATGTGAGCAGCCGGTGTCCAACATAGGTGGAGCATGTACCGCACCGACGCCCGCAAATAACCCATACGAGGTTGGAGAAAGAGATGCTATTAAATGATCGATCCGCGCTGCCTGACGATCTGGAGCAGGCGGTGCTCGTCGGGCGCGCGTGGTGCCCCGATCTCGGCGCGCCGCGTCCTGTTGCTGTTATCGGCGGCGAACTGCTGGATGTGTCGCCGGCCGCGCTGACGACCAGCACGCTGCTTGAGCAACCGGAAATCGGACTTCGGCTGAAGAAGGCCGCCGCGAACCTGCCGAGGCTTGCGGGATTAGACTCGGTTCTTGCCAATTCCGCCTTCGATCGACGCGATCCTTCCACTCCCTGGCTCATCGCGCCATGTGACCTGCAGGCGGTCAAGGCGAGCGGTGTGACCTTCGTCGAAAGCCTTCTGGAGCGGGTGATCGAGGAGCGCTCGGGAGGCGACGCGAGCCGGGCCGATGAAGTGCGCGCGCGCGTCATGTCGGCGCTGGGCGATCGGCTCGCAAGTGTTCGCCCGGGGTCTGAGCAAGCCGACGCGGTGCGCCAGGTGCTAATTCAGGAAGGAATGTGGTCGCAGTATCTGGAAGTCGGCATCGGTCCAGATGCGGAGATCTTCACGAAAGCGCAACCCATGTCCGCTGTGGGCACCGGCAGCGAAATCGGAATTCATGAAAATTCGCAGTGGAATAACCCGGAGCCTGAAATCGTGCTGGCGGTGACCAGCCGGGCGGAAATCGTCGGCGCCGCGCTCGGGAACGACGTCAACCTTCGGGATTTCGAAGGCCGGAGTGCACTGCTGCTCGGCAAGGCGAAGGACAACAACGCGTCGGCCTCGATTGGCCCGTTCATTCGCCTCTTCGACAGTACGTTCGGTCTCGATGATGTTCGGGCTGCGGAGCTTTCGCTGCGCGTGGAAGGAACAGATGGATACGTTCTGACAGGGGCGAGTTCCATGAAACGCATCAGCCGGGACCCCTCGGAACTCGTTGCGCAGGCGATGGGCCCTCACCATCAATACCCGGACGGCATGATGCTGTATCTCGGGACGCTGTTTGCACCGACCGCGGATCGTAACGTGCCAGGGCAAGGGTTCACGCATCAGATCGGCGATACGGTGACGATATCGAGCCCGCGCTTCGGTGCACTCGTCAACACCGTCAACTATTCGCATCGCATTGCGCCGTGGGAGTTCGGGTTCGGCGCACTGCTCGCGAGCATTCTTCGTGGGCATATCGGGAAAGCGGAGTCGTATCCGCTTCATTGCCGTGGGTCCGCTGATCTTTCATTGAATATCAGCGGACATGGCTCAGGTTAAACACGCAGTCTCACTTGAGAATTTAGTTATGCGAATAGAAGGAAAAATGTTGATAGGTCACACGGCTGTTCTGGGCACGAACGGGTCGATCCGTGCGGTCCACGCGGCAACCGGGGAGACGATCGAACCGGCATTCGGCGGCGCTACCTATGCCGACCTAGAACGCGCCTGCGCGCTGGCCTGGTCGGCATTCGACATCTACCGGGAAGGTTCGCTCCCCGCTAGAGCTGATTTTCTTGAGGCTATTGCGCAGAACATCCTTGATTTGGAGGGTGACCTGATCGAGCGCTGTGTCGCGGAAACTGGTCTGCCGCGTGCGCGGGTCGAGAGCGAGCGCGGCCGCACGGTGGGTCAGCTACGGATGTTTGCCGCTGTCGTGCGTCAGGGAGACTTTCTTGGGGTTCGCATCGACCCTGCCGATAGCGAAAGGAAGCCACTTCCTCGCGTGGATCTGCGCCTGCGCTATGTTCCACTCGGACCTGTGGCGGTATTCGGTGCGAGCAATTTTCCACTGGCGTTTTCAGTGGCCGGCGGAGATACGGCGTCTGCGCTGGCGGCAGGTTGTCCGGTCATCGTCAAGGCACATCCCGCGCATCCGGGAACGTCCGAACTTGCCGCGCTGGCGGTGCAGAAGGCGGTTCGGGATTGCGGCATGCCTGAGGGTACCTTCTCACTTCTCTTCGACAGCGGGAGGGACATTGCACAACGTCTTGTCGGCGACCGCCGAATCAAGGCAGTCGGCTTCACGGGTTCGCGGGGTGGCGGAACAGCGCTCATGAAGCTCGCAGCCCAGCGCCCTGAGCCGATTCCGGTCTACGCCGAGATGAGCAGTGTCAATCCCGTCCTGCTGTTCCCCGCCGCGCTGGCGAATCGCGCCGAGGCAATAGGGCTGGCATTTGCCGCGGCCCTCACGCTCGGTGCTGGTCAGTTCTGTACGAATCCTGGTCTGATTCTCGCGGTGGACTCGCCCGATCTCGATCGGTTCATCGAAGGCGCTGCCGCCGGACTGGCCGATGCGCCCGCGGCCACGATGCTGACGCCCGACATCCGCAAGGCGTACGAAACGGCCGTCGCCAGAACTGCAGCGCACGATGCAGTAAAGACGGCAGCGCGCGGCAATGAGCCGAAAACAGCACAAGAGGCGCGGGCAGCGCTGTTCGTCACGACCGCTGACGCTTTCAATCGCCACGCTGAACTGCATGAGGAGATATTCGGGGCGGCGGCGCTCGTCGTACGCTGCCCGGACCTGGCGGCAATGCTGGCGCTGGTCGAATCGCTCGAAGGGCAATTGACCGCCGCCGTGCATATCGACGCTGCCGATCATCCCAACGTGCGCATGTTCCTGCCGGCGCTGGAACGACGCAGCGGCCGCATTCTGGTGAATGGTTTTGGGACTGGTGTGGAGGTCGGCCACGCGATGGTCCATGGCGGCCCCTACCCCTCGACATCCGATGGCCGCTCCACGTCAGTAGGCAGCCTGGCGATCGACCGGTTTCTCCGTCCAGTGAGCTATCAGGACATGCCTGACGACCTGTTGCCGGATGCTCTCAAAGAGTCGAATCCGCTTGCTCTGAATCGCAGGGTGAACGGATTGATGAATCTGAAGTGAGCCGGGGATTTCCGCCCGGAGGTGCGGTAATGGACAAAGCTACTTGAGCTTGTTTCTTTGGAAGGAGTCTTCCGTACCCGGAGCAGATGAAATAGGAAAGCCGTAACCGTAACTTGAGATTGCAAGTAATGGTGAACGCTGTCTGCACCGCGCCCCCCGCAATGCTCGGTGTAACGGTGCCCTGCATGGACTTGTTGACGATTCGAACAACTATCAGAGCAGCCAGACGTTGTTGGGCTCGGCAAGCGCCGGCCGCTCAGTTGTCAGCCTGGAGCGGGCGTCCGCGCGGGAAGCATTTCCGTAGATGGCCCGCGAAATACATGGCTCATCGCTGGGGCGCATACAGTCGTGTGCGATTGAACGCGGTCGGGCACGGATGCCGGGCCGCGCCCGAACGCAGCAGGGGTCTTCGAACCTCACAACGTTACGGACATCATCGTTCTGGCTTTTGACGGAGCAATGGCTGCGAGATAGGGCAGCAACCCGTGTGTACTCAAGGCGCCCCGGCATTCATAACGCAACTAACCGTCAAACGCTCGCGCCCTCCCGCCTGGCTTCGCCACAACCCCGTCTGGCAGAAGGATGATAGCGGGCCACCGTCTCGTCCGTCCGAAAAAGGGACATCCGGGTTGAGCAACCTTTGATTTCCTTGCGGACCACGATGTGGCGTAACCTGCGTTGCCCGGTTTGATCAGTGGCGCCTGAAATCGTTAGGTGTCAGTTCGACGCGTACGCCCGGGTGCGCGAGCAGCTTGCGTTCAGCGATCGCGCGGATGCGGCTGTATCCGTTGCGGAAGGTCCTGAGGATCTGGAGGTCGTCGGCCCGGTCTTCGAGCCAGAAGTGGGCCTCCAGCGCTGCGGTCGTGATGACGCATTCGACGAGGGCGTGCCCAATGACGAGGCGGAATGACACGCCTTGCTGGTTTGCCAGAATCTGCGGCTCGAATTCAGGTTTTTCCATGTCGGGTTTCAGGGCGTTGCCGTTTATGCGGGTAAAGCGGTATGCGTATCGGTCTGATGAGGTTGGCGATCGTCGCCAGCATCAGGATACAGGCTGCTTCGCATCGCGAAGCGCGCAGGCGGGCATACCGGATGGCGGCTGACAGGCGCGCCCGTGACGCGACCGGGCACTCTCACCTCCGGTTTGTAAAAGCCTCGCCGATCTGCCGTGCGCGCTTCACTTCGTCGCTGTGCAGGTAAATCGACGTCGTCGAGACGGAAGCGTGCCGCAGGTTGTCGCGCACCGTGGTGAGTTCGGCGCCGTGCCCCAGCGCATACGTGGCATGGGTGTGCCGCATCCAGTGCAGGCTCGCGCGGCGCAGCTTCTCCGCGAGCGGCGGGTGATCGGCCTCGATGGCACTGGCGGCAAGGACGAGAAAGCGCTCGAGCACGCTCCACAGCCGCACACTGCTGATGGCCGCGTCACTGTCCGCTTCCAGGCTGCCGATGACCGGTGTGTCCGGCCGCCAGCGCGCAGTAGTAGTCGGCAACTGGCGCCCGGCCAGATAGCGGACCAGTGCGTCCCACGCGAGCGGCGGCAGCGCCACCCGCGCCATCTTGCCGCCCTTGCCGGTGACGCGCAGCCAGTGCTCGCCGCGTGCGTCCGTCTCGACGTGGCCGAGCGTCGCGCCGACCAGCTCACTCGCGCGCAAACCCGTCGCAAAGCCGAAATCGAGCAGGAACCGCAAGCGCTGCGCGGCCGGAACCGTCCAGCCGTAAGACCATTCGAGGCCGTCGGCGATCGTACGTAGCAGTGCCCATTCTCCGTCGGTAAAGGCGCGCGCCGCGTCGAGCGCCGATGCCGTCTTGCCGCCGCGCACCTTGATGCCCGCAAACGGATTGGCCAGCACGTAGCGCTGTTCGACCAGCCAGCGGAACAGGGCGCCGAGAATCGACAGCGCGTGCGCGACCGAGCGCGCCGACAGGGTGCCGTTAAACGGCACCCTGTCCGGTGACGTGCGGGGGCGCACCGGGCCGATCCAGCGTCCCCGCGGCGACGGATGGCGCAGGAACGTCCGGTACGCAATCGCGTCTTCGGTCGTGAGCGACGACAGCGCGCGGCCGCGTTCGACGATGGCCCAGAGGATCAGCCGCTCGGCTTCCTTGCGGTAGGTCCGCTGCGTGGCGGGCGACTCGTGCAGGGACAGCCACGTCTGCACGGCCTCGTAGTCGTTGGACGCGTCGAGCGTGCAGGTGGCGGGCGGTGCGCGGAAGGTGCCGGCGGAGCCGTCGACCTCGTGCGGCAGTTTGAGGGTTTCCCACGGCACGATGTCGCCGCGCGGGCTCGCGACCACCAGCCCACGCGCCCTGTCCGTGAGCGCAGGCCAGGCGGCGAAGAACGCCTCGATCGAACGGGCGCTCGCGGTGCCGAGCCCCGGCACGGCCTTCCACCACTGGCGTCGGCGCGGAATGCGCACGGTGAGATCGGCGAGCGTCGTGATGCCGTACGCGTGCAGTACGCGCGCCGCGCGCGGGGAAAACCACTGCGCGATGTCGTCGGCGATCTGCGGTTCCGGCGGGCGCGCGGTGCGCAGCGCGTCGATCGCCTGCGCCACGCCTTTTGCATGCTGCTCGCGTCCCGCTACCGGATGAGTGAGGAGGGCGACGAGATCGTCGCGATGGGCCGCGCGCGCAACGTCCAGCAGTTTGCCGCGGATGCGCCCGAGCACGCCGCGCGCCGATTTCCCGTCACCGAGTGCGGCGGGCAGGTAACGCGCCACGGCCTGCCGCACGGACACGCCGGCGTACCACGCGCGCAGCACGGCAAGCTCGTCGGCGCCGGGAAAACCGGATGCAGAGGATGCAGAGGATGCAGAGGATGCAGAGGATGCAGAGGATGCAGAGGATGCAGAGGATGCAGAGGATGCAGCGTCAGCAGCAGCTGCAGGGGGCAGGGCGTGGCGCGTTTTCATACCCCGGAGTTTAGCCTGAAAACAGATGCCTTTAGGTCGGGTAGCAGCGGTGCATTACTGCACCGCCGCCCCCTAAGAACCGTGCATGCGAGTTTCCCAGCACACGGCTCAAGCCTTTCAAAGCCCCATTGCCGAGGCCGGTTTCACTACTGAGAGTCCGAGGGCACGCGCGGCCCGATGGCAATCCGGGTGAAGCATCGTCAGGTTGCTGATCGTGTCCTTACCGCCATCGATCTTTCGCTCCAGGTGGTACAGCCGCCAGCCACTGGATTTCGTGATCATTTGACGACAGACGGGACAGGACCTCTGCTGATCGAGCCACAACCGGATCAGCCGCATCCGGCCCTTGAGCGAGTCCATCATCGCGAAGCCCAACCGCTCTTCGAAATAACTTTCCCACTGCGGGTCGAACGGGTTTGCGGCACCCTTGATCTTGCGGTGCCGCCGGATCGGCGTGCCGACAATGTCGTACAGCGTCAGAAGTTCACGCTTTCCATTGCTGAGCACTTTGTCCGTCGCCGTACCAAAGACCCATTGGCGGGCGCCAACGGTTCGAAAGTACTTCCGACGTACCCAGTGCGAGTTCTTCTGCGGGTGTCGGCGCTTCGCCCAACGCCATAGACATTGCCAAATCGCATGAGCAACCTTGTTAAAGGTGCGCTTCGCCACGACATGCCGATAATAATTCGCCCAACCGCGAATCTTTGGGTTGAGCAGGCGGATCAGACGATCGTGCCTTAGCGTTGCATTGCCTTTCACGACGTCCCGAAGCTTCCGCATGAAGCGCTGAACGCTCGTTTTGGCCGGCTTGATCAACAACTTGCCGTCGTACTTGCGAACGTTCATGCCCAGGAAATCGAACCCATCGTTGATATGCGTGATCCGGGTCTTCTCCCGTGACAGCGATAATCCCCGCTGTGCAAGAAACTGCACGACCAGCGGCATGACTTCATCCTCCAGCACTTCTCGCGTCGCGCCAGTGATAACAAAGTCGTCTGCATATCGAACGACGTTAACCTTCGACGGATTCCGGCCGCCTCTGCAGAACTTCGCAAGAAGTGTTCGTTCTAACCCATCGAGAGTCATGTTCATCAACGTGGGCGAGATAATACCGCCCTGAGGCGTACCCGCTTCCGTCGAGTGAAAGACACTGTTGTGAAGGTAGCCAGCCTTCAACCACTTTCGCAGTATCGCTTTGTCCGTTGGGATGTGGGCGACCAACCAATCATGCGAAATTTCATCAAAGCAGTTCCGGATGTCGGCCTCCAGAATCCACTGCGCGCGATTGCTGCTGGCCAGTGAGATAAAGCACTGTTCTATCGCGTCGGCCGTGGAGCGGGCGGCTCTGAACCCATAAGAGTTCGGATCCGCCATGGTTTCTGCAACAGGTTCGAGTGCAAGCAGATGAAGCGCCTGTTGCGCTCTGTCGACCATGCAGGGAATTCCAAGAGGTCTCAGCCGTTTCCCGTCGGCTTTCGGGATATATATTCGTCTCAGCGGCAGAGGGCGGTAGCCCCGCCGCTTTAGAGACTTCACTGCCTGGAGTCGGGACCTCGGCGTAGACCACGTGAGGCCGTCTACGCCGGGAGTCCGTCTACCCTGATTCTCAGTCACCCGTCTGACGGCGAGTGCCTTGCCGCTGAACGAGTGGGTCAGCAACCACTGCAAAGCCTTCACCTTGCCGTACTTGCCGTCCTGTGTCGCCTTCACGATGCGAGCCTGCAGCCTTCGAATCTCACGATAGCATCGGGCCCGATCGACATCGTTCCAATGCATTGCGCGATCGGAGGACGCACCGGTGCCGGCTTGCTGCACTGTCATTTGCTTCTCCTCCTTTGAAGGTTCGTCAGACTCTTTCGTGACGAAAGACCATGCGGAAGTCTGCCCGCTTTCGCGTAGGATGATGTTGCCTTGCGGCGCAATCCCTATCCGTCCGATTACAGGACGGCGTTCGCTTTCTCCGCACTCCTGTTCCCGCACCTCCAACAGCTTTCCTCACGGTCGGCTTGCCCGACTGGGCAGAGATACGGGGTTTCCGTGTTCCGCATCGTTCGCAGGAATGGTTTAGGCTCTGCTTCTCCACCGGTAGCACCATGTCCGCGCTGCCCCATCTTATAAAGGGCAGACCTGCTACGTTCCCGTTTTGGGTGGGGCCTATCAGTGTCTTTGGCCCGTCTAAGTTAACGATGTTTATCAGCAGTTCAAATACTTTAGCCATGCCATCCAGTCTAGCGCCCCCTCCGCATTGACACTCGCAGGGGCATCGTCGTCTCACGACCACGGCTTAGCTTGCGCCGGGCTACATTGTCTCGGTGGCTTCACACGGCGCCGTTACCAGCCCCGCATGCACCAATAGACTACGGGCGACGGAACGCCCGGTTTCCTCCCGCCAGACATCGACGGTAAAACAACGAACGAAGCGACCTCACGTCGCACATAAGAAAACTTATCTTAATAGCACAGTTTTAAGTCGGGTTTTTCTGGGAATCCGGGGCCGGCTCCGCCAGCCTGCATATCATCGGGGGCACACTCCCTTGGCATCTGTGCAAGCCTCTCCCAGTTCACATGCTGGACTCAACGCATGGGCGAGGTTGCCTGTCGCAGTCTTTGTCCTTGCTCGCCGCAAGTCGTCGCGAACACCACGGTCTAGCTGCGCGCTCCCGTGGCTCCATGCTGAACAGCATACAATTCCAGTCAGCACTCGTGTCGCCGGGCCATACGTGTGACCGGCAACAGTCCGCGTCCTGCCCGTAAAGCGGTGTGGCCAGGGGTGACATTTCAACCCTCAGATGCGTTTCAATAGGTTCGTGTTCCTCAACCGTCCCATGCTCACCCTGGAGGCTCATCTTGGCGTAACCGCTTCGACGCAAGCCCCGTTTCTCACGGACTACGTCACCTTGCAGTGTCGGCAAGTCACCGCCGCTTCGGCTCACTTCCTCTCGCAGCAGAGAAAGGGTATGCCCCGGTACTGCAACGTCAACTTTTCCGGGTACTGCATTCCAGACATGCTCAAGCAGCTTCACCGGTAGTGTCATGACGTCCCCTGGGAATTTCCGTCGCGATTCACATCTTTCGCTCAAAGCGCGCGCTGCAGTCGCGCCGCAATCATCCTTAAAACGGGCAGAAACTTCTCCTCCAAAGTGGCCACGCTTACGCGTCCAGAAAACACGCTGACGCTGAGTGCGGCCGCGATCTCGCCGCTTCGATTTCTGACCGGTACAGCCATCGCGGACATACCGATCTCGAGCTCCTCGTTGCTGATGGCGTAGCCGTTTTCCGCCGCGAGCTTGACGGCCTTCAAGACGGCTGTGGTGTTTGCGAGCGTGCGATCGGTTAACCGCTTCATCGGCACGCTGTCGAGGTGCTGGCGAGCCTCGTCTTCCGTCAAGCCGGACAGCAGTACGCGCCCGGTCGCCGAGCAATACGCCGGCAATCTGCCTCCGAGTTTGACCCCTGTCGACACGATCCTGACCGCTTCGGCGCGCGCGATGAACACCGAGTAGCCCGCGTCCATGACCGCGAGCGATACTGATTCCTGCAGTTCGTCGCGCGCATTCACCAGAAGCGGCTGTGCAATTTGCGTCAACGACGACGTGCTCAGGTACGCACTCCCCAGCCTCAACATGCGCGGCAGCGGTGTAAAAAATTTGCCGTCGTGCGCCAGATAGCCAAGATCGACGAGCGTAAGCAGGCACCGGCGCGCGGCGGGCCGGCTCAGATCCGCCAGATGCGCGGCATCCGACACGGTCATGCGCGTGGTCGACGCTCCGAACGCCTCAATGATCGCAAGCCCCTTGGCGAGGCCCGCCATGCCTTCCTTCGCGCGCGTTTTGCCGCTCGACTCGGTGTCTTCTTCGAGCGACGACGCGCTCTCCTGCCCGTTGACAGGTTCTTTGACGGATGTCATATTTAATTGAAATATCGAACAATGTACGATATTCGAACACACTAGATTGGCCGTGTCAACTTTCGCCGACACCCGAACGACTGTCCCCGGTCAAAGGGCGGCAACGTTTAACGGCCTTTGCAATACATGGAGCGAGCAACTTGAACATCATCCCCATCAAGCCGGCGCGGCGCGTCAGCATCAGCTGGCCGTCCGAAGGCCTCACGCGCGTGCCCTACACACTGTTTCAGGACGGAGACGTCTACGCCGACGAACAGGACGCGATTTTCCGCGGCCCGAACTGGAGCTACCTGTGTCTCGAAGCCGAATTGCCGAATCCGGGCGATTTCCGCAGCAGCTTCATCGGCGATGCGCCGGTGGTGGTCACGCGCGACACCGACGGCGAACTCTATGCATTCGAAAATCGCTGTGCGCATCGCGGCGCGATGGTGTGCCTCGAAGACCAGGGTAACGCCAAAGATTTCAGCTGCGTCTATCACGCCTGGACCTACAACCTGCAAGGCGATCTGCTCGGCGTCGCGTTCAAGGACGGCATCGGCGGCAAGGGCGGCATGAAGCCGGAGTTCTGCGAAGGCGACCACGGCCTGCGCAAGCTGCGAGTCGCGACGCTGCACGGCCTCGTGTTCGGCAGTTTCTCCGACGACGTCCCGCCGCTCGATGAATATCTCGGCGAAGAAATCGTCGAGTGCATTGCACGCGTGCTCGAAAACCGCACTCCGGTCGTGCTCGGCCGCTTTACGCAGATGCTGCCGAACAACTGGAAGCTCTACTTCGAGAACGTCAAGGATTCCTATCATGCGAGCATCCTGCATCTTTTCTTCACGACGTTCCAGTTGAACCGGCTGTCACAGCGCGGCGGCATCATCGTCGACCCGAGCGGCGGCCATCACGTCAGCTACTCGGCCGTCGACCATGCCGCGGAGGCGGCAGCGCAGGCGCAGGCCGCCAGCGATTACGCGGAACAGAAGATCCGCTCCGAAAGCGAACATCGCCTCGAGGACATATCAGTGCTGGCCGGCACCGACGAATTCGGCGACGGCGTCACGTTGCAGATCCTCTCGGTGTTCCCCGGCTTCGTGCTGCAGCAGATCCAGAACGCGATCGCGGTTCGCCAGATCCTGCCGCGAGGCACGCAGCAGACCGAATTGAACTGGACCTACCTCGGCTTCGAAGACGACACCCCTGAATTGCGCGAGATGCGTCTGCGGCAAGCCAACCTCGTGGGGCCGGCCGGTTACGTGTCGATGGAAGACGGCTGCGTCGGCGGCTTCGTGCAGCGCGGGATCGACGGCGCGAGCGACAGCCGCTCGGTGATCGAGATGGGCGGCGACAGCGCTGAAAGCAGCGAAAGCCGTGTGACGGAAGCGTCGATTCGCGGCTTCTGGAAGGCATATCGCAACGCAATGGGGTATTGAGAATGGCGCAGGACATCCATCAACTGGTCGCTCGCGCGCAAGCCGAATACGTGCGTTGCATCGACGACGGCGATCTCTCGCAATGGCCGGAGTTTTTCACCGAAGCTTGCGTCTACAAGGTCACGACCGCCGACAACTATAAGCGCGGCCTTGCGGGCAGCATGATCTTCGCGGCTTCGCGCGGCATGCTGATCGACCGCGTCGCTTCGCTGCGCGACGCCAACATCTATGAGCGCCACGCGTACCGGCATCTGCTTGGACAGCCTTACGTCATGAGCGAAAGGGAACGGGAAGCGCGCAGCGAAACCTCGTTCATGGTGGCGCGCATCATGCGCGACGGCACGACGACTCTGTTTGCCACCGGCCGTTACTGCGACGTCTACGTCGTGGCGGACGGCGGTGTGAAGCTGCGCGAACGGATTGTCGTGTGCGACAGCTCGCGCATCGACACGCTGCTGGCGCTACCGCTATGACGCACGCAGTGACCCAGTCGGCGATGCGCCCGATGACCATCGCGCTGGCGATAGGCGACCCGAACGGCATCGGTCCCGAGATCGCGGTGAGAGCCGCCGCGCAGAGCACGCGCGACATGGCGGACACCTGTCCGTCGCCGCGCGTCGTCCTGTTCGGCGACGCCTTCGTGATTCGCTGGTACGCGCATCGGTGCTGTCCCGGAACGACGCTGCGGGAAGTGCAGGCGGACGGTTTGCCGCCGGCCTTACCAGGCGCGATCGACGTGGTCGATGTCGCGGCGCTGGCCGCCGCAGCGTTCGTGCCGGGCGAAGTCGCCGCGGCGGCCGGAACAGCGACGCTTGCCTATGTCAGCGCAGCGCTCGCCGCCGCGCGGGCCGGCCAGGTCGACGCCGTGATCGCGTGTCCGCACTCCGAAACGGCGATCAATGCGTCCGGCGTGCGCTTCGCCGGTTATCCTGGCTTCGTCGCGCAACAGATGGGCATGCCGGCCGGCGACGTCTATCTGCTGCTGATCGGCGGCGGCCTGCGCGTCGTCCATGCGACCTTGCACGAAGGCATCGCATCGGCTCTCGCGCGGCTCGATCAGCGCCATGTCGAGCGCGCCGCGCGAACTGCCGCGCGGACGCTGCAATTGATGGGCATCGAACGTCCGGTGGTCGGACTGATGGGCATCAATCCGCATGCGGGCGAGGGCGGACTGTTCGGGCGGGAGGACATCGACATCACGGAACCCGCCGCGCGGAAGTTGCGCGACGAGGGGATCGCCGTGATCGGGCCGCAGGGCGCAGACCTGTTGCTGACGAATCCCGACGTCGACGTGTTCGTCGCGATGTATCACGACCAGGGACACATTCCCGTCAAGCTGCGCGCAGGCCGTCATTGCGCGGCACTGTCGATCGGCGCTGGTGTGATGTTCTCGAGCGTGGGCCACGGCAGCGGCTTCGACATCGCCGGCACGCTGCGCGCCGATATCGCGCCGCTGGTCGGTGCGATCCATCTCGTGACGACCGGGATCGTGCTGCCCAACAAGCCGGCTGAAACGTCATAACTGCTCATCGAGGTCACACTTTGAATTACCGGATTTCCATCGCGGGAAGCGATGTCGCGTTCCGCTGCGAGGCGGACGAAACCCTGCTCGACGCCGCCGAGCGCTCGGGCTACAGCGTGCCTTACTCATGTCGAAAAGGCGTCTGTTCGACCTGCGAGGGCGGCGTGTTGGCCGGCGCCGGCCGGTCAACCGTGCAGGGCGAAGTGCAAGGCCCCGCCGAGCGGGTGTTGCTGTGCTGTTTGCGGCCGTCCTCGGACATGACGATCGCGCCGCGCAAGATCGGCAAGCGCGAGCCGGTTATGCGCAAGACGCTCGACATGTCCGTGTATCGCATCACGCAACCGGCTGCCGACGTCAGCGTCGTGCAACTGCGTTTGCCCACCGGCGTGCGCGCGAAGTTTCGCGCCGGCCAGTATTTGCAGATCGAGCTCGAAGACGGCAGCCGTCGTAACTACTCGATGGCGAATCCGCCTCACGAAAGCGACAGCGTCCAGCTTCACGTGCGCCACGTGCCGGGCGGCAAATTTTCCGAAGGCATGCTGGGCGGGCTGGATAAGGGACAGACGCTGCGCGTCGAATTGCCGTTCGGCGAGTTCACGCTGCAGGACGACTCGACGAGTCCCGCGATCCTGCTGGCGACCGGGACGGGTTTCGCGCCAGTCAAGTCGATCGTCGAGGACGCGATCAAACGCAAGCTCGCACGCCCTCTGTATCTGTATTGGGGCGCGCGCCGCGAGGAAGATCTGTACCTGGCAGAACTGGCGCAGAAATGGCATGCAAGCGGCAAGCTGAACTTCGTGCCGGTGCTGTCCGAGCCTCACGAGAGCTGGACCGGCCGGCGAGGATTCGTGCACGAGACGGTACTCGAAGATTTCGGCTCGCTCGTCGGCTATCAGGTTTATGCGTGCGGCAACCCGGCGATGACAAGCGCCGCGCATGACACGTTCGTCGAAGCCGGCCTGCCCGAGGCGGATTTCTTCAGCGACGCGTTCGTCCACACGGATACCCGCCCTTAGAAGACGTGACGCTTTTCCCACAATAACCAGGAGGCAAACCCGTGGCATCCCCCCTTATCGACGTGGCCGAGGTCATTGAACGCCAGAAGGTCGGCGCCGGACAGTGTCTGGTGGTACTGCTATGCGCGCTGCTGATGTTTCTCGATGGCTTCGACACGCAGGCGATCAGCTACATCGTGCCGGCTCTTTCACGCGACTGGCATCTGCCGCGCGAAATTCTCGGCTCGATCTTTTCCGCGGCGCTGGTCGGTCTGATGATCGGCTATCTGGCGGTCGCGCCGCTGTCGGCGCGCTTCGGCCATAAACGCATGATGTTGATGAGCACCGTGCTGTTCGCTGTGTTCACGATGCTGACCGTGTTTGCGACGAACGTAACCGAGTTGATCGGCTTGCGTCTTCTGACGGGCATCGGCTTGGGCGCCGCCGCGCCGAGCGCCGTCGCGCTGACCTGCGAATTCGCGCCAAAGCGGCTGCGCGCCACCTTCGTACTGCTGGTGTACTGCGGTTTCTCGCTGGGCTTCGTCGTGGCAGGGCTCACCGCTGGCACGCTCATCCCGGCTTACGGCTGGAAATCCATGATGCTGGCCGGCGCGCTCGCGCCGCTCGCACTGACCTTGCCGCTTGCGTGGCTGCTGCCGGAATCGCTGGCCTTCCTGCAACGGCGCCCGCACGGCGACGAACGTATGCGCGCCGTTTTGCGGCGGCTCTTTCCCCGGGTCGACGTGCCGGCCGGCAGCACGTACGCGCTCGAAGATCAGAATGAAACGCGTGCGAGCGTTGCGGCGCTGGTCAGAGGGCGCACGTCCGCCGGCACCGTGCTGCTCTGGTTGATCTTCTTCCTCAACCTCGCCGAGTTTTACTTCATGCAGAGCTGGCTGCCCACGATGCTGACGGGGCTGAAATATTCCCCCTCGACGATTGTCTGGGTGACCGCGCTGCCGACCATAGCAGGCGTGCTGTCGGCCGTGCCACTCGGCCTCGCCATGGATCGGGTCGGCCCCTATGCGACGCTGACGGTGATGTACCTCGCGGGCTGCGTGTTCATGTGGCTCGTCGGTGATGCGTTTTCCGCCAGCACCGCGTGGTTGATGGTGATGGTCTTCTGCGCCGGCTTCTGCATCAGCGGCGGACAGAAAAGCGTGATCGCACTCGCGGCTGTCTACTACCCGATCAACCTGCGCTCGACCGGCGTGGGCTGGGCGCTCGGCATCGGCCGGCTCGGCGGTATTGCTGGGCCGCTCATTGCGGGCATGCTGTATACGGCGCAATGGACGCCGGCGGAAATCTTCCGCTTTTCAGCATGGCCGGTGCTCGTCGCGGGTCTCTGTGTGTTCGTGATGGGGCGCATCTACGGTTCCCGTGCCGTGGTGGCCGAGGCGAGCGCAGCGCGGTAGTCCCGTAATCCAGTTTTCGGCCGGAAGCTCCCCGCTTTCCGGCTGATCCATCGCAGCACTCCCCGCCTAAACAGGCCATTTAAAAACCTGGCGACGTCCGCCGTTTTCTCGCGCTCCGGCGAGAAAGCGCGGACTCGTCACGCCGGAGACATTATGAAAAAAACTTCAATCACCCTGTTGGCCTTGCCGCTGCTCGCAGGCACGGCTCACGCGCAAAGTTCGGTGACGCTGTACGGTTTTGTCGATGCCGGACTCGTGTACGTGAACAACCAGTCAGGACACGCGAATCTGCAAATGGTCAACGGACAGACGAACGGCAGCCGCTGGGGCTTGCGCGGCAGCGAGGATCTAGGCGCAGGCCTGAAAGCGATCTTCACGCTTGAAAACGGTTTCGACACGTCGAACGGCAAACTCCTGCAAGGCGGACGCGAATTCGGCCGTCAGGCGTTCGTCGGGCTTGGCAGCAATACGTGGGGCACCGTGACGCTTGGGCGCCAGTATGACCCGATGACGGAACTCATCGGCGAAATTGCCGCGACTTCGATGTGGGCATGGCTCGGCACTCATCCCGGCGACTTAGATAATCTGAATTCGACCTTTCGCGTGAACAACGCGGTGAAGTATCGATCGCCGAAGTTCCATGGTCTGCAGGCGAGCGGCATGTTTGCGCCCGGCGGCGTGCCGGGCAACTTTGCATCGGGGCGTGTTTACGCGTTGGGCCTCAAGTATGTGAACGGTCCGCTGAGCGCCGCGCTCGCGTACGACAACATCAACAACCCTTCGGTGTCCGTGCTCGATAGCGCGCTTTCGCCAGCCCAGGCAGGCTACGTAAGTCCGAGCAGAACGCCGGTGTTCAACGGATTCGCTTCGGCAAACGTGTGGCAGATTTTCGGCGCGGCCGCTGCTTACAAGATCGGTCAGGGCAGCATTGGACTTGTCTATACGAACGCGCGGTTTCAGGACATCCGGCGCACTGGGTCCACGCCCAACACCGGCAACGCAAGTTTCAACAGTTACGAGATCAATGGCCGCTATTACGTTACGCCCGCGTTCCTGATCGGCGCGTCGTTCGCCTACACGGAGACGTCCCGCGCCAAATACGAGCAGATCGACTTCGGTCCGAACTACTCGTTCTCCAAGCGTACTGACGTCAATCTGGTCGGCGTGTGGCAGCACGCGTCAGGTGTCGATTCGACGGGACATGCGGCGGTCGCGGCGATCAGCACCCTGGGTCAGTCGTCGACGCCCACGCAGGTCGCCGTCAAGCTTTCATTGAGGCATCGTTTCTGAACACCCCATCGCCGGATTTCGTTAGCCCACGATGCACGCGAACGTGCCGGCGGTTTCGGCCGTGTTCTTTCGCCATGCGGGACCGTCAGCTTTGATTCTGAAAGGTCCTGGGCTTGCAGTTGTCGGTAAGAAGCCGACGTTCGCCGACGCGGGACGCTGCACGGCGAACGAAACTTCCTGGTCGGAACCGGCGTGGAAACGCTCGGCCGGACTAACGTAATCGCGCGCATCCGTTTTCATGAAGAGTTCGTTTGCCGCGTACTTGTGTAGAAATAGCCCATCATGTCATGCGCGCAGTCTACGAGGTTCTCTGCTAGTACAACATCCCGCAAATAACTTCAATAATTATCAGATTGCAAGTAAGGCTGCAGGAGCGTAACGACGAGCTCGGTCATCTGGTCGAGCGAACCTGTGCCCGGCAGCGGTTCCCATCGGCCGGTGTGGCTGCGAAAGGCGGCACTATAACGATTGCGGGCGAGCTCGGTGAGGCGCGCCACAACAGTCGGCTCCTCGTCATCGAGACGTTTGATCAGCAGGTGCCGCCCGTAGGATTGGGTGACGATTTGCTCGTGGCCGAGCATGGTGCGTAGTTGACGCTGAAGTTCGGCCGCATAATGTTTGGTGGGTATGGCTGGCATGTCAGTCTCTCGATTACGATGCGCCGGTTTGCAGCGGATAGCCCCGGAAAGTCCATTTGAAGGGGCGTGCTACCTGATTATGCTCGTGCATAAACTGCTCGGTGCGCTCGCGCAGGTGCGCGGTACTGGTATGGCTGGCATGGCGCAATACCCGGCGCGTGTAGCGGGCAAACCATAGTTCGATCTGATTGACCCAACTCGCGTGCAACGGCGTGAAGTGGAAGTGAAACCGCTCATCGTGCCGCGAGTTGAACGCTTGCCAGACAGCCTGAGAACGATGCGTATTGAGGTGGTCCCAGATCACATGCACCTGCTTGCCCGGATACGCAGCCGCCACGCGCTCCATGAAGGCGACCAGGTCGTCCTGGGTGCGGCGCTCGCGGCAATCTGCCAGCACCTGCCCGGTATGCACATCCAGCGCAGCAATCAGCGCCTGGGTGCCATGGCGGATATATTCAAACCCCCTGCGACGCAGCCGCCCCTGCGCCGGCGCACGCCCCGGATGCTTGCGCTCGATGGCCGTAAAGCGAAGCAATGTTGTCACCGCATCATGCCCACAAGAGCGGGGCGTGAGCGTCTGAGTTGACGACTTTACTTCGCTAATGAACGAAGTAAAGTCGTCACTTCGCATCAGTCCGCATTAAATCTGTCACTTCCCGTTCGTTCTAGACCATGAGTCCGCTCGCAAGGTGGTTCTTATGGTCGATCTCTCGCATAGCTTTGAGCCGCTCGCGCTGCCGCGTCCTCGAGGCGCGCACCGGTACGATGTCTTCAGTCCGAAACTAGGGCGACGTCTCACGCTGTACAGGCGCAGCGCCTTCGATGTCTGGCTCATGATCGAATCGGACCCTGCTGTGCAAACGTTCTGCGAACGGCCCGGCCACATTGCGGTCGACGGGCAACGTTTCGTCGTAGATTTCTGGGCGAGGTATGGTGACCGTGAATGCCTGGTCTTGCTATCTGAATCAACACCAGCAATTGAACGCCTGCGAAATTTTCCGGATTTTGACCCGAAAGCAATCACCGTGAGGCGCATCGATGCGGCCGAAAGGGCCGCGGCGCGTGTCTGGACCGGAAACTGGCAGCGCATGCTGCCCGTACTGGTCGTCGCGCGCGGCCTCGTAAAACCTTCGATGCTCGACGCGATTGAGCGGTTCGTCGCGTCACCTCAATCGCTGCTGTCGATCGAGCGTGAGTTTTCGACAGGCGATCCCGTGCTCGTTCGAGCGGCCGCTTTCGAACTGTTGCACCGCGGTCGCATCCAAGCGCTCGAGTTATACACTGAAACCCTGTCGTTGCTGACGCGCTTCGCTGCGGTTCAGGCCGGATTATGAGCCGCCGCAGACCCGAATTCCAGACGCTGGATCTCGCCACGTGGCCAACACTCGCATGGACTGAGCTTGATGCCGCTCAGCGCAGTCGCGTCCAGAAGCATATCGACGCCATTGAGCGCTACGCCCATTGTGAATCTATCCGGAGTATTGAGACTGCTACTGGCGTAAATCGCAAGCAACTATATCGGCTTCTCGACAGGGCACTTGCGCTGCATCCCGACGGGCGTATATACGGTTTTCGGGCGCTTGTCGCTCATGCTCGCGTGACGGAGTACACGCGGATGCTGCCCGTCGTTCTGCGCGGCGATCGAGGCGGCGCGGTGGGTGCGCTTTCGCTTTTGTTCGAGCGGTATCCCAAGCTCGCGGCGTGGCTGGTTCTGCAGATCCGACAGCGCCGCGTGGCACTGAATCAGATACCTTCAGAAGACGGTCTCCGCATTCGGGTGCGCGGTCTGCGGGCGCTGCACGACAGATTTCTGCAGGAGTGCCGGCAACTGGGCCTGACGGCCGCCGACTATCCGTTGAACACAGCGGGCCGCGCCATCCGGTCGCTGTCGTCGCGTGTGAAGGCGGAACTCTTGCGTGGCTTCAGCACGGTAGCAGGCGCTGCCGGCGCTTCGCACATCAAGGGACTGCCGCGTATCGACGAAGCACCCGCTCCGGCGTCGACGCGACCGTATCAGGTGGTCGAATTCGATGGTCACAGGCTCGACGTCCGGCTTAAAGTCGTCGTTCGCGACCCGCTCGGCTTCGAGCACGAATTCGAAATCGAGCGCGTGTGGCTGCTGGTGATCAGTCGGGCGCTGGCCGACCCGAAGGGTAATCTCCGCCTGTATGTGTCGCTCGATGAGCTGGACGAGCTGATCGATTATGCGATTGCAAGTTATCACGGCACGCCCCACAGCGGGTTGAACGGCGTGACGCCGCTCGAAGCGATGGAGTTTTTCGTTCGTGGACGAGGGCAACTGTTAGCCTGGTTGCCCGAAGTGCGCCGACGTACGTTATGCCTGATGCAATCCGCGCGGCACTGCCGCGTGCGTGGCTATCTCGCGCTTGGCGTTCGTCCTCACATCAACCTGTTTGGCGTGCGCTACACGAACATGGTCCTTGCCTGCAGTGCTCAACTGATTGGCCGGTCATTGCGCGTCTATATCAACGCTGACGATCTGCGCTGCGTGCGAGCCTTCCTTGTTGATGGCAGCGAACTCGGTGTCCTCGAAGCGCAAGGCGCCTGGCGTGTCGTTCCGCACAACCTGACCTTGCGCAAGGAGATTATGAAGGCGAGGGATACCAAACGATCAGGAAATCCGTCGACTGGAAATCCGATCGAAGCCTACGTGCAGAGCAAGGTCGCCGCAGCAAAAAAATCTCGCAGGGCTGCCTCCGATGCCGCGCGGACGCTGCGCCTTCTCGCAAGCGCTCCTACGGCCAAAACACCGCCTGGCCCGATGAGGCTCGAAGCAGCAGGTCGAGAAGCCTTCCCAGCGAAGGCAGTAGAAGGGACTGCAATGGTTGCCGATACAGCTCCCGCCGAGCCGGTTCGTCCGCGCAAGCTTGGTATCGGGACGGGGCAGGTTTTCTGAACGCGTGGTTCACACAGGAGGCAGCCATGTCGCTTCAAATCACGCGTCCGATCGATCGGTCGCTGCACCCGCTCGTCACCGGAAACTACCGGATCGCCACACCAGCTATCGAATCGTTCTACGAACTCGTCGTGAGTTGTCTTCGCTACCGCGTGATGGGCGCGCTCATTTACGGCGCTCCGAGAATCGGCAAGACGCGCTCGATCGAATACGTCCGCCTGCTCCTCGCTCGAGAGTACCCCAAACTGACGAGCTATCATGCGCAGTGCGAGCACAAGCCGCGGCACGCGGAAGGTCCGTTCTTCGCAAACCTGCTCGAAGCTGTCGGCGATCATGATCCGAACGCCGGTACCAACCCCGCGAAACGTATGCGCCTCTCGCTGCGGATCCGTGAAGCGGCCGCGCGGGCCGGCAGCGGTACCGTTCTGCTCTTTTGCGACGAGGCGCAACGCTATAACGAGAACGAATACGAGTGGCTGCGGGATGTGCACGATGCGCTTGACCGTCAGCAGATCAAGCTATTCACGTTTCTCGTCGGTCAACAGGAGTTGCTGGCGCAGAAGACTGCGCTGCAAATCGCCGGCAAGACGCAAATTGTTGCACGTCTGATGGTCGAAGAGCTTGCGTTTCATGGCATCCGTAACGCCGAAGATGTTGCCACGTGTCTGAACGGATACGATCAGACCGCCTATCCTGAGGGCACGCAGTGGAGCTTCACGCGATTCTATATGCCACAGGCGTTCGATGCGGGTTATCGACTCGTCAGCGATGCGGCCTTGCTGTGGGATGCTTTTGAGGCTGCGCATCACAAGGCAAGCCTGGCGGGCCGTCTCGAAATCCCGATGGAATCGTTCGCTCGTGCGGTCGAGGTTGTGCTCAAGGATGGCGAACTGATGGATGCTCCGGGATATTGCCCCGATCAATCATTATGGGCTCACGCGGTTCGTCGCTCCGGATATGTCCAGTCCCGTCATGCTACCGGCCGTGTACTCGTTCACGCGTGATAGTGTTGCGCTCAAGGCGCCACGCTTTCCAATCCTCACACTCGACGAGCGACAACTGACTCCGGCATTGGGCTTTATCTTCGATGTCAGGTGGTTACTGCCAGGCGAATCGATCGTCTCGATCTTGTGGAAGTTCGCGCGGGCAAACGGACTCGCCGGCCACACGCTCGTGCAGTTGATGGGAGCAGACGTCGACCCTTACGAGGGCGTAGAGCCGATGCGCGATGTCATCGACGTGAAGCGCCTGCGGCGAATGCTGTGCCTGCCCGTGAAGGTGTTGCGCGCATCGCTCCTCGACGCTGGTCAGAGAGGGCGGCACCACCCGACCTTCCGATATTGCCGTCAGTGCACGGCGCGTGGCCATCACAGCGTGACGTATCAGATGTTCAGTGAGAATCGCTGCCCCGCACACGACCGGATGCTGGAGACGCAGTGCCGACATTGCGGGCGCGAAACACCCTACATCCTGAATGCAATTCTCGTAGGCTCGCCGTATCGTTGTGCATGGTGCGGCACGCTCTACGGCACCAGATTTCCTCCAGTTCTTTCGACAGGGCCAACGATGCGCAAAGAGGATCGTATCGCGATCGCACGCCATTTCCACAATCGCATGGCCGGTAGCTTCTGCCTTGGCGGCGACGACCGCAGGGTCTAGCTCCACGGAGGCATCGACTGACGCACGGGCGCGAGATGGTGGACTTACGGGAATGCGTTCACGCATCGTCGTCCGCAGGTGGCCTTGATAGTTCGCAAAAACGGGTGTTGACGGATTTGCTTCGTTTTCGGTGACAACTTTCCTTCGCTCTACGCCAGTGGTGCGCACCACCGCACGCTTCCATGCCGATAAGGCAACGCAACCGGTTCGCAAAATGTTCGAGTAACGCCGCACGTTTGATTGGTTTGTTCACGATCTCGTCCGTGTCCTCGTCCACGTAGTGCACCTGGAAGACCGTCTTTGCAATATCGATTCCAACTGGCGTCAGCTTCATGTCGGCCCCTCCGGTTTGCCTTTGAACACCCAAATAATCTTGCACCATGAGCATGCCCATGCCATAGGTCCGTGAAAGTCGACCTTGGTTACCTGCGAAATTCCTACCATTTCCTCAAGGGGGAGGCGTCCATACCATTTTTCTCAAGAGTCGGAGCCTCCACCAAATCCGGGGCAGTTCGATCGTATGAGAATTTGACCCTTGAGTCGAAAACTTATTTTGACGCATTGACTTTGGTACAAGCGCGGCATAAAAATAGGCCAACGAGTCGAAAATTAGTCCTTCGAGGAGAAAGTCGATGAACATTGTTCCGCATCGAGAGGCTGGAGCGCCTGCCCTCACGGGCTAATACCAACGGGGGTTGGCTCGCAGGCATGGACGACGTCGGTCGCCGCTACCGCGATCTCCAGACTTACTGTTCCTGCTCGTTCAACTTCCTCGACGCTTCTGCAACCAATTCGGTATGCGTTCGAACTTATCGATCGGGGAGTGCGAGTCTAGATTTTGCGGTTGGACCGACGTTGCTGGTCTTCGGGATTTCTGCCGGAAATCTCGCGAAGCGGTTCGGCCGTCGGATCGTTCTCGGCATGCGTGCAACGCGGTTTGTCGCAATCGGTTATCGAGGACTAGATTGGAGCGGTAGAGCATTTTATGCGGCTTCTGTCTTGGGAAATCGCGCGAAGACGCCGTTGTCCGGCCTCGCCCGCTTCAAACCTCATTCAGAAAAGAATGGTATGAGAGGGAGAGGGGGCGCTGGCGGTGAAGCAGTCACATGTACCACAGACAGGTTCTACTTTCTGCAATTGAAGTTAGCAAAAGACATATTGTTACGGCGCGAAGTTGGAGCCTAGTATCGCCTAACGGCTAGGGATCGCTTGCTACTGTGGAAGCAACTGGGGTGATTACTAAAACGCTTAGAGACGCGTTCATCAACCTGCTCAGGACGTATCGGAGCGTCCCAGTTGATCGAACAGAAGCGGAGGTCGAGGAACGGTGCACGGATGTCGGCGCGACGTTGGAAGGATGGAGACATTGAAAGTAACGCAACCAAGCATAAATGCGCTCTCCGGTCCAACGGGATTTTCCCGGACCGCCTACGGCGACGTTGTGAGCGGCAAGTCCTGCAGCCGGACCGGCGCGACTGTAGCCGGTTATCGGTCTTGCAGACGTCGTCAGCAGGCTGTATCGGAACTGCGTCCCATGTCGATAGCCAGGACGCTCGAACGGAATTGTCTCTTGAAGTCAGACAGCATTCCGGTCGGCGCTGCAAGATTGGTTGCCGAAAGCGGTCGCTGGCTATACTCGCACCGAAGTCGGGGTAGCGATAACAGCGGGTTGATCACAAAGCACTTGTTTCGTCGCGGAGGTCCGGCTTTCCTCTTGTGCATTGTTTTAGACTTCGCTGCTCAGCTTTCAAAACGTAGTAAATCGAAGCAAAAGCAAAACGAACTATCAGGCATCTGGCAAATTCATTAGTAGTACGATGGTACCAAACGTTCGTCTATTGATTCGGGTGCAAGTCGTTATAAGTATTAACGTGAAATCGACGATGACCGCGCGAGATTGCGAAGTCGGGCTCGACGCTACGAAGCAACCATGCGAAGAGGAAGTTTGGTCACCTGAAATGACGTTAAGCATGGATGTTGCCAATGGCCTGAGCTGTAGGCCGATCGAGGCACTTTGTGATCTCGAGTAGCAAGGGGACGGGCAAGTAAAGGACGAATCGAAAGGAGAATTGTGATGAAGAAGTGCAGAGTTGGAGTCGTGTCCGCTATCGCAGCCGCTGTATTGCTCGCGGTCGGGACTGCTGTCGGAGCGGAAGATCTCACTCCCGAGGGCGCTGAACGCGCTGCGAGTTCGGACGGCGCCGTGCCGGCCTATACAGGAAAGCAGTCGCCGGCACCCGGCTGGGAGTGGGGGAAAGTCCGCGGAGATTTCTGGAAGCACAAGAATGAGAAGCCGCTTTATTCGATTGACGCGTCGAATGTCGACAAGTACGCCAATATGCTTTCGACAGGTCAGATCCAGCTGATCAAGCAGAAGAAGGGGTATCGGATGGACGTCTATCCGTCACACCGCGAATGCCAGTTACCGGAAGTCGCAGCCGAAAATTCCAAGACAAATCTCACAACGGCAAAACTCGCTGCGGATGGCGAGACGATTCAGACGGCAACCTTTCCCGGTGTGGCGTTTCCACAACCGAAGAACGGCGCCGAGGCGATCTTGAACTTTACGTCTCGGTATCGGGGCGAGGGCATAGAATGGCCGATGGATTACACAGCTACTTCTCCGCGCCCGGGCAGCAGCGATTGGATCGAGGAAACCGGTTTTCAAATCATGTATTTCCCGTCGGGAAAACTTGGCAAGACGACGCCGCAGGAAGTCGATCAGCTGAACACGGGGCAGTATGGCGTGGTTAGTACGCCGGCGGCATTGGCAGGCCAGGCGTTAACTCAGCGCCAGTATTTCGACAAAGATGCTGAGTCATATTACTACTTCACCGGACAGCGCCGCGTGAGGCGGATGCCGGCCTATACGCACGATGCGCCGCTTATTGGTTTCGAAAATCAGTATCTGATTGATGAATTCAACATGTTCCAGGGTTCGATCGACCGGTTTAACTGGAAGCTGGTCGGGAAGCGGGAAATGATTGTCCCCTACAACGACTTCGGAATGTACAGATTCAACGACAAGCCGCGCGATGTCTCCACGCTGGACGGTATCGCGGCCGATCATCGGCGCTATGAAGCGCATCGCGTCTGGGTCGTCGAAGCGACGCTCAAGCCGAGCGCGCGCCACGTCGATTCGAAGAAAGTCTTCTATCTGGACGAGGACAGCTGGTTGGCGCTCGTCGGTGAGGACTATGACGCGCAAGGCAAGCTGTGGAAGGTGCGTGAAAGCTATCCGATCCCTGTGTGGGAATTGGGTGGCGCCTGCGATAACCAACCGATGGTGCAATACGACATGATCGACGGGCGTTACGTATTCGATTCAACCACCACGGGCCAAGGTAAAGACATTCACTGGTATCAGCAGATCGACGATCCACGTTTCAAGGCGAGCTTCTATACCGCGGAATCGCTGCGGTCAGTCAGCGAGCGATGAAGGTCGTTGCGTTAATTAAAAAAGTGAGCCGACGCGCCTAATGCACGCGTCGGCACGCACGGCGGAGGAGGAGGGGAGTCAATGATGAAGCGGAGTTTCAAACTTAGCACAATGTCGCTTGCCGTCATCGCAGCGGCAACATCAAATGCGTACGGCTACGATTTCACGACAGGGGTTAGCGATCTGACCGGATCGTGGGTGAGTAACGTCACGGCAGGCATGGGGATCCGTACGAAAAACCCGGCCTGTTTTCTCACGGGTGACCCGAACGCCTTCGATTGCGGCGCAGGTGCGAACGTTAATCAATGGGCCGGCAATGACGGCGATCTGAATTACCGCAAAGGGCAGCCATACAGCGCGTCCTTGAGCCTGACTAGCGAACTGCTGCTGAAGATGCCGAGCCAAGGGCTCAAGTTCATGATCCGCGGCACGGGGATGTATGACTTTGCAGCTGGACATACCGACCGAACGGCTTTGAGCAGCACCGCTGCGGCTCAGGTGGTCTACAACGCTGAACTGCTCGACCTGTGGGGTGAGAAAGACTTTACTATCGCCGGGCGAAGCGCTCACGTACGACTGGGTAACCAGGTGATCAATTGGGGTGAAAGCATATATGCATCAGGTGGTATCAACGCCACCAACTCACTTGACATCCAGAAGTTGTTGGTTCCCGGCACTCAACTAAAGCAGGCGCTGCTGCCCGCGCCGATGGCGAGTTTTGCTGCGGATCTCTCACATGGGTTCAGCACAGAAGCCTACTACCAGTTTCAATGGAACGGAAACCGTTACCCCCCTGTGGGGTCATTCTGGGCGACCTCGAACAGTTTTGGCCGTGGCGCAGGCCCGGCGACGGCCAACACGAACAATTTCAACGTAGGCGGCCCCAGCGCGGGCACGATTGCGAGTACGATCGGCGGCTCGAGTGCAGCGGGCAATCAGGATACAGTCAACTCGATCAACGGTGGTCTTGTTAATGGCGTGTATGCAGGGGCACCATTTTTCTCTCAAGGCTTTCCTACTGAATGGCAGGCGCCGTCGAAGTACAAGCCGCAATTCGGCTTCAAATTCAACTTCGCGCCAAGTTCGTTCGGCGCAAACTTTGCGTTCTATTACCTGAACTATACCGATAAGTCGCCCGTGGTGTCCTCGTCTGCGGATGGGACTACGCACTACTCGTATCTCGAGAACCGCCAGCTTTTCGGTCTGAGTTCGAACTTCGGGATTGGCGACTGGGCGATTGGTACAGAAGCGTCGTATCGGCCGCGTGACGCCGTCTCACTGTCGGCCTGTTATGGCGCTGGTGGACCACTTGATCTGAACACCAACGGCGTGTCGGGCATCAATTGCCAGCAATGGATCGACAAGAAGAAATTCCAGTTCGACGTCAACGGCATCCTCTCACTATCGCGTAGCGACTACCCGTTCCTCAAGCTGTTCGGAGCCGATGCGGCCGCGCTGACGTGGGAACTGACTTGGATCTATTACCCGGGAGTGACCGGAAGCAGCTTTACGCGGACGATGAACGGCCAAACGGTCATGCAGGTTCCGTCGGCGGCCTATTGGCCGTGGCTGAATAATGGCTCAAGCCTGGGGTACCCGATCGCAATGGCGCAAGGCACATCCAGTTCAGTGGGCGCGACGATCGATTTCAACTGGACCTACGACGGGACGTTGATCCCCGGCTGGCAGGTGACGCCGGGTGTGACTTTCACGGACGGCCTTTATGGGTACACGCCTTCGTGGAGCGCAAACTATTCGCAGGGCGCCAAATCTGTGAACCTTTACGTCCTATTTAATCAGAATCCCACGGTGTGGCAGGCGGGCGTTAATTTCACCGCGTTCTTCGGTGGCCACAACAACGTTGGTCAACCATACACAGACCGAAATTTCGTCGGGATATTCGCCACCCGGAACTTTTGAGCGATGGACTGATGAAGGACGGCGGACGGCGGACGCCGTTGTGATACTTAAGGGGTAATGTCGTGTTAAATCGTCTAGTCAGCGGGTTGGAGAGATATTTTTTCGGCCATCGTGCGGTCGTGCTCGGCGTGGTCGCGGTCTTTACCGTGGTGATGGCTGTGTTCGCGGTGCAGTTGCGAATGGACGCTGGCTTCGAGAAGCAGATGCCAATCGGCCACGAATATATCCGGACGTTTCAGAAGTACCGGGCGGACTTGTTTGGTGCAAACCGAATTACCGTCGTCGTACGAGCACGGAAGGGAACGATCTGGACAAAGGACGGGTTGACGCGTCTCTACAACGTGACGCGGGCTGTCACCTACTTGCCGAACGTTGATCGCAGTGGTGTCAGGTCGCTCTGGACGCCGAACTCGTACGTCAACGAGGTGACGGATGAGGGCTTTCGTGCTGAGCCGATCATTTCGGGAACCATAACGCCGGATCAACTGACACCTGACAATATCGCAAATATTCGCAGAGCAACCGCCGGAGGTGGCTATGTGGGGACGCTGGTCTCGCATGACGAAGACAGTGCGATGATCACAGCCGAATTGAACGAGCGAGACGCGTCAGGCAAGATGCTCGACTATATAGCGTTCAATCATCTGCTCGATTCCCGCGTACGCAAGGCCTTCGAGGACGCTGGGTATGAAATCCAGATTATTGGTTTTGCGAAGCAGATCGGCGACATTGCCGACGGGGCAAAAGCCGTGCTCAGCTTTTGCGCAATTGCACTGCTACTGACCGCCCTTGCAGTGTACTGGTACTGCCATTCTGTTCGTTTCACGATGTTGCTGATCTGCTGCTCGCTGACCTCCCTTGTCTGGCAGTTTGGAACGTTAAAGCTGTTGGGTTTCGGACTGGATCCGCTAGGGGTGCTCGTGCCGTTTTTGGTATTTGCGATCGGAGTGTCGCACGGAGTGCAGCAGGTCAACTCAATCGTGCGGGAGATTGCGCATGGCAATAGTTCATTCGCTGCTGCGCGCCACAGTTTCAGTGGCTTGCTGATTCCGGGTGTGCTCGCACTCATCACGGCGTTCGTTTCATTCATCACGCTGCTGTCGATCCCAATTCCGATGGTACGCGAACTTTCGATCACCGCGTCGCTCGGTGTTGCGTACAAGATCGTGACGAACCTGATTCTCCTGCCTGTCGCGGCGTCGTGCTTCAACTTTACTAAGCTCTACGCCGATAAAGCGCTGAAGCGCAGTCAGCAGCGCGCCAGGCCGTTGCGCGTGCTCGCACGGGTGGCGGAGCCGAAGTATGCGATGCTGACGCTTGCAGTGACGGCGATGGTGCTAGGTTTGGCGGTGTGGCAAAGCCGGGACCGCGTAATCGGCACACTGCAGCCTGGCGCTCCGGAGCTTCGCGCAGACGCACGCTTCAACCTCGATGCCACGTCAATCACAAACAACTATGACATGGGTCTCGATTGGCTTACGGTCGTGGTGGAATCGGATAGCGGAGCGTGCAACAATCCCGCAGTCGGATTATATGAAGACGATTTCTCCGCGGCAATGCGGACTGAACCGGGAGTGGTGTCGGTGAAGTCCTATACCACGATGCTGCGAGCGTACAACCAAGGATACAACGAAGACTATCCAAAAATGAACGTCGTACCGATTGACCCGGAGAACTACGGGGCTATTTCGGTTGACGTGAATCGTGTGAAGGGCTTCATGAAGGTCGACTGCAGTATGACCGCAGTCCATCTGTTTCTGAAAGATCACAAGGCCACGACGATCAACCGGGTGCTTGATGATGTGAAGGCATACCGCCTGTCGCATCCGTTCCCGGGCATTACAGTTCGCCTTGCCGCCGGCAATGCGGGCGTTATCGCGGCGACCAACGACGAAGTGGCGAGGAGCGAGTTGCCAATGATGCTCTACGTCTATGCTGCGATTCTGATCTTGGTTTTCCTTGCTTACCGCGATTGGCGCGCAATGCTGGCCTGTTGCGTGCCCTTGTCGGTCGCGACCTTCATCGGCTACTGGTTCATGAAGGAATTGAAGATCGGGCTCACGGTAGCGACGCTGCCGGTAATGGTTTTGGCGGTGGGTATCGGCGTCGACTACGCGTTCTATATCTACAACCGCCTTCAACTTCACCTTGCGAGCGGTCAACACATTGTGAAAGCGGTGCAGCACGCGATGCTGGAAGTCGGCGTTGCTACGATCTTCACGGCGATCACTCTGGCGATCGGCGTGGCAACGTGGAGCTTCTCGGCGCTTAAGTTTCAAGCGGACATGGGCAAGCTGCTGGCCTTCATGTTCATCGTCAACCTGGTGATGGCGATGACGGCGTTGCCAGCATTGGCGTCGGCGCTCGAACGCTGGTTCCCGCGCAGCAAGCCGGCGCGTGCGCCTGGCCTCTTCAGCCATTAGGTTTCGACGAGCACGACTAAAGGAAGACAGTCATGATCAAGCTACTTGTTGTGTGCGCCGCGCTGTGCAGTGCGACAGTCGCATTCGCAGCGTCGCCGGGAGCGGTCGAGGTCTGGAGTGCGAACTCGGCTCATGCATGGGCAGACCCGACACACATGACGATGATGGATGCCACTCGGGCCGGCAAGCGAATCGTCGCAGTGGGCGAGCACGGTCTCGTTGTGCTGTCGGACGACGACGGAAAGAGCTGGCGACAGGCGCGTCAGGTGCCGTTGTCGGCGACGCTCTCCGCCGTCACCTTCGTGGATGCGCAGCATGGTTGGGCGGTGGGCCAGTGGGGCGCGATACTTGCGACGAGCGACGGCGGTGAGACATGGAAGAAGCAGCGCATGGACGTTTCGGTGGACCAGCCGCTGTTCTCGGTGTACTTCACAAGTGAAAAGGACGGGTTGGCCGTGGGCCTTTGGTCGCTGATGCTCGCAACGCACGATGGAGGAGCGACATGGAGCAAGGTGACCGTGCCGAAGCCGCCAGGCGGCACGCATGGGGATCGCAATCTGTATCACATCTTTGCGGATCGCCAAGGTGCGCTGTATATCGACTCGGAGCAGGGCATGGTCCTCAAGTCGACGGATGGCGGTGTGAACTGGAGCTATCTGGCCACGGGCGGCAAGGGCACCCTGTGGAGTGGGGTGGCGATGCCGGACGGACGCATCGTCGTCGGCGGACTGCTCGGCAGCCTGTTCGAAAGCAGCGATGGCGGGGCGACATGGTCGTCGGTAGCCACGGGTACGAAAAATTCCATCACAGATCTCGTTGTAACCGCTGACGGTCTGATGGGTGTCGGCCTTGACGGGATGGTGATGTTGCGGAAAACCGGTGCGACAACATTCGAGGTCTCTCAGCGCCCGGATCGTGCGACGTTGACCGCGGCCTTGCTTGATGGTGGACGAAAGGTGATTTTGTTCGCGCACGAAGGCGTGTTGGCACCGCAGTGAGCTAATGTTTCTGCGCCGCTTGAACCCAGCCATTTTCCAGTGCTGGGTGGGCCTTGGATT
The DNA here is from genome assembly GCF_003634175.1 of Paraburkholderia sp. BL17N1. NCBI lineage: Bacteria > Pseudomonadati > Pseudomonadota > Betaproteobacteria > Burkholderiales > Burkholderiaceae > Paraburkholderia > Paraburkholderia sp. BL17N1. Next base: position 144,935 of record NZ_RBIW01000003.1, read on the forward strand.
CGCTCGAGTGTTCATGAGGTGTGAGTGAGTCCCTTTCTCCATTCAGAGTCTTGGTATATATGGCTCTAACCATCGGCGCGCTTCTGGCGCTTTCGTTCCCGGTTCAATTGAAGCACAACGGTCCGTTCGTAGTGGAGACAAGATGAAGAACGCAAGTCGTTGTGCGCGACACGGAAGCGTTGCTGTTGCATTTCTTGTCGGCCTCGTGCGCGCAGCAAATGGAACCGACATCACCCCGGGAGATTCTGTTGCCGCGGCTGGGTCCGATTCTGCAGCGGCTCCCATGGCGTCGACATCATGTCACACTCTGACGATCAAGATTACGGGAGCGAAGCCAGGGCAGCAGATCACTGTGCTGAACAATGGGCGTCCCCTGACTATCGCCGTTGCTCCGAGTGACCGCACAGTGCCCTTCTCGAAGAGCGAATCCGTCCAGGCTGATACCGACTATAACGTGACGCTGCAATCGGGATGGCACGGTACAAGTCTTAAAGACGGCACCTATTGTTACGTGCGCAAAGGACAGGGTATCGCAAATCATGATGTGAGCATCAGGATCCAGTGCGGGCCTGCCCCGAGCTCCATTGTCCTGTCGGGGGTACAATACGGTCAATCGTATAGAAACTGGTCATTGGCGTATCCAGCTGTCGTAAATGGAGAGCTTTTCTACGAGGTACTGTCGAACGGAGGCCCGCTGATTGACACGATGGCAATGTTGGGGACTTTGTTCGACGGCAGGGCGACGAATTCGACTAGGGATAATCCAGTTGAACTGCCTGACGAGACGAACTTGACAACGTTGCGGGCGTCGAGTCTGATCGTAGGTGGTAGCACTGTCTCGACGAGGATCCCGGTGTTGGTTGAGCTACCGACAATTACGCAACTGGGAGAAATATACACTGCCAGTGGCAATAAAGTGCCGGCCGGTTGGTACTACGGCTTTTTCTGGTCCTCGACGGAGGGCAGTTCCGGAACACACTTTGTCGAAGGAATGAATCTCACCAATGGTTTTCAGGTTGGTCTCTCCGACTACTACAACTTCCACATCGCCTTCCGGGTTCTTTGAACAAGACGTTTTGAACCGAAGTGGACACCCCCTTCTTCCTTGTTATTTTGAATGACACGCCTTGGGACAGGTAGTAGCCAGTGAACAATCCAGAAAGCCCAGCGGGACAAGCCTGACGTACCCAATAAGCGTTGCTGGATTTTCAAGGTGACGACATATTCGCTCTGTCGAGCCAGTCCGCGATCCTGTGGACAACCGCGCTGTTCGTGTTCGCCACGGTGTCCTACTGGATCGGCATGCTCGCGCGCAGCGACGCAGGCGTCGCGATCGGCCAGAAGATGACCTGGGCGGTGGTGCTGATGGGCTTTGCCGCCCGGTGGCGTGCTTGTAGGGGTCCTACCTAATAGGCCCGGTGGAACCGAGCATCGGAAAGCGAGCATGTCGCTAACAGTTAGCCGACTGGCAACCTCGAGGATTAAGATGCGACCTCATGTAATCTGTCACATGATCAGCTCAGTTGACGGGCGCTTGGATCTCGATCGCTGGACACCACCGGTGGCCGGCACGCCAGATGGACTCGCTTTTCGCGTCTACGAAGGCATAGAATCCCGGTTAGGGGCGGACGCTTGGATGATTGGTCGAAATACAATGGCCGAGCTGGTAACCGGACCATTTGCCAACAAAGAAATCGTAACTGAACCACTGCCGCGCGATACCTTCATCGCATATAAGGGGGCTGGGAGCCTTGCAACCGTTGTAGACGCCCACGGTAAGCTTGAATTCTCATGCAATTCCGTCAGGACCGATCGAATTGTGACCGTTCTGGGCACGCAAGTGTCCGATGCCTACCTCGCATCGCTTCGCATGGCGGGCATCTCGTATGTGTTTGCCGGGCCAGACGGAAATAATTTGGAATCAGCATTGCAGTCGTTACGTCGAGACTTCGGAGTCGAAAAACTCCTTCTGGAAGGCGGAGGTATTCTCAACGGTACATTTCTTGCGGCGGGCCTTATTGACGAGCTAAGCCTACTCATATATCCCGGCATTGACGGTCTCGCCGGGGTGCCCAGCATATTCGAATTCCACGGAACGGAGCAGAGCCATCCGGCCAAGGGCTCTGTCCTACGACACTTTCACACGGAAACGTTGGAATCGGGAGTCGTCTGGCTGCGCTACCGTATTGAGGCAGTTCAACCAACGATTAACATCTGGCCTGTCTCGTCATAGATGCCGACCAGAGTTGCGGCAGAGAATGTCTTGATCAGATGCGAACGCTTGCGACGCTTAAGAAAGTTGCCCGACCCAGCGGTGCATTACGCTACGCCCACGCCCGCGCCTTGGGCAATCTGCGCGACCGATGCACTTGGCGCATTGCATAGTCGCGTGGCTTCGCGTTTAAATTCGTCAGTAAAGTGCCTTCTCGTTTTCTCATTTCGTCGTCTTCGGATTACATCGGCTTAGCTGACGTGCCCGGGAGAGCGACGGGAGGCCAACGGTCTGTTGGAGCCCACAGCATGGCGCAAGGTGGGGCCGAGATATATTCAGCGCGCATCGCCGGCCGTTCGCGATTAGGTGGGAAAATCCGCCATGTGCCGTCGTGGTGGCGAAAGAAAAACATTGCAGCGTACCTTGTCGCGTTAAATGTCTCGACGCATACGTAACGCTCCAGTCTGGGGCGACTGTTTTTATAGCGGGCGATGCGAACATCGTCCGCTCCTTCGGGAGCGAGCCAGTGCTCGATCATCACACGCAGCGACTTTTCAGCACTCGCCATCAGGCCCTCTATTACTGAGCCCGTCCCGACACTGGTTATGGCGAAGGGCGGATTTTGCTGCCCGTTCCGGCTCCTCGCCTTCCCGATGCGGACCCGACCATCCTGCGGCAGGCCAGACTGGAGATCTCCCGGTTCCCGAACAAGGAGCGTACGCACATGCCAGGTTCTATGACCACGCCGGGTCATCCGGGCGCTCGCGATTGCGCGCTCAGACGTTTCGCCTTCCGCTACACAGACAGCGTCGGCACCCGGAATCAGTTTTCTATCGTGGCTCAATGGCTGGCCTGCACGTACCCCTGCCGACGCTTCGCCGACGCTTCGCCGACGCTTCGCCGACGCTTCGCCGACATCCTCGCGGATGCCTGCGCACGGCTCGGGGCCGATGTGGTTCGCTATTCCTTCATCGCAGTGGACTTGCACCACTTACTCCTTGCCGGTCTCCCGGCGCACCTGTGTGAAAACGCGCTCATCGCCTAAACTGAATCAACTCATTGAGACCGGGTGACTCATGAAGCGATTCGTTGAAGGCGATGACCGCAAGCAGGTCGCACTACTTCCCGAATGCGTCGATGACTACATCGGCCAGGACAACCCGATCAGAATCGTCGACGTGTTCGTGGACGAACTGGACCTCACGACTCTCGGCTTCAACGGCACCACGCCCGCAATCACCGGGCGCCCGTCCTACCACCCTGGCGTGATGCTCAAGATCTATATCTACGGGTATCTGAACCGGGTACCCTCAAGTCGGCGTCTTGAGCGCGAATGCCAACGCAACGTCGAGCTGATGTGGCTGACAGGACGTCTGGCGCCAGACTTCAAGACGATCGCCGACTTTCGCCGCGACAACGGGCCGGCCATTCGCAACGTATGCCGTCGCTTCGTCGAGCTGTGTCGAGGACTGAAGCTGCTATCGAGCGACATGGTCGCCATCGACGGCAGCAAATTCAAGGCGGTGAACAGCCGCGACAGAAACTTCACTGCGGGCAAAATCGACAAACGCCAGCAGCAGATCGAGGAAAGCGTCCAGCGATACCTCGACCTGATTGAAACTGCAGACCGGACCAGTCCGACAGGTTTCGATGTTAAGACCGTGCGCCTGTACGAGAAGATCGCGCTCCTGCGCCAGCGGATGCGTGAGCTCGAGCAGATCAAACATCAGTTGAAGAATGAACCGGACGGACAGTTGTCGCTCACTGACCCGGATTCCCGCTCCATGACCAGCGGTGGCAAGAGAACCGGAACGGTCGGCTACAACGTCCAGACAGCAGTTGATACGAAGCATCATCTTATTGTCGAACACGAGGTGACGAATATCGGAGGCGATCATGGTCAACTCAGCAAGATGGCTCTGTCGGCAAAGAACGCGATGGGCAAGCCAAAGTTGAAAGTGCTGGCTGATCGGGGCTACTTCAGCGGTCCGGACATCCACGCGTGCGAACTGGCAGGGATCACGGCGTATGTCCCGAAACCGCTCACCTCAGCGTCAAGGAAGAAAGGGCTCTTCACCAAACGCGACTTCATCTACATTGCAAGAAGCGATGAGTATCGATGCCCCGCCGGTGAGCGCGCAATTCTTCGATTCAAGACCGTTGAGAAGGACATGAATCTGCGCGTGTACTGGCCCAGCGCATACCCGCGTTGCCATCTCAAGGAGCGATGTTCGCCCAGCGATTATCGCCGCATCCGACGATGGGAGCACGAACGTGTACTGGAAGTTATGCAGCGTCGACTCGACCGGAAGCCTGATGCAACGACCATCCGAAGAAGCACGGTCGAACACGTATTCGGCACGCTGAAGCATTGGATGGGGGCCACCCACTTCCCGACCCGGACGCTGGGACGGGTGAGCACCGAAATGCGCCTTCAGGTGCTAGCCTACAACCTCAAGCGCGTCCTCAATATACTGGGGGTTGCCGGAATGATGAAGGCGATGAAGCTGGCTACCGGCTGAGGCCCTGAGGGGCTTCTTGCGGCCGCGATGTTCGATTAGCGCAAGCTCGACGCATCTAACTTGATCGATCCGACCGGCAACGTCGCCCTCAGCGGTAGAAATGGAGTTTCCACACACCCTCGGCCATAGATCGTCGCGGCCATATGGATTGCATGCTGTGCCCGGCCTGCGGCGTGGAAGCATAAGACAGGTCTTACCTTGTTGGCATTCACGGTCAGACGAGGATCGAAGCCGTGAGGTCTTCAACGGAAGTTGCGCCAACCATCGCCATGTTTCTATCGACCTCGTCGCGAAGTAGCGTGATCGCGTGTCTGACACCTGATTCACCAGCGACAGCGGCGGCATACATGAAGGGCCGTCCGAGGAACACAAACGAAGCGCCGAGCGCTAACGCTTTCAAGACATCACTTCCGCGACGGATGCCGCTGTCCATCATCACTACGATGCTGTCCTGAACGGCTTCTTTGATGCGGGGCAGAACGGTCAGCGGAGAAACCGCACCGTCGAGTTGTCGACCGCCGTGATTCGATACGATTATCCCGTCGACGCCCGACAGTGCCGCTCTTTTGGCATCATCCGGGTGAAGGATTCCTTTAAGGACTAACCTTCCTTTCCATCGGCGCCTTATACGCTCGATGTTGTCCCAGCAAAGGTGATCACGCCCGGTTGTATCGCGGACCGCCGATGCTGACAACATTGGCGCTCCGCGCGTCGAGAAGGAGTTTTCGAAGTGAGGCATCCCATGCCGTAGCATGGTCTGAAGGAAAGTTCCGAACAGCCAGCGTGGATGAGTGATGCCATCCAACGCCAAACGCACGCTAGGGCGCAACGGCAATGAAAATCCGGTGCGGATGTTGTTCTCCCGGTTCGCCCACACGGGAATGTCAACGGTGATCACGAGTGTTGAGAATTTCGCGCTCTCAACGCGGTCAATCAGTGCATCGATACGCCTGCTGTCGCCGGGAAGATATGCTTGAAACCACGTCGAGGGCGCGGCATCATGAACCTCCTCCATTCGAATGAGAGAAGATCCGCTCATGATGGCCGGGATGTTCAACTTTTGAGCCGCGCTTGCGAGAACGATGTCGCCACGATAGGCCGAGATCGCACTAATGCCAACAGGAGCGATTCCAAAAGGGCACGAGTACTTGTGACCGAACAGATCCGTACTTTGCGACCGCCGCGACACATTGATCATCACTTTCGGGCAAAACTCATGGCGCGCGAAAGCGAGACGGTTTGCGGTAAGTGACGTGGAGTCCTCCGCCGCACCTGCAATGTATCCAAAGAGCGGCCGCGGGAGAAGCGATCGTGCTTCGTTTTCGAAGTCGTTTAATGATAGAACCCTGCGGAGACGTTTTGGAAGGTCGGCTCGTACCTCATAGGCCGCTTTTGCGAGCGCTGTTGCATCTGCAGCCTCGTGAGGGTTGGTAGCTTTAACAGTACTCTTCATGGGCATCCTGCCAAAATATACGCGACGACGCGTAAGCGTCGACGCAGCAAAGCTGAAGTATTAAGAGACCAGCATTCCGCGTATCCGCATGAGCTCACGGTGAAGGGATTCATTACGCTCAAACGGTGAACGACCGTGCAGATAAAAATAGTTGTTCAAAACGACAAGTTCACCGACGGGCAAAGCGACTTCCTTTGTTCCCCCAGAGGCTTCCATCGAGCTAGACAGTTCGCGCAGGAAGAGGGCCTCTTCGAGATTCGTCGGCTGCACGAACTGATCGATGAAGGACATTGAAAGACCAAATTCTCCATGGAAGAAGAGAGGACGCTCGATAACTTCGGTCACATTCTTCGACCCAGGGGATTTGTAGAGAAACGGCTTGGAGCCGAGGCGATGATAGGCGAACTGATCAACCTCATTCCAGTCGTCGAGATGCAGGAAGCGTGATTCCCCACCTACCGCGTTTTTTTCTTCAAACTTCATCATCAGCAGCCAGTCAGTGGCGTCTGAAACAAAGGTTCCGTCAGTATGCAGAGTGAAGAGACGGTATGCCTGCCGGAGGTACGAGTCGCTGTCGTCGGTATGTTTGACGAGGAAGCGGGCGTAATAATTTCCCGACATCGCATCGTGATTAGCCGGTCCCAAAAGGTGCCCGATGGCCGAGCCAAACCGGACGAAATCATCAGGATCTTCTGTCAAATTCTTCAGTCCGACGGTGAATCCTCCGAACCGTCGATCACGGACAAGAGTGAGAAGTGTTGATGCGAAGGTGTCGCCTGCATGTCTAGCGAGAAGCCCTCCCAGGTAAAACCGCATGAAGGGAACGTATTCGAGGTTCTGAACGTCGACGTGCCGGGCTTCGTCCAGAAAGAGGCGAAGTGCCTTATCGTCGATATCGATCATCTGGATACGATGATGTGTCTCGTGCCTACGAACTTCGAAGTTGTCGACTGTGGTCGCGAAGGCTGTTGCGGAAAGAGGAGCGTTCATGGTGGCACCCAGCGTCTGGAAAGACTTCATTGGACACGAATAGTTTGATATGGTAAAGATTCAAAAACCGAATCTTTAATGCATCAGGGTGATTAAATGACTGACACGCGTCAGCTCCGATACTTTGTTGCGCTGGCGGATCATTTGCACTTTGCGAAGGCCGCGGACGAACTGGGCATTGCGCAGTCGGCCCTTAGCGTGCAAGTCCTGAAACTTGAAAAGGAAGTCGGGGCGCGGCTGCTGAATCGCAATAAGCGGCAGCCGGTGTCTTTGACCGAAGTGGGGCGCATGGTGTACGAAGAAGCCACGGCCGCGTTGCAACATGTCACACGGGTGGGTCAGGTCGGCCGCCTTGCGGCGCGTGGTCAGTTAGGTTTCGTCAGGGTAGGCTCGGTCGCGTCCGGCGTAAGTAGTGGTCTGGTCAACCGGATGCTGAAGGATTTTCGATCGACACATCCAGACGTCGTGGTCGAGCTGGTGGGAATGGACACGCCGCGTCAGCTAGAGGCACTAGCTGCTGGGGAAATTGACCTCGCGATCCTCAGACCGAGACGCAAATATCCATCCGGCCTGAGTGCGACCATCATTCATAATGAGCGACTGATGGTAGCGATCGCCGAGGATCATCCGTTGAACTCAAAAGTTACGCTAAATGTCAGTGATCTCGCGAATGAGACTTTCATCACCCCACAATTGAGGGAAGACGAGGGCTTCAGCTTGACATTAGAACGACTTGCCGTTTCCGGTGGGTTTCCTGTGGCGGCCGAGATTCGTGTTCAGGATTTCATCAGTGCGCTCACGATGGCATCCGCTGGATATGGGCTTGTGCTTGTGCCCGAGTCGATGCAATTTCTCATGTCACGCGCTCTGCGGTACCGTCCAGTAAGTGGATTGGAAGAGAATGTGTATCTGGCACTTGCAAGACGAAGCCGAGAGTATTCCCCTGCGACCCGTGCGCTTTTGGGTTCTGCACTGGCGAACGTCAAAATTAGTGCGAACCGTGCGTAGAGTAGTACCAGCGGTTTCCTTGGTGTGGTGCAAAATCCACGTTTTTTGCGTTACACAGCCAAGCTGAATCACCCTGCCCACAGCTGCAGAATGGGAATGCGAAGCAAAAAGAGGCCTTCTACGACCTCCTTGCATTAGATTTGCTGAGGCTGCATCGGGCCTAGTTCGAGTAGCGTGAACTCCTTGCGGCCGATGGCGGCATGCAACCGGTTCCACGCTTGCCAGAACGCGACGGAGGTTTCTCGCTTGCGATGTAAAAGACACATCTGTCGCACGAGATGCTCTGGAATAGCGGTGGCGCGTGCGATGGCATCGAGCTTCTGATCCAGCACGCCCGCGAAGGCGAGCAGGTGTCGATGGCGGTCAGTCTCGGATTGATACGTTCCCTTACAGCCAGCGAAGCGGCGTGACCAATCGCGTGTCCTTAGGAAAAACGGATCTTCGCGAAAAAGTGTGATGGTTTTTCATGATGAAAACGTCGGAGAGCCAATCGGGGCAAGGGTTTGCGCGTCTTGATGGCATCGCGAAATCGGGCATGATTTCGCGATGACTACTTCGCGCAACCTCAGGCGTCTTTCCGACGTTCCGACGCATACCGGTTCGACGGATTCCGTCCTTGCGAAGCGCTGCGCGTCGTCTTCGGTGATTGCATGGCACGCGTCGTCATGCTGGTTCGGCGCTCAAAAAAACGGCCTGCGAGGGATGTGGTCGACGGTGCTCGATCCACGATCGCAGGGTGCGTCGCGTTCGAGATCTGCCAAACGGCGATGTACGGATTTACCTAGAATTCGAAGCTCGTCGGGTTCGCGGTCGATGTGATGGCAGCGTGAAAGGCGAACGACTGAGCTTTCTGGCGACCAACCCTCACTACACGAAGCCCCAAGTCTACCGGGTGCTGTTCACGCGCATCAGCGACCTCGTCTAGACGCTACAAGCTGCGCAACAAAGCCTGCAGTTACCTTCAGCTCTTGCCAAGCTGGAACGATCCGGCCTGAGGGTTCGAGTACGTGCGCACAGATTCCGTTCATTTCGCGGGATGCCCGAGAACCCCACGGTAGAACGCGTATTCTGCCTGAAGTGCGTGTGCGAGATTCACTTCCTTTCGAAATCCGTGGCGCTCATCGACATAATAGTGTGCCTGGACGGTCACACCGTTTGCCGTTAACGCAGCCACCATGCTGCGTGTCTGGTCGGGCGTCACGACGGCATCGAGTTCGCCCTGGAAGAAGATCACCGGCACCTCGATCCGATGCGCGTGAAGCAGTGGCGTGCGCGCCAGATAGCGCTCGCGGTCAGCAACCGCATCGCCGATCAGCCAGGCCAGATAATCGGTCTCGAACTTGTGCGTGCGACGGCCGAGCGTGAGTGGATCGCTGACGCCGTACAGGCTACCCCCGCCGCAGAACACTCTGCGAAACGCGAGCGCACAAAGCGCAGTGTAGCCACCAGCACTACTGCCGCGGATGAACGCACGCGCGGGGTCAATGCGCTGCTGCGCGGCGAGATGGGCGACGGACTCGCACGCGTCGTCGACATCGGTTATGCCCCAGTTCCCCCGGAGCGACTCGCGAAAGTCGCGGCCATATCCGGTGCTCCCTCGATAGTTCAGATTGACGACTGCGAACCCTCGTTGCGTCCAGTACGCAATGCGGGAGTCGAACACCGGATAGCAGGCAGAGGTAGGGCCGCCGTGAATGAAGACGATGACTGGGGGCAACCTTTGAGCAAACTCCGGCGCGTAGAAGTACGCATGCGCCTCACTGCTGCCACTCGGAAACCGCAGGACTTCTGGCTGCGGAATGCGTTCTTCGGGCATCATCGGCGAGACTTCGGCTAGCACTTTCACTTGATGCCCGCGGCGTTCGATTGCAAGCACGGCGGCGGGGCAAGTAGGCGAAGCCGCGATGCAGTAGAAGCACTCCTTGCCGGCGGCGAGACTGCGGAAGCGGCTAAATTTTGTGGCAAGTGGGCGCCGTGTGCCGTCAGCGTCGATGTGAGCGAGCGTGCCCCAGCCATCCTTTATCCACGCGCCAAGAAACGAGCCGTCATCAAGTGCGATCCAGCTATGCTCGCCAAGCTGCCACGGTGCAGAAGCATGATCGGCTTCTGCCGCGGGCAGCGCTTCGAGCACGTTGTCCTGCAGAAGCCAGGGTTGCCAAAAGCCGCTGCGGTCGCTCAGGTAATGGAGCGCGCCCCATGCATCGAAATGCGGTTGCTGTAGCGCCTCCACGCGATCGCCGCCGGCCAGCGTGCGGGGCGCGGACCAGGCCCCATTCGCGTCTCGTTCGCAGCTACGCAATAGCGTAGAGGTCCACGGCTGATGCGGGCGGTACCATTCGATCCATGCAAGCTGCGAACCATTGAAACTCAGGCAGGGCGCCGCGTAGAAGTCTGCGCCTTGCGCGAGCACCTCTCGCGCACCGTCGGCGAGTGCGATCGAGACAATGCGATGCGTGCTGCACTCCTCTTCCACCGCGACGATCAAGCCGTGGCTATAGCGAAGATCGCCATAGCGGCGATTCCCGTGCGTGAGTTCGACGGGCTCGCCGCTCGCAACATCGGTATCATCTTGGATTCGCTGGCGATAAAGCTGCTGGTCCTTTTCGTTAACGAACACCACGTGATGATCCGCAATGCAGAACGAACCCCCACCGTACTCGTAAACACGGCCGCGCACACTGAAGCCCTTGTGTGTGACGCAGCGCGGCGGGGAGCCCTGTTGCCATTGCCAAACACGGCACGCGATATCATTCGGATCGTATGTACTCCAGAACACACCGCTCGACCCCGCCACGAGTTCCACGAAATTTTTGCATGCCGCGACCGCCTGTTCGGCCGACACGCAGTCAGGACTTGTCGAGCTTGCGCGAGTTTCGGTCATTGCGGAAGATCAGCCGGTTTATTGGTTGGACAGGCTGTGAGGACTTGTTGCGGGCTTGCACTATGATACGGTGCTCAGGCGACTTCCCGCATACGGGGTCAGCGTTGGCTGCGTCGCCAGTCAGCATGAAGGCTTGGCAGCGACAGCCGCCGAAGTCCCTTTCCTTTTCCTCGCAGGAACTGCATGGCTCAGGCATCCACCTGTCGCCGCGAAAACGGTTAAAGCCGAACGAGTCGTACCAAATGTGGTGCAGATCGTGAACGCGCACGTTCGGAAACTCGATCGGCAACTGGCGAGCGCTGTGGCACGGCAATGCGGTGCCGTCGGGCGTGACGAGAAGAAAGATAGCCCCCCAACCGGCCATGCATGGCTTAGGGCGTTCCTCGTAGTAATCAGGCGTCACGAAAATGAGCTTGCACGGACTGCCGATCGCCTCCATCTTGGTTCGGTACTCGTTGGTGATGCGCTCAGCCTTTTCGAGCTGAGCGCGTGTGGGCAGCAGTAGCGCACTGTTGAGTTTGGCCCAACCATAGAACTGGCAGGTGGCGAGTTCGACGAAATCCGCCTCGAGCGCGATGCACATCTCGATAATGCGGCCGACGTCATCAATGTTGTAGCGGTGCATGACGAAGTTCAGCACCATCGGATAACCGTGCGCCTTCACTGCCCGTGCCATCGCGAGCTTATGAGCGTACGCTTTGCCCGAACCCGCGAGCATGTTATTCATATCTTCGTCGCTCGCCTGGAAGCTGATCTGTATGTGATCAAGTCCGGCGTGCTGGAGATCGGCGACCTTCTGCTCGGTCAGGCCGATGCCTGACGTAATGAGGTTCGTGTAGTAGCCGAGCCTGCGCGCCTCGCCGATCAATTGCGCGATATCGCTGCGCACCAGTGGTTCGCCGCCAGAAAAGCCGATCTGCGCCGCTCCCATCGCACGCGCCTCGGTCATCACGCGAATCCATTGCTCCGTGGTAAGTTCCTCGCCTTGTCGCGCAAAATCGATGGGATTTGAGCAGTACGGACACTGAAGCGGGCAGCGATACGTGAGTTCTGCAAGGAGCCAGAGCGGCAGCCCGATCTTGGTTTTATTGGCCACCCCTGTGGATGCATGCAAGTCGGCGCGCGTGGTGTGTTCGTCAGACAAGATCGATCCAGTGCTTGTCGCGCGCGACCAACATGAACTGTTCAACATCCTCGCCAAGCTCCAGCGCGCCGGGATACTGCATGCTCAGATGGTCGATGATGGCGGTTATGTTGCGCGCACCGTCGATTAGCCCACCAATCGCGCCTGCGCTTTCATTCAGCTTGACCATGCCCTCGGGGTAGAGCACCACGTAGGCATTCTGGGCGATTTCAAACTGAAAGCGGTAGCCCCGCCGCCAAGCTGGCGTTAGTTTGCGGTGAAAGGTCACAGTGCAATTCCTTTGTGCCAGGCACGTTTGTCTGTCACCGTATGATAAGGTGGGCGGCCGAGTTCGTAGGCCATCGACATCGCGTCGAGCATAGTCCAGAGAATGTCGAGTTTGAACTGAAGGATTTCGAGCATGCGCTGCTGGCTTTCATAGGTCGTGTAATGCTGCAGCGTGATTTGCAGGCCGTGCTCGACGTCGCGCCGCGCCTGGTTCAGTCGCGAGCGAAAATATTCGTAGCCGCGTGGATCGATCCACGGGTAGTGCTGGGGCCAGGTATCGAGGCGCGACTGGTGAATCTGCGGTGCAAACAGTTCGGTGAGCGAACTGCTGGCCGCTTCCTGCCAGTTCGCACGCCGTGCGAAGTTGACATAGGCGTCCACCGCGAAGCGCACGCCGGGCAACACCAGCTCCTGCGCACGCAATTGGTCGGGATCGAGCCCGACGGCCTTCCCCAGATGGAGCCATGCCTCGATACCGCCATCTTCGCCCGGTGCGCCATCGTGGTCGAGGAGACGCTGGATCCACAACCGGCGCACTTCGCGGTCGGGACAATTGGCGAGAATCGCCGCGTCTTTCGCAGGAATATTGACTTGATAGTAGAAGCGGTTCGCCACCCACCCTTGGATTTGCTCCCGGGTCGCGCGACCTTCGTACATCGCCACGTGATAAGGATGGTGAATGTGATAGTACGTGCCTTTCGCGCGCAGGGCCCGTTCGAACTGTTCGGTTGTGAGGGCGGGTTTTGTCATGAATCTCTCCTGTGGCTTTGCGACAAAATTGCGGCAGCCTGGTAATACGCCACACGCGTTTCCAGCAAATATCTATAGCACGATGCTCATGCCGTCGAAAGCGACTTCCACGTTGCGTCGTACGAGTTCCGCGCGCTCGGACGAGTCCTCGTCAAGAATCGGGTTCGTGTTGTTGATGTGCGTGAGAATCTTGCGCACGTGTGGAAACTGATCGAGCACCTCGAGCATGCCACCGACGCCGATTTGCGCGAGATGTCCCATTTCGCGGCCCGTGCGTGCGCCTACGCCGCAGCCCCGCATTTCGTCGTCGGTCCAGAGCGTGCCATCGATCAGCAGGCAATCGGTACCACGCATGCGGCCGAGCAGGGCGTCATCCACCTCGCCAAGTCCGGGCGCATAGAACAGCTTGCCGCCTGTGCGCAAGTCCTCGATCACGAGGCCGATGTTGTCGCCCGGATGCGGGTCGTTGCGATGCGGCGAAAACGGCGGGGCCGCACTGCGCAGCGCAAACGGCATGAATCGCAGGTTGGGGCATACGGGAATGACGAATGCTGTGCCCGAGACGATCGGGTTCCAGCACAGGCCGCCGTTCCAGTGCGAGAGCATTGGAAAGAGCGGAAAACCAGTGCTCAGATCCTCGTGAACCGTGTTGGTGCACCAGACCTCGTGTGGGCAGCCTTCACGCAGGCTTAGCAGGCCGGTCGTATGATCGATCTGGCTGTCCATCAGCACGATAGCGCCGATGCCTGTATCGCGCGGCGCGCGGCCCGGCTGCATCGGCGCGAAGCCTGACAGCTGTGCATGGATGTCTGGCGAGGCATTGCACAGTACCCATGCCACGCCTTCGTCCGAAATAGCGATCGACGACTGGGTACGCGCAGAGGCGCGTATGCGGCCTTCGCGAAAGCCCGCGCAATTCACGCAATTGCAGTTCCATTGAGGAAAGCCGCCGCCTGCCGCGGAGCCGAGAATTTGAATATGCATGTTTGCCCAGAAACTGTGCACGGCGCGAATCAGAGGAAAGCCCCGGCCTAGCCGGGCTCTCGCAATCTTCGATGCTACGGATCAACGGTTCGAAATGTACATCGTGACTTCAAAGCCGAGACGCAGATCGGTAAATGCGGGCTTGGTCCACATGATTGAACTCCTCTAAGTAGATGGAAGGAACGGAAGTACCGTGCAATGCACGAACGACAGACAACAAAAAAGCAAACACGAAGCACATCATGCAGCCGTTGGACGCGGTCCAGACAACACTCGGCATGCACAATTCGCCCCGACTTGACAGTACCACATCTAAAAACATTCGAGCCATATAGTTAGCATTCCTACTATATTAAATGTTTAATTCCCTTTATGCGAGGGTTTGACTACCTAGCGGTGGAGTACGCTGTGTGGGACCACTGACCCTTAGAAAATCGGACGGCGCACGAATCAGTCAGCCACGCTCGTTGCGCCACCGGCGTATACGTCAAGTTATCCAACCAGAATGACGAATCGCGTGCTTAGGGCGTCCGCAGCACGCCTTCGTCTGAAAACAGCATCGGATTTCCGCCCGCGCCGAAGAGGGCCGCGGTCAGCGTCGCGCGATCCGGGCGCTGAGAAACCTCGAATGTCGTCGCACCGGATTTCCGCAACATCACCATCCGGTCAAGCCCGACGCCCATCAGACCGTCAGCGGTTACAACGAGATCTGTGATGGAATTTTTCGTACCCGTGGCTACCGACGACCATGTCGCCCCGCCATCGCTGCTTTCGAACAGGCTGCCGAGCAGTCCGCCGACGACGATGCGTCCGTCCGGCATCGCCACCCCACTCCACAGGGTGCCCTTGCCGCCCGTGGCCAGATAGCTCCAGTTCACACCGCCATCCGTCGACTTGAGGACCATGCCCTGCTCCGAGTCGATATACAGCGCACCTTGGCGATCCGCAAAGATGTGATACAGATTGCGATCCCCATGCGTGCCGCCTGGCGGCTTCGGCACGGTCACCTTGCTCCATGTCGCTCCTCCATCGTGCGTTGCGAGCATCAGCGACCAAAGGCCCACGGCCAACCCGTCCTTTTCACTTGTGAAGTACACCGAGAACAGCGGCTGGTCCACCGAAACGTCCATGCGCTGCTTCTTCCATGTCTCACCGCCGTCGCTCGTCGCGAGTATCGCGCCCCACTGGCCCACCGCCCAACCATGCTGCGCATCCACGAAGGTGACGGCGGACACGGAATTGCCCCAATCACCCACAGATTCCGCCGACGATCCTTTGTTTTGATGCGACCTTGGCACTTTCTCTACGAGAATGCCGGTCGCACTTTTTCGTGAAGAAGGCGGAGCTGACCCGCCGCGTCCGGGATACCATCTACATCGAAGCCGGTCATGTTCTTGACGCTGCTGGCGTCAATAATGTCGATGCAGATGTGGTTGTAGCCTTCCTCCTCTACCACGCGCAATTGATTGACCACTTCGTCCGGCGTTCCGGTGGCGAGAATCTGCGAATCCGCGATATCGTTCGGGGTCATCTCGATCGCGGCCTTGACGTCGCCGCGATGGAACGCCTCCCGGATCGGAATAAGCCGCTGGGGGTCGATGCCATGTCTTATCGCGGCCTCATCGCCGAGGGCGGGAAGATAGAACGCGCCGATTTTGCGCGCGGCATTTCTCGCTGCATCGCCGTCGGTCCCGATGGTGCCAATGATGCCTGCACCGAGGCTCAGACTTTTCCAGTCGCGGCCGGCATTCGCGGCGCCGATCTTGAAGTGGTCGGCGGCATAGCGCAGTGCTTCGCGGGAATAGAGAATGCCGGTCATCAGCCCATGTGAGATCTCGGCAGCGACTTCGAAGGTCTTGGGGCCCTTAATACCGCCCATCGTCAGCGGAATTTGATCTTGAATCTTGCGAGCCGAAGTCGAGATCCCAGTGTACTTATAGTATTTCCCCTCGAACGTAATTTCCGAGGTATCCAGAAACTGGCGCAGCACTTTCTGGGCCTCACGAAGCCTACCGATAGGCTTGAGTTGCTCCATATCGACACCGAATTGCTTCAGCATCGGCACGCTGCCGATCGAATAGAGGGCTTCGGCGCGCCCGTTCGACACCATGTCAACAGTGAGCAACCGCTGCGCCAGATAGACAGGATCCTGCACCACGACATTGGTGACAGCCACGAGCCGTATATTTTTTGTCCGGACGGCAGCTTGAGCCATCACGTTCCAAATATCGTAGTGGTAGATCTCATCGTTGAAGTAATAGGCGTGAAAGCCTAGCTGATCAGCCAGTTCGATCAGTTCGAGTTGCTTTTCGATGGGATGCGAACCTGGCAGTTGTACGCTCCAGAGCATAGGGAGTCTCCTGTTTCGTCAGAACGTTTGAATGTGAACGCCCGGGGTTACTTTTTTTGCTGTGCTTGCTGTGCTTCGTAGCCGTTCCATGCCTGATCGGTGAGATAGGCTTGAAGGGCGATGATGTCCTTATCGGTGATGTTTTTGAATGCAGGCATTCCGGCCTGCCTGAAGGCACCGTTGAAAATGAGGCGCATGGCTCCGTACGTGTCGCGGCTTGAGGCGCGCAGATCGGGGATGTCACGCCCTGCCTGCATCGCATAGACGCCATGGCAAAGGTCACAGGTATTGGCCTGAAACACTTGCTTGCCCAGCGCGACCAGATCTGCGGGTTGGCGTGGCCTCCACGGCTTGGGTAGGACGACAGGTCCATATCCCGCCTTGGGAATGATCTTCGCCGTACCCCCGAGGCGGAAGGCGAGTAGACGGGGGGAGCCTTCCGAATTCGGCGTAGTGTTGAAAGCACCCGCCGAGTGAGTCTGGGCCGAGGCGCCGTTATCACCGCTGGCAACGAAAATATATTCGACACCATCGATCATCGCGGTCGACGGCGCGCCCATGATTGCGCCGTCGCCCTGGAACGACCAGAGCTTGCGACCCGTTGCGGAATCGAGGGCCTCGAAGGCACCTTCGGTGGTTCCCTCGAATACTAGGTCGCCGGCGGTTGCGAGAACGCCACCATTGTGACTCGAGGTCCTGGAGACGCGCCATTTCTCCTTCTGCGTGAGCGGATCCCAAGCAAGCAGGAAACCTTCGGCCTTGACCTTCGCATCCTTGCGGAACGGGTAATACCAATCGAGGCTACCGTCCTTTGTATATAGCGTAGCCATGTTTCTGGCGGGAATATAAACGAGTTGAGTGCGTGGATCGTAGCCCAAGGGCTCCCAGGTATGGGCGCCATTGGTCCCAGGGACCTGGAGCGTGTCCTGACCGGGGCGGTTCCACCATTCCGCGTCGGGATTGGGAGTCGGGCGACCGGTCTTCGGGTCGATCCCTTTGGTCCAGTTCTGGGCGGCAATCTGGCCGGCTGAAATGAATTTTCCGGTTTTTGCATCAAGCACGTAGAAGAAGCCATTCTTCGGTGCCTGCATCACGACGCGCGTCATCGTTCCGTTGATCGGCAACTCAGCAATCTGAATCGTCGCTACCGCCGAAAGCTCCCATGCGTCATGAGGCACGGTGGTGTAATGCCATACATATTTTCCGGTCCGCGCATCCAGCGCGACGATCGCGCTAGAGAACAATTCGTCACCTGCATTCTTGCCGCGCTTGAGAGGGTTGTAAGGCAGTGGGCCGTTGGTCCCAAAATACAACAGCCCCAGTTTGGGATCGTAGGTAAAGCCATTCCACGCCTGCGCGCCGCCTGTCGAGGACGGCCAGTAGTCCTTACCCCAAGTTTTGGCCTCCATCTTCACGGTGTCGTTTTCGGGCTTGGTTGGATCGCCCGGGCGTGCGTAGAAACGCCATAGGAATTTTCCGGTCTTTGCGTCGAAGGCGTTAACAGTCCCCCGCGAAGTATTGAGGTCCGCATTGGCATTGCCGATGAAAACCATGCCGCCGCCGACTTGCGGCGGTCCTGCGATGCCATACGGCTGGGTTGGGTCGCAGGCCTCGGCCATCCAGACTTGCTTGCCAGTGATCCGATCAATTGCGAACAGGCGGCAGTCACCGGCGGCCACATAAATACGGTCAGCATCGCCGGCTAGGCCGCGATTATGGTGCATCGCCCAGTATGCGACGAAAGACAGCGGCAGGTTGTAGCGGGTTTTCGCATGGAATTGCCACAGCAATTTACCAGTGCGGGCATCGTTGGCATACACGGCTCCGCCCGGCCCGCTCTGATAGACAATGCCACCGAGGACGAGGGGAGTGCCGACCAGACCCGAAGGAGAGGGAATGTCGGCAGACCAAGCAAGTCCAAGTTGGGAGACAGTTTGGTGGTTGATCTGTGTTTGCGCCGTGTAATGCCAGCTTTCCGGGTTCCCATCGGCAAACGGCCAGTCCTCATTCTGCGTCGATTTCGTATCGGGAGAAGTCAGGGCCCAAAGCGCGCCAGAACTCACGCTCAGGAAGACTGTCAGCGCCAGGAGAGAAACTTGCAGTAAGTGCTTCGGCCGAACAGATCTCATTAGGAATCCAGATGAAAGGTCTAATATTGATGAACAATGAAGCCACAGCATTTGTTTGAAAAGACACATACGGCCGATGCATATCGAACATCTTGGAAACGCCCGCTTTTTATATGCGCGCGAGTGTTTTTATTTGAAATGGCCGGTAATGGTGATCCCTGCGCCGTCGATGTTGTAGTTTTTGTTCAGGAAAATCAGGACCGATGTCAAGGCTTCGGCCGCCGCCGAGTTGGCTAGGGCACCCGCGTGAATCCCGCGAAGCCCCATAGTTTCGGCGAGCTCGACGGCCTTCCCCCTAGCTGCCTTATCGTCCCCGAAGACTAGGACATCGCAGCCGACGTCGATGTCTTCGGCAAGCTTATGGGCGGCCACATTGTGGAACGCGGAAACGACGGTCACATCGTCGCCAAGCAAGGTGGCTGCACGTACGGCGGCGCTGCCTTCCGGCGGGAGCTGTGCGCGCATCACCTTGGGAGGGACAAGCGGAACAGTCGTGTCGATTACGATCTTGCCACGTACATGTGCTTTGATTTCCTCCAACATTGACGACTGTGCGGCGAAGGGCACGGTCACGAGAACCACATCGGCGGCGGCGGCAGCATCAGCATTCGTCATCCCTTTGAGGCCGTGGCCGAGTTCGGCAGCTTTTGCTTGCGCTGCCTCGGCTGTGCGCGAGCCGATAGTGACATCCCGTCCTCCTCGGGCCAGCCGCCAAGCAATCGCCGCGCCAAGATGGCCGGTGCCACCAACAATCGCAATCTTTTCAGGAGACGTCATTGTGTAATCCTTTCTATTGGAACCTGCTGTGCGATCAGTGTCAGCGGATCGAGGGCGCGGTTTCGTCTGTTTATTTACCGGGGTATTAGGCGGGTCATGTGTTCAGGCGCGGTGTAACGCGCCATCATGCTCGATGATTTGATAGAAGGTCGTTCGCTGCGCAGCCGGTCGCCCGATCTTTGCCGCAATGGCTTCCATATCATCGGGTGCCAGCATCTGGCCGTTCTGTCCGCCCGCAGCGCGGGTGATAGATTCGTCCATCAGCACACCGCCCATATCGTTGGCGCCGGCATTCAGAATTGCTGCGGCCCCTGCCGCTCCCATCTTCACCCAGCTCACCTGGATGTTGCGGATGGATAAGCCCAAAACGATCCGACTGATGGCGTGCATCAACACGGCCTCGCGATAGCTCGGGCCGGATCGCGCCTGACCTTTCCGTGCCATTGGAGACTCCATATGAACGAAGGGCAGCGGCACGAATTCGGTGAATCCGCCGGTTTCTTCCTGCAAAGAGCGGATGAGCTCGAGATGCCTGGCCCAGTGCGTGTAAGTGTCGACATGGCCGAACATGATTGTTGCTGTCGAGCGTAGGCCGACAGCATGGGCCGTACGCATCACGTCGAGCCATTCCTCGGCGCTGAGCTTGTCCGGGCAGATTTTCGCGCGAACATCCGAATGGAGAATTTCGGCCGCCGTTCCGGGGAGAGAGGCAAGGCCGGCGTCTTTCAGGCGGCAGAGATAATCGCGGAGACTTAGGCCCAGCGTCTGGGCGCCGTGCGTCACTTCCAGGGGTGAGAACGCATGAATGTGGATGCCGGGTGCTGCCTTGCGGATCGCAGCCAGGATGTCCAGATAGGTCTGGCCGGTGAAATCCGGGTGGATGCCGCCCTGACAGCAAACCTCGGTAGCGCCGCGATCCACAGCTTCGGCCGCTCGTCGGGCAATTTCCTCCAGGTCCAGTCGGTAGGCCGGTCCTCGCAATGCGCGCGTGCTGCCTTTGGCGAAGGCGCAAAACCCGCATTTGTAAAGGCACATATTGGTGTAGTTAATATTGCGGTTGACCACGAATGTGATCGTTTCTCCGACATCACATTGTCTCAAGCGGTCGGCCAAACTCACCAGCGCTTGCAAGTCGTCACCGTCAGCCTCGAAAAGTACCGCGATTTCGGTTTCGTCCAATCGTTGCCCGGCCATGGCTTTCATGATGAGTGGCTGAAGTGCTGGCGTACCTGCACCTGCAGGCAGCTCCGGTAGTGCGTCACCTCGCCCGGGAGCCCAGCCATCGGTGATCGGAAGACCTCTTGCATCTATGGCCCGAAGAACGCGAGGCCTGACAGCAGGATCGGTCCACTTATCGGCGTTGCGGGCATAGGCCGGGCCAATTGCGAGACGTTGGATAAGGGATCGTCCGGCGACGGTAGTGGCTTGCTCGAGAATTTCAAGATGCGGCCAAGGCGCCTCAGGATTCACATGGTCCGGAGTGACCGGCGAAACACCTCCCCAGTCATTGACACCAGCGCGAAGTAGCGCAGCCAGTTCTTCGCGGCGACGCAGATTCGGAGGTGCCTGGATCGACATCTCCGCGCCCAAGATCAGTCGCGCGGCGGCTATCGTCCAGAGATGCTCATCGAGGGAAGGCTTCGGATGACCGGCCATGAGCGTACCAGGTTTGGCCCGGAAGTTCTGGATGATGACTTCCTGAATATGGCCGTATTGCGCATGCAGGGCCCGAATTGCGAGCAATGATTCGATTCGCTCGAGCCGTGTTTCACCGATGCCGATCAGTAGCCCGGTCGTGAACGGAACGGAGGCTTTGCCAGCCTCGGCGATTGACGCAATTCTTCGTGCGGGTTCCTTGTCTGGACTGCCGTAATGTGGTCCGCCTTTGAGGCAGAGGCGTTCGGACGCGCTTTCCAGCATGATGCCCATGGAAGCGGAATGCGGTCGCAGTGCCCGATAGTCCTCTGCACCCATAAGGCCGGGATTGAGGTGGGGAAGCAGCCCGGTTTCAATCATCACCAGCCGCGCCACTTCGGCGAGGTAAGACAGGGTCGTCGGATGGCCGAGTTCATCCAGTTCCGCGCGGGCGGCGGGATAGCGGGCCTCTGGATTGTCACCAAGTGTGAATAGGGCCTCGCGGCAGCCCGTCTCGACGCCAGCCCTGGCAATCTGAAGGATTTCCTCGCGACTTAGATAGGCACGACGCGCTTTGCCCGGCGTTTCAGCGAAGGTGCAATAGTGGCAGACGTCTCGACACAGCTTCGTCAGAGGAATGAAAACCTTGCGCGAATAAGTGACGCGGGCGCCATGACCCGCGAGCGCCAAAGATTCCGCAGCGTCGAACAGCTCGAGGCGCGGCCTTTGGTTCAACTGTTGGGCGATGGCATGCGGGTCGTCAAAACTTGACAGGCTCATAAACTACACCTTATCAAACTACTGGGGCATTGCCGTTTGGTGGATGCGGGTTGACGTCCCGGTCGCAGAAAAGTCAGTTCTTGCCACAAATCCGACATTTTCAAAACATGCTAAATTATTGTGAATTCTCGTCACATATGAAAATGCGAAACCTCACTTGCATTGCCGGTGAATCAACGGCGCGCGCTGATTAGGCACAATCAATCGTAATCGGTGGGTCGGGGCAGATTTTGCGGTAATGATTGGTTGAGGAGACGGGGGCTTCAAAGGAATGGTTCAAATCTTACCGCTGACTGGGCTCAGCGAAGTGCTGCCTGGGGATGAACTCATCACTCTGTTGCGCGAGGCACTTCAACGTCAAGCCGTGGAAATCCGCGAGGATGATATTCTGGTGGTGACCCAAAAGATCGTATCGAAAGCCGAGGGCAGATTTGTAGATCTCGGGACGGTGACGCCATGCGCGGAAGCGGTCCGGCTCGCGGAGACGACGCAAAAAGACCCGCGTCTGGTTCAGGTGGTATTGGATGAATCTGACAGCATTGTCCGGGCGGCACCCGGGGTGTTGATCGCGAGGCATCGCTTGGGGCATGTCATGGCAAATGCGGGGGTCGACCAGTCCAATGTAGGTCCCGAGAAGAGCGAGTATGCGCTGTTGCTGCCGATAAATCCGGACGGGACGGCAGCCCGATTGAGTTCCGCGCTAGGCATCCCAGTTGTCATTTCTGATAGTTTCGGCCGCCCCTGGCGAGTGGGGGTGACTTCGGTTGCGATTGGCGCTGCGGGCTTGCCGGCCCTGCAGGACAGGCGCGGCGAAGTCGATCGCGATGGTCGTGTGCTGAAGGTGACGCAGATTGCCGTCGGCGACGTACTTGCCACGGCTGCCAGTCTGGCGACCGGTGAGGGCGCGGAGGGCATTCCCGCCGCGCTTGTGAGGGGTTGCCGTTTCGCGGGCGAAGCGCGACCTGCCGCGCACCTGGTACGCCCTGCTGATCAGGATCTATTCCGATGAGCCGCGCCGGTCGCAGGATCACATGCATCACAGGTGGTGTCGGTGGCGCCAAGTTGGTGTTGGGGCTTCAGCAGGTGCTGCCACCTGGAAACATCACTGCGATTGTAAATACGGGCGATGATTTCCGTCATTTGGGATTCTGGGTTTCACCGGACATCGATACCCTGCTTTACACGCTTTCCGGCAAGTCCAATGTTGCGCAGGGTTGGGGGCGAGAGGGCGAGAGTTGGGCATTTATGGCGGCGCTACGGGAATTGGGTGGAGAGGACTGGTTTAAACTGGGCGATGGCGATCTCGCACTTCATGTATTGCGGAGCTTGGCGCTTGCAAGCGGGCAGACACTGTCCGCCATCACGGGAGGCTTTGCGCGACGCTGGGGCATTGGCGTGACCGTTTTGCCGATGAGCGATGACTCGATCGCCACGGTGGTCAATACGGAGGAGGGAGAACTGCCATTCCAGCGCTATTTTGTCGAACGTCGTTGTGAACCGCGAGTAAGCGCGATCCGTTTCGATGGTGCATCACGTGCAAGCCCGGCTCCCGGCGTGGTGGAGGCAATCCGGGGCGCGGACATGGTGTTGATCGCGCCATCGAACCCGTTTCTCAGCGTCGATCCGATCCTGGCGATCCCCGCCATTCGCATAGCGCTCGAAGGGAGGTCGGCGCCAATTGTCGCCGTGTCTCCGTTGGTGGGCGGTCGGGCTGTGAAAGGACCGACGGCGAAGCTGATGAAGGAGCTGGGTATCTCCGTCCACAATGACAGCATCGCAGCGCACTACGAAGGACTTGTCGACGGATTGCTGATCGATTCCGGCGATGGGTGCAACTCTGAAGCGATCAGAATCGCGCGAACATCGACTCTGATGAATAGCATGGCAGACAAGGCCAGGGTGGCACGGGCTGCGATGCAATTAGCCGAGGAACTCGCGACATGATAGCCTGGACCGCTGTTATGCCATTCAAGGCGGGAGCGGATCGCAAGACGCGTCTGGCTCAGTTGCTTTCCCCGGCTGAACGTTTGGCACTTAGCGACGAGTTGGCGGCTCACGTGATGCATTGCCTCGGCGCGGTACAGGCCGTCACAGAGCGACTGATCCTTTCACCGGTTGAAATCGAAGGCTTCGACGCTGTATGGGCGAAAGACGACGGGCGCGGACTAAACAAGGAGCTCGATGTTCTGTGGACGACGAAGCCGACTTGCCCCCTGCTTGTCGTGCACGGGGACCTCCCTTTCCTGACCGCCAAGGATGTGATCGCGCTCATCGAGGCCGCCGAACTGCAGGGATCCGCCATTGCCCCTGACAGGCATGGCACAGGTACTAATGCCCTGGCGCTTACGTCGCGCAAAGACTTTGCGTTCGCATTCGGGCCAGATAGCTTTCGGCGCCATACGGAGGCCTTAGGTAATAATGCTGCGGTTATTTTGAGCGATGGCTTGGGCTTCGATCTCGATACGCCTGATGACTTCCACGATGCCAGGTTACGGATGAATATCGCGACGTATGCGTCTCGAGCCTGATGGCGTGATTTTTCCTTTCGGTGTTCGCTGGCCGCGACTCGAAATTTGCCAATTCCGTTTGCAGGGACTATTTCCGAGAGTCAAGCTGGGTTGATGTTGGCCAATGCGATCAGTCAATGTGTCGTGTAGACACTGCTGGCGGCGCCGTTGATTGCCGACGCTAATAGACTGTTTCATGACTTCGCATGCTGTTAAGATTGTCGGCTGACACCCCAAACCCGGTACTCGATGCTGCGCGGCTCGACGTTGCCTTGAGATCGAGGAGTACCTCACATTTCAAAAGTCTCTTGTTTTCGCAGCGTAGGCGAATTTTACCGCACGTATTTCGATTGTGAATATAAACGAACAAGCCAGTTTGAACGAAGCGACCGCGCCATTGCCGCTCTATCAATCGGAGATCTTGCTTCAAAAGCATCCGAGCGCGAGCCACTTCACCATCCGCCGCAGATTCCGTGTGGTTGCCTCCAACAGGAACTCATCATGTGCACCTGTTGGTCCACGAAGTCATCAGTGATCAAATTTCAGGATGCGTTTGAGATGAGTGACCAGCATGTTCACCGTCTTCCTCTCGCGGCGAGATTGCTTTTAGTCAGGCGTTGTTGCGATGCGTCTGGCCGCGTGGCGATGCATCTTCATGGATGTTGCGAGTGACGTCGGGCATTGGCGTGTTTGGACAGCAACGTTTCTTTGTTGAGCAGTTCCAACAGTCGAATTGACATGCCCGGTAGACGATCGTTTTATCCTTCGTGATATGTGTATGGGGTTTATAAACTCACGACGATCCCTGCTTAGCGCGTGTCCATCAGGGCAACAATATTCGTTCGCGATCTCACCGCACTCGAACTCGCTGATGGGGAATGTACCGTTCTTGCGCCGGGCTTTGCTCCAGATCGGAACGGTGCACTCATGGAACCTGAATCCGGGCGCTGCTCTCCATCCAGGTTCTTGCATCTAAGACGGTGCGCGTTCTGCAAAGCAATGGGTTGCGATGACCTGCAATCCGGTGAAGCTCTCGCCGGGTTGCGGGTTGTCGATGATCCCTGCGGCTTGCGACCAGAAGGTACCGGCAGGAAACCCGCTGAACGATTATCAAAATACGAACAAACGCCGACCGACTCCAGCAGATTTGCGATCGCTGAGGAACTGCAGCTTGGCGCCAAGCGTACCTTTTCGCCGGTTGCTGCATATCTTGACATTCGAGCATGGCTCAAGCATCTTTCGCCGAAACGTCTGAATGTCGCCTGACAACTGGGGAGCGAGGCTAGGCTATTTCGACTGTACAGGCCCTCGACTAGCGTCTCTACCCATTGACGGCTTTTTTTGGGGGGCTTAGTGTTTAAGAATGTGAGTGTTCCGGCTTCGGACATTTTTGTGTATGAAAAGCTGCTGACGTCAATTGCTGTATAGGCTTTAGAAGGATGATCAGCGCTGAGACATTTTTCATGCTCCGATAATTAATTAGAATTAATCGGCTAAATATTTGATTACGAAGTGCATGCCATGTCACAACAAGATAGGCTGTTAAATCTTTCTGAGAAAGATATTCTCCTGTTGAAAATTTTTGAATCTGTTGTACGAGCTGGCGGGTACACGGCCGCGGAAGCTTGTCTTAACAAAAGCAAATCGGCAATAAGCATACATATCTCAACGCTGGAAGCGCGGCTTGGAAAAACACTTTGCCACCGAGGGCGTTCGGGTTTCTCATTAACCCCGGAGGGCGAGCAGATATATAAGATCTGCCAAGATTTATTTTCGGATCTTAACGGGTATCGCGAACGTCTCAATCACGTGTCGTCGCTTGTCGGCGGAGTTCTCAGGGTTGCTTTGGATGATACCATCTGTGGTCATTTCCCGGTACTCGAAAATGTTTTTGAGAAGATTAATAATGGGGCGACTACTAAATTTCTTGAAGTATATTTCACCTCGCCGGAGCGGGTCCTGAAGATGCTTGCGGATGGAGAGGCGGATATTGGTATAGGTGCGGTGCCACGGGAGATTCCGGAAACTAGAGCTTATTTGTTATACGAAGAGTCTTTGGCCCTATATTGTGGTGAAAAGCATCCTCTTTTTCATAAAAACGAGGATGAAATTACTGACGGTGAACTCGCGAAATGCGAGGCGGTCGATTTTTGGGCTTATCAGGATCCAGAATTTGAAGAGGCGATGAATTCATTCAGCGTGACGGCTAGATCTGGACAGGCTATGGCTAGGCTTCTATTGGTACTTTCGGGAAAGTGGGTCACCCTGCTGCCAAGAGATTTTGCTGCGGAATGGGTGGCCTCTGGACGCCTGAGGGAAATTCGCCGAGTCAAAATTGCTTCCAAACAGAAATATTATGCAGTGGTTCGGAGCGAGATAGCTTCGAATACTTTGTGTAAGCAGATGGTGCACGAGCTAAAGCGAGCTTTTGTCACTGACGTTCATTGCCATGTGCTAGCCTCCTCCTAGGCGTCCATTACTTGCTTGGCCTGCTGATATTGTTGTTGGGCAAGCAAATCACAGGCCATCAGGTCCATTGTCGTCGCTATCTCAGGTGACAAAGTGGTCTGCACCACTCGTTTGGTGAGGCCTGCTGTGTACTGTTTGGCGTTATCGGTCTAGACGGTACGCGAGCAACGCTTAAGTTGAAGCGAGCGCTTGTAACTGAGTGGACTGTTGCGCGATCTGGCTTCTTCTCTCGGCATTGGGCCCCCTGTTGTCGTATGGACGGTCACAGACCGTCAGGCCCGTTCCCGCCGGCATAGCCGGGTTCAGACTCGAGGCCTGTACAATAACTATCCCAGCGCTCGATTTGTCCATTTGTAATCAGATAGGACGCGGCCATAGGTCGTTCGATGTGGTAACCAAGCTGTTTTGACTGGGTAATCCAAATCCAAGTATGAAATATGACGGGGCCTTTCGCAATTACCACCGGAAACCGGAAATCTGAAATCTCGCCACGGGCAGTTTGGCGCTCGATTTCCTGAGCATACATATCCAAGACCTGCTCCCGCCCGTGTACGACGTGCTCACCGCGCCAACCTGTGCGAACGGTAACGTCAGGTGCAAACAAATGGCCAAGTCTGTTAATGTCGAGAGGGAATGTTTTCCAACACAGCCAGAAATTATTCAGCACTGCCAAATTACCACGCTCTTGCTCGGTCAACTCGTCGTTTACCCAGATTTGCTTCTCGCTGGAATCACTTGGGGCGGTGAGGTTTGTAACGGTATCCTCCAGATCCTGGCGCTGCACCATGGATATTTGATGTGGAATCCTTACTTGCATGTTGAATCTCCGCGTTAGATTTCATGTGACATGGTGCCGAATTCTGTACGTGAGCGAGTCGAAGATCGTTACCAGTTGAGTGAAATTCAGTTTTGAAAATATGCCGCTAT
The DNA here is from genome assembly GCF_003634175.1 of Paraburkholderia sp. BL17N1. Classification (NCBI taxonomy): domain Bacteria; kingdom Pseudomonadati; phylum Pseudomonadota; class Betaproteobacteria; order Burkholderiales; family Burkholderiaceae; genus Paraburkholderia; species Paraburkholderia sp. BL17N1. The sequence goes on from NZ_RBIW01000003.1 coordinate 172,720, forward strand.
AGGCTGTTGTCACTCTCTATATACTTCCGTTTCAGTTACTTACAGCATATCTTCGCGCATCAAATTTTTGTTGCGCGATGTCGCATCCTAGAGGGGGCTCGGTACCTGTCCCATTGGTCTTGTTTCCCCGGTTAGTCATTTTCTGCCTAGGCTCTGGTCGTCATCATTGTTGTATGCCACGCGTTGACGGACTTGTCGTGTACTCTCGATATTCGAGCGCCGCTCGCTTAGCGTTCACGGTTTCAGTGTGGCAAGAGCATTTGGGGGTTGATTGGATCTGGCACAGTCGATTCGGGAAAGCCCTTATCCTAGGTCGTCGCGTTGCTAAATTCAACATTCGAATTTGCATAACGAAGTCTCCGAGGATCGCGCGTAGCCTAAACAAATATAACGTAGGTCCGTTTTCAACGTGACAGGAGCGGAACACAATGGCGAACGTCAGTACTGAGCTGCGAGCTGGATGTCTTTTTACGGAAGATTCTGAGGATGCGATTCGGGATGCCATCTCGGTCGTCCGAGCAGGCGATTCTCTGAATCCATCTGCATGGCCAAATGGTGCTCGAGTAGCGGTAGCTATCACGTTCGACGTGGATCACGAATTTCCGGTATACAAATTGGATCCCGCGATACTTTCGTTGGGCCAGTACGGCGCGACAACCGGGTTACCGAGAATCCTGGCGCTGCTGAAGAAGCACGAAGTTCCCGCGACCTTCTTTGTTCCGGGAATGGTGCAGAAGATCCATCCCACGACTGTGCCGGAGATTCTGTCTGGCGGTCTTCATGAGGTCGGTCTCCATGGCTGGGTTCATGAGCGGGCTCCCGATCTTCGAGACCGGGAAGAAGAGTCCAGGATGATCTCTCGAGCTATCGAGGTGCTGACCGAAGCGGCGGGCGGGGTCAGGCCTGTCGGTTATCGCGCGCCTAATGCGGCTATCAGCGAGCACACGCTGGAATTGCTCGAAGAACATGATGTGTGCTATGACAGCACTTTATCCGGGCGAGACGAGCCTCACGAGCTTGTTCTGCGGGGCAGGAAGTCTGCGCTTGTGGAGATCCCCATGTCTTGGGAAGGCACCGATTATCTTTTCCTGCACAACGACGAATTTTGGCAAGGTTCTCTGCCTTGGCCGACGGCTGTATTGGATGTTTATAAGAGCGATTTTGATGTTGCATACAATGAGGGCACGATTTTCAATCTTGTATTGCACCCCCAAGTCATCGGCCGGCGATCGAGGCTTGTCATTTTGGATCAATTGATTAGTTATATAAAATCAAGGAATGATGTCTGGTTCGCGACGCTTGGTCAAGTGGCTGAGTACGTGAGCAATAAATGATCTGATCTGTATGAGTCTATCTGATCTGCGATAGTAAGATTATAAATTTGATTGAGGCTTGGAATGAACGTTAAAGCAGAGATGAGTACTGTTCTGTATCCGGAGACTGGACCCGATGGGTTACCGTTGACGCCATTAACGCAAGAATTCTACAGCTCGGAATTGTGGTACGAGCGGGATATTGAACGAGTGTTTAGTCGCAGATGGCTTTTTGTGTGTCATATTTCGGAGTTGCCAAATTCCGGAGATTACACGACTTTCGAGTTGGGAAAAATCAGCGTCATCGTATCCCGTGGGCAGACCGGTGAAGTCCATGCCTTCCACAACGTGTGTCGGCATAAGGGCACGCGTCTGCGTGGACCGGGTAAAGGCAATGCGCGTGTATTTACCTGCCAATTTCATGCGTGGTCATACAACACCGACGGCACACTTCGCCTAGCTCCCCACATGCCTGATCTTGATAAGGCATGTTATAACGCGAAGAGTGTTTGGAGTGAAGTTTGGAATGGCATGATTTTCATTAATCTCCAAACCGAAAAGCCGAAATCGGTCGCTGATTACCTTCAGAATGCTGATTTCCGTGGACACCGCCTGGAGAGCGCCAAGGTTATTGCCGAAAAGGATTATGTAACCAAGGCTAACTGGAAGATAAATGGCGAAACTTTCCAGGAGTGCTATCACTGCGCAATTGTTCACAAAGCCACGCTCGGGAACATTATCAATCCCATTACGACTTATACGGCTTATGACGATGTGGCGCCGGGGGTCGGAAACGATAGGGAGTATATGATTTTCTCGGACAACTTGACGGACGGGCAATTTGCTCCGGGTGTTAAGACCGAGACCATGGATGGTCAATTCGTGACGAAGCGACTGATGGGTGATGGTCCGGAACCGCAGGCGGCCAAATTATTATCGTGGTTCCCGAATTTTTCCGTTGGTGCTTGGCCGGACTTTGCTGTTGTTGTTGACTGGATTCCGGTCTCGGCGCAGGAGACGCTTTTCAGGACCCGATGGCTGGTTCATGCCGATGCCGTTGAGGGGGTCGATTATGACGTTGATACGGTCATTGAGCTTACTGATCTGACCAATATTGAAGACAAGAAAATCGTTGAGCTTCAACAGCAGGGCGTGAATTCGCCCGCTTATATTCCCGGCCCTTATCAAATCCCTCTCGAGGATGATGCGAGAAAGTATATTGCGCATTACCTCGGCATGGTAAAAGAGGTTGGCACTTGGTCGCGATGACGCTCTTTGATAAGGGTGCTATCAGGGCTTGAATCGATTTTGATTGGGCGAAATAGTATCTGTGGCATTGCGGTTTCATCTAAAGTTTATGTAGCGTAATTTTAATTTATGAAACCACTGAATCACCTTGGTAAAGCAATTACATCGGCGGACTGGCTTGATGTGCCAACGAACCGGATTGCGTTTCGTAAAATTGAAGACGTGTTGCCGATCGCGGAAATTGATAATGATCTGTCGTCGCAAAAGAATTTCGAGAAACGCTTGATCCCGTTGGAATTCTTGAATTTTCAAGATTCCGCGGGCGTGTTTAATATTGAGAAATTCCTCGAAGATACTTACACCGATGGTTTTTTGATTTTGTATAGCGGAAAAATCGCATACGAATGGTATACCCCGACACAATCCAATAGCGATAGGCATATAGTATTTTCGGTGACCAAATCGGTGGTTGGGTCGCTAGTTGGGGTCCTTATTGATCAGGGAAAGATCGATCCGTCGGAATTTGTGCCTCACTACGTGCCGGAGTTGCGGGGCACGGCATTTGATCAAGTGCGTGTTCAGCATCTGCTTGACATGACTGTGAGCCTTGACTTCACGGAATCTTATCTCGACCCGAATGGCGCGTACGCCCGTTACCGGCGTTCGGTTGGTTGGGCCGGTTCTGAGGTCGATTCGACGCATTCGGGTATGCACGCATTTTTGACAGAAATTCCGCTAAAAAATCAACCTCATGGAAGCTCCTTTGATTATCTTTCGCCAAACTCGGATGTTTTAGGCTGGGTTTGTGAACGAGCAGCTAATGATTCATTGGCCGCTTTGTTGTCTTCACACATCTGGCAGCCTCTGCAGGCTGAGTCTAGTGCTTACATTACGGTAGATAGGTTTGGGGCGCCTCGAGCGGCGGGTGGTTTTGGCTGCACCCTGCGGGATATGGCACGATTCGGCGAGTGTATGCGTAATGACGGAAACATTGATGGGCGCCAGGTCATTCCCGCTTCGTGGATTGAGCGCACCATACAACGAACCGACAGCCAGGCGTGGAAGGCTGGCGCGATGGCGGATTGGATTCCGGGTGGTGGATATAAAAATCAGTGGTGGCTGACCAATAATGAAAATAATGCCTATTTCGCAGCGGGAATTTACGGACACTGGATCTATATTGACCCGACGCGAGGCGTTGTAATAGTAAAGCAGACGTCGCGGCCGGAAGGGCCAGCAACTAAGGAAATGTTTCAGTACGAGCTTGGGCTTTACGGAAAATTGGCTGAGATCTTTCGCTAAACGTGTATGTCATCAGATTGTTTTGGCCGATTGCGATGAAATCAAGTAAGTAATTCAATTTTTATTTAGATTGGTTGCGTGCGGTTGAGAAAATTAGTTTCTCACTAGATAAGTAATCCTAAAGTTACATGAAATATAACATTTTAATGGATGTGGATGATGACTGAATTCAAAGCTAAAAGTGCAGTGATTATCGGTGGGGAAACTGGCATTGGTCGCGCATCCGCTGAAGCGCTGGCGAAGTCTGGTATGTCGGTAACTATTGCTGGGATCATCGCTGCAAAAGGTCATGAAACTGCTGAGGCAATCAATGCTCGTGGCGGTGACGCGATTTTCGTGCACCTGGATGTTCGCGATTCCAAGAAGGTCACAGAGGTGGTGCAGCAAGGGCGAGCGGAAGGGCACGATATTCTGGTCTATTCTGCAGGGGTTTTTGATAATCTTGCTGGCTGCACTGATACTTCCGAAGAGCTTTGGAATCAGCTGATGGATATTAATCTTAAGGGTTGTTTCCTTGCCAATAAGGCTGCGCTTGAAATCATGGTCAAGCGTGGCTGGGGACGCATCGTCAATATTGGATCTATTGCTTCATTCAATGCCAGTGCCGATGGGTTTCCGTATACCGTGTCCAAGCACGGCATGGTCGGGCTGACTAAGCACATTGCGCGCCGATATGGAAAGGATGGCATCACTGCAAATTGCGTATGCCCCGGCATCATTGAAACCGATATCGTTTCCAATACGAAAAATATTATTGGGGACTGTGCTCCCGCGTTGTCGCAGGACATCATGAATGGAGATGGATGGAAAAAATGGGTTCCGGTTGGTCGCCAGGGCACGGTCGGCGAAGTTGCTGATCTGGTGGCCTACCTCGCAGGAGGAAGTGCTGGATACATAACCGGCCAATCACTTGTAATTGATGGCGGCTGGTTGACGGCATAAATGATTCGACCATTGACTTGTCATATGCCGGACTGTCTTTAATAAAAATAAATATAAAAAAATTTGACTGGTCAAGTAGTAAATCGATATTTATAGCGCAATTTATTCGAATGTCAACTGTGGTTGATCTGGGAGCAGATTTAAATGCGTAAGTTATCCCGTTTCTACATTGATGGTCACTGGGTCACCCCTCTGACCGGGTCGGAATCGAAAGTGTTCGATGTCTATAGTCCAGTAACGGAGCAGCTTTCTGGCCAAGTATTGCTTGGCAGTTCGGGCGATGTCGACAACGCTGTTCGTGCTGCCAAAAAGGCGTTTGAGAGTTTTTCCGCCACTTCGAAGCTTGAGCGGATCGAATTGTTGCGGAGAATTGCAGAAGAGTATCGGAAGCGACATGACGACTTTAGCGAAGCAGTGGCGGAAGAAATCGGATGTCCGCCTTGGCTGGCCAAGGATGGGCAATTTACTTTGCCAGAAATGCACCTGAAAGCAGGCATTGATTTACTGGATTCCTATCAGTTCGAGCACACGCAAGGTACCACTTTAATCCGGCAACAACCGGTCGGTGTATGCGGTCTAATTACGCCGTGGAACTGGCCGATTCTGCAAATCATGATCAAGCTCGCGCCGGCACTCGCGACAGGCTGTACCGTGGTATGGAAGCCCTCGGAGTACTCGCCTTTTTCGGCGCAGATCCTGGCGGAGGTTCTGGACGCGGCCGCTGTTCCGCCTGGTGTCTTCAATATGGTATTCGGTGACGGTAGTTGCGTGGGCCACGCCATCAGCTCGCATGCGGACGTGGCGATGGTGTCTGTCACGGGTTCGACCAGGGCCGGTATTGAAGTTGCCCGTCAGGCTGCCCTTACGGTCAAGCGAGTTCATCAAGAACTGGGCGGAAAGGGGCCAAACATCCTCCTGGAAGACGCTGATTTCGAGACGGCAATTACATCGGGTGTGCAATATGTCATGCTGAACTCGGGACAGAATTGCACGTCGCCAACGAGACTGCTGGTTCCTAGAAGTCGCCTGGACGAGGCGGAAGCCATCGCAATGAAAGTGGCCAAGGGAATGAAGGTTGGGCCTCCGGAGGCTGAGGCAATGATTGGTCCTGTGGCGAACAAGCAGCAGTGGGAGCGTGTGCAGCATATGATCCAGCGAGGAATCGACGAGGGAGCGAGGCTGGTATTAGGCGGCACTGGGCGTCCGGAGGGCGTGGAGCGGGGGTATTTCGTTAGGCCAACAATTTTTAGTGATGTGAGCAATCAGATGGCCATCGCTCAGGAGGAAATTTTTGGCCCGGTGCTATCCATCATTCCATATGACTCGGTTGAGGACGCAATCTCGATGGCGAATGATAGTGAATTCGGGCTTGCTGCGTATGTGCATTCCGCGCGCCATGATGCTGCGATGCAGGTCGCGAGCCGAATTGTGTCCGGCCAGATCTACATTAACGGAGATATGAATCTGTTGGACGTCACGGTACCGTTTGGGGGCCGGAAGATGTCGGGGAATGGCAAGGAATTTGGCGCTGCGGGATTTGAGGCCTTTACGGAAAGTGTTGCATATCTCGGATTTGGCACCGCAAGTTGAACAGCCTATCGCTGTTCTCGTGAAGTAGAAAGCGTTGGAGGATTGATCTGCCGGTGGTCAATTATTTGCGGCTGTCGCGGACCAATTTCCGCTAATGAAAGCAAGGTAAAAAGTATGTCTTCTGACAACCAGGTCAGTGCTTCATCAAGTAAGCGGGAGATCGGCAGAACGCTAGCTGTTGGTCTGTTGTTTGTGGCGGGTTACATGAGCAACTCGATTTATCCGAGTTTTGTGGATGCCATTGCCAATACTTCCCGACTACATGATGCGAGTATTGGGGATTTTGCTACAGCAGAATTTCTGGCTTTTGGCGTCGCGCTCTTGTTGGCGGGGCGATATTTGCCACAACGTAAGCTCAGGTTGACGGCAGGTATTTGCCTCGTCATCCATTTGTTTATGGCATATGCCATGACAAAATTTCCGCCGGGGATGCTGATTATTTGCCGCTTGCTTTATGGAACAGCTAGTGGAGTACTGGTGTCAATTGCATATATTCACTTGGCTCAGTCAGCCCTTCCGGGGCGGACAGTGGCAGTGTACACGACAAGTCTAATGGTCACGGGAGTGGTCTGGTCGCTGGTTTTGCCTAAAGTCGTAGTGCCGCTTTTTGGGTATTCAGAAATTTTTCTTTTCCTCACTTTCTTTTCATTTGTTGCACTTGTTTTCTTAAAGTTTTGTCCCGACGAAAGTATTGTCAAAGACTCGACTGACGCCAGGTTAATCGCTTCAAAAAATAACAAGCTTGCGCTATCGTCGGTATTGATTCTTTGCAGTGTGGGGGCGTGGTCATTTTTCATGATGATTTTTTGGGTTTATGCTGATCCCATTGCGAAAAATATTCCCGGATCGATGGCCAAAAATTGGCTAACCATTTCGCTTGTCTGCCAGATTTTCGGGGCTGCATTATCGGCATTGTTCGTCGAAAAAATTCCAGCGATTCTGATGCTGAGTATTGGTCTTTGTATTTCTATCATTCAGATTGTTGCGATTCTTGCTGGTGTGGATGGCATCGGTTTTGTGATGTGGACAGGGATTTATGGATTCCTTGGATATTTCCTCGTTGCCTTTTATATCAAGGTTCTCAACAAAACAGATCCGATTAATCGTGCGGTAATTTTATTTCCGGGTGTGCAGATGCTGACGGCGAGTATTGGTCCAATGCTTGTCTCCAGGTTGGTATCTGAAACCAATATATCGGGTGTATTGAAAATTGATTTGATAGCGATTGTTACTTCGCCTATTTGCCTCTGGTTGGCGATGGTTGTATATAAACGAGCTGCCGGACGTGTGCAGCATATTGGACTCGCTGGTGGTGAAAGCCATTAGATTATGAGTAAGCGGTTCTGCTGGAGATAATTGCCTGATGGGTATCTACTTCATCGAGGGCACTTATAAAATTCGGAGTAGTTGTGGATAACATTACGGACAGTCAGACTCTCGAGGATGCGGTACGCAACACTAGTAAACAATCGCGACTTTCCGGCAGCATGGGTACGACATCACTTATGTTGACCGTACTTGCTTTTGCTGCCCCAATGGCCGTGGTCGCAGGATATCTGCCATTTACGATTGTCGCCGATGGACCCGGTGCAAGTCTGGCTTTGTGTTTGACAACCGCAATCCTGCTCTTGTTTACAGTGGGCTATGTAACCATGACGCGGCACGTTCCGAAGCCCGGGGATTTTTATGCGTTCATTAGCTCGGGCTTGGGCAACATACCCGGATTGGGAGCCGCATTTCTGGCTATTATATCCTATGTGGCACTTTTGCTCGGGGGCTACGTATTTTTCGGAATTAGCGTGAGTTCGGCAATTCTTAGTCTGGGTGGAGTCCAAGCGGAATGGTGGGAATGGTCGCTGCTTGGTTGGGTCGCCGTCAGTGTGTTGGGGTATTTTCACATTGAATTGTCTGCCAAGGTTCTGTCAGTTTCTATGATGATAGAAATTGCCATCGTGATGATTTTCAATGTGGCCGTTATTCATTCCGGGGGCGCGGATGGCCTGTCGGTCGAACCATTTACGCCGTCAGCCTTTATCCGGGGAGATGTCGGCGTCACTTTGCTGTACGCGATTCTGCTGTTTGTCGGATTCGAGGCGACTGCGCTGTTCAGGGATGAACTGGTCGAGCCGGATCGGACTATCCCACGTGCTACATATGGCGCGGTAATTTTGGTCGGACTTTTGTATACGCTTTCGTGCTATGCGCTCGTGTCGGCTTACGGCCAGCATGTATGGGATATCGCGAAAGACGATCCGGCTTCGATGTTTGCCCATGCGATCGGCATCTATGCTGGTCGGACCATGGCCCAAGTGACTCAGGTGTTCGTGCTCATGTCTGTGCTCGCTTCGTTGATTTCGATCCACAATGTGCTTTCCCGCTATGTTTTCAATTTGGCCGCAGACCGGGCATTTCCGAAATACTTTTCAAGTGTGCACTCCCAACATCGCTCGCCGTATGCAGCTTCCAATCTCATTGCGTTCGTTGCGTTACTGCTCATTGGATCGCTCGTATTTACCCATGCCAATGGTGCGGAGACGTATGGGATGGCTGCGGGTATTGGTGGGCTCGGTGTTGTCGTGCTGATGGCAATGGTGAGTTATTCCGCCGTCATGTGGTTTGTCAGAAATGGCATGCCGAAAGAAGAAAATTCCTTCAAGACATTAATTGCGCCAGGAATATCCTCCATTCTTCTTACGCTGACCGCGATCTTTGGAGTCATCCATCTTGATCTCGTAGTCGGCGGAAAACCAGGGGAATATGAGTGGGTTACGTATTTCCTGCTTGCGGCATTCGTGATCGGAAGCCTGGTTGCATTCTATTTCCGCTGCGCAATGCCGGGGGTATATCAGAATCTTGGGCGTGCAGAGCGTGTTTTTGAGTTTTTGGCAAATCGACAGGAGCGGGCCGATCAACTATCGGATTGAGCTTGTCGCCGTCTCTCGTTGCTTCGGGGCTGGCCAAGGCCTGAGCTTGCCAGCGGCAGCGCCGGATTTTGGTGAGATTTGGTATTTCGCGAGGCGCGCCCTCAACGGTTCTGCCGTTTTCAATTGAACTTGGAAAAAAATATATCGTTTTGGTGCTGTGCGCAGCCTAGTATCGCTGCATTACATTGGGGATGTTTTATGGGCATGAGAGTAAGGAAGGTTGCTGTCGCATTCGTGGCCTTGGCGACGCTGCAGGGTGTGTCGATGTTGGCGAAAGCGGGCGAGACCGATGCAGCCGCAGACTGGCGCTTGCTTGGCGGCGGTCATGATCAGCAGTTCCATAGCTCCGCAGCTCAAATTGATCAGGGAAATGTTGGCAAGCTCGGGTTGGCCTGGTATGTAAACATGGATGCGGGTGATGGTCTCGTCGGTCAGCCGCTGATCGCGGACGGCGTTATCTATCAAAGCGGGCCACCCGGCCGAATTTACGCCAACGATCTAAAAACCGGGAAGTCGCTCTGGACGTTCACGCCGCAGACTTCCTATCCGGCAAATAGCAGCTGGACAGCATATTGGGCCTCCCATGTCAATCGCGGTCTGGCGATGGATGGGGACAATCTGTATGTCGGTGCGTACTGCAATCTTTTGGCGGTCAGCCGTATTACACACAAGCTGGTGTGGTCCGTTCCGTCCTGCGATGTGACGAAGATGCAGGGCATTACCGGCGCTCCGCGTGTCGGTGGCGGCAAGGTGTTCATCGGCAATGCGTCGGGCGATATGGGGATCGACCGGGGTTTTCTGGATGCCTTCGATGGAAAAACCGGCAAGCATCTGTGGCGCTTTTACACCCAGCCTGGCGATCCTTCCAAGCCGTTCGAAAGCGAGATCATGGCGAAGGCGGCCAAAACTTGGGGTACAAATTATTGGAAATATACCCAAGGTGGTACGAGCCCGTGGGATGCCATTACTTACGACGACAAATCCAATACTGTTTATTTCGGGACGGATGGTCCTGCTCCTTGGTCGCCCAAGGATCGTGCGCCGGATGCTGGCGACGAATTGTTTACTGACTCGATTCTTGCCGTCGATGCAACGACCGGGGAGTACAAATGGCATTTCCAAACGGTCCAGCACGATGGTTGGAACTTGGCTGCGACCATGCACATCATGCTGGCTGATTTGCCTTCTGCGGATGGCGGTAGTCGCCGTGTGGTGATGACTGCGCCCAAGAACGGCTTCTTTTACGTGCTGGACGCCAAGACCGGTCAATTCATCAGCGCCAAGAACTATGTGCCAGTGAATTGGACCAAGGGCCTTGATCCGAAGACCGGCCGGGCGATCCCGTCTGATGAAGGGAATTACTGGGACGGCAGGAAAGGAAATGTGATTCCTTTGCCTGGTGATGTAGGCGCGCATAGTTGGGAGCCGATGGCCTACGACCCCAAGAATCATCTCGTTTTCATCCCGGCCTCGATCGTGCCAGTTTCCATGTATCCAAGTAAGGATTCTTTCGGTGGTGTTGCTGCTGACTACTATTACGGTTTCCGGGCTGACGCCAAGCTGAAGACTCATGGCGAGTTGATTGCTTGGGATCCGCAAACTCAAACAGCGCGGTGGAAGGCAGATCGACCGTTGCCGGTGAATGGTGGTGTGCTGGTTACCGCGAGTGGTCTGGTTTTTGAGGGGACGGGCGACGGTAAGGTGCAGGCTTTTGCTGCCGGTTCCGGGAAGCTACTCTGGACCTACGATGTCGGTGGGTGCGTGCTTGCTGCACCAACCGTGGTGACGGTGGATGGTACGGAATACCTGATCATCGCCAGCGGCAATGGCGGTGCGTCGGGGATGCGTGGAATTCCGCGCCTCATGAATACCTTGCGTAGCCAAGGTCCGGCGCGCCTGCTTGCCTTCAGGCTGGGCGGTGCTTTGAGGTTGCCGATTGCACCTCCTGCCGCGTTCCCCAAGCCAAGCTTGCCGAAACCGGCCGATGAGCTTGCGGCAGCCCGCGGTGGGCTGGTCTTTTCGAAAAATAGTTGTTCCGCATGCCACGGCTTAAACGCAGTGGGTCCGGGTGCCAGCATCATTCCTGATCTTCGCATGATGTCGGCCGGTACGGAGTCAGCTATGCATCAGATCGTGATTGACGGCGCTTTCAAGCAGGCCGGTATGCCAGCGTTCTCGGATATGACTGCCCAGGAACTCTCGGATCTGAAGGTTTACATCGAATCCCAGGCATGGAAGGGATATGCGGCAGATCAGGCCCGTCGACACGGCGGCGTTTCGGATCCTGTGAACTGAACGATGCTTCACGTGAAGGGGCGCGTACCTTAGGTTCGCGCTTCTCGCGTCGATGAATAATTTGCTGAAAAGATGCCCCGTTACCGGCGGGCAGAAGATGTTCGGCATCCGATTTTCTTCGTTAATCGAGGGTGATGGAAGCACATTGCAAGTTAAGCCAAAATCAATATCTTTTAGGACTGGAAAATGTCGAGTAAAGAGCAAACTAACAGTGACCTGATGGCACGACGAGCGAAAGCAGTGCCGAGGGGGATTGGAAATGCTCACCCCGTATTTGCGGAGCGTGCCAGCAACGGTGAAATCTGGGACGTTGAAGGTAATCGCTATATCGATTTTTGCGCGGGTATTGCTGTTCTGAACACGGGCCACCGTCATCCCAAAATCTCGGCGGCTGTCGCCCAGCAGGCGGAAAAGTTTTCGCATACCTGCTTCCAGGTGGTCGCGTATGAATCGTACGTCGAGCTTGCAGAGCGACTGTCGGCCCTCGCGCCCGGGAATTTCGAGAAGAAGGCGTTCTTCATGACCACGGGTGCGGAAGCCGTGGAAAACGCTATCAAGGTCGCACGCCATCATACAAAGCGTTCCGCTGTCATTTCGTTCGACGGCGCGTTCCACGGTCGCACTTTCATGGCGATGGCGCTGACCGGGAAAGTCGCCCCATACAAGGTCGGTTTCGGGCCGATGGCCGCCGAAGTGTATCAGGCGCTTTACCCGTCGGAGCTCGAAGGGGTCTCGACGGAATGCGCGCTTCATAGTGTCGAACGTCTGTTCAAGTACACGGTGGATCCGCATCGCGTAGCCGCAATCATCGTAGAGCCTGTACAGGGCGAAGGCGGTTATACGCCCGCACCCGCTGCGTTCCTGAAAGGCCTACGCGAAATTTGCGACAAGCACGGAATCGTGCTGATTGCCGATGAGATTCAAACCGGCGTGGGTCGAACCGGGCGTATGTTCGCGATGGAGCATCACGGCGTGGTGCCGGACCTGACGACGATGGCCAAGGGTCTCGGTGGTGGTATGACCATTTCGGCTGTTGTGGGCCGCGCAGATATTCTGGATTCGGTGCCGGCAGGTGGTCTTGGCAGCACATATGCGGGCCATCCGATGGCCTGTGTTGCTGCACTGGCTGTCCTGGACGTGATGAAGGAAGAGCAGCTTTGTGCTCGCAGTGAAGCTATCGGCGAGCGTATGCGCGGACGGCTCAATGGGCTGCGCTCACGCGTGCCCGAGATTGCCGATGTCCGCGGACTGGGTGCCATGACCGGCATCGAGTTCGTGAAGAGCAATCAGCCCGCTCCGGAACTTGCCAATGCGTTGAAGGCGGAAGCATTCGATCGCGGCCTGCTTCTGCTGACGTGCGGCTCTTACGGCAATGTCCTGCGGATCATGCTGCCATTGACGGTGTCCGACGCAATTGTTGACGAGGGAATCGACATTATCGAACGGATTTTGCTTGAGCTAACTGCCGGAGCTCCGGCTTCAAAGTCCGTGTTGATGTCTGGGCGGCCCTGATTGAGTGACTGCAAAGTAGAGAGTTTTAAGGTGCTGGGATGAAAACTAGCTTCATTGGTGGAGAGTGGCGCCAAGGTTCCGATATATATCGGAACATCAATCCCTCGGATACGACGGATGTCGTCGATGAATTTTCGCAGGCGGACCAGACGCTCGCGGAATCGGCAATCGATAGTGCGCACGAGGCCTTCAGAAGCCGGAAAGTGCTCGGCATCCAGGCGCGCGCAGAGGCGCTTGATAAGGTTGGAAACGAGCTGCTTGCACGTAGAAATGAGCTTGGTGAGCTTCTGTCACGTGAAGAGGGAAAAACAAGGCCGGAAGGAATCGGTGAGGTCACGCGTGCGGGGCAGATTTTCAAATTCTTTGCCGGAGAAGTCGTTCGCCAGCGAGGGGAGCATCTGGACTCGGTGCGGCCTGGCGTGACCGTAGATATAGCGCGTGAGGCAGTGGGAGTCGTAGGCATTATCGCTCCTTGGAACTTCCCGATTGCCATTCCGGCGTGGAAGATTGCCCCTGCTCTGGCGTACGGTAACTGCGTTGTCTTTAAACCGGCCGAGGGCGTGCCGTCTTCCGCGTGGGCACTGAGCGAGATCATTGGCCGGGCTGGGTTCGGCGATGGCGTGTTCAATCTTCTGATCGGTCGAGGCAGTGTTGTTGGTAAGACTATGTTGGAAAGTCTCAAGGTAGATGCCATCACCTTTACTGGTTCCACGATCACCGGCGCACGAGTGATGGCGACGGCGGGCGCACGCTTTGCAAAGCTACAGTTGGAAATGGGCGGGAAAAATCCGCTCGTTATTACTGACGACGCAGATCTTGAGACCGCCCTCAATTGCACCATCCAGGGCTCCTATTACTCGACCGGACAGCGCTGCACAGCTTCGAGCCGAATTATCGTCACAGAGGGGATCTACTCAAAATTTCGTGACGCGCTTATCGATCGGCTCGGTAGCCTGCAGGTCGGACACGCGCTGGCTCCCGACACCGACATCGGGCCGGTCGTCGACGCTAACCAACTTGAGACAGATCTGAAGTACGTCGGCATAGGTAAGAACGAGGGCGCAACACTTGCATATGGTGGTGAGCATTTGACGCGCGACACAAACGGCTATTTCATGGCGCCGGCATTGCTCACCGATGTAGACAACACAATGCGCGTCGCTCGGGAAGAGATTTTTGGCCCGGTGGCATGTCTGATTGCAGCCCGCGACTTCGACGACGCCTTGCAGAAGGCAAATGATTCTGAATTTGGTCTTTCCGCAGGTATCTGCACGACTTCGCTCAAGCTTGCCAGTCATTTCAAGCGCGAGATTCAGGCAGGAATGGTGATGGTCAATGTGCCTACTGCCGGAGTCGATTATCACGTACCGTTTGGAGGTAGAAAAGCGTCCAGTTATGGTTCACGAGAACAAGGGAGCTATGCCGCGGAGTTCTATACCACGGTGAAGACCTCATATAACGGCTAGGTGCCTGGTGCGTTTGCCCAATGGCATTTTTTTGTAAGTGGAGAATCTACGTGGAAACACCTCGTCGTACCTTTTTGATCGGGACCATTGGCTTTGCTTCGGGCCTTGCAATGTCGCGGTTCGCCTTTGCTGACGCAGCCTCAGTGTCGGAAGCCGACCCCATGGCAGGAGCGCTTGGCTATAAGGCCAACGCGGCCAAGGTCGATAAAACAAAATACTCGAGGTATGTCGTCGGTCAAGCTTGCGGCAATTGTGCGTTATTTCAGGGCACATCGAATAGTACATCCGCACCGTGCTCTGTATTTGCCGGCAAGCAGGTTGCCGCCAACGGATGGTGCAGCGCTTATAGCAAAAGGGCGTGAAGCTGATCCAAGCTGGAGAGGGTCCTCACCGGTTTGACTAACTGCTCGCGGGGGCATCCGCTGACTGATCTGGTTAAGGTTTTATTTTTCGAAAACAAAGTTCGATAAATAGATAAAACTAGTTATTAAATCGAGTGTACCATTGGTCTATAAGAGGGTGCTAATTTTATATTTTTTGGAATTTATATCTGTTTATATAATAAAATTTCGAAAAAATGTAATTTCTCAATTGTCACAGTGCCCAATTTCCCCGAATTTCAGTCAAGTAACGATGTATATTGAATGAGGTAGCATATGAACTACGCGCAAGATTTGCTCGCAACAGATCATCGTCACCTGATTCATCCATTTTTGCCTAAAAACAAGCTTGAACGTACGATTTTTACGCGCGGCAAGGGTTGCAAACTCTGGGATGTGCACGGGCGAGAATATCTGGATGGAACGGGTGGGCTATGGCTGGCTCAAATCGGTCACGGACGTGAAGAAATCGCCGAAGCAGCTGCGCGTCAGATCAAGCAGCTGGAGTACTTTACTTGTTTCTGGGATTATTCCCACGAACGTGCAATTGAGCTTGCCGAAGTGCTTGCAGTGCTTGCACCTGACGAGCTACAGATGAGCTTTTTTACTAGCGGTGGATCCGAAGGCGACGACGCCGCCATCAAAACCGCTCGCTTTTATCATGCTCAAAAGGCCGAACCCAGCCGTACCTGGATTCTTTCACGGAACTCCGCCTATCATGGTGCAGCTTACGGTGGAGGAACAGCTACCGGCTTCGAAGCAATGCGCGAAGGCACCGGACCCGGGTTGCCGCACGTAGCCTACCTGACAGCGCCGAATGCATATCGCAGTTACTACTTCGATGGTCAGGACCCTACTGATTTCTGCGTCGCGGAACTTGAGAAGACGATCGCGTCCATCGGGGCTGAAAACATTGCGGCAATGATCGCCGAGCCAATCATGGGTGTGGGTGGTATGGTCATTCCCCCAGCCGATTACTGGACCCGAATGTCTGCTGTGCTGAAAAAACACGGAATCCTTCTGATTTTTGATGAAGTGGTCACCGCCTTCGGACGCACCGGCACTTGGTTTGCGTCCGAAAGGTTTGGCGTTACACCGGATATTGTGGTCACCGCTAAAGGGATCTCGAGCGGTTATATCCCTTTGGGTGCGGTATTGATGACCCGTGAGGTGGCCGATATTATTCGAGAAGGGTATGGGATTCCTTTCGGCTATACCTATTCAGGACATCCCGTTGCGTGCGCGGTGGCCCTGGAAAATCTTCGGATTATTAAGGATGAAGACCTGATTGCTCGTTCTAACGAGATGGGGGCATATTTCGCAGAGCAGTTCACCGCGCTGCGTGACAATCCATGTGTCGGTGAAGTGCGGCAAATAGGCATGGCTATCGGGATCGAATTGGTGACGGACAAGAAATCACGTCAGCCCATCCCCGAGGCCGCATTAACTATTCCGGACGTTATCCGAGAGGAAACGGGCGTGATTGTCCGAATCAGCAATTACAACAATATCTGCATGTCACCGCCGTTGACGATAACCAAAGAAGAAGCGGATAGAGCGGTAGAAGCGGTGTGCGGTGTTTTAAAACGACTGAAACCGGACGGTACTGTTTGATGCAGATTAGGTCTGAAGCGATGTGACCGTTTCGGGCCTGTGTTTCAGCTGCCGTGAATGCACCGTACCAAAGCCTGAGTATGTTTAGGAGTTTGGTGATGAGCCAGTTGAGCGCACGCTGGCTTGCATCATAAATCAGGTAATTTTATGAGCGATGAGCGAGTTGTAATTATTGGCGGGAGCCACGGCGCGGCCCAGGTTGCTGCAAGTCTTAGGCAGGAAGGGTGGACAGGGAAAATTTCGCTTGTGAGTGCCGAGGCGGTCATTCCTTATCATCGCCCACCACTTTCGAAAGCCTACCTTGCGGGTGGAAAACATCCCGACGAAATTTTCATTCGACCGGCAAATTTTTACGACACGGCGAATGTGGAGTTGGTCTTGGGAATGCGCGTGGTCGCAATCGACCGGAATGAAAAATCAATTGAACTGGCCAACGGTGTCCGGATTTCTTATGACAAGCTTGCTCTAACCACGGGGGCATCTGCCAGGAAGCTGACGCTTCCTGGCGATCATTTGCCGGGCGTGTTGTATCTCCGGGAAATGAAAGATGTGGATCGGATCCGTGAGTTCGCTGGACGAGGCAGGCGCGCGGTCATAATTGGGGGTGGCTATATTGGATTGGAAGCGGCGGCATCGCTACGAAATCTGGGCGTGCATGTAACAATAGTCGAAGCTTTTTCAAGGGTATTGCAACGTGTTACCGTGACAGAGATTTCAGAGTTCTACACGCGAATCCATCGAGAGGAAGGTGTAGAGATTCTGACCGGGGTCACGGCGACTTCTATCAACGGCAACCTTCAGGTCGAAAGCGTTTCGTGTGGTGACGGATTGCAAGTGAAGGCTGATCTGGTAATTGTTGGTATCGGCGTGCGACCGGAAATCAGTCTGGCAGAAGACGCCGGGCTTGAAATTAATGATGGCATTCGGGTAGACGAATTTGCCAGGACAAGCGATCACAACATTTTGGCAGCGGGCGACTGCACAAGCCATTGCAATCCGATCTATCAAAGATTTATTCGCCTTGAATCGGTCCAGAATGCGACCGAGCAAGCCAAAACGGCAGCCAAAACAATTTGCGGAAAGCTTGAGCCTTACAGGGCGCTACCTTGGTTTTGGTCGGATCAATATGACGTAAAGTTGCAAATCGCAGGTCTGTCGCAGGGCTATGATCGCATTGTGATTCGTGGCGAATGGAAGGCGGGTCGGAGCTTTGCCGTGTTCTATTTCAAGGAACGCAAATTTCTCGCAGTGGATGCGATCAATCGTCCCAAAGAGTTCATGCTGTCGCGCCGCCTGTTGACGGACGGTCATTCGCCGGATCCGGAGCGGCTTCATGACGAAGCTCTCCCTGTCCGGGATCTACTTATAGCGTAACGGGTTAGGGGAAAGTTGTGCCTGTAATCGAATTTGTCTGCCACGATGGTGCGACCCATCGGGTTAACGTCACATCCGGGACAAGTGTCATGCAAGCGGCGGTGCGTCAGGGGCTAGATGCGGTGCTGGCGGAGTGCGGCGGGTGCAGCAGCTGCGGGACGTGCCATGTGTATATAGATGAGGCTTGGACGGACAAATTGAACGCGCCGAGCGAAACCGAGCGAAGTATGCTTGACTGCGTAATGAATCCTGCGCCCAATAGTCGGCTCAGCTGTCAGATACACATGTCAGACGAACTCGATGGTCTTGTAGTTCGTCTTCCCGAATCGCAGTTCTGATTCAACGTACGCCGTCCGTTCATCGCGGTTCGGCGCTCCTTGGCACCAATCTACGGCGCGGTCAAGTTTTTCGAACGCGCATCCAGACTATCAGTCCCACTATGCTTGCAGTCGCCCACATTTTTGCAGCGGAACGCGGTACCTTGGCATACGGCATGGCCCGTGTGTGAGTCAGCAGTCTGGCACGGATGGCCGGTTGTGACTTGATCTGCTCTAGCGCGATCCTGCGCTGGCGCCTGGCCTTCTTCTCGGGGAGTCGACCGCTTTATGCCTGCGGCCGTTTAAAAATTCCATTCATAAAAAGCGAGACATAAGTGTCCGCGATATTTTCAATATTCTGCTGATGCTTAGGTGAGATCCAGTTCACCATCCAGTTGCAGGCTCCGAGCACAGCATTGGCCACGATGTCAGGCGCGAGCGGATGCATGCTCCCATTCGTTACACCTTCCGATACTGCCTGCCTGAAAATTGCGTCATATTTAACGATGATGCCGCGAACCTCTTTTTGTCGCTGCTCAGATAAGGCCTGGATGTCGCGGTAAAAGACGGTGGCCCACTCACGGTGCTCCGCAAGGAAGCGTACGTGCATGCGGACCAAGCTCGTCAAGCGATCGGCGGGGTCGGGAATTGACTCAGCAATGCGTTCGGCTTCCCCCACAAAGTGCCCCGAGATATAGTTGAACACCGCCCACAGCAACTCATCCTTACTCTCGAAGTAGTAGTACACACTCGACTTTGTGTAGCCAAGCGTGCTGGCGACTTCGTCAAGAGCTACGGACCGTACACCACGTTCGGCAAACAAAGTTGCGGCACTTTTAATAATTTCCTCGCGCACGAGCAACCGCTTCAGCGATCTGACGTTGCCCTTTTTAGAGGCCGGAGGCGCTGACGTCTCTGTAGCCGTCTGGTGTGCAGTGTTTTTAACGAGTCGAGGCATTCGGAGCTGTGCGGTCGAGCAATCGAGAGAGGACGTTTGCCCGAAGTAATGGGGGAGAACCACCGGTTCCCTGTCCTGTCTCAGCCCAACTTAGGCAGATCAAAGCGACGGTGAGAACTTGGGCGGGAGTACGGTCAAAAATTCTTCTGTCCAGTCTAATCATGCAACTGGCCAACGTCAACGTCCTGCACGGGATGCGGAGTAGGTACAAATACCCCCCCAAAAAACATTTTGACTCGTTGACAGAATAAGGCAAGACGCAATAAATTCGACTACAGAGTCGAAAAACAGTCTACCAAGAAGGAGTTCTGGATGACGTCGTCGAATCCGCCGAGCGAGGGGGTTGAAGCCGAGCAGTCTACGCCGCCCGGCATCGGTGCACAGGCTTGGATCACGCTTGCGATGGCAACTGCGATCTACACCTTGAACGTCGCTGACCGCTTCATTTTCTCGACGCTGCTCCAGCCCATTAAGCACGAATTCGGGCTTTCAGATGGAGGCGTCGCAAGTTTGAATCTCGCCCTCGGCCTCGTTCTGATGGTCTTGGGCGTTCCGGCTGGCGTCGTCGCCGATCGATACAGCCGTCGCATGCTTCTGGGCATTTGTGCGATTACGTTTTCATCAATGACAGCCTTAAGTGGAATGGTGACGGGCATGTCTGCTTTTGTCGCGACGCGCTTGGGCTTAGGCCTCGGCGAAGCCGGCTGTACACCCCCGTCTCTCACGCTCATTGCCGACCGCTTTCCGGTGGCGCGTCGAGGCGTCGCAATGACGATTTTCACTTTAGGCGTATGCGGTGGTTCGTGCCTCGGAACCGCCTTAGCGGGGTCGCTTAGCGATCAATATGGCTGGCGGGCCACCATGATTATCTTCGGTGCTTTCGGGCTCCCGCTGGGGGCAATTGCAATGCTCCTCGTGCGCGAACCGACCCGCGGTGCGGCTGACGACATAGTCATTGCACACAATGACCCATTAGGTACCCGCAATAATGGCCTGCTGGCCGCGCTTACTCACGTCTGGAAAGAGAAGGCGCTTCTTTTCGTGATCCTCGGCGGTGCGACCATTTGTACTTGGGGTTGGGGATTGCTTTGGTGGACACCCGCATTCCTGGTGCGAACCTACGGACTCACGGGTGCGCAGACTGGGGCCGTGCTGGGCAAGCTGCATTTAATTGGTGGTGCGTCCGCAACGATATTCGTCGCATTCGTTATGCACTGGCTTTCACAGCGCCCGGCCAGGACGCAGATCTGGGCGATTGCCGCCGTTATCGCCTGCGCTGCAGTGGCATCGATCTTCGCCTATACAGCCAGTAACCGAGAACTTTTCGTGCTTTGCCTGTGGCTCTACGTCCCAACGTTATACATGTATACCGGGCCGACATTCAGTCTTATCAACAATATGTCACCGCCCCCTCTTCGCGCCAAGATCGTTTCAATGTTTCTTCTTGCCACCAGCTTCGGAAACCTCATCCTCGCTCCCATGATTATCGGCTACTGCTCCGACTTCTTTGTCAGTGCGGGTGCGAGCACCGGTGAGGGATTACGACAGGCAATGGCGGTGTTCGCGCCGCTCGGTCTTGTTGCAGCCGTCGCGTATGCCGCTGCGGGTTTTTGCTCCGCAGCGCGTCCCGATAGCGCGAGGCGAGGCAACCGTTCAACGACAATCTCCGCAGGTATTGAGTAATGAACCACGCTAACCTCGCAATCGATCATGCCCAGGTCGACCCAAGCCGTGTCGCTGTCCAAATGGGCACCCGCGCGGTCACGTATGGACAGTTTGTTGAAGCGTCTGAGATGCTCGCTCTGGGATTGAGGCGCCACGGCATCGGCGTGGGCGAGCGCGTCATGCTGTTCGCAGACAACACCATCGAGTCGCTCATTATCTATCATGCAGTCGCACGACTTGGGGCCGTTCTCGCGCCGGTGCATGTTTCGTTCAAAATCCGCGAGCTGGCTTACGCGCTATCTAACGCAAAGCCGTCCTTGATCATCACATCCTCCGATCTTTTCGAGACATTGAAAGCCGGGCTGAATGAAACGAGCCTCACCCCAGCGATCGTTTTCCTCGACAACACTCCCCACGTGGGTTACCGGCATTTATCCGACCTGATGGCCGAGCCTGGCTCGTTCCCTCCGATCGACCTTCCGCCGGAACAACCGCTGCTCATTAGCTATACATCCGGAACGACGTCGCTGCCAAAGCCAGTCCTGCGTTCCCACGGCGCAGAAACCTGGAGCGCGAAAGCGTACCGCGACGCCTGGACCTTTGAGCGTGATGACCGGTTACTCGTAGCCATGTCGCTAAGCTGGGTCTTTGGGCTGTGCTCGCTTTCCCAGTCCGCGTTCGGCGCCGGAGCAACCATCGTACTCGAGACGAAGTTTAGTCCGACGCGGACACTGGAGTTGATTGCAGCCAAAGAAGTAACAGCCTTCGCCGGGACGATGAGCATGTACGCAATGATGCTTCAAGTTCTCAATCAGCAGGCTTTCGACACTTCCGCGCTTCGTAAAACAATCCTTGGTGGAGAGCCGCGAAATGAGGTCGTAGTAGCAGAAATGCAAACGCGTTTGGGCTTGCGGCTTTGCGAAGCGTGGGCAATGACTGAGTCCTTTCCCGCGCTTGCTATTCACCCGGTACATGATGTTGATGCACCACCGACAAGCTTGGGACGATGTGTACCGGGCGTTGAGATTAAGCTAGTCGATGCAGACGGTTGGGATGTGGCAGTCGACGAGCCCGGCGAGGCTTGGATTCGCGGCCCGGGCGACTTCCTTGCCTATGCCGACGAGCCTGATCTGACCGCTTCTCGCCGCACGGCCGACGGCTGGCTGCGCTCGGGCGACATCCTCAAGCGCGACGCGCTCGGATACTACACGTTTGTCACCCGCCAGAGCGAAATCATCATTCGAGGCGGCGTCAACATATCGCCCGCCGAAGTGGAATCGGCGATTTGCGCTCATCCGGACGTTCTGGATGCGGTGGTTATTGGCCTGCCAGACAGCGTATTAGGGGAAACCGTCGCAGCCCTCGTGATCGTCCGTAACGACTACAGCTTGGATACCGAGAAGGTGCTGGAATTCCTTGCTGATCGCATCGCACGATTCAAGATTCCCACGAACCTTTTCCAGGTAACCGCGATGCCGGCCGGGACAACGGGAAAGAAGAATCGCGTCGAGGCTCGACGCATCGCCATTGCACTGCATGCACAAGCGCTTCAAGTCCAAGTTGAGTTACCGCGGGCTTAACGCGTTAAGGAAGGTCTGCAGAAGTCCTGGCATTGTGTTGCTGCTGAGCTATCCTGGGAAACAGAGCTAATTGGGTGAGGAGCAGTGTGATGACGCAACTTGGTCTTGGTCTGGATCTGTCAACGAAGCGCACGCGCAAGCGGGAATTTCTCGATGAGATGCGACGCGTTGTGCCTTGGTTGAAGCTGATTGCGCTGATCGAGCCGCACTATCCCACGGGCAAAACCGGTCGGCCGCCGTTCCCGATTGCGACGATGCTGCAGATTCATTTCATGCAGCAATGGTTCGGTTTGTCAGACCCTGCTATGGAAGAGGCACTCTATGACGTGCCGCTGTATCGCGAGTTCGCGGGTCTCGACGGCGGGATGGTTCGCTTGCCGGATGAAAGCACGATTCTTCGGTTCCGCCATCTGCTGGAAACGCACGGACTGGCGGTGCAAATGCTGGCGCTGGTCAATGAAATCCTGACGGAGAAAGGCCTGATGCTCAAGGCTGGTTCGGCAGTCGACGCCACCCTGATTGCCGCGCCCAGTTCGACAAAGAATGGCTCCGGCACGCGCGATCCTGAAATGCAATCGACGCAGAAAGGTGGTAACTGGTACTTCGGGATGAAAATGCATATCGGCGTGGACGCCGACTCGGGCCTGGTCCATACGGTCATTGGAACGGCGGCCAATGTTCACGACATCACGGTAGCCCAGGCGTTGCTGCATGGTGAAGAAACGGATGTGTACGCGGACGCCGGATATCTGGGTATCGAAAAGCGATGTGAGGCTGACGCGGTTCGTTGGCATGTTGCAATGCGACCGGCAAAGCGAAGGAAACTGGATCTGAGTGATTCGCTGGACGCGATATACGATCAGATCGAACGCCTGAAGGCGGGTATCCGGGCCAAGGTCGAACACCCGTTTCGCATCCTCAAACGGCAGTTCGGTTACATGAAGACCCGCTATCGTGGTTTGATGAAGAACACCGCCCAGATCACCACGCTGTTTGCTTTGGGCAATCTATGGATGGCACGTAGAGCTTTGCGCAAAGCTTGAAACACCGGGCCAATGAAGGCCATATATCTGGTTGGAGCGCTCCGGTGCGCGGAAAAAACTCCGGCAATCAACTCACCGACAAAAATCTGAACGCCGAGGCCGCGCAGGATGTGAAAGATAACGCTTCAAAAAGCGGGTTGTGCAGACCTTCCTTAACAAAGAGCATTGCCGGCGGCTATTGCTGCGTCACCTAGCCGATATGTACGACTCCATGGAGATTTTGTAGTGGCAGACCCCAGACTTGCACAAGCAGCCGCGATCGTTGGCGCATACGAGCATCCCACACGCTTCGCCCCGGAAAAAAGTGAATGGCAGTTACTTGCCGAAGCATGTCGCGGAGCCGTTAATGACGCTGGTTTGTCGCCTGCCCACGTCGACGCGCTGTTCGTTGCCGCAACGGCGCCCGAGGGTGGCCAGCTCGGACTGTGCGCATCCACGATGGCAGCTGATTATCTGAACATCAAACCCAAGTTCATCGATGAAACCGATGTGGGCGGTGCGTCGCTTGGCTATTACGTGAATCGGGCGGTCCTTGGCATTCATGCAGGCCTTTTTAAGTGCGCCCTAATCGCCTACGGGGCGACCACCAAGTCACGCAAGGTCAATGTGGGTACCGTGTCTTATAACCAGCTTACTGGCCAGGAAATGGTGCCGATCCCCGACGCATTTGAGCAGATTTATGGCACAACTGTCATTGCTTTCATGGGGATGCTGACACAGCGCTACATGCACGATACGGGCTTGACAAGCGAACAGCTTGCCCATGTGGCAGTCACCATGCGCGAGCACGCGCAACTCAATCCCAACGCGCTTCGACGCGACTCGATAACGGTCGACGACGTGCTTGCATCGCCGATTATCGCGACGCCGCTGCACAGGCTCGACTGCTGCCTCGTCAGCGACGGCGCGGGCGCAATTATCGTCGCTCATCCCGACCTGTTCGCGGAGTGCGCTAAGCCGCCGGTATGGATCCGGGGTTGGGGTGAAGCGCTCATGACGCACGGAGGAGGCCACACCGACTGGGCGACCGAGAGTCGCGAAATGGTGACGCGCGCTTGTGGCGATGCATACGCCATGGCGGGACGCCGCCCGAGTGACGTCGATACGGCGATGATCTACGACGCCTTTACATTCAACGTAATCGTCGACCTCGAAGGCGCCGGGTTCTGTCCGGTTGGGGAGGGCGGCGCCTTCGCCGCAGCCGGTGAGATGAAGCTAAATGGCGGATCTCTCCCGGTGAATCCCGATGGCGGCGGTCTGTCCTCCAATCATCCTGGTCGTCGTGGAATCTTTATGTTCATCGAAGCTGTACGCCAGTTGCGAGGTGAGGCAACGGGGCGTCAAGTCAAGAACGCGAAGGTCGCGATGTGCACCGCTACGGGTGCTGCGTTTTTGGCCCGCCGCGGCTCTGCGGCCCATATTCTCGAGATCTAAATATGACTACCAACACGCTAGCGTGGACCGGTCCGTTACCGTCGACTGTCAATGAAACGCAACCATTTTGGGACGCTTGCAATCGCAGTGAATTCCTGGTTCAGCGCTGCCAGTCATGTGGGAGAGTTCAATACCACTACCGCGCATTTTGCTGCCACTGTTGGTCCGACGAGGTCGAGGATCTTCCGATTGCGGGAACCGGAAAGGTTTGGACTTTCAGTATTGTCAAAGTCAACCGTTCCCCACAGTTTTCTAGCTGGGGCGTCTACGCAACCGGGGTGATCGCGCTTCCTGAGGGCGTGAAGGTCATATCGCGCATTCTTGCGGACGACCTCGATCGCTTAAAAATTGACGCTGATGTCCGCTTGCTTTTCGCGACTGCGGATAGTGGTCAAAACATTCCTGTGTTCAAACTAGAAGGCTAGAGCGGCAATGATACTTGACTTCCATACGCATCTGCTTGACAAGGGCCATTGGCCAAACGAATGGTGGGATTACGTCGCCAATCAATGGGCGAGCGCTGAACCGGGTCGCACGCCTGACCAGATCCGAGGAAAAATCGAAGCCGGTCTTATTGACCCCGACGGATCTCGCATGATCGCCGACATGGACGCGGCCGGTGTCGACGCGGCTGTCGTGTTACCGATTGATTGGGGCCCAGACTTCCATTCGGAAAAGTCAGTCGATGAGGTCGTGGCTCACGCGATCGCGTGTCAAGAACGCTATCCTGGGCGTCTCATTGCATTTGGCGGCATTGATCCGCGACGGCCGGGTGCGCCGGAGAAAGTCGACGCTTGGCTGGGTTCCAGGCAGGTGAACGGTCTTAAGCTCTACCCGAATTGCGGGTGGATGCCAGACTCACCCGAAGCGATGGCTGTGTACGAAGTTTGCCTCGCGCATGATGCGCCAATCTTGTTCCATACCGGCCATCCGTTGCCGTTGCTCGACGAGTCATGGTCTCGCCTGGACTATTTTCTTCCGGTCGTCAAAGCGTTCCCTAAGCTGAAGGCTGTCCTGGGTCATGCAGGCGCACCGTGCGAGTTTGAAAACGCGCTTCGTGTAGCCGAAAATTCCGAGGCCGCCACACTGGAATTATCAGTGTGTCTTTGGGACGATCACAACCACGAGGCCGAAATAGCGCTGGCCAAGCGCGTGGCGAAAGCTATCCAAGTCATCGGCGCGGAACGCATTCTTTTTGGTACCGATCACGTCTCCGGGAAGCGGGTGCGCGGCCCCGGATTTCTCAAGACACTCGTTGACAAGTTTCACCGGATGCCTGACATGGCGCGGGCCGGGGGTACGTCCATTTCACCGAACGACATGGAAAAGGTCATGGGCTTGAACGGCCTAGATCAATTGCCTCACTTTAAATGGCCAGCTGTCGCTCTTTGAGTGACAAAAGGCCCTTTAACGCCGCAACGTCCTTGCTGCAGAGGATGTCCGACGCGGATTAGTCAACGCTATCACGAACTGCTAATAGTCAACATGCAAACATTACTCGCCAAACAGCTAGGCATCGATGCACCGATCTTCGCCTTCAGTCATTGCCGTGACGTCGTCGTAGAGGCGAGCAAAGCAGGAGCGATCGGTGTCCTGGGCTGTGTCGGTTTCACGCCCGAAGAGCTCGAGGTTCAGCTTGAGTGGATCGACGAACGCATTGGCGGAAAGCCGTACGGTGTAGATGTAGTCATGCCTGAAAAGGACCCGTGGGCAGACGAGGCAGATCTGAGTCGATTGCACGCGAAGCTCAAGGCCATGATTCCGCCCGAGAACATTGCCTATGCAAAAAAGGTCCTCGCGGACAACGGCGTTCCCGAGTTGCCGGCTGGTATCGAGCACGAAGGGGATTACCTCATTCGATCGACCGCCGCAACGGCGCGTCGCCACGTCGAAATCGCTCTGAAGCATCCCCTGGTTCGTCTCGTGGCCAACGCTCTGGGCGCACCGCCAGCCGACGTGACGGCAATGATCAAGGAAAGCGGGCGATTGCTTGCGGGCCTGTGCGGGGAAGTGTCACAAGCGAAGCGCCACGCAGCGGCGGGAGTAGACATCATTATCGCCCAGGGGACTGAGGGCGGAGGACACACCGGCGAGATCGGCTCGATGGTGCTCTGGCCCGAGGTCGTCGATGCTGTTGCGCCGGTGCCGGTTCTCGGGGCGGGCGGAGTAGGCAGTGGCGCTCAGATCGCAGCAGCGCTAATGCTGGGGGCTCAAGGGGTCTGGACCGGATCGCTATGGCTCACGACCGTTGAATCAGATCTCACGGACCAACAACGAGAGCTGTTAATAGAGGCCCGCAGCCGCGATACCACGCGCTCCAAGTCGCTCACGGGTAAGCCTTGCCGGATGTTGAAGAACGAGTGGACCAAGGCATGGGAGGCGCCGAGTGCGCCGAAGACGCTCCCACTGCCGCTTCAAGACATTGTCGCAGCCGAGGCAACTGGACGTGCGCGGGCGTACCCCGATAAGGCGAAGGCCGTGACGATTAATCCGGTCGGTCAAATCGTTGGTCGCTTGAACACAATCGAACGCACCCGCGACGTCATCTATCGCCTTATTGAAGAGTATTACGCGAGTACCGAACGGTTCCGCCCTCTTATGATCTGGGAGTGAAGATTCTAGGTTCACCGTAGTTATATCGCCCCACCCTGGCAAACACTGGAGCTTGCATGAATAAAAGACTTGCCGTCGCGGGCATTGTCGTGCTGACCGCCCAGCCAACATACGCGCAGAGTAGCGTGACGCTGTATGGCTTGATCGACGACGGGATAACATATGTGAACAACGTCCAGACGGCCGGAACCGCTGGGCGAAAGAAAGCAAGCCAGACCTACCTTGCGAGCAGCATTCTCGCCGGTAGCCGTTGGGGGATTCGAGCGGTAGAAGATCTCGGCGGTGGGATGCGCACGATCGTGGTACTGGAAAGCGGCTGGGACATGAATACCGGGAGATTCCAGCAAGGGGGGGACTACATGGGGCGCCAGGTCTATATTGGTTTGGGTAATTCCGTGGGAACCGTAACGCTCGGTCGTCAATATGACCTCTTGCTGGATTTCAATGCCTTGACGACGTCAAATCCGTGGGGCAGCGGTTACACGGCACACATTTCCGATCTTGATAATCTGAGCGGTACATATCGTGTCAACAACGCGATCAAGTTCAAGACTCAGGCTTACCACGGTGTCGTATTTGGGTTTATGTACAGCCTGGGCGGGATCGCGGGCGACGTCACGCGTAACCAACAACTTGCTGTTGGAACCACGTATGTGAACGGCCCGTTCTACGGCGCAATGACTTACCTCGCCGCGCGAAACCCGAACATTTCTGTTTATGGCAACACCCCGTCTGCGGGCCCCGCGACGACGAACAACATCGGCGCGACGACCCTAACCGGCGTGCAGGGAAACCCGGCGATCTCAGGTTACGCATCTGCTCACTCGAAAGATATCTTCGCTGTTGGGATGAACTACAAGATCGGTGGCGGAACACTTTACGCTAACTACTCAAATGTCCGTTTTTCTGGCCTTGGGGACACGAGTGCCGGCCCGAATCCTTTTGGATACCAAGGCACCGCAGTGTTCAACACCGCAGAGCTTGACTATTCATACTATGTGACCCCGGCGTTTATGCTGGGGGGCGGCTATGTGTTCACTAAAGGAACAGGACCAAACGGTAACAACGCAAAGTATCATCAACCCCAGGTGACGTTCGACTATTTCTTGTCGAAGCGCACAGACATCTATGGGACGTTGATATACCAAAAAGCAACTGGACGCGACTCGACTGGTCAACAAGCTGTCGCATCAATCACGGCAATAACGCCGTCGACGAGCGACCGACAGTTTGCAGCTCACGTCGCCATTCGCCATACGTTCTGAAGCAATAAGAGACATGTTTGCTGACTATGGCTATTTTTCCAACCGACTTTCGTGCGATTGCATTAGGAATCCTACATTGAAGATCCTGGTACCGGTGAAGAGGGTGGTCGACTATAACGTGAAAGTCCGTGTCAAAGCCGACGGTTCCGGAGTCGACATATCCAACGTAAAGATGTCGATGAATCCGTTCGATGAAATCGCAGTGGAAGAAGCTGTGCGCCAAAAAGAAACAGGCGTAGCTACTGAAGTCATCGCGGTTTCGTGTGGCATTTCCCAGTGCCAGGAGACGCTGCGCACCGCCATGGCTATCGGAGCCGATCGCGGCATTTTGATTGAAACTGCCGTGGAACTCGAGCCGCTTGCTGTCGCCAAGCTTCTGAAGGCACTAGTGGACAAGGAGCGGCCTCAACTCATCATCCTGGGAAAGCAGGCGATTGATGACGACTCTAATCAGACAGGTCAGATGCTTGCTGCGCTCGCCGGTATGCCACAAGCTACCTTCGCATCACGGGTGACGTTGGAAGGCAGTACCGCGGTTGTGTCGCGGGAAGTTGACGGTGGAGCGGAAACCTTGTCTCTTACCCTGCCGGCGGTCGTCACGACGGATTTGCGGCTGAACGAGCCTCGTTACGTGACGCTGCCCAATATCATGAAGGCAAAGAAAAAATCGCTCGAGATTATCAAGCCGGATGATCTCGGCGTGGACGTCACGCCTCGCTTGAAGATCATGAAATTCGTTGAGCCGACCACGCGTTCCGCCGGCATCAAAGTGCCTGATGTCAAGACATTGGTTGAGAAACTTAAGATCGAAGCTAAGGCTTTGTGAGGAGGATATGAGATGACCATTTTAGTAATCGCGGAACACGATAACGCCTCCCTCAAGCCTGCGACGCTCAATACTGTAACGGCCGCACTAAAAATGGGCAGTGATGTTCATGTCTTCATCGCAGGATGGAACGCGCAGGCCGCCGCTGCCCAGGCTGCGACGATTGTGGGCGTCAGCAGGGTGTTGGTCGCTGACGACCCAGCGCTTGCGGACGGCCTGGCAGAAAACGTCGAAGCGACTGTGCTGAATGTCGCTAAAAATTACACGCACATTCTGGCTCCGGCGACAGCGTACGGGAAGAACGTTGCGCCGCGGATCGCGGCACGTCTCGACGTGGCACAAATTAGCGATATTACAGCGGTCGTTAATCCTGAAACCTTCGAGCGTCCGATATATGCAGGTAGTGTTATCGCCACGGTTCAGTCCAACGACGCCATTAAAGTGATTACCGTGCGGGCCACTGGCTTCGATGCTAGCTCGATCAACGGCGATAGCGCAGAAATCTCTGCAATTGAGGCGTCTGCGGGCACTAGCCGATCGCAGTTCGTCGGTCGCGAAGTCGTCAAGTTGGACCGTCCCGAGCTAACGAGCGCTAGTGTTATTGTCTCCGGTGGCCGCGGCCTCGGCAGTAGCGAAAACTACGACAAGCTTTTGGAGCCGTTAGCCGACAAGTTGGGCGCCGCCCTCGGTGCGTCGCGTGCCGCAGTAGACGCAGGTTTCGCGCCGAACAATTACCAGGTGGGACAAACCGGGAAGATCGTTGCGCCGCACCTATATGTTGCAGTCGCAATCTCGGGAGCAATTCAACATCTTGCCGGGATGAAAGATTCGAAGGTGATTGTCGCAATCAACAAGGACCCAGAGGCACCAATCTTTAGCGTTGCCGATTACGGCCTGGTAGGCGACCTGTTCAGTGCGGTCCCTGAGCTCACATCGAGCTTGTAAGGGTCGCTGTCGGTTACTCGGCGTTTTCCACAGGTTTGTACGTTTTGACCTCGAACACTGCGCGCTATGGAGCCGGTGCCGGCGGCTCACGGTCATACATCGAATCAAGGCACATGTGGACTCCGCACCAAGCCTTAACAGGGAAGACCCTCTGGTGCTTGAAGCGGGCAGTGGCTCGCCCGCAACGATTTATTGGCATGCACTTTTTTAATCCGGTGCCGGTGATGCCGTTTTTTGAAATCGTTTCGTTGCCCGGGACCCGACTCAGGAACACTAAAGCATTCGTTGCGCTTCGTCGAACGCCTTGGAAAACAATCGGTGATAGTTTCAGACTCGCCGGGCTTTGTTGTCAATTGCCTTCTCATCCGTATGATTAACGACGCTTTTGCTCCGCTCGATGAAGATGTAGCGAAGCCGGATAATATCGATCTGGCCATGAAAACAGGGAGCGACCAACCTATCGCTCCGTTGAGACTGGCGGATCTGATTGGACTTGATGTTTGCCCGGCGATCTTGGAGTCGCTCCATGACAGGCCGTCGAGCGATCGATACCTACCGCCGGCGAGCTTGCGGCGATATGTGTCCGAGGGGAGGCTTGGACGAAAGGCAGGTCGGGGCGTTTATGAATATCGTTGAGGCGCCCCCGAACACCGATTTTCGCGATCGAAAGACAACACGGCGGTATCTCTTGTATCGTACGCGGCCCTTAAGCTTGGAACGCATTTGGTTTGCGTTCCCAGTGCAACTTTGGGTTCTACGAGGCCAGTTACGTAGCAGGCGTTCTTCTCACGGTACAAAGCTAGTACGGATCTCGCGGACCAAGGTTCCGGAACTTGATAGGTTCGATATTGATGCTGATCCCGATGTTACGGGCGCAGTGTGCGTCGCGATCGAGCCCGATCTTTCCGGTGTTACCAATGTCTGGGAAGCGCAACTGCGGGCTTCGCTCAACGATAAAATAAGTACAAAATCCGTAACTCGTGCGTTAGCTGCGGCCGTCTTCCTCCATCCACATCTAGACTGGAGAATTTTGACTGTCGCAATGCGTTCCGGCGTTAGTGGAGAACATTTGCAACAACGTCTCCGCTTCGAAGGTTATTCATTTTCTGAAGTCGTGCGATTTCAGATAAAGATGGCACATCTTTTTACTTGTTCATAAAATCAGGCCTTTTGGGACCTACAATCGGAGCGACCCGAATGCCGATTCTTAGGATGCACGTTATCACGGTTTCATCCGCCAATAAAAAAACCAAGCCACATAGTTATTTAAAAAACGATGACCAGACTTGTTTGCATAACCTTATTACGACATGATTTTATCTGATCCCATAATTGTTAATCATCAAATTATTTTCTCCGCATGGCAACTTGATTGGGGGTTTTGTTCCTACGCTATATCGATTACGCTCGCTGTTGAACAGCTTGGCGCCGCTGGTGTGTCCAATTCGGCAATAACTAGTGCGTTTGAATCGCATCGACCGAGAATCGCCGCTGCGGTCCTCAGGGTGGGGGCAGGGACGCCGGAAAGGCGGATGACCCTGCTGCTAGTCTGAGAATGGCAACATGTTGCGCTGTTAGTTGGAACAGGCCCTTGCGACTTTACGGCCTGCCACTAGAAGAATCTCCGGGGCAAGGCCCCTCGGCGACGCTCGGCCTGCCCTGCGCCAATCCGACGAGATTTGTAGTAGGCGATTTTTAGCCAACCACCGAAATATGCAGTTCACTAGATATTTCGGGGGTTGGGCGCTTTTAGCCAACCACGCCCATGGCTGCGCTACCAGTCTGGAAAGCGCATTAATGCAAGAGTAGCCAGCGCACACGGGTCCATGGACCGAACCGACGCGCGCGACGCATCGGGATCGTCGCCATAGCGCGACGTCTTGCCATTCGCCCTGTTGCGTTGCCCGTGTCACGCGGCGTTGTTGCATAAATCCGGGCGCTGCGCGTCGAGTTGACGTTTACGCGCAACGGTCGGGGTGACCGGGCTGTTAACTTCGCTTCGAACTGCGTAGATTCTCGACTTTTGCCCGAGAAGATGCGCAAGGACGAACGCAAGGCGAGCGAGCCCAAAGGGGTGTACCGCGTCAGAAACTGGCCGGAATACAACACCGGTTTGATCGCGAGAGGCGACGTGACCATGTGGATTGGTGAAGGCGTACTGACGCAGGCACTGGATGCTGGCCCGTCCAGGCGCGGCCGACCGTGTGTCTATAGTGACGCGGTGATCCAGATGCTGCTCGGCCTCAAGCAGGTTTATCGCTTGCCCCTGCGAGCGCTTCAGGGATTCGCTCAAAGCCTGTGCAAGCTCGCCTTCGCCGATCTGCCGGTACCCAGCTACTCGACGCTGAGCCGCCGCGCGCAGGACTTGAACGTGGTCCTGCCTGCGCTGCGCAGCGGTGAGCCGCTGCATCTGGTCGTCGACAGCACGGGGCTGAAACTCTACGGTGAAGGCGAATGGAAGGTCCGCAAACACGGCTATTCGAAGCGGCGTACGTGGCGCAAGGTGCATCTGGCGATGGACGCGAACACCGGTCAGGGCTGCGCGGCGCTGATGACGCATCAGGACGTCGACGATGCCGGCGTGTTGCCCGATCTGCTCGATCAGATTCCCACTGACGTAGACAGCGTCAAGCAGCACGGCCGGCCGTGTTGCCTCACGGGATAATGTTACTCTCGGCTAATTGTCATCTACGAATCGTTTGTTGGTGAAGGCTGGCGCTGCGTAGCAGCGTCAGCCTTCACCACTTCAACGTCGGCGCCGCTGAGTATTCGGGTCACCAGTTCCCTCGCTCGACCTGCGCGCCACACTTTTACCCGGCGCTGCAGGGTGCGCAGCTGAGCGCCGGAATACAGGGTGGGAGCCATCGCGGTGAGGCGCTGATATAGCTGCTTTCCTGTAATGCTCGGCTCGTTTTCGAGCCATTCCAGTATCTTGGGCCAGGCATGTTCGAACGGATCTTCGCGAGTACGCCAGTCATGTGGGACGCGCGCTTTGCGGTGATGCGTCGGTCTTATCTCGCCGGCCTGCCACGCTGTGCCTAGACTCGACAGGAATTCCGAGAGCGGGACTTCGCCTGTCGTCGCCGGCGCGGGCAGACCACCGGAAGCGCTGCATTGCGCGACCCGCTGTTGTGCTTCGCGAATCCGATGCAACAGATGCAGCGGATCGAGCCGACGGAACCGCGCGCGAAGGCTACGTTTAGTCGCCTCGGGAATAGATGCGGACTGCAGAACGCGCTCAAGCGGCGTCAACGGAACTTCATAGCACTTTGTTACCTTGGCGCCGTGACGAGTCTTCGATTTCAATTTGAATGACGGCTGAAAGAAGTTGATGTACAGCCGTGACACTTGATAAAGAGAGGCAAGCGCTTCAGTGGCTTCAAGACCTCGTAACTTGCCGTAGCCTACGAGACGACGCACGACGGAGCCATTCTTCTGCTCAACCCATGCCTGATCGTTCTTTTTATAAGCACGAGAACGGGTCAGCTCGATCCCCGTTGCTTTGCAGAAGTCAAAGACAGAAGCGTTCATGAAGGCGCTATCGTTATCACAATCCAGGCCGCGTAGCGGAAACGGCAAGGCACCGCGAACCTGTTCGACGTGCTCAAGAACGAACGACGCGCTGCGAAACGGCATAGCGAGACACTCCGTCCAGCCTGTGGCGATATCTGTCATCACGAAACTGTGTACAAACTCACCGTCAATCTTGGTGCCTCCGCAATGCTCAACGAAATCGACCTCCAGATAACCGGGTAGCGGGTTGTTCCAGTCGGTGAAGGTTCGAATGGGCACTGCGCGGCGAATCGCATTGCCAATTCCACCAGCTCGGCGGCGCTGGCCGCTGAAAGCTTGCTCGCGTACATCTCGCAGAAGCCGATCAATGGTAGCGGCGCTGATCTGCTTGAGCCGCTGGCGCAAGTCCTTCGACAGCGATAGATGCCCATGCCGTGTCATCGAGTCGATCAACGTAGGGATGAGTGCTTTCAGCCGCTTGCCGCAGATCCGATCGGCGGCCTCCCACAGCAGGATCAGTGCGGCATGAACGTCATCGCCATAGCGTCGCTGTGGGCCGGGCTTCGTCTTCGCCGGCTGCTGCTCCCGGCAAAGCACTCGGATTGCGTGCTTACGATGATAGCCCGTCAATTCAACGAACTCGTCCAGGATCTGCCGCTTGTCGTCCCGTTCAGAACGGCGGTACCGTTCGCCGACTGCCTCGATCAATTCCCGCCTTGTTGTCATTCTGAGCCTCGTCATAAGTCGCTCCCGCCAGCCGTCTGACAGGTAGCAAAATACTTGAGGCAACGAGCCTAGCTCGGTAACAAAAAACCTGAGTCAATGCGACCGGCCACGATAATTGTCGCCGCCCACACTGACGTGCCTATCGAAATCATCGGCGGCGACGGCGCGTACGATACGAAGCAGTGTCATGCCACGATTGCTGGGCGAGGGGCTCAACCGTCGATCCCGCCGCGCGAAGGTGCAACGCAATGGCCGCAGGACACGCCCGGCGCAAGCTGGCGCAATGACGCCATTGCGACGATTGCGCAAAGCAGCCGGCGCGAATGGAAGCAGTGCAGCGGGTACCATCAGCGCTCGCTGGTTGAGAACCTGATGTACCGGCTCAAGACGCTCACGGGCCATAGCCTGTGGGCACGCCGTACCGGTTCGCAAGCCACCGAGGTGTCGATTCGCGTGGACGTGCTCAACCGCATGACGGCGCTCGCCCGCCCGCAGTCCGTTCGCATCGCCTGAATGACCGATCATGGGAGCCCCTTTTTCTTCAAATTCGATTTATGCAACAACGCCGTGTCACGCGGGGTTGCTGAAGCGATCGAATATTTTCAGATGGGGCATGATCCCGGAAAAGCCCCCGGCGTGGCGCGCGTGCAGGATGAGGCTGATGACACGCCAGCGGATAGGAGGTGGTGAGATGCTGATTATTCGCACGAGGCCAACGTCGACATCTGCCCACGTACACGGAAATACGTCATGAACATTCCGGCGAAGCGATCTTGACAACATTTCGATATAGAAGCTTGATCCACCGTCGAGAGTTACTGCTATGCTGCCCTCAGGATATTCGCTAACGAAAATGATCGCACAGCTCAAAAGCAATCCTGACTGACACAGGCGTCATATCAGAGAGACGATCGCCGCGTTCGAAAAAGGCCGGGACCACTCGGCAATCTGTGCCGGCACAGGGCCGGGTTGACACGGAGTGCGGACGCGAGGAAGCCGCAGCATTGATCTGCTACAATTTGGTGCAAAGCTTCGACCAAAAGCTATCAATGGTGGTCTATGTCAACGCGCTCAAGCAAGAAAGTACTAACGGTTACGCATCCCGCCTGCCTGATAGACGGGTCGGACGCGGAATTCCGGCACCTGGTCAATGGCCTGTTACCTTTTGCAGCACGGCTGCTGTCCGTGCGGGACGGATTCGGCAGTCTCGTCGGCCTGACAGGAGTTCAATACTCGCTGTTGCGGGCGGTTTCCCATCTTTCGGCGGGCGAAGAAGTCACCGTCGTGAAGCTTGCGGAGCATCTGCACCTTAGCGGTGCGTTCGTCACAGTGGAGACGAACAAACTCAAACAAATGGGGCTTGTTGAAAAAGAAGCAAATCCGGAGGACAAGAGAAAAGTACGGTTGACCGTAACGTCGGCCGGCAGCAGTCTTCTCGACCAGCTTCTGCCGACTCAGCAAGAAATCAATGATGTCCTGTTTGAAGGTATTACGCGCACCGAATTCAAGGTTCTCTGTGCAATGGTCGACCGCCTCGTCGTCAACGGTGATCAGGCCGCCCGCGATCTTGCACATCTGCAAGCCCGGCGGAACAAGGTGGCGCCTGCGTCGAAAGCACCGCGACGCAGGGTTCTCAAGGCTAATGGGCAGCCCACTGAATTGAACTGATATCAATGCCATCGCGATGCATGTCCCATAGCGGACTCAGCTCGCGCAGCTTCGTCACCGTTTCGGTGACCTGTCGAATAACCTCGTCCACTTCTTCCACGGTCGTGAAACGGCCAAGAGTAAAACGGATCGAGCTATGCGCGAGTTCGTCGCTGCGCCCCAACGCGCGCAGAACGTAAGACGGTTCGAGCGATGCAGAGGTGCAGGCGGACCCCGAAGAAACTGCGACGTTCTTCATGCCCATAATCAATGACTCGCCTTCAACAAAGTTGAAGCTGACATTCAGATTGTGGGGAATACGCTTTTCAAGGCTTCCGTTGACGTAGACCTCCTCCAGCTGCGTTAGGCCAGACTTGAGACGGTCGCGCAGTGCGCGCACCCGCTCGGCCTCCTGAGCCATTTCCAACCTGGCAATACGGAACGCTTCACCCATCCCTACTATCTGATGAGTTGGTAAGGTCCCCGATCGCATCCCTCGCTCATGCCCACCGCCGT
Organism: Paraburkholderia sp. BL17N1; assembly: GCF_003634175.1. NCBI lineage: Bacteria > Pseudomonadati > Pseudomonadota > Betaproteobacteria > Burkholderiales > Burkholderiaceae > Paraburkholderia > Paraburkholderia sp. BL17N1. The sequence goes on from NZ_RBIW01000003.1 coordinate 209,728, forward strand.
GAATCTGTGCCTCGATCCGGATGCGCGGCTTGCGTCGGACATAGAGCGCGCCGATACCTTTCGGCCCATATAGCTTGTGGGCGGTAACGGTCAGGAGGTCGATCTTGACCCGCTGGAGATCGATCGGAATCTTTCCAGCAGCCTGAACGGCATCACAGTGAAAGACGATGCCCCGAGCTCGACAGATCTCCCCGATCTCTTCAATTTGCTGGATGACGCCCGTCTCGTTGTTCACCATCATCACCGACACCAGGATCGTGTTTGGTCGAAGTGCACCCTGAAGCACTTCGAGGCCAATCAAACCCTGATCGTCGACATCCAGATAAGTCACCTCAAACCCTTGTCGCTCCAGTTCACGACAGGTGTCAAGGACGGCCTTATGCTCCGTCTTTACTGTGACGATGTGCTTACCTTTTCCACGGTAAAAGTTCGCTGCACCTTTCAGGGCCAGGTTGTTGCCTTCTGTCGCTCCTGACGTCCAGATGATTTCGCGCGGATCCGCATTCAAAAGGGCCGCGACATGTCCACGGGCGGCCTCGACCGCCTCCTCCGCTTCCCATCCATAACTGTGGCTACGAGAAGCAGGGTTACCGAACTGCTCGTACAGGAAGGGAACCATTGTCTCAACGACACGCGGATCGACAGGCGTAGTCGCGCTGTAGTCCATGTAAATAGGGCGATGCATAGCGCAGGTTTCCATATGCGTTAAAGAGGTGATATCGGCCGCAACAACCGCTTGCCGGGCGAAGACTTGTCGCGAAGTCTAGCATCGTCGACCTGCCGGGAGGTCCGAGCACCCTCTTGCCGATAGGGTTGAACGACACATCAACGGAAAAAGAAATAACAAAATCATCCGCATAATCAACGACATACGAGTGTCGTGCGCAGACGCTCGCTGCTTTCGGGTTAACACTTACTTGCAAATTGAATTTTGATAGCATTCAATGATTGCTAGGTTACAAAGGTAGTTAAACAAGTGAAATCCGATACAGCCGAGATGGAGGTGGCCATGGCGAGTTCTTCCGACGTAACCCAGGATGCGCAGGACGCGCAGCGAGCGTTTCGAAGCGCTCTTTCAATGTTTGCGACGGGCGTCGCCGTCATCACCGCACCGCGTGCAACTGGCGCGCCGATTGGAATCACCGTCGCGTCGTTCAACTCGGTATCGCTCGATCCTCCGCTGATCCTGTTCTCCGTCGACCGACGCTGCCTGAGTCTTGAAGATCTGCAGCAGACATCGACCTACGCAGTAAACGTCCTGAGCCACCACCAGCAGCATGTGTCGAACCGTTTCTCAAAACCGAACTCTTCGAAGTGGGACGGCATCGAGTTCAGCACGGGCGGCTGCGACGCCAACGTACTCCTGCCTGAGGCGCTCGCGATTTTCGAATGTGAGCCCTACGCGCAGCATGACGGTGGTGATCACGTCATCTTCGTTGGAAGGGTCGTGCGTCACGTTGTCCGAAGTGATAGCGAACCATTGATCTTCTTCGGGGGAAAGTACCGGACGTTGACGGCTGATGATGCCGTCTGCGCGTGACCTTATCAAAGAAACCTACTGGACTAGAGAGAAATGATTAAGAACGGAACAGATCATATTGAGATGCTGCGCGATGGCCGTGAAGTTTACATCGACGGCTCGCGGGTTGCCGATGTCACGACGCACAAGGCTTTCCGGAACTCGGTTCGCAGCTACGCCAACCTCTACGACTACCAGGCCCGTCCGGAGAATGTCGAAAAGATGACGTTCCAACCGGAAGGTGTCGATCGACGGGTAAGTCGGATCTGGCAACTTCCGACGAGCTACCAGGAGCTGGTTGAACGCCGCCACATGTTGGAGGCCTGGACCGAGCAACATTTCGGCTTTATGGGACGCTCGCCTGACCACGTCGCTTCGTGCCTGTCGGGAATGTACATGGGCATCGATGTGTTCGAGAAAGCAGATGCGGCTCGCGCGGGCGCTTTGCGCGACTACTATCGCTACGCCCGGGATAACGATCTATTCCTCACATACGTCATCGTTAATCCGCAAGCCAATCAGTCGAAGGCGGCTCATGAGCAAACGGATAAATACCTTGCGGTAGGAATCGTCGATCAGGACGCTGAAGGCATTACGGTTCGTGGCGCGAAGATGCTGGCGACTAGCGGCATCATGGCCAACGAGGTGTTCTGTAGCTGCATTCAGCCGTTGCGCGAAGGCGATGAGATGTATGCGCTCTCGTTCGTCGTTCCGATGAACACCAAGGGGCTGAAGATCCTGTCACGCAAGTCGTACGAAGAGAACGCGACTTCCGTCTTCGACAACCCCCTTTCGAGCCGGTACGACGAGAACGACGCCGTCCTTTACTTCGACGATGTCAAGGTGCCGTGGGAGCGCATCTTTGTCGCTGGCGACGTTGCTATGTGCGCCAAACAGTTCCACGCAACGCCTGCGCACGTCTACCAGAATTACCAGTGCCAGGTGCGCCTGATGGTGAAGTTGAAATTCCTGCTGGGAATTGCGCTGAAGACCACCGAGGTCAATGGCACGAACAGTTTCCCGCAGGTTCGCGAGATTCTTGGTCAGCTCGCGTCGGAAGCAGGAATGGTCGAGGCGTTCGTGTACGGAATGGAGGCGAAAGGTACCGTGGTGAACGGGTACTACGTTCCCGACCGGAGCATGCTTTACAGCTCGCAGGTCCTCACGCAGCAGCTTTACTCCAAGGTCCTCAATACCATGCGTGAGCTGGCGGGGGGCGGCATGATCATGCTGCCTTCGAGCATTGAAGACTTCAATAACCCGATGCTTGCGGAAATCATCGCGAAAACGCAGAACTCGCCGGTTTGCAGCGCGGAAGACCGCGTCAAGTTTTTCAAACTGGCATGGGATGCAGTCGGGTCGGAATTCGCATCGCGTCATAACCAGTACGAAATGTTCTACGCGGGCGCGACGTTCGTCACTAAAGGACATGCGTTCCGAAGCTACAACTGGAAGGATTGCTCAAATCTTGTCGAGAACATGCTCGGCAGCTATTCGCTCGCCAGCGCGCTAACGAGCGTGCGACGGGCCGCCTGAAAAAGCCCCGATATCACCCCCACGAACTGGAGTACAACATGGCTGTGAATAAGATTCATGACGAGTTCCATAGACTGGACATGAAAGAAGGGTGGCAGTTGCCGGAGGGCTATGACCCGAATTCGGGTGCGCAGGAACTCATCCTCTCCGGTTCGCTTGACACCGCGAACAAGAAAGGCAGCCGCACACGCCTGTTGCGACTGCCCGCTGGGCTCTTCACGAAAAAGCCTTTCGTGCATGACTACTGGGAGGAAGTGTTCCTGGTCGAAGGTGACCTGACCGTCGGCAATGACGAGAAGGGCGAAGGCGGTGAGCCGTTCAAGGGCTATACGTACGCGGTGCGCCCGCCAGGTGCCTGGCATGGTCCGTTCAAGTCGAACGGTGGATGCGTTTTGCTCGAGATTCATTACTACGATCCGGCCTGATCATGAAAGTCAGCATCGCAGAGGCTGGGCGCAAGCTGTCAGACGGAACCCTGACGGCTTTCGGGCTTGCGGAGTCTTGTCTTGAAGCAATCGCTTCGGCCAATGGAGAGGGCGCTCGCGTATTCCCATATGGTCCGAGCCCGACGGCGCGAGACCAGGCGCTTGCCTCTGATCGGCTCCGGCAAGCCGGTGACACCGGTGCCTTGTCGGGAATCCCTATCTCGGTCAAGGACCTCTTCGACGTGGCGGGAGAGGTAACTCGTGCCGGCTCGCAAGTGTTGCCTGATGTGATTGCCGCTCGTGACGCGCAGGCGATTGCGCGCTTGCGTGAAGCCGGTGCTGTCCTGGTGGGGCGAACCAACATGACGGAGTTTGCATATTCCGGGGTTGGCGTAAATCCGCACTACGGTACGCCGCTGAATCCGTTCGACAGAGCCACCGGTCGCATTCCTGGTGGCTCGACCTCGGGCGGTGCCGTGTCGGTCACTGATGGAATGGCGATCGGTGCCATCGGCTCCGACACAGGAGGCTCGTGTCGCATTCCGGCTGCTCTCTGCGGGATCGCAGGATTCAAGCCCACGGCCGGCCGCGTTTCGCTGGAGGGATCCGTGCCGCTCTCCCCAACCTACGATTCGATTGGCTCGCTGGCGAACACCGTTGCCTGTTGCGCGATGCTCGACGCGGTGATGGCGGGTGAAGCTGCCGCGCCGCTTCCGCATGTCGACCTGTCTAAGGTTCGAATAGCGGTTGCTGGCGGCACCGTAGTCGCAAACCTGTCAGAAGACGTGAGTCGCGCTTTCCAGCGTTCGCTCACTGCGTTGTCGGCGACTGGTGCAATATTGATAGACGGGAAGTTTCCCAGTTGGGATCGCATTTCCGGTCTGGGTGCAAACGGTGGGATCGTGGCCGCGGAGGCGAGTAGTTGGCACCGAAGACTTCTCATGGAGCAGGCCGACAGGTATGACCCGCGTGTCCTGTCGCGCATCAGGCTGGCCGAGCAGCAAGAGCCGAAAGACTATCTTGAGTTGCTTCGTCTGCGCAATTCGCTTTGTGCGCTTGCGGATGGCGAGCTGGAAGCGTATGACGCCGTAGTGCTGCCGACGGTGCCGCTGATAGCGCCAAGGCTACGCGATCTTGACAGTGATGAGCAATTCTTCGCTGTCAATCGACTGCTTCTGCGCAACCCGTCAGTTGCGAACGTGCTTGACCTGTGTGCTCTATCGATTCCCTGTCATCGACCCGGCGAGCCGCCCGTGGGCCTGATGCTCATCGGTCGACGTATGTCGGACCGGGCACTCTTGGCTCTGGGACACGCCGTAGAACAGCTTCTCGCACACCCCTGACTGGAAGCCCGTCGTGTCATGCGATGCGCGACGGACCGTTCTGACCAGGCTCAACAAGATTTGCCGGAGAAACTCAAAGTGAAATCCATCAATTTCGAAGTGGTTGGAAAGAATGGCAACGATAGGCGGGAAGTCTCGGTGCATCGCCTGATCGTAGCGGGCTGGACCGGGCGAGATACCGTTGCGATGGAGGCGCACATCAGGGAACTCGAAGAGTTGGGGGTCAAGCGACCCGCAACGACACCGGTCTTCTACCGCATTTCTCTGGACCGCCTCACGACCGCCGACGCCATCGAAGTGAGTGGGTCGGCCAGCAGCGGCGAGGCGGAGTTCATTCTCATCAAGGACAGTGGCGAGGTCTTCGTCGGCATTGCGTCTGACCATACTGACCGCGAGGTCGAGACCTACGGTGTGACCGTCTCCAAGCAAATGTGCGAGAAACCTTGCGGAGCTACTCTGTGGCGCCTGACTGATGTTCAGGACCATTGGGACGAACTGATCCTACGTTCCTACGCTACGATCGATGGGAAACGCGTGCTGTATCAGGAGGGCCCGGTTACTACAATGCATGCGCCCCGCGATCTCATGAGCAGGTACAACGCGAGCGGTGCAGAATTTGAAGACGGCTGCGCGATGTTGGGCGGTACCCTAGCTGCAATTGGTGGTATTCGACCGGCTCAACGTTTTGAAGTCGAGCTGGAAGACCCTGTATTGAAACGAAAGCTTCACCACGGGTACGAGGTTTCTGAACTGGCGATTAACGGCTAGCGTCGGGACCGACATTGTCCAACCGATTCAAAAATTCTCTCGATCAAACATGCCCACATTGAAACGGTGCGTCGAGCTCTACATTCTGGCCAAGGATGGAAATCGGCCGCACCTGATGGCCGATGCGTTTATCGCGGAATCGGAACTGGAGATGACTGTCAGGACAAACGACATCTCCTTTCCGTCAGCGACGCAAGGACTTGGCGCGATCACGAAGATCATGATCAGCGACTTTGCCCAGCGCTACGAGAACGTCTATACGTTCTGCCTGGGGGAACCGGATCCGGAAGACACGGACTTCTCCTGTGACTGGCTGGTTTGCATGACGGAGAAGAAGTCCGGCGCGGCTCGTCTTGGCTACGGTCAGTACCGCTGGGAGAAACGTGCAGCGTTGCTGACGAAGCTCACCATCACGATCGACGAAATGCTGGTCCTTGAAAAGGAAACGGCAGCGCCGCTTCTGGAATGGGCGAAAAAACTTCCCTATCCGTGGTGCTCCTTCGATGCGATGAAGTCCCGCGCTCCAGATGTGAGCGATCTGACGCGCATATTGGAGGCACTTCGGTAATGACGTCCATGCAGCGTGGACTTACACGCGACTCTGTCGATGCGGCGGCCCGGATGTAGAGATTCTCCGAAGGGATGAATAGCTGCTTCAATGCCGGCGCATCGTCTGCCGCTTTGAAGTTGATAGTCTGGTTGCCCCCGGAAGCCCGCGTCACGCCACTCAGTCTCCTCACCAAAGCGCCACCATTACCCGTTAGGCCCAGCTGAGCCGTCACCCCCGGGCCGTCGCCGGGGTGCACACACCCCGCCCGGACGTTACACGGTGTGCCGTCGCGCGCCTGTCCTCTTCCTGTCAATCACTGTTTCCGATTCGCCAGTGACGCCCGGGTTGATAACGTCAGCTCGGGGCAGCCCCGCTTACTCCTGGTACGCGGGGCACCAATGACGCTATATGAAATCGATGTTGAGATTTGAAGCCCAAAAAGGAGTAGGTCGATCGCCACCCAGGGTTTTTCATAACTTGTTGCGACTATTTTTGACACCTTCTAATATCAGCTAAGTAACCAAGCTACGTACAAAAGCGTATTCGCTGCCTTGACGTGGTTCGTGCGCACCGGGATCAACTTTTAAACCATTGTCTAAAGGGACAACCATGTCTAAACGTACGTTGACTTTGACGCTTGCCGCCTTGCTCACCATGGCAGTGCAGGCTTCGACGGCTCAAGCCGCGGGAGCGACCGATGGCGCCGTCACCATTGGTGTGTTGACGGACATGTCCTCGATCTTTGCGGACATAGGTGGCAAGGGTTCGGTCGTTGCTGCACAGATGGCCGCCGACGACTTTGGTGGAAAGGTGCTGGGTGTACCGATCCGCGTGATCAGTGCGGACCATCAGAACAAGACGGACGTGGCGGCCACGATCGCCAGAGACTGGTTTGACAATCAACACGTGGATATGGTGCAGGACCTCCTCCCTTCGTCTGTCGCGCTTGCCGTGTCTAACGTCGCGCGAGCCAAGCATCGAATCGCCATTGCAAGCGGCGCGGGTACTACGCGACTCAGCAACGAGGATTGCTCGCCATACACCGTTCAGTACTCGTACGACACGTACAGCTTCACTCACAGTCTCGTCAAATCGATGGTGCAGGCAGGGGACAATTCGTGGTACTTCCTGACCGTCGACTACGCGCTAGGAGCGTCGCTCGAAAAGGATGCGACTGCAGCACTGCTATCGAATAACGGGAAGCTGGTAGGAAAGGTAAAGCACCCGATCAATTCGCCAGACCTGTCGTCTTTCCTGTTGCAGGCGCAGGCCTCAAAAGCGCAGGTCATCGGCCTGGCTGATGCTGGCGCCGACACGGTGAATGCTATCAAGACGGCGCGTGAATTTGGTATCACGGGTCCAGGCAAGCAAAAACTTGCGGCGCTGCACATGTTCATTAGTGACGTGAATAGTGTCGGCCTGCCTGCAGCACAAGGGATGCTGCTGACCACGCCGTTCTACTGGGACAGAGATGATGCAAGCCGTGCATGGTCGCAGCGGTTCTTTGCCAAAACCGGACGCATGCCGACGCTGATCCAGGCGGGCGTTTATTCGTCAACGACGCATTACCTCAAGGCCGTGCAGGCAGCGGGAACCGACGAGGCCGACCCCGTGATGGCGAAAATGAAGGCGACGCCTGTCAACGATTTCTTCGCGAAAAACGGAACCATCCGCGAAGACGGGCTGATGGTTCATGACATGTATGTCGTCGAGGTAAAGAGCCCCCAGCAGTCGAAGAAGCCGTGGGATTACTACACCGTTAAACAGGTCATCGCCGGGAAGGATGCGTTCGCTCCTATCTCAGCGAGCCGTTGTCCGGCTATCGCGAAAAAGTAGCGCTCTGTTTTCGACGCTCGTGCTGCGCGTTGGTCGGACGGGCGTCCCGGTGCGATGGGAGAAGTGAGGCAGCACGTTCAGCATCTTTACGCTGGCGCTTGTCTCTTTCCTTGATCGAGCCATCTTGATTCACCGGACAGGCCCCAGTCGGCAGACTTCTTCGGCGCGCCTGAGGCAATCGTGCAACACCGTGGTATTTGTTCGAGGCGGAAAATGGTAGCTGATAATTTTATTCTGGAGACACGTGGTTTAACGCGTGTATTCGCCGGGTTCACCGCAGTGAAATCTGTTGATCTTCGTGTGCGTCGTGGGAGCATCCATTCGCTGATCGGGCCTAACGGTGCGGGAAAGACCACCTGCTTCAATCTGCTGACGAAATTTCTCGCTCCGACCGCCGGAAAGATCATCTTTTCGGGCGAAGACATCACGCGTGCAGCGCCCGCTGCGATCGCGCGCCGGGGAGTTATCAGGTCATTTCAGATTTCGGCAATCTACCCTAACTTGACAGCCGCCGAGAACGTGGGGATCGCGCTGCAGCGCGCGACGAAGTCTTCATATTTGTTCTGGAAAAACTCGCGCGTGCTTGCAGGCCTTCGACCCCGAGCGATTGAGCTCCTGGACGAGGTCGGTCTCGCCGCAGACGCTGACACTCGCGCTGCAGAGCTTCCCTACGGAAGCAAGCGTGCGCTCGAAATTGCAACGACGCTTGCGATGGATCCTGCGCTGATGCTTCTGGATGAGCCCACGCAGGGCATGGGACATGAAGACATCGACCGGGTGACCTCGCTCATCAAGCGGGTGGCGGAAGGTCGAACGATTCTCATGGTCGAGCACAACATGAAAATCATCTCCAGCATCTCCGACACCATTACGGTCCTTCAGCGGGGCGAGATACTCGCAGAGGGGAACTACGCTCAGGTGTCCACCGACGCGCGGGTAAAGGAAGCTTATATGGGAGCCGACGATGAGTCAGGCAATTCTTGAACGGGTCTCACCAGCCGCAACGAGCAGCGACAGCAACGATGCGCTGCGCGTCACGGGTCTTCACGCTTTCTACGGTGAGTCGCACATCTTGCATGGTATCGATCTGGTCGCGAAAAAGGGAGAAGTCGTCACGCTCCTGGGGCGCAACGGATCGGGACGAAGCACCACCCTGAAAGCGATCATGGGACTAACCGACTCGCGGCGTGGAAGCGTGCGCATCGGCGGTTGCGAGGTAATCGCGCTTCCTCCACAAAAAGTCGCCCGCCTCGGAGTTGGATTTTGTCCGGAGGAGCGGGGCATTTTCTCGAGCCTGTCTTGCGAGGAAAACCTGCTGTTACCACCTTTGCTGCCAGGGTCGAAAGACGGCCGGATGTCCCTGGGCGAGATCTATCACCTCTTTCCTAATCTTGCCGAGCGACGAAAGAGTCAGGGGACGCGCCTGTCCGGCGGGGAGCAACAGATGCTTGCGATAGCGCGGATTCTGAGAACTGGCGCAAACCTCCTCCTGCTCGACGAGATCTCCGAGGGTCTGGCTCCCGTCATCGTCCAGACGCTCGCGCGGATGATCCGGCTGCTCAAATCGCGCGGCTTTACGATTGTTCTGGTCGAACAGAATTTTGCGTTCGCCGCGCCGCTCGCAGACCGGTTCTATGTGATGGAACACGGCAACATTGTCGAGCAGTTCGAAGCTGCACGTTTGCCAGAGAAGCGGGCGGCCCTGCAAAGCTTGCTGAACATCTGAACGGAGCCCGATCGTGGAACTCTTTGGAATGCCGGCGAATGCCCTTCTTGGCCAGTTGATGATTGGCTTAATGAATGGGTCGTTCTATGCCATCTTGAGCCTGGGGCTGACTATCATTTTTGGCCTGCTCAACGTCATCAATTTTAGCCATGGAGCATTTTTTATGCTCGGGGCCCTCTTCGCATGGATGGGCACCAACTATCTGGGTTTGAACTACTGGGCGATGTTGCTGGTAGCGCCAATCCTGGCGGGTTTCTGCGGCGTAGCTGTCGAACGGTCGCTATTGCGGCGGATCTACAAGCTGGATCATCTCTACGGTTTTCTCCTGACGCTCGGCGTTACCTTGATTATCGAGTCACTGTGCAAGTCGTCCTACGGTGTGTCGGGGATGACGTACCCAGCGCCCGAGAATCTGGCCCGACCCGTCGATCTTGGTTTCATGATGCTGCCGGCTTACAGAGTATGGGTCATTGTCGCATCGCTGTCGGTTTGTGGCGTGGCATGGTGGGCCGTCGAGCGTACGAAACTTGGTGCGTTACTTCGCGCGGCGACCGAGAACCCGCGTCTTGTTACATCGTTTGGTGTGAACGTCCCATCGCTCGTCTCATCGACCTATGGCGTCGGCGTCGCACTCGCTGCGCTCGCTGGGGTGTTAGCGGCTCCCGTTATGCAGGTATCTCCGCTGATGGGGCAGAGCGTCATCATCACGGTATTCGCGATCGTTGTGATTGGCGGTATGGGATCGATCGTTGGTTCGGTTCTGACCAGTTTGGCGATTGGCGTGATTGAGAGCCTGACCAGGATCTTCTATCCGGAAGCGTCCGCGACGGTAGTTTTTGTCGTCATGGCAATAGTTCTGCTGGTCCGTCCTGCTGGACTCTTCGGTAAAACAAAGTGAGGCAATGATGCGAAACTGGCTAATATTCGGAGCAATCGCGCTTGGGCTGGCGATCGCCCCTTTGCTCGGAGCGTATCCGGTCTTCCTGATGAAGCTCATGTGCTTTGCGCTATTTGCATGCTCGCTTAATCTGGTGCTTGGCTACGTCGGCCTGCTGTCATTCGGACACGCCGCCTTCTTCGGCACCGCTGCCTATACAGCGGGCATCATGTTGCGTGACTTCGGCTTGCACCCTGAAGCTGCACTGGTCGCTGGCACCCTCATCGGAGCCGCCATCGGGTTCCTTTTCGGCATACTCGCGATCCGCAGGAAAGGGATCTACTTTGCAATGGTGACGTTGGCTCTTGCGCAAATGGTCTACTTCTATTTTGTGCAGGCATCGTTCTCCGGGGGTGAAGACGGACTTCAGGGGGTGCCGCGAGGCTCCCTGTTCGGGCTTGTTTCCCTGGATAGCGACGTAACGCTCTACTACGTCATTCTTGCCCTCACATTGGCTGTGTTCCTTTTCATCAACAGGGTAATCGACTCGCCTTTCGGCCGCGTGGTCCGTGCGCTGCATGAAAACGAAGCCCGGACCATTTCGCTTGGGTACGACGTGGACCGTCTGAAACTCGTTGCGTTCGCGTTGTCCGCCGCGATCGCCGGACTGGCAGGCGCGATGAAGACGCTGGTGCTTGGCTTCGCTACCCTGGCGGATCTGCACTGGACACTTTCCGGTACCGCAATCCTGATGGCGTTACTTGGAGGGCTGGGAACGCGGCTCGGTCCGGTGGCGGGCGCAGTGATAGTGGTAAGTATCGAAACAAAGCTCGCGACTCTTGGAAACTGGCTCGCGGACATGACTCACGTATCCCAGTTCTCGCAGTTGGGAGAGTCAGTCAATCTGGTTACCGGCGTCCTTTTCGTTTGCTGCGTCGTGCTGTTTCGACGCGGGATCGTCGGTGAGGTAGAGCAAAGATTGATCACTTTAGCGAAAGGGCATGACGCTAAAGCTGTCAAGAAGCGAGCAATCGCTCAGGCGTCGCCCTGATTTCAACCCGACCGGTACTTGCCGCCTTTGATCGCTAACGGAACCGGGGAGGTAGGCAGGCGCCGCAGACAGGATCGTTCTCTCGGACCTGTTTTTGATCGATTATTGATACGGTGCGACATCGATCCGGCCGCCGTCCGCCTCCGAGGCTTGAAGAAGTTAACGTCTGCATCGAACCTGTCATCGATGTCGCCAAGTGTACCCGATGCTCAGGTCGATATTACGCAGGCTGTAGGGCCGGCATAGCGTGTTCCCCTCGTGCGCGAGCGGTGAAAATCTAACCACCTTGGAGCTCACTTCCTGAAAACGAACCTGGTTTGTTTGATTAATTATTCCGAGTAGAACGGGAAGATACAGCAGAAGTGATCCTGCGATATAAGGCACACGTTTTCATACTGGGTGTTTTAGCAATAAGCGCTGGCAAATTTTTGATATCAACTGAGATCCGACGTAGCGCAAGCCAAGCGTGGCCCAGGCTGTTCGGCAAATTGGAGATTCCAATGGTCCACATACGAGTACAGTTTTTACTCTTTTGCGCATTCGCATTGAGTGCTCTCAGCGGCTGCGGAAACGGCAGCAGCGACCTGACCGGCCAGCCGGTGGCGGCGCTTAGCTGTGACCAATCCATAGCGTCACAGTTCAAGCCGGACGCCCAAACCAAAGTGATCCTGGTCAAGCACTTGAACAAAGGTGATCCTCTTCCGCAGCTGTACGTCGAGGACACGGTTCCGTCCCCGCAAGCCATGTGTGTTGTTAAGCTCATGGTGGGACCCGGGAACCCCGGGCCCGCCGGAGCGCCATCGACGTCGCCTGGGATAGGGATGGAGATCTGGTTGCCCGAAAAGGCGGCATGGACGGGTCGCCTTGTGTCAATGGGCAACGGCGGATGGGCAGGGTCCGCTGAAGGTGACCCGACTCAGTTTTCGCACCAAAGCGCCTCGGATGACTACAGATCACTTGCGCAAGTCGCCTCGGAGGAAAGCGTCGTGACGGTTGGCAGCGACGCGGGCCATAATGGTCTGCTGCCTGGCCAGATCGACGCTTCAGGCAATGCGAGCTTCGCGATGAACCCCGACGGAACGCTCAATGCGACGTTGTGGAACGACTTCGCCCAGCGCGCGAATTACCAGCAAACATTGATGGCGAAAGCGCTTGCGCGGGCTTACTACGGTAAAGATCCGCAATATACCTATTGGGATGGCGGATCAACTGGAGGCAGGCAAGGGCTCAAACAGGCGCAACTGCACCCCGAGGAATACGACGGCATCGTCGCTGGTTACCCTGCGATCAACTGGACGCGGTTCATGGTGGGACAGACCTATCCAAGCATCGTCGTGGCGCAGGACCTCGGAGGGCATCCAGTCTCTTCTGCGCAGAGCGACTCTGTGGCACAGGCTGCGATGAACGCCTGCGACGTGGTGGGAGGGCAGCATCTGGGGTACATGCTCGACCCCTCGATGTGCAAGTATGATCCTACTAAAGACGTGAACGTGCTCTGTGTCTCGGATGGCGGCAAGAACGCTACGGCATCCTGCGTAACCAAGTTACAGGCAACTGCGATGAACAAGTTCTGGTACGGGATGACTGCAGACGGAAGCGTGCCAGATCCTGCGGTCGATTCGGGCTGGGGCGTGGAGCCTGGTCCCAATCAGCGCTGGTTTGGTTCTTCGCGGTCCCTCTCTCCGGGTTTGTCGGGCGATACTTTTTCCATTTTCAATCACTTCCTGGCGCTCGCTCTCCAGAACTCGGCCATGTCGGATCCGACGTTTGTGAATGCCACCGGCAATGGTCAGAATCTGTACAAGCAGCTCAGCTATGCGCAGTTAAACAACGCCTTTGATCGTGGTGTTGCGCTCAACAACACAGCCTTCGCCGAAATCAATACTGACGACCCCGACCTCTCAGCGTTCAAGGCGCGGGGCGGAAAGTTGATCCACTGGCAAGGCATGGATGACAATAACTTTCCCGTTCAGGGATCGATCAACTACTACTCGCATGTGCTTTCGAAAATGGGTGGAATTGACGCGGTTCAGAGTTTCTACCGATTTTCCGAACTTGCTGGTAACGGACACGGCTACCCCGCTTTTGGCTATGCGCCGACTCCGGCCCGGGGCCAGATGCTGCATGCTATGTTCGACTGGGTCGAAAAAGGCATTCCGCCAGACGGCCTCGTGCTGAAGACCGGCGTACCGGGAACACTGACCGGATGTACCTTCAGCACCGCATGCGGCGGACCGGTGCAAAAGAGTCTGCCACTATGCTTCTACCCAAAGAAGGCTACCTTCGTCGCCGGCGATCCTAATACCGCCGCCAGTTATAGCTGCCAGTGAGTAGTTGACGACGCCGATGAGATCCGACGCTGGCCAGCAGGCGGAATGCGACGAGCAGGGTCGGGTGTCGGCGCCGAAGAAAATTCAAGCCATCCATACCGGGCCGCGAGATTAACCAGTGGATCTGGCACCGCTGTTTGACCACTTCATGGCGCCCGCGGCCGGCGCAGCAAGGCCGGGCCGACGCGTAAATTCTCGACTGCCTGGGTTGGAACTCGTTCCAATAGCGCTCGCGCCGCGCGGTGCGGTAGCGATCGCACACGCGTGAAGGATACGGGCGTGCGCAGACCAGGCGTGGAGAGCTATGAAGGCAAGACACCCCCGCTGGGCGGCCACCCCGCGGCGTGCATCTAGAGCGCTTTCCCACGGATACCGTTAAAGTCAAGCGCGATTGCGCGGTTCCTGAACGCCATCGACATTCCCATCGCCGATGCCCAAAAATGCGCCTACCTGATGACGATACACTTCCAAAGAAGGCCGGTCGCCAACTTTGAAGGGCTCGATTGGGCCACTGTCTACCGCTATCGCGGACTGGCGGGCAATGAAAACGCTGGTGCTCGGTTTCGCGACCTTGGCGGAGTTCCGTTGGTCCCGATCGGGAACGGAAATTCTGATGGCCTTGGTCGGTGGCGTCAGCGCGCGATTTGGCCCAGTGGTTCAGGCGGTTCTTACTGCCCTGTTGAATAGCAACGCTACAATGAAGACGTGCGCGCGATTCCAGGCGTGAAGGACGGTGCAGGGTCAGCGATTGACAGTAAGTAGAAGTGGTGACGATGATAGGGATGTTCGACGTTTGTCAGCGTCGCATTGTACGAAAGACGTCGGCAATACGGCGGCGTCGTGATGGTAAGCGAAGGCTTCGACTTCATCATGAACAGCACACTCAAACTATACCAACTCGAATGTCTTGTTGCTGTTGCCGATCGCGGCAGTGTTCGAAAGGCGGCGACATACTTGACCCGTTCTCCGACCGCCGTCAGTAACGCGCTACGAGAGCTCGAAAAAACGGTAAACGCGGTTTTGCTCGAACGACGTGTGGAGGGTGTAATCCTGACTGAGGCCGGAGCAGCACTCCTTGCGCATGCACGGCTGGTCCTTAGGCAACTGCAACGAGCAAGCGATGAGGTTAGTCATATGGCGCATCGTCCGGGCGGACTGATACGCATGGCAATTGCTCCATGGCTGATGCATGGAGTCTTGCCTGACGTTGTGAGAGACTTCCGCGTGCAGCGACCTGATGTACAGATAGATATTTCCGAACAGCTCGGAGGAGAATATCTTGCATTACGAAACGGTCAGCTTGATTTTGCCTTTGGGCCACAGCCGGACAATTCAAATGACAGCGCACTCGATGTCCGCCCGATGTACACGTACTCATATGCCGTGGTTTCCCGACGTGACCATCCGGCAGCGAACGCGCATGACATAGCCGATCTGCTCAACTTCGATTGGCTACTAAGCAGGGCTATTGGGCGAATGATCCCAGAACTACTTGGTCAACGCAATGAGAGTGCTTCGCCCGATATTTGTAGGGTGCACTACGTACGATCCGTCCACGCGGCTCTTGCCATTGTGAGGTCGACCGACATGTTATCGGTCGTACCCTGGCCGCTCATAGAATCTCCCGATATTCGTGACCGATATACAGCCCTTAATCTTGGCGGGCTTAGAACCGAGGGCACAACGTGTCTTATAACGCGGCGATATGAACCACTGCAGGGGGCTGCGCTCGCGTTCCTGAATACTTTTCGCCGAGTGGCGCACGATCTCGAGAACTCACCGATTTCATCCGTGCGACGAATATTTGCCATGGTTGAATCGCACTTGGTGGATTGACGCCGCCCTGTCTGGCGCAGATACCAGTCAACACCTGTGGATTACCGCTTCGACGAACCAACGCTTAATCCGACATCTGCCGACGTCACAGCTTCCGAATCAACATTCTCACGGTTCTAACTTTATGGGCCATGCGCCGGCTTTCGAGAGACAATCGAGAAAAAGGCGGTTTAAATCCCGGAGTGACGTTTCGATAACCCGGCTGCGATCGTTTATCCACTGGGTGGTTTCCGTTAATTCTTTCGCATGCGCCGCCAGCATGCGCTGCATTTCCCCAGGTTGCGGGCCGCCTTTAGTGGCCCTGTTCGCCACGATTGCAGCCGGGTCGAGAGCCGCCCGGAATTCGGTTTCGTCCATAGGGAAAAGGCGGGCTTGATCATTCGCGTCATCAAGCATCTCCTGATAGATCCTCGCGGCACGTTCATAGGGAAAATCATTTGGTCGAATGCCTTCGTTTTTCGCCGTCGCCACCAGTTCCGATGCAAAGTGATGTCCTAGCCTGAACGGCAGTTTGTGTTTTCGCATAAGTACGTCGGCGATTTCCTGGGAGGCCGTCCAGTCGCTGTTGATTTCATCGAGAGCCCGATCAGCATCGATCACCAACGCATTCAAAGCACGTTGAAATTTTTCAACGAGGCGACGTGCACCGTCGACGACGGCTAAATTTTCCGAGATACGTTTCCCGTCACTCATGCCTGGCGGGACATTGTGTGCTGCGATCGCGCGACCGATGCCCAAGCTAAGTATCCCAGAGGCGTCAGCACGTAGATCGTTCAACAATCCGGGATTGCGCTTTTGTGGCATGGAACTCGATCGGTATGTGTTGCCATCTCCCTCGTTCAGATATATCCATGGTCGTGCCTGCGCATACTGGACCATCACATCTTGAACGAACGCTGCGACATGCAATGCCACGTTCATCGAATGAGAACCAAGTTCAACGGGGATTTCCGCGCCGGCGATCTGTACCGCGTCATATGCATTTTCAATCACGTCGGCGAACCCAAGATGGTTCGCCATCGCATCTCGATCGAGTGGCCAACTGGTTCCGTTCAAAACAGTTGTTCCCATCGGTGAGCGATCAAGTCGCGCATACATCTGCCGCAAGCGATCTAGGTCACGTTGGATCCCAGCCAGGTGTCCGAGCAGATAATGCCCGTAACTATTCGGTTGAGCCGCAACACCGTTTGTGTAATTCGGAACAATGGTATCTTGATACGTTGTTGCCAAGTTGAGAAGCGTGAGAGCGCAGCTATTTAGCCGACGAGCCAGATCGAGCAAGCTTCCGCGGTACATTGCGGCAGCCACCGTGGCCAACATATCCTGGCTCGATCGCCCTGCATGCAATAGGGTCACTTCCACACCGCCTGCTTCGATTAACAAAGGCTCAAATGTGATAACCAGGTCTGGTCGTGATCCACCGGTCTGCTCGCCGTTGTGCACGACTTCACTCAGTGCAGCTGCAATCCGAGATGCGACTTCTTCATCAAGCAGTCCATGGCGCACGTTTGTTACCAAAGAAGCCTTGTTGATTTCCCCGAGCCAGAAAAACGCGTCTCTAATCGATTGAGCGGCAGGAGAGTCGTACGTTGGACAAATACACGAGCCATCATCAGACCGTTGGTTATCGGTGTTCGCGGATAGGGTAGACATAAGTATTCGAAGTAGCGGACCAGTTTGACCATTTTTATACGCGGGCATCGCCGTTGCGGCAATGCGACTTCCCTCCTGCGGTAAGCGCTTCGCCCCGGATTTGGATCGCGATGCGTGATACCGACAGGCTCTTTCAATCGAGCGTTCTACCCGCCATCTCATCGCATTGTGTCAGCGCTGCAAATGCGACGAGACCCAGAGCAATCATATAGCCGGCTGGTGCAAGCTTGGAACCGGTAAGCTGAACTAGCAAGGTGGCAATAAATTGTGCAAACCCACCAAATATCGACACCCCAAGGCTGTAAGCGATGGACAGACCGGTAGCCCGGATTGCTCGCGGGAATATCTCCGAGATCATCGTAACTGTCGTTACCGTGACAAACGCAGTGGGGATCGTAAGGACGGCGGCGAGTCCAAGCAAATGTGTAAGATTAGGGGCTGTACTTAGCCATAAAAACGCTGGAAATACTGACGCGAGAAGGACTATCCAAGCTGTGGCCAGGACCGGCTTTCGCCCATAGCGATCGCTGACGAGGCCGGCCGGGACCGCAATCACTAGCTGCAAGGACCCAGCAAGAATTGACGCCCATAACCCCTGCGCCAAGGTCATCTTCAAGACGCCCACTGCAAAGTTGGTTAGATAATGCAGAGCAATATAGTTGGCTGATGCCGCGCCCGCGATCAAGAGCACAGCCACCAGGAGAGATCTGCTATGGTCACGGAAGAGCTCCATAGCGGGACTTCGCATCCGTCTGGCAGCGGTGGGTTTCAGTGGCTCTTCGTGCAGTTGATTGCGAATATACGCACCGATCGGTATTACCGCGATACCGAGCGCAAATGCTAGGCGCCAACCCCACAAAATGAGCTGCTCGTGCGTGAGCATCGTCGTCAAGGCAAGTCCGGTTAGCGATCCGAGCAAGGTACTTGCGGCCTGGCTCACCAGTTGCCAACTTGCGAAGACTCCACGGTTATGGGTGCCTGCGTATTCCACCAGCATTGATGTCGAGGCACCGAACTCCCCGCCGATCGCGAATCCTTGTATCAAGCGTCCGACGATTAACAAAACCGGAGCGAAGATGCCAATTGTCGCAAAGGTCGGCGCTACCACGAACACTGCCGAGCCGAGGGCGGTTAGCCAAAGGCTTAGTACCATCGCCGATTTACGCCCCACGCGATCTGCGTACATCCCGATCACTACCCCACCGAGCGGACGCGCCACAAAGCCAACGCCGAACGTGGCAAGCGAAAATAGGAGTTGCGTGAGCTTCGAACCAGACGGAAAAAATACCTCTCCGATGACCGTTGCAAAATAAGTGTATATCGCAAAGTCAAAGAATTCCAAGCCGTTACCTACGGTAATGGCAGCAATGGTTTTACCGTAATTTTGTCGAGGCACTACCAGGTGAGAACTCGGGTGCGTACCTTTCGCGCTGTGAGCAGTATTCATTGACCACCTTCTAATCAAAACATGAACACGTAACGTCCGGTTCGTATGCAGTGTGACAACAATCCCGACAGGCGCCGAGTTTGCGCCGGCAAAAAAAGGCTCCACTGAGTACCTTCGCTTCTGCAAAAATCTGCAGGAACCTTTTGGACGCTCACCTCGACTCCACGACTCTCGACGGATCCGACGTCGTCCCTTTCGCCACAAGGTGTATATCGATAGCGCGTTCGAACGAGTGCGGTGTCTGGATGTTTTCGGGCTCCGTGCGAAAGCTCAAGATGGATCACCCGGCCACCAAGGCCTCAGAGACAGTACGGCGGATGCTAACCGCATGTCGAGCCGGCGGATAGCAAGGCCAAATTGTTGCGTCAACCAACGGTTGACACCTGCCTTTGTTTCGTCGAGAAGAAGCAGCCGAAGCAGCTGCCCAGTTTTTGTCTTTAGGCGGTCGATGGTAACGTCACCAGCAGCGCAATGAATTGGCGCGGCAGCGCATTTGTTGCTTTCTTGATCGGTTTGCGGCAGATGGCCGAGGGCGTGTGGAAACTTCATTTTCGCCGCTGAGAGCGAGGTTGCCGGTCGGATCAATCAAGTTGGATATTGTGATGGCAGCAGGAGTGAGGCCTGAATTGGCGTCGCAGTCGCCTGCGCCTGTCGGTTGCCTACTTTGCGCTGCGCGCCTCGGCAGCGAGCAGCCTGCCGATCAGGTGGCTGAAGCGCGTCGCCAACAGATTCGGCGTGCGGGCTACTTTCGGCACGGTGTCCTCGGCCGTGACGAATACAAGCCAAATGTGAGCCAAGCAACTCAGATGAACAAGCTGATAATCGTGAACGATACCGACCCGTCCGTCATCAGTGCCGCGATGGGCCTGTTGCCCGCTCAGAGCTGCTGCGTGTATCACGCCACCTCCGGGCTCTCGGAGCAGACACCGGTTCAAGCATCACTTCGGCGCACCGCCAGCGACAAAATCGGCAGTTTGATTGCCTCAGGGACTTCACTTGAAAACTCGGAGGCCCTGTCCGAATGAATGAGGCCCCCCTGTCAGACAGATAGGGCTGCTATCTGCGACTTTGCTTCGGTAATCGCACGTGCCTTTGCTTCATCGCCGAGGCTCAGACCTTCGGCCCGGATGACGGTGACATCGGTCAGGCCAATGAAGCCGAGGGCCGTGCGCAGATAGCTTTCGTGATGTTCGTATGCGGCAATAGGGCTTTCGCCGGCATAAGCACCACCGCGCGATGAAACGATCAATACCTTTTTTGATGCCGGCAGCAGACCTTGCACGCCAGTCTCTGTATAGCGAAACGTACGACCGCCGACGACGATGCGATCGATCCACGTCTTGAGTTGAGCGGCGATCGAGAAGTTGTACATCGGCGCTCCGATAACAATGACATCGGAGGAAAACAGCTCGTCGATATATGCGTTACCTCTGGAAACATCTTCGCCCAATGCCGGGCTTATCGGTGCTGTCCCCGTACGGATTACAGCGACATGATCACCAGACAGTGGGCCGATCGGATCGGCCACCAGATCGTGACGGATTACTTCAGCGTCAGGATGAAGCGTTAGCAACTTTGCGACAATTGCGGCCGACAGACCGCGGCTGACGGAATAGTCTCCAAGGATGCTTGAGTCGAGGTGCAGGATCTTCATAATAGATTTCCCAGTGTTCTTCGTAAGGTTGTGGACACGCCGGTGGTCTACTGCTGGACGAAGCCGGCAGCGATTGTCAGTCGCACGTCATCGCCCACCATCGGTACATATTGGTTCACGCCGAAGTCCGAACGCTTGATTGTCGTCGTGGCGCTGAATCCGATGTTTTTGGATTTGTTTAGCGGGTTGATGCCGGCCCCAACGAGGTGAGCCTTCAGGACGACTGGCTTGCTCACGCCGTGGAGCGTCAGGGTTCCGGAGACCCCGATATCAGTAGCGTTGAAACGTTTCACGTCAGTGGATAGGAAATGGGCATTCGGAAATTGTGCTGCATCGAACCATTGCCCCCCTTTGAGTTCTTCGTTAAGTTGTGTTGAAGTAGTCAACACGCTGGACACCGGCACGGTGATATCAAGCTTGTCTGCTTTGGGGGCGGCAGGGTCGAAATCAAGTGTTCCGGAGGCACCGGAAAACAGACCGGTGAACTCGGTGAAACCGAAGTGGGAAAGTGAGAAAACCACCTGAGTGTGGTAAGGCTCGATTGCGTAGTGCCCGGTTTCAATCCCGTCCGTGGAGGGGGGCTGGGCTTGACCCAGTCCAGCCACAAAAGCAAGCGTGAACAACGACGCAGTAATGAACGGTCGAACGAACATTCGAGTATCTCCAATACGGTGAATGAGAAGTGCGGAAGTGGCTAAGGTTCAAGTCCGTTCGATAGTATATGACATATTATCGTTACGTCAACGAAGTTGAGATGAGATCGTGCTGTGGTCGGTCGGCCGCCCCGCTTGTAACGCAAAGCGTGACGAGCACCAAGACGCTCGAGGATCAGCTTCTTTGAGCGGGAAATGCGGCGCCTTCGCTTCCCGGCTTGTACGAAGATGAAATCTGCTGGCTGCTGCGACTGTCGTGTACTACTGGCTGCACACAACAAGACTGGTATTCCGGGTCCGCCGTATGGTTGGGCGATCGCGTAGATAATGTGCAGTTGAACTGTGTCGATATGATATTCTTTCATATCGATAGAACTGGTAAGTATGGGTCATCTCCATGAGGCAATGGTCGGACAATCATCCCAAAGCACAGCTCCTGATGCGCAAGCGCGCTGCGATCTTGAATGCTGCTGCGGAAGCATTCCTCCAGATGGGCTACGAAGGCGTGAGCATGGAAGGCATCGCCAACGCCGCCGGGGTTTCCATCATGACGCTCTACCGTCATGCGAAGCGCAAGGAGGATCTGTTTGCTGCGGTCATCGCCAATGCTTGCGATCATTCCAGTGCTGACGAACAGGCCGAATTCGACAGACTGATGCAGATGCCGCTACAAGATGCTCTGGTTAAGGTGGGCACTCTTTTTCAGGAGAAGTTGGCCAGTCCACAGGTCACATCACTGTTGCGGGTAGTTATAACCGAGGCAATACGGTTTCCGGATCTTGCCGAGACCGCTTACAACGCACTCTTCAATGTGTGGGCGGTGACTCTCGACGCTTTCCTGGCGCAGAACCAATCATTTAGGGGAGTTAGCGCGAAGGCTCGGAGGAAAGCATCTGAGGCATTTTTCAGCCGTCTTGTCGGTGTCGATGCGATCCGCATGTTACTTGGCCTGAAAGGTGCTACGGCCAAGGAGTGGCGAGAGCGGGCCGAGATTTCCGCAAGCGAACTTCTCGCAAAAATGAACTGACTCGATGAGACAAAATCCTCTCCGATAAGTGGGATCGATGATCGCGTCGAGGAGATCGATATTGCCGGGTACGCCGCCAACATCTGGCGGCGGACAGGCATTGCGGCCGTCCGGGCAGATGGGCGAGCGCAACTCAGGATCAGGCGGCAGGACCTTCTCGCCCTTCACACGATGCCGCCAGTTGTCACCGCACAATGTTTCTTGCCGTCGGACAGCCCGTCGAAGCTGCATATCGTGTTGTTGACCTCGCGGCCGTCGTTCAGATTCACGGGTGGTCGCGCGGCCGCACGGATTCGCCGAACAGCAGAGCGTTGGGAGGGAGAGAGGACATGGCGTTCGAAGAATTATTGGCAGTAGTGGCCGGGTCGGCACCCTGCGCCTTTTGCCAGGTTCCAGAACCGCGGCCATGTTGACTCAACGCTGGGCTGCGGGCCGCGTGCGGCGTCCCCACAGAACAAATGTGGCGAGGACAAGGAAGATCAGGTTAACCGGAGTCACGGCGAGCTCGCCCCTCGACGCATGAAACACTAGCGCGCAAATCTGAAGTGCAACGCAGCCTAGCGCCGCCAATACGGTAAGCCCCGGCCGGATCCGCAACAGAGCAGGTAGGAATATGCCGACGCCGCCGGCGATGTCGATGATGCCGAGCGTGCGTACGACGATTTCGGGTAACTGTCCGGTCCAGGGCCACATGGCAGCAAGTTCGGGAATTGGTTTGGACAACTTGATCCATCCGATCACTACGAAACCTGCAAAGATCAGGGCTTGCGCGATCCAGAGGCCTACATTCAGGACGGTGCCGGAACGAGATGGTACAGCGGTTGAGGAGGGTGGCATCGTCAATGCTCCTTTCAATTGAGTTAGGAAAAAGAATGAAAGAGCGCGTAGAACGAAACTCACGCGCAAGATGACACTGATAGCTAAACACAGCACGGCATCCGCGACGTCCGTATGCGCCGGACTTCCATTCGAAACGATAATGTATAGTATCGTACTGCTTTGTCAAGGACGGTGAGTCTCATGAACAATGGCCCGACGATCACCATAAGGGAAAACAGCGCGCACGTAAGTGCGCTGGTATCCGGATCGGCGGAGTCCGACCGTACCGTCAGCTGCGCTCAGCGAGGCGCCAGACCGGCTCGCCGCTTTGACCGCTTCGCCCCGGTCGAGCAGCGCGCTGACCAACGGCGTCCAATGTTGCGCCGATGCCAAGAGCCAGAAATTTTCAGCCCATCTCGCTCTCCTAAGTGATGTCGGTGAACAGGTAAGCCTCCTGGCCCTAGGCCGGCCCGAGATTATGCACTGCCACCGTTGTCAGTTCAGCAAGGTAATCTTGTGAAGGACATCAGCCATGCGCCGCGGCGTGTGTCCCACACGCCGAGCAAAGTCGTTGGCGTTTGCCGTCATGGAACCTGCGTGCATCGCCGGCGAATATGCGATGAGCCGACCTTCGAGGTCTGAAGGTTGACTCCTTCACAACTGCTGGCGGTATTCATCGTCGGAAGCCGGCAGGTAGGCTAACGGCAGTATCAGGCGGCTTTCCATCGTTATGCGTCATAAATCTACGACGAGCTTGGGGCTTTTTGACCGCGAGCAGCACGGCGTGAACTGATCTCCACGAGCCTGTTCTTCGACGGTGAGGAACATGTCCCGGTGCTCGGGTATCCCTTCCAGCACGCGGGTGAGGCAGGCACCACAAACTCCCTGCTCGCAGGATGTCGGCACGCTAACACCGTGAGCGGAAAGCGCCGCGACCACAGTCTGGTGGGCATCCACACGGATCACTTTACCTGTCGAAGCCATCTGTACGTCGAAGCTGCCATCGGTACTCGTATCAATGGGCGCGGCCGCGAAATATTCGCGATGAAGGCGCTCCTCAGGCCATCCCGTAGTCCTCGCGGTTTCGAGTGACCAGTCCATGAAACCCGTTGGCCCGCAGACATAGAGATGGACGTCGGAACGGGTGCGTTCGAGCACGGCGGCCAGATCGAGCTTCTGGGACGGGGGGCCGTCGTCGTAGTGAAGATGCACGCGCCCTGCAAACGGGGAGGCTCGAATACGTTCAAGGAAGGCCGCGCGGTCCGCAGAGCGCGTGCAGTAGTGCAGTTCGAACGAAGTACCGAGACTCGCCAGGTGCTCGGCCATGCACAGCAATGGCGTGATGCCGATGCCACCCGCCAGCAGCACGCTGTGATGCGCGTCGTGTACCAGCGGGAAATGGTTTTTTGGGTCGCTGACGTGGATGGTTTGACCGACTTCAAGTGCGTGCATCGCGGTGGAACCGCCGCGCGAATTCGTGTCCCGGAGCACGGCGATCTGGTAGCGATGCCTCTCGGACGGGTTGTTGCACAGCGAATATTGGCGCGTCAGCCCGGCGGGCAGATACACGTCAATATGTGCGCCGGCAGAAAACGGGGGAAGTGTTTCGCCGTCAATGGCAGCCAGTTCAAAACTGCAGATGTCGCGGGCTTCCACCACCTTGAAGACGACGCGCACTGCGCGTGTTACTGCGTCCATGTCAAAACTCCTGATTGATAACCCGATACCTTGCAGGACTAACCGTCGGGTAGGGTCTTTTCCGCAGAGTCGCGGACCGCTCTGGGGTTCAGTCACGCAGAGACGTTTTTGGGGACACCTGCTTTGCTCGCCGAAGAGTGGCATGCCCTGGCTACCCTGGTCTCGTGCGACTGATTTTCGTAGTAGGTTGGCTTGATAAACGAAACGTTCCGTATCGAAATGGTAGTCAGACACGTTGTCGCCGTCAACGGGATTTACCCTTGGCTCATGCGTGACCACTGGACTCCCTGTGCGGTGTCATGCGGAAATGATCGTGCCGTGTACATTCGACTTTGCCGCAGCACGCAAACGCCGCTGATGGCCGGGTGAGGCAAGTCGGCGTCAGGACGCCGGAAAGCGTCGTAGAGTAATCACGCTTGCACATAAAAGATACCTGCGCTAAAGTAAAACGATACGAATCGTTTATTAATATATTGTCTTTGTCAACGACGGTTCGCCTGCGTTGGTTGATGTGGTGCGGTGATGTCAGGTGAGTGAAAGATGATCGCGCCGTAGAGCGCGGGGCGTCGGGTGCCGAATCTGTGCCCGGTGCGGCATCAGGGGGAAAACATAAATCTTCCAACAAAGGAGCGAGACATCGTGACAACCATGAATATTGCGGAAAGCATCGCGGAAGCCCGCAATTATCCCTACAACTGCTGGTGGGTTGCCGGATTCGGCAACGAGGTGGGACGCTCGCTGCTGGCCCGCTGGCTGCTCGATACGCCCGTGGTGCTCTTTCGGCAGGAGGACGGCACCGTCGCAGCGCTTGAGGACCGGTGTCCGCACCGCCAGGCGCCCCTTTCACTCGGCAGGCTTCGCGGCGACACCGTCGAGTGCGGTTACCACGGCTTCTGCTTTGATGCCACAGGCGGCTGCGTGCGCGTGCCATCTGCTGATGCCGCGCCTTCCTTCTCCGCCAGGCGCTATCCGGTGAAAGAGGTCGGTCCATTTGTTTGGATCTGGCTTGGTGACACATCGATGATTGATTCGGTGCCCTCGCCGCCAGAGCTACCCTGGATGACTGACCCGACGTTTGCGACCCGCTCTGGTCAGATGGAAATTTCGGCTAACTACATGCTCCTGAAAGAAAACGTGCTGGATTTGACGCACTTCGGGTATGTGCATGCATCGACGTTCCAGATTGAAGACTGGACCAATCCGCCCGAAGTAAGCGGTGACGGCGAAACCGTTGAGTACCGTCAGCGGTTCGTGAACAAGCCGCTTGCGCCGGGTTACGCGATGTCGCTCGGCGTGCCTCCCGGCACACCGTGGCATCGCGAACACCGCGGATCATTCCTGTCGCCGGCGCTGCAGGAAGGTTGTGTGGACTTCCAGGACCCCTCGCAACCGGACCGTGCGCCAGCTCGTTTTCGCGTAGCGCATGCCACGACGCCGGTTGATCAGACCCACATGCTGTATTTCTGGATCATCGCCCGGGATTTCGCCACTGTGCCGGAGGCAATGGACCATCTGGTCGGGGCGATCCGTACGGGTTTCGACGAAGACCGCGTCGTGCTTGAAGCAATCCAGGCGCAGGCAAGCCGTCGGCCGCGTCGTGTGAGCACCGGCGAGCGTAGCGTCAAGGCCGATGCGGCGGGCATCCAGGCGCGTCGTATGGTGGCGCGCTGGATGGAACGCGAAGCGTAGCGGGTGCGCTTGTCGCGCAGATCCCGCTTCAACCGTAAAGCGGATCGTAGGCATGACACAGACGCCGCCGGAATTGGCTTGCTAATGACCCGAGGAGGCAACCGCATGGAGTCTCTGGTCGACATATGGTACATGGCTGGCTGCGGTAGTGAGCTGGGAAGAGGCGTATTGCTGGCGAGAAAACTCCTTGACCGGCCGGTCTTGCTGGTCGGCGATGCCGCGGGTGTGCGCGTAAGACGTCTGCTGGATAACCTGATCCAGTCCGAGCTGCCCCACCGGTGACTTCAGGCAACGAATTGATCTCGCGGCGCCCGGCAGACGGACTGCCGGGCGCGTATGCGTTGTCGACAGCGGCAGGGCTCATCTGATCCATGATCCAGACAGGAGTGAAATGAAAACAAAAGCAGCCATTGCATGGAAAGCAGGCGCGCCGTTGACGATCGAAGAAGTCGATCTCGAAGGGCCGCGCGCCGGTGAAGTACTGATCGAGGTGAAGGCGACGGGCATCTGTCACACCGACTACTACACGCTGCCTGGCGACGACCCCGAAGGCCTCTTTCCGGCGATCCTCGGGCATGAAGGTGCGGGGGTCGTCGTCGACACCGGTCCGGGCGTTGGCACGCTGAAGAGGGGCGATCACGTCATTCCGCTTTACACGCCTGAGTGCCGCCAATGCAAGTTCTGTCTGTCGCGCAAGACGAACCTGTGTCAGGCGATCCGCTCGACGCAAGGCAAAGGCCTGATGCCAGATTCGACGTCGCGCTTCTCGCTCGACGGCAAGGCTCTGTTCCACTACATGGGCACGTCGACGTTCTCGAACTACATCGTCGTGCCGGAAATCGCCGTCGCGAAGATCCGCGAAGACGCACCGTTCGACAAGGTCTGCTACATCGGCTGCGGCGTGACGACGGGTGTCGGCGCGGTCGTCTATTCGGCGAAGGTGGAGGCGGGTGCGAATGTCGTCGTGTTTGGTCTCGGCGGCATCGGTCTTAACGTAATTCAGGGCGCGAAGATGGTCGGCGCCGACAGGATCATCGGCGTCGATATCAATCCGGGCCGCGTCGAACTGGCGAAGAAGTTCGGCATGACGCACTTCATCAACCCGAACGAAGTCGAGAACGTCGTCGACCATATCGTGCAACTCACCGATGGCGGCGCGGACTATTCGTTCGAATGCGTCGGCAACACGACGCTGATGCGCCAGGCGCTCGAGTGCACGCACAAGGGCTGGGGGCAGTCGTTCATCATCGGTGTGGCGGCTGCCGGCCAGGAAATCAGCACGCGTCCGTTCCAGCTGGTCACGGGCCGCGAGTGGAGGGGCTCGGCGTTCGGCGGCGCACGCGGCCGTACGGACGTGCCGAAGATCGTCGACTGGTACATGGAAGGCAGGATCAATATCGACGACCTCATCACGCATCATCTGAAGCTCGACCAGATCAACGAAGGCTTCGACCTGATGAAAAAGGGTGAGTCGATCCGCTCCGTCGTCATCTATTAAAGGCGGGAGTGATGCTCGAACTGATTGAATCGCACGGATCATATGGCGGCACGCAGCGCATTTACAGCCATCAATCACACACTATCGGTCTGCCGATGCGCTTCTCTGTCTTTATGCCCATGGAGGCATCGCACAGAAATGTGCCGGCGCTGTTTTTCCTTGCCGGGTTGACCTGTACCGAAGAGACGTTCCCCATCAAGGCGGGTGCGCAACGCTTCGCCGCGCAACACGGCATCGCTCTGATCGCGCCAGATACGAGTCCACGCGGTGCTGGGGTGCCGGGCGAGTCAGAGTCGTGGGACTTCGGCGTAAGCGCGGGATTCTATGTCGACGCGACGCAGGAACCGTGGTCGAAGCACTATCGGATGTACTCGTATGTCCGGGACGAGCTACGAGCGACCGTCGTCAACGAATTACCTGTCGACGGTGCGCGGCTCGGCATCTTCGGCCATTCGATGGGCGGTCATGGCGCGTTGACGCTCGCGCTGCGAAATCCAGACATCTATCGGTCGGTGTCGGCGTTCGCGCCGATTGCGTCGCCTATGCGCTGTCCGTGGGGCGAGAAGGCGTTCAGCGGCTATCTGGGCGCGGATCGTGAGGCGTGGAAGCAGTACGACGCGAGCGAACTCGTCGGCAAGGCAACGCGCGCGTTTCAGGAAGGAATCCTTGTCGATCAGGGGTTGGCCGATCAGTTTCTCGGGCACCAGCTGAACCCTGAAGTGTTCGAAGTGGCGTGCGAAGCCGTACGTCAGCCGCTCACGCTGCGCCGGCACGAAGGCTACGATCACGGTTTTTTCTTCATTCAGAGCTTCATCGAAGATCACATCAGGCACCACGCCCGTATCCTGCTGACACTATAAAGCCGCGGCCGATTCACGACCCATCGGCCAGAAGGACGCGATTTTTCGCGTGAATTTGACGGGCAATCAGCGGCCTGAGCGAGAGCCGCTGGTCCAGCCCGGTTCTGCGATCAGCAAATAAGGTCCGGCACGGGCTCGGCATACGCGCGGGCAGCGCCCAGGGCGTCGGTCACGGATCGCTTCGATCCAGGCTTCGAAGGCGATCATGCTCGCCTGCCGCAGGCGTCTGGTGTCGTTGGCTTTGCCATACCGGCGTCTCGTGCACGGCTGGCCCGACACACCCGTCCGCTACGCAATCACTCCGCGTGAACGTTTATATATACGAGTCGACGCGTTTCTATATGTCGGGTTTTTCCTATGAGATAAAAGCGCCAATTCCGGGAAAACGCGCTTGTCCGGCAAAGTCGATAGGCATATTATGATCCTTGGCGTATCGAAATTGGCCATGCGGATCTGGTGACGGCTCTACGCCTTTACGATGAAAAACGCCTGCTGCACAGGGGGACGATGAACCGCGGCAGGCGTGGAACTGACGTAGCGGTTACATCTTTCCGGTGCAAAGGATGCCGCAGGAGGTGGTAAAGCACACGCGATGTCAGCGCCCACGAGTGGGCGCTGGAAGTGGCAGCGCTCATGAGCAAAGGTTCCTGGTTGTAGCTGGTTTTCTGAAGATCGAAAGTGCCGTGATAAATATTATGTAATCCAAATTAACGTTGTGATCTGCAACGAACAATATCTAGGAGACAGTCATGTATCGGAGGTGCGTTGTCAGGACGGCGAGCGCGGCAGCGTCGAGCCTTATGTTTGCGGTATCGGCCCATGCGCAAAACAGCGTCACGCTGTATGGTATTGCGGACACCGGACTCCTCTATTTGAGCAAGACGCTAAATATGGCTACGGGGGGCGACGGTGGGAAGTTTGTGGGCTTGCAGAACGCTGGCATTGCGCCATCGCTATTTGGGCTTCGGGGGACAGAAGATCTTGGCGGGGGGCTCCAGGCAGAGTTCAATCTTCAAAGTGGGATCGACCTCACTAATGGAGGCTTCAACAATTCGAATGGCAATCTCTTTGGCCGGCTGGCATACGTGGGATTGAAGGGGACGTTCGGCGAGGTGAAAGCAGGTCTCCAGTTTTCTCCGTTCTTCCAGTCAATCTGGGACCTCGATCCCCGGGCCTTTTCTGAATTCGGCAGTATTGTGGGGATTTATGCAAATAATGTCACCGCAACGGGCGCATTCAACTCAAACGCGATTTCATATACGAGTCCGGTCGTGGCGGGCCTGCAAGCCAGCGCGATGCTCGGGTTCGGAGGGGTGGCCGGAAACTTCCAGTCTGGCCGTCAGTATTCAGCGAGTCTGAGGTATCAGTGGAGCGGACTGACTCTGAGCGCTGCCTTCTATGACGGCAATCCCGGTGGAACGGTAAATACCGTTCCACCGACCAACGTTGGTTTCGAAGGCCGTATGCTTGCCGCGGCGTACAAATTTGGGCCGGTCACGGCGAAGGCGTCATTTACCAGTTTCAAGGTCGAGGGTGGGCCGAGCAATAACGTCTACGGTGGTGGTCTCGATTTCTTCGCTTTACCTCAGTTGGATCTCAATGGCGGCGTGTGGTATGTCAGCGATCGCAACGACACCTCGAGTCACTCGATGATGGGCGCTCTGGGCGCAACGTATTTCCTGTCGAAGACAACAGGACTGTACGCTCAGGTAGGCATCGTGAATAACCATGGCAAGGCGAACCTTGGTTTGACTCCCGCCGTAGGTCTGACTTCCCTGTTTGCGCCGACCGGGACTACAACCGGGGCCACCATCGGGATAATGCATATGTTCTGATCTCTCATCCCATAGGGTTAGGGTTGGGCGCCGCTCATTGACACTCGGCCAGCGACACAGGTCGCCTGCGCGCACGTAAAATTCATGAGTCGTCGCCGATCTCCGGGTAGCGGTCGAACGTCAGTTTGACAAGCTGGCGCAGCCAGATGTTGGCAGGATCGTCGCGAAATCGCGGGTGCCAGTGCTGACGAAGTGCGAAGGGCGGTAAGGGCACGGGTGGAGGGATGATCCTGACCGTGCCCAGTTTTGCGAAGACGTTACCCAGTTCGAGCGGCACGGTGGCGATCAGGTCTGGCTGCGCGTCGATAAGATGCGGGACCACCAGAAAGTGTGGCGTCGTGAGAAAGACGTTACGTTTGATGCCGTATTCTTCGAACGCGCTGTCGTAGGCTGCGCTCGCCCGTCCCGTCAAAGAGACGACGATTTGCGGCGCGCGCTCAAACTGTGAGCGGCTGATTGTCCTGCCAATAGTCTTGTTGTGCACGCTGACCATCGTGACGAACGTATGCAGAAAGAGCTGCTGCTGGTACAGGCCGTCGGGTGCTGTACGCACCGAACCGAGCGCGAGGTCGGCTTCTCCGGCAGCGAGCGTTGTGTCGATGCGCTCCAGCGGCACCTGGACGGAGCGTACCGTGCAGTGGGGTGCGACCTTGCGCAGGCGTCGTACGAGAGGGGGCAAAAAGACGAGCTCGCCCATGTCCGTCATGCAGATCACGAATGTGCGGCGTGCCGTGGCGGGATCAAAGCATGCTTGTGAGACAACGCGCTCCCTCAATGCTGTCATCACCTCGGTGATCGTTGCACCCAGTTGCACGGCCTTCTGCGTGGGCTCCATTCCGGCCGGAGCTTTTACAAACAGCGGATCCTCGAAAAACGCTCTCAGGCGATTGAGCGCGTGGCTCGTGGCGCCCTGCGAAAGCCCGACTTCCGCCGCCGCGCGCGTGACACTGCGTTCGCGCAGCAGCGCATCAAAAAGAACGAGCAGATTCAGATCGAGGTCACGTATATGCATGGCATGCATTGGTTGAATTAGTCCCATTAGATTGACGCATCAACCCTGCGATTCTATCGTGGCGACATGCCTTGAAAAAGCACACCGTACAACTAGACAGGAGACAAGCGATGTTCATCAGGAATACGTGGTACGTGGCCGCCTGGTCACATGAAGTGGAAAGCGAGAAGCTGTTTTCCCGCACCATCATCAATACGCCCGTCATGCTGTATCGCAAGGAATCCGGCGAGGTTGTCGCACTCGCGGATCGCTGCTGCCATCGCGGCGCGCCGCTTTCGCTCGGCCGACGCGAAGGCGATTGCGTGCGTTGCCTGTACCACGGGTTGAAATTCGACAGTCAGGGGGCGTGCGTCGAGGCACCGGCTCAAGGCCGAATTCCGCCCCAGGCAAAGGTGAGGCAGTTCCCGCTGGTAGAGCAGCACCGCTGGATCTGGATCTGGATGGGCGAGCCTGAGCTAGCCGATCCGTCCACGATTCCCGATACACACTGGCTCGACGATCCGGCGTGGCGTTCGCTACCTGGCTACATTCACTATAACGTCAACTATCTGCTCATCTGCGATAACCTGCTTGACTTTTCACATCTGCCCTATGTTCATCCCACGACGCTGGGTGGCGGAGAAGATTACGCCGCGGTGCGGCCGAAAGTCGAGCGCATCAAGGACGGTGTGCGCATTACGCGCTGGACACTGAACACGGAGCCGCCTCCGTTCGTTAAGGCGGTCCGCGACTGGCCGGGAAAGGTAGATCGCTGGAACATTTACGACTTCACGATTCCTGCCGTCCTGCGCATGGATTCCGGCATGGCGCCCGTAGGCACAGGTGCACCGGAGGGCACGCGTGTCGATGCAGCTGAGTTCCACGGTTGCCAGGCGCTGACGCCGGAGACGGAGAACTCGACGCATTACTTCTTCGGGCATCCTCACAATTTTTCGCTCGACAAGCCGGAGGTCACGCGGTCGATCCATCAAGCGGTCGTGGACGCGTTCGACGAGGACCGGGAAATGGTGAGCGCGCAGCACCATAATCTTGTACTTGATCCGCGCTTCGAGATGATGGCCTTCGGGATCGACGCGGCTCTCGCGCAGTTTCGCTGGGCGGTGAACCAGCGACTCGAGGAAGAGGGCACGGCAACTGCACAGAAGTGTGAGACGACGGCGTGACGGACGCGTTACGTTACGTTGAATGGCAGGGCGTTCATGATGGTTCGTGCGCGCGATGGCGCGCAGGAACGTCCATCCCTCCTTTCAAGCCCATCAGGCGGGAACGGGAGGCAGGAGCCCCGCAGGTTTTCATCGCCACCTGAACCGGCGGCCAGCTCAGACGGTGCGGGTCATCAGGGTTATCACCAGCGCCGGACCCGGCAGAAAACGGTGTGCCGGCGCTTCATATAAGATACCATACGAACCGTATCGAATGTATGAACCGGTTACTGGTGCTGGTGCCGCAGGTTCATCGCCGCAACGGTCGCAGACTGGCTGCCCAGACCACATCGCCTCGTTCCGATTGGGCGAACCCGGCCTCGTATGCGTCGCATCAGGCTTGCTGAACGTGCGGTACGCCATGACCGGGTGAGGGCGGCGACCAGTCAGTCATTCCACTCCAGATAACAAGGATGACGAAGCGTAATGAATCTGCTTTCTTTCAGGATCGGTGCCCGACTCTCCGCGGGGTTCGGAATTGTCCTTGTTCTGAACAGCATTGCAGCATGTATGGGCCTGTCGGGTCTTTAACCGTGTCCGCCTTATCGTTCTCGAGTCCTTCGCATGCTGGCCACACAGGCCATGCGACTGGCCGAGCCCTTCACGTCACTTCCTGTTTCTGCTCATGACCACTTCTCCGTTTGCCCCCGTGTTTGTCTCCAGCGAGGCTGCCAGCGCGGTCTTTGTCTGGAAGGATGCCATCCGCGCGCTCCAGACGGCGTACGCCCGTCCCATCCCGCCTAAAAGCACTCCGCCGCGCACTGTGGCAGTCGCTGGCAAGACGTGGCTGCGTACGCTGCCGGCCGTGCCCGTGGGTAGCCGTTACTACGGTGCCAAGGTCATGGGCATGGCGATGGGTTCGAAGGCGCCGGGTGTGGAATATGTGATCGTGCTGTTCGATCAGGAAACCAGCCGCATCGCGGCGTTTGTCGACGGCAATCTGGTGACAGGCTTTCGCACGGCCGCCACGTCGGCAGCCGCGCTCGACCGACTGGCACCCGTGAAAGCGGCCCGCCTGGCCGTACTGGGCAGCGGCCTCGAAGCCTCGATGCACACGCGGGCCATTGCCAGCGTGCGGGATCTGATGGAGGTCATCGTGTTCAGTCCGACGCCCGAGCGTCGGACCGCGTTTGCGGACGCCGTGACGCGCGACCTGGGCGTTCCCGCCCGCGGTGTTGCGTCCGCGCAGGAAGCGGTGGAAGCAGCCGATCTCGTGCTTGCGGCAGCCCGCTCCCGGGATGAGCAGCCGATTCTTTTCGGCGACTGGCTCAAACCCGGTGCGACCGTCGTGTCAATCGGTTCGACGATTCCCGAGCAGCGTGAGATCGACGTCTCGGTGGTTGCCCGAAGCGACATCATCGTCTGCGACATGCTGGAGGAAGTACTGGAGGAGACGGGTGACATGCTCGCTGCTCACAAGGCTGGCGTCGCGTTCCACGACAAATCATTCAGCCTGGCCGATCTGATGACGGGTGCACTCGACGAACGCCTGAAGGACACCAGGGCCCGGATGTACAAATCGGTCGGAGGGGGCCTGCAGGACATCGTGGTGGCCGAGCTGATCCTCAACAAGGCGATCGAGGCCGGTCTGGCCACGACGCTGCCGATCGAATTCGAAACCAAGCGCTAATGCGCGCGACGTTGAACATCAACGCAGACTAAAAGGAGCACTGCATGGCTCGCTATATCAAAAAGGAAGCCCGCGAATGGGCGCGTGAACATCTTGTTGGCGTCGCCAACGTGACCATTCCGACCATGACGTCGGATTTCAGGCGTATTAACGAAAAAGCAGTTCGCCACGACGTCGAGTTGGCTATCAGGCACGGCTTCGTCGGCTCCCTCTCGTGCTCGGAAGTGGCCATCACGCAGGCGCAGTATGGCGAGTTCTGCGGCATCATGGCCGACCAGGCTGCGGGCCGCCTCGTGATCGTGCATCACGCGGTGTTTAATACGCTTGAGGACAATATCGAGGCGATCAGGCTGGCAGAAGCGGGCGGTGCCGACCTGGTGTTACTCGGCTATCCCCCGTACTTCTACCCGAAGTCCTACGACGAGGTGTTCGAGTACACCAGGGCGATCTGCGAGTCGACAAATCTCGGCGTGATGATATTCCCGCTGCCGGCCTGGGGCTTCTCCCGCCTGCATCCCGCCGACATCCCGCTGCCGGTACTGCGCCGGATGGTTGACGAGATCCCCAACGTCGTCGCGATCAAGGCCGAGGGCGGTCTGCCCTACATCATGTCGGCGATCGAGGTACACCGCGAATTCCACAAGGAAGTTGTCATCTCCTCCCCGCTGGAATACGAATACGTGCCGCTGGCGCAGGTCATGGACATCCCCTTTTGTGGCACCAACTATTCGGCCTACTACGGCCCGCTGCTGCCGCAGATCCACAAGCTGATCCGCGCGGGTGAATACGATCAGGCGACGCAGCTCTGGTACAAGATGGATCCC
Source organism: Paraburkholderia sp. BL17N1 (assembly GCF_003634175.1). Classification (NCBI taxonomy): domain Bacteria; kingdom Pseudomonadati; phylum Pseudomonadota; class Betaproteobacteria; order Burkholderiales; family Burkholderiaceae; genus Paraburkholderia; species Paraburkholderia sp. BL17N1. The sequence continues at coordinate 245,026 of NZ_RBIW01000003.1, forward strand.
GCACGCAAGGCCTTCGCGAGCCTGCCCATCGCGGCCAACGGGCTGCTCAACCGCATGCTGTGGAAGTACCAGGCATGGCTGCAGGGCTACAACGGCGGTCCCATGCCGCATCCGACCCAACGCGTGTACCAGCGCGACATGACTGTCCTGCGCAAAGGCCTGGAAGCAGCAGGCCTGAACCCGACCAGCGATCCCGACGAAGCCTTCTTTGTCGGCCGTAACCCGGTGTGAGGCCGACTGACATGAGTGAACTCATCACGCTTCCCCTGAAGGACCCGAGCCTGCTGCGTCAGGCGATGCTGATCGATGGCGAATGGGTACAGGCTGATAGCGGCCAGACACTGGAAGTGCGCAACCCCGCCACGGGCGAACTGGTTGCGCACGTGCCTGACGGTGGCGCGAACGAGACGCGACGTGCGATCGCGGCGGCTGAGCGGGCGATGCGGGGCTGGCGCAAGACCTTGCCGAAGGAACGCGCCAGGGTGTTGCGCACCCTGTATGACCTGATGCTGGCACACATTGATGACCTCGCTGTCATCATGACGGCAGAGCAGGGCAAGCCGCTGGTCGAATCGCGTGGCGAAATCCTGTACGCCGCAGGCTTCATCGAGTGGTTCTCGGAGGAAGCGAAACGGGTCTATGGCGACATCATCCCGCAGAACGTCGACGGCCGTCGAATCCTGGTGCAGAAGGGGCCGATCGGTGTTTTTGCGGCGATCACGCCGTGGAATTTTCCATCTGCCATGATCACTCGCAAGGCGGGCCCTGGCTGGGCCGTCGGTTGTGCCGGCGTCATCAAGCCGGCGAGCCAGACGCCGCTGTCTGCTCTCGCGCTGGCCGTCCTTGCAGAGCGCGCTGGTCTGCCGCCGGGCGTATGCAACGTCGTCACCGGCTCGGCTCGCGCGATCGGCGGCGAGCTCACCGCCAGTCCGGTGGTGCGCAAGCTGTCGTTCACGGGTTCGACCGAGGTCGGGGCGCAACTGCTGGCGCAGTGCGCACCCACCATCAAGAAGACCAGCATGGAACTGGGTGGCAACGCGCCGCTCATCGTATTCGACGACGCCGATCTCGACGCTGCTGTAAAGGGTGCGCTCGCCGCGAAATACCGCAATGCAGGTCAGGCCTGCGTCGCGGCCAATCGCATACTGGTGCAGTCGGGCGTCTATGACGCTTTCGCAAGGAAACTGGCCGATGCATCCGCCGCGCTCACGGTTGGCAATGGTATGGAGGCGGGCGTGGTGCAGGGGCCGCTGATCAACGAAGATGCCGTTCGGAAAGTGGAGGAGCATATCTCCGATGCGCTGTCCAGAGGCGCCCGTGTGCTCGCGGGTGGCAAGCGCCACGCACTGGGAGGGTTCTTCTTCGAGCCCACTGTGCTGGCCGACGTTCCGGTGGACGCCCTGATCTTCCATGAGGAGACGTTCGGTCCGATAGCGCCGCTGTTCCGGTTCGAGACGGAAGAAGAGGCGGTTGCGCTCGCCAACGACACGCCGTTCGGTCTGGCATCCTATGTGTTCGCACGTGATGTGGGCCGGATCTTCCGTGTGGTCGATCAGCTTGAATTTGGCATGGTGGGCGTCAATGAGGGGTTGATCTCGACCGAGGTTGCGCCGTTCGGCGGTGTCAAGGCGTCCGGACTGGGTCGCGAGGGATCCAGATATGGCGTCGACGACTACCTCGAGATCAAATACGTGGCGTTGGGAGGGCTCTGAGCGTAACGTCAGGCGCAACGCGGGACGCCGCGTGTGATGACCGGTCCCGATGACCGGACCGGTCAGCCCCGCTACGCATCGGTCGGCGAGCGTGCGGCGGACAGGTGTCCTTCGAACTGGCAGGTAATTAAGGCACGACGTGTCTTATAATTCCATGATACCGTTCGGGACACCCCTCCACACGGCTGTCCAGCTTCTCACAAGGGAAGTGGGAGCAATTGCCGGCCGACCTTCCGTTACGCCAATGAAGACAAAAGCTCAGCTTCCCGTTCCCGCCCCCGCCGCCGAGCGAGGTGTCGGCAGGCCGCGCAGTGAGGAGACCCGTACGCAGATTCTTGCTGCGACGATTCGGCTGCTCCACACCAGCACCATACAGTCCATTTCCATCGAAGCAATCGCCAGGGAGGCGGGCGTTGGAAAGGCGACGATCTACCGCTGGTGGGATTCAAAAGCGCTCGTCGTGATCGATGCGTTTATGGAGCACCACATAGTCAAAACCCCGATGCCGCACAACCTGCCGCCAGACGAAGCCATTGCGGTGCATCTGATGTCGCTGATTCGCGAATACGCGGGATGGTCTGGCCGGATCGTCGCACAGATTATTGCCGAAGGGCAGGCCGATCCGGCCGTCCTGCGCGAATTCCGCGAGCGGTTCCACTATGGGCGTCGGGCGCTTGTACGGGAAATGCTCGAGGCCTGGCGGAGTATGGCGCGCATTCCTGTCCCACCCAACATTGAGACCCTGGGTGAACTGTTGTATGCGCCGGTCTATATGCGTCTGATGGTCGGAAACGGACCACTCGACGATCATTTCGCGCGGGAACATATCAGCTACGTCTACACCCTGCTGGGTGTCGAGGTGCCTGACGTGCTGAAGGCCGGCGAACGGCCGAAAAAGCAGAAAGCACCCACGAGAAAGACGGCGGTTGCCGCACGGTGAGCCGTGGCGGTGCGTCCCGTCGATCGCCAGGCAGGCAGTGACGTCCCGGGGAAACGAGCGCGAGTCCGCCCGGCCATGTCTGTCGGGCGGCGGTGAATCATGCGGCGGCGAGCAGCCTTGTGATCTTGCAGGGCGAAAACGAGAGGTTCGAAGCGGAGCGGGAGGATGAAGAACGTTGATCAGCTCCCGGTGAGTGGTCCTGGTGATGTGCCGGCTGAGAATTGGCTCATCCGCCGCTTCGTTGAAGTGGACCGGGCAATTTCGCGATCCACTGATCAACAGCTGAATTCGCTGGTTGGGATTTCGTCTACACAGGCTAAAGCCATCGCATGCCTGGCTCATCAACCATGCCTGACGCAGGCCCAGCTCGCACATCGATTGAATTACGACGTGGGGGCGGTATCGAGGCTCATATCACATCTTATCGCAGCGGGGATTGCAACGAAGAGTCGGCAACCTCAAGACCGCCGGTCCTGGTGCATCTCGCTGACCGGGCGGGGTGCGGACATGGTGGCGGACATTGCGGCTATCCTTAAAGCAATCGACGACAGGTCGACCGGTGCCTTGACCGACGACGAAGAATATTTTCTCGTTGCTTTGCTCAAGCGCGTGCTCGTCAACGCCGCACCCCACATGGAGAGGCTCACAGCATCTGCCTGACGCGGGCTTCGGTGATGCGTGCGCTATCCGTTGCACTGTCAGCGTACTAATCGTGTCCGCGCCGACGATGGTGCCCGCACAGAGAGCACCAGGGCGTACGCCAGAGGACGCCGAAGTCACGCTATTCAACTTGGATGATTGCGGGATCGGTCCTCAACTGAGCAATGTAACAGCCGTTGCTTTCTGGCTGGAAGTTGCCGATCAGGAGGCGCCGGCAATGTTGTGGCATGCGCTTCTGCAGGGCTATGATATCGAGCCAGCTTCGTCGCTTGCGCGAGCCACCCGCTGGTTCGTACTGGCGCGGCAGATCCGCGTGACAGAATGGCTGATCGATTGTTGCGCTCTTTCAGAGCATGGGTGGAACGCGGTGTGGAAGACGCAACGCATCGCTACGTGCGATACAACTGGCAGTCCGAAGGCTCTGGCATCCTCCTGAGCCGATAGTCGCCGAATAGAGGGGGGAAGATTCGCGCTCGCATGAAGCCAGTAACGGTATCGGGAAATCGAACGCTTGTTCGAACAACGTGACCGGGTAGTCCTGAACAATGGACTATCCGTCCTCATAAGCGGGCAGCCTGAACCTTCACCGGTTGGCCACCCTCGATAAGCGAAAGCCTGCTTCGGCAATTGCGCGAGATCCGGTTAATGGGCTGCCTCCGCGGCAGGGACGAGCACGGACTGGGTGCGACGGCCTGCTTGCCAGAAGCAGACAACGCTGATGGTCGCTGCGACCAGGATGGCCCAGCCGATGCTTTCGTATCCGAAATGTCGAGCGACAGCGCCGCCCAGAATGGGGCCAATTGCGGATCCCGTCATCGCCATGACGGGGGTCGCCGCCACCGCTCTTGTTGACGGGTCGTTTCGCGCGAGGAAGGCAAACACGAACGTGTGAGTGAAAATTATCACAGTCGGGAAGATAACTCCTGCAACAGCATATGGAGCAAAGTGCGTCGAACGGGTAAGTGTAAAGCCTAGCGCACCCTGTAGCAACGGACCGGCAACCATGACCGCGCGGGACGACACCTTGCGTTCCAGGAGCGCGGCCAGCAGTCCCGGCAACATGTTCACTACCCCCATGACGAGCAGTACGTTCATAACCTGCCCCACGCTGAATCCGCGTGCGAGACCGATGGGTTCAAGGAAGCTGAGCATCATCGAATGACTCAGGGTGAGCAGACCTGTTCCCACCATCGCAAACCAGACGCCCTGAGACAGGCGTTCCCGCTCACGTGGCATGCCGTCACGCGATGCCAATGTCGGGCGATCGGGGAAGCCAAGCAGCCCAAAGAGGGCGGCGGTGAGCATGATGGCGCCAAGGACAAGAAATACAACCTGGCCGCCCAGCGCGGACACCACTCGCGGCACACCTCCCAGAAACCCCAGTGACAGGATGCTGAGCGCCGTGAATCCGGTGGCGATCAGGCGATGTGGATTCGGGCTTGCGCCGATAGCTGAATGAGTCAGGGAAAGGGCACATCCGACCGCGAGTCCACCGACGACGTGCAACCCGACCAGCACGGTGTAGTCCCGTGTCAGCGCCATGCAGAAAAATGCAACCGCCGCAAGTGCGAATCCCGCAGGCGCTGCGATCCTGCCGCGGATACGGTCTATCCGCGAAGAGATGAACAGGCTGCTTACCACCGCCGCTCCGAGGAATGAAGTGGCCAGCGCACCGGCACTTTGTGGATCCAGTCCGTAGTACCGGATCAGGACGATACCCACCCATACCGGGAGTGCGACGACATCAATCATGCCGGCACAGTGACCCAGCACAAGCGACGTCCGGCCTTTCAGTCCGTCAATGGATCTGTTCATCGTGTCTCCATGGGGCAACGCCCGCCATTTATATACGAAACGGTGTGTCTCGATTTGGCATATAATAGCTATGTGTTCCATTCCGGATATTGGGTCAAACCCGCGGACCTGAAGCATGTCGCTGAACACTGCTGAGGCGAATGCATCTTCAGCTGTCTTGCCGAGCCTCGACTGTTATCGTTCGAAAGCGGGTGCACAGCATCCTGACCCGCTGATATGCCCGGATCCCGGTTCGCTCGATGCAGATCTGGATTTCCGAGTGACAGACAGTAGGTAAATTAGAATGCGGTGTGTATTATAATTGAACGCTCCGTTTTGAATGTGTATCGCTAAGTGGCATTGCAACGTAAAGTCGTGATGACGTTGTCCACTATCCAACTGTCTTGCCAATGAAAACAGATATTCAGGGTTCTGCCCCGCTGGTCGTCCCGCGAGGGGTTGGTCGGCCCCGTAGTGAGGGAACACGCACCCAGATCCTCGCGGCGACCGTTCGCCTGCTTGAGACCCGCACGGTCCAGTCGATTTCGATCGAAGCCATCGCCAGGGAAGCAGGTGTGGGAAAGGCGACCATATATCGCTGGTGGGACTCGAAGGCGCTCGTCGTGATAGATGCCTTCATGGAGCACCACATAGTCAAAACCCCGATGCCGCGCAATCTGCCTCCTGGGAAGGCTATCGCATCGCATCTGGTGTCGCTGATTCACGAATACGCGGGATGGTCAGGCCGGATCGTTGCGCAGATCATCGCCGAAGGTCAGGCCGATCCTGCCGTGCTCAGGAAATTCCGCGAGCGGTTCCACTACGGCCGCCGTGCGCTTGTGCGGGAAATGCTGGAAGAGTGGCGCGTTGCCGAGCCCATACGTGCCCCGGAGAATGTGGAGACATTGGCGGAGCTCCTGTACGCGCCCGTATACATGCGGTTGCTGGCGGGCAGTGGACCGCTCGACGACCGGTTCGCGCAGGACCACATCAACTACATCTATACGCTGCTAGGTGTTGAGCCACCGAGCATTGCGGAACTCGACGTAGTGAAGCGGAGCGCCCCTGCGGAAAAGACGGCTGCCACGCGCTGAGCCGGAGGCCACTTCCGACCGGGCCTGTGCCCGGTGCGGATGGGTCCATTCCGGCTAGAAATTCACCTGGTCAGCACCCTTCAGGTTGAGTATCTGCCTCGCTTCATCTGGCGAGGCGATCTCAATGCCCAGTTCGTCGAGAATCCGGCGGATCTTGCGAACCTGATCGGCGTTGCTCTGTGCGAGCTGCCCGCGTCCGATGTAAAGGCTATCCTCGAGACCGACACGGACATTACCGCCCATCAGGCTTGCCATGGTCGCCATAGGCATCTGGTGTTTGCCAGCCGCCAGTACGGACCAGTGGTAGTCATTGCCGAACAGCCGGTCGGCAGTACGCTTCTGGTGCAGCAGATCCTCGACGTGCGCACCCATCGCGCCGCGTAGTCCGAATACCGTTTGCACGAACAGTGGAGGCTTGACGAGCCCCTTCTCCAAAAAGTACTGCAGAGTGTAGAGGTGGCTGACGTCGTAGCATTCGAATTCAAACCGCGTGCCGCCGGCCTTGCCGATGTGCTCCAGAATCCATTCGATATCGTCGTAGGTGTTGCGGAAGATCAGCCCGCGCGTGCCTTCCAGAAAGGGCACTTCCCAGTCATATTTCCACTCACGCTTGCGCTCGGCCATCTCTGCCAGGACCAGGTTGAGGGATCCCATATTCAGCGAGCACATCTCCGGCTTGAGCTCACGTCCTGCCGCCGCGCGGTCCTCGATCGACATGTGCGGCCCTCCGCCGCCCGTCGAGATATTGATGATTGCGTTGCTCGACGACTTGATGGCGGTCACGAAGCGCCTGAAGATGTCGGGGTCGCCGGAGGGACGACCATCTTCGGGATTGCGGGCGTGCAGGTGAATGATGGCGGCACCTGCCTCAGCCGCGGCGATCGACTCGGCCGCGATTTCCTCCGGCGTGACGGGAAGGAACTGCGACATCGAGGGGGTATGGGCGCCGCCTGTTACGGCGCACGTAATGATCGCTTTGCTCACAGCGGCTCTCCTTCGACGAGGTCAAGCAGTACGAATGCCATGCGGCACGGCTTGCCGGAGCGGTTCGCCCAGCTGTGGTTGGTTGCGCGCTGGATCAGTACGTCGCCGGCGCGCATGAGCTTTTCGCCTTCGTCCAGGAGAGCCCAGATTTCTCCCTCAAGGACAAAGGCATAGTCGAGCGATTCTGTCTTGTGGAACCAGAAATGCCGGGGGTTGCTCCTGTCGCGGACGCCATTCGCGTCGAGAAACTGTTTCAGCTGGGATTCATCGTACGTTTCATCGGGCGGGAAATCGACAATGCGCAGCAACGATCCGCCTCGCGAATGGAACTCGAACGCGTGACCGGCTGGCGCGGGTTCTTCGCCGGGCGCACGCGCTTCGCCCGTTGCCCACAGCACATGAGCGACGGGCAGGCCGGGGCGGGCCGTCCTGTTCGGTGCTGGCTCGTCAGACAGAAAATACGACTTTCCATCCGAATTGGTGCCCGTAATAATCCGTCTCGCGGGCCGATAGCCGTCAGCCTGCGCATGTTGCAAATTGTCCCTGTCTGCTGTCGTTTCCATTTCTTCTCCATTAACGAGCCGAGTCGTTTCGTATTGAATCGTTAACTACGGTGGTCGCGCTGTCAATAGGGACAATCATCGCGGATGCAGGCGCGCCGCACAAAATCCTGGCTTGACAAAACAGAACGATCCGTTCTGTAATTGACAAGGACTGACTCAGACAGGATGACATCATGGACAAACAGACGATCCGGGTGATGTGGTTCGTACCGCCACTGCTTGCAATGGTCGCTGCTCAGGATCGGCGCTCCTTGGTGACGCAGTCAATCCGCAACCGCTCGTCTGACGAGCAGTTCAATGCGCTTGTAGCGGGTGAGGTCGATGCAGTGGTGACGTCGATGGACAACGGTATTGGATGGAACCGGAGGGTGGGACCTCAGGACTTCCGCGTTGTCGCACAGGTCGAGCGGACCACCCCGTTAATACTCGTTGCGCGCGCCGGCCGGTCGAACATGAGCGCGCTTCGCGGCGCCGATATCCTCGTCGATGCACCCGATAACGGCTTTGTCACAGCGCTGCGGGCAATGCTCGACGACGCGGGCATCGGCCGTGACGAATATCGTCTCGTGCCGGCGGGAGGGGTGCAGGAGCGCCTGGAGGCACTGCTGGCCCGGCAGGGCGTGGCCACTCTCCTGGGACATCCATTCGACGCGATGGCTGTCAAGGCGGGTTTTGTCCGGAATGCCAGCGTCCAGGAACACTATCCCGACTTCCCAGGCCAGGGGATCGTCATGCGTACGGGAAGCCGCGCGCGTTCGTTGGTGGGTGCCTGGCTGGAGGACCTGGAGCGGGCGCGACAGGTGGTCCAGGAGCGTCCCGCCCTGGCCAGGCAGGTGGTTGTTTCAGCCGGTCTGCCCGTTGCTGCCGCCGACGGGATGATCGCGCTGAACCCACAGTCGTTGCGGCCGACATCCGAAGGTGTGGCTCTCCTCATTGCACATCGTCGGGCGCTTGGTCTGGCAGGCGCGGACAGTGATTACCCGGCAATCGTTGACGATTCGCTGGTCCATGAACACATCGGAGAAAAGGCGTGAAGCCATATTCACTTGGGACATTTTCCGCGCACGACGGTGTGCGGTTCGTTGGCTTTGTCATGAACGATCGCGTCGCGTCTCTCGCAGACCTCGCGGCGAAGTATGGCGACAGCATGCTCGCGGGCGCGTCTACCGTCCTCGCGCTGCTCGATAACTGGAGTGCCAGCCGGGCGGCGCTGGAGCGCCTCGCGAGCGCCGTTTCCGGGCAGGAAGGCGAGTGGCACGAGCTTTCAGATCTGCGGACCCATCCTGCCATCGACCTGCCGCGCCAGATATTCTGCACGGGCGCCAATTACCGCAAGCATGTGGTGGATCTGACTGTCGACGCGAAAGTGGGCCCTGAAGGGATGAATGAGGCGCAACTGCGGCAATGGGCAGAAAACATGCTCGACGAACGTGTGGCGAACGGAGAGCCCTATGCGTTTACCAAACCGGTCTCCGCGGTTTCGGGTGCATTCGATCCGCTGGTGCTGCCCGACACGACTAGCCAGCCCGACTGGGAACTCGAACTGGCCATTGTGATCGGCCACGGCGGCTATCAGATTGCGCGCGAAAATGCGCTTGGCCATGTGGCGGGGTACACGATCGTCAATGACATATCCGCTCGCGACCTGATCTCCCGTACTGACTACAAAATGTTGGGCACCGACTGGCTGCGTTCTAAGGGGCAGCCAGGCTTTCTGCCCTTGGGTCCGTACCTCGTACCCAGTGCGTTCGTACCGGACCCGCACCGGCTGAGAATGCGGCTCACTGTGTCGGGGCAGGTCATGCAGGATGAAACCACGGCCGACATGCTGTTCGGTATCGAGAGGCAGATCGAGTACATTTCGCGCTACTCGCGGCTGCTGCCAGGCGACATCATCTGTACCGGATCACCGGCTGGCAATGGCACGCACTACAACCGTTTCCTGCGCGAAGGTGACGTCATGGAGGCCGAGATCGAAGGGCTGGGCCGTCAACGCCAGGTTTGCACGGGGCGACAGCATGGCTGAGACATTCGCCACCGCAGGGAGTGCAGTACAGCCTGATAACCCCGATCGCGCCTTCATCCAGCACACCCTCACAGCTGGGGTGCACAACGTAGCGCTCGAGATGAACCCGGCATTGGCATGGCTTGGCGCGACGCTGCTGGGAGGCAGCAAGGGAGCGCTGTCGATCGGCTTCACGGCCCCCAGCGAGTCCGTTCAGGGCAATGGCGTCGTATCGGGCGGCGCACTTGCATCGATGCTCGATCTTGCCATGGCACTTGCGTTGCTATCGAGACTTTCGCACGGTCGCACGTGCGCGACCATCAGTCTCACGGTCAACATGCTCGAACCCGGACACGTCGGCAAGTTCGCGGTGGAAGCGCGAGTGAAGCGGCTCGGCGGCCGCATTGCATTCCTCGAGGCGGACCTGTACGACGGGGCAAGGGCGCGCTACGTTGCCAATGCGACTGCGTCGTTCGCCATATTCGACGTGCGCAGCTGAGCGGGACATTCTGGGCCGGTCTGTCGATCAGTGCTGGTCCGCAAAATTGTGCCGCAACGGCGGCATTGCCAGATCAGTGGCACATGCCGCCGGCGTACTAGCCGGAAGATCCGCTAGGTTGGCTAGAAGTTGTGGCGAATCCCTACGTCGACGGCGAACTGGTTGCCGCCCGACGCTGAACCCAGCATGAAGAGTTGTGCCAACCCCCGACCTGACGTGTGTTCGTAGACGGGGGAGATAAACACATCGGTGCGCTTCGACAGGAAGTAGTCGGCAGAAACGTTGACATTGTCGTATCGGGTCTGTGTTGCAGCGAAATTCGCGTGCCAGTACCCGCAACCCAGTACGAAGTCGGGCTTGACGTAGTAGCCGACGTTTGCATTCACGATCGGCATCGATGCGGATTCGCCATTGCGGCCTCTGAGATGCACATCGAAGGCGCCAATCGCAACCCTGGCCGGCCCGTAGGTGTAGCCGGCGCCCGCGCCCGCCATGTCCAGTCGCGCCAGAGGAACGACGACTGTACTTCCCGGCGTTCCCTTCACACCCCAGAACGTGCCGGCGGAAAACCCGAGCCCGCTGGTTGGCGACCAGGGCTTCAGTGCGTAATCTGAAAAGCTTGACCAGGCGATAGCGGCATCGATCCCGTTTTTCGAGTAGGCCAGCAGCGCGCTGAGCGTCCGCCCGGAGATCGCCTGACCTGTTGCCGTCGAGTCCGGGAGGGCGTACATGAAGCCGACCGTCAACGGACCGAAAACGCTGCGGTATTTCAGCGCGTTATTGACGCCCGGGAAATTGAAGCGATCGATACCGCCCGGATGGGCCGCCATGGTCGTCGAGTAGTAATTTGCCTGATAAGGCAACAGCTCCGCCATATAGTCATTCTGCCGGCCCACGGTGAGCGTGCCGAGCTGCTCGTCGGCCAGACCAACGTATGCCTTGCAGAAGAGCTGCGTGCAACCGCCTGCGCCGGCAAGTGTGCCAGAAGAGGGCCGGATTGCCATTTGCAGATTGAACACCGTGGAAAGGGCGGCACCCAGGTCTTCCTTACCTTTCAGCCCAACTGTGGAATTCCAGTGGTCGTTATCCAGTTCTGCCGCATAGGCGCCGCCTCTGACATTGGGTGAATAAATCAGGCCTGTGGCAAGGGTTCCGTACAGGGTGATGCTGGATTGCGCGCTGGCAATACTGGTGGAAAGCGCCATCGCCATGATGGCGAGCGCCGATAGAGGTCTTCTCACGTCTCCTTCTCCGTCTTCTTATTGAAAATCTTTTTCTCAGGCCGGACTACGCTAGACGGTGGTCTGCTGGCCTGTGTCCGAGCTTTTGCTGCCCCGTGCAGTTTCCGGTACGACGCGGTCGTCAGTATCCGTTTTGAGCGCCGCGACCATATCGTCTCTGGCTTTCCGATAATTTTCCTGGCCGAGATAGCACGCAAAAAAGCCGATCAGGGACAGCGGGACAATGACGATGACAAGCGAATTGCCCAGCAGGTTACTGTCCTTCAGAACGTATTCCGTCACCATCGCAACGGATGTGGGCCCCATCGACAGCCCGATAATGCCCGTCCATATATAGTTCAGCGCGGCGGCCTGGCCCCTGAGCTGATTGGGAACAACGTCCTGGATCACGGCTGCTGCACCCGAGAACGAGAGCGCGCTGCCGAATGTCAGCAGACCTAGGAAGAAGAGGCTCAACGCCAGACTGGACGCGTAGACCATGCCGATGATCGATCCGATGGCGATCGGCCACCAGACGAGCGGAAGCCTGAACCGGCCGCCGCGAATCCCCCTGGACACCAGAGCGTCGGACAGGTAGCCACCGCAGATACATCCGGCGACACCGCTCACGATGGTCATGCCGCCCATCAGCAGGCCACTTTTGCGGGCTGCATGTGGTGATGACGGATGTAAAAGGAGGGCGCCCATGCAACGATGATGTAGCCGATCATTGCGGTGAGCGTGTAGACCGTATAAATCGAGACGAACGCATGCCTGCGGCGAGACAGATACGACCACAGCCCTATTTTCCCGTGGTGTCCGCCGGCGATCTGCATGATTTCGCGACGCTCAGGTTCCTTCAACGCCAGAACGACGAATGCCATCAGGATGCCGGGCAGGCCCGAAATCATGAAAGCCAGGCGCCACGTCTGCATGCCGGCAATGCTGGGCAAGCCGAAGTCGGCGAGCTTCGTCAGTATGGAGATGATGGCGCCGCCAAACAGGAGCGACGCGCCAACGCCGACATAGTTGGACATGTTGTAGGTGGCGATGGCCCGTCCACGCTGCGCCGGCGCGAAGCAGTCAGCGATCATCGAAAACGCTGCAGGCGCGAGACAGGCCTCCCCGATACCGACGCCCATACGCGAGAAGAACAGTTGCCAGAAGCTGGTGCTCAGGCCGCAGCAGATGGTCATTGCACTCCACAGCAGTACGCCTGCTGCAATCAGGTTCTTGCGCGTGTTGCGATCGACCAGACGACCGAATGGAAGCCCCATCACGGAATAGAACAGCGCAAAGGCGATGCCCTGCAAAAAACTGATCTGGACATCCGACAGTCCGATCTCGTGCCTGATCGGGCCTATGAAAAGGGAAATGATGTTGCGATCCAGATAGGAAACTACGCTCGTAGAGAACAGCACGACGACAAGGAGCCACGGATAATAGCGTTGGAGGTCGTTATTTTTGTGAAGCATGAATTCTCCGTTTTCTGTGGAAGCGCAGCGATGTTCAGTAGTACGTACTGCGATGCATTGTGGATTTGCTCCCTAGGTTGTCCTGGCGACCAGGTTCCGGCACGGCGTTTCCGGGGAGGGCGGCCTCCTCGGTGCGAAGCGCATTGCCATACCCATGATCCCGGAGCCGCAGACGGCCGGCTGTCGCGGCATGCGCGGTGACGGGTTTCATGGGGTGCGCTGCCACCTGATGCGAGCCCGGTTTGTTTCCGCCGCGGTCATCTGACGTATTGCCTGGACGGTGCCGTCCGCGCTCTCGCACCCGAGTCCGGCCGACTCTGACCGGAGGCGGCGAGCAGGACTGACGTCGCGTCTGATCGGATTCGATACGATTATAACGATACGTATCGTATACTAAAATTTGTGCGCGGCCCGCAGTGGATATCACTGGGAGATACCCTTAGCTTTCCGGGCGTTGACAAAACGATACGTTCAGTTTCATTATGAATGCCACCTTATCCTGTCACGTGGAGAACGAAATGAAACTGGGGCGATTCGTGGTCGAAGGTCTGGACGGACCGGTTCACCGCATCTGCATGGTGCTGCCGGAGCAGGGCCGCGTCATCGATCTGCGCGCGGCCGAAGCGCTGCGCCTGCAGGCGCAGGGGGCAACCCGTGAGGCCGCGCTGCGTTATGCGTCCGTCGTGTTTCCCGAAAGCATGTCGGCTGCAATCGCCCTTGGGCAACGCTTCCTCGACACTGCGACGGAGGCCGCCGCGAAGTACGGTGATGACGCGTCGCTCCCGATGGACGGACTGCGCTGGGGTGCGGCCTGCGACCCGTCGGTCGTGCGCGACGGGCTGACCTTTACCAAGCACATTCGCCAGTTCCATGAGCGGATGAACATCAGCCCGACGCCGGCCTTGCTCGAAGTGCCTGGCTACTTCAAGGGCTCACCGTGGACCGTGATCGGGCACGAGGCGGAGGTGCCCTGGCCTGCACGCTCAGAACGTCTGGACTATGAGCTCGAACTTGGCTGGGTTGTCGGCCGGCAGGCGCACAATATCACGCCGGATGTGGCCCGTTCCTACCTCTTTGGCGTGACGATCTTCAACGACTTCAGCGCGCGGGATCTGCAGGGCAATGAGTTTTCTATCGGCATGGGACCCACCAAGAGTAAGGACTTCGCTTACGGCATCGGTCCGTGGATTACCACGATCGACGAATTTCCGCGACTCGACAACATCCGCATGTCGGTCCGCGTGAACGGCGAGACGTGGGGCGAGGGCGACACGTCGGAAATGCTCTGGACGCCGGAGGAGCTGATTGCGTACGTTTCGCTGGGCGATCATGCGCAACCTGGCGACGTGATCGGCTCGGGGACGATGGGCAACGGCTCGGCGCTTGAACTCGGGCGCAGCATCAAGCCTGGCGACGTCGTCGAACTCGATGTGTCGGGTATCGGCGTACTGCGCAATCGCATTGCGATGCGAGCGCAGGAAACCTGGTGGCCCGAGCGGCGGACGCCTTTCATGTAAGCCGCTCAGGTCGCGGGCGAGGTTTTCGCAGCAAACCCACTACAATCGGCTGGGCATGCATCGACTGGCGTATGTCCAGCGGTTTCACTGGCGGTCAAAACGATCATATCCGCCACTGGAATAAATAAAGAGAGGAGACACAGAATGAAGGCCAAACGCGTGCTGATCGTGGGTACCGGAATCGGTGGCGCTACGGCGGCCGTCACACTTGCCCGGCAGGGGCTGGACGTCCACTGTATCGACATCAAGCCCGAGAGACCGACGGTAGGCGCAGGCATCTGTCTGCTGCACAACACCATGGGGGCACTGCAAGGAATCGGCCTGGCTGACTCCTGTCTGGAAAGCGGCATGTCGTTCGCGGTGTTTAAGGAGTTCGATGACGCGGGTCGTCTCCTGCATACGCACCCCGCGCCCCCCAGTTGTGGCATCCGCAGGCCCGAGCTTGCGCGTATCCTCGAGACCGCGGCCCAGGAAAGCGGCGCAGTCCTTGAGAAGGGACTGACGGTCCAGGGCCTGACGGACCGGGGCGACTGCGTCGAGGTGCAGTTTTCGGACGGCCGGCAGGCCTCCTATGATCTGGTGGTCGCCGCAGATGGCGTCTATTCAGGCCTGCGCAGGCGCGTCTTCGGTACGGGTTACGAACCTCGCTTCGCCGGTCAGAGCGTGTGGCGCTTCAATGCACCGCGCCCTGCTCAGGCGGACGGATTCTGTCTCTACAGGACGCCGGCAGGCAAGGTGCTGGGTATTTTCCCGACCTCGCCGGAAAGCTGCTACATGTTCTATCTCGAAAGCAGCCGGGAGCCGCTGCGCATCGCCGAGGACCGCTCCCATGTGCTGATCCGCGAGCGCCTGACCGACTTTGACGCACCCGTCATCCGCGAGGCGCTTGACCTCATCACCGAATCTTCCCAGGTGATTTTCCGTCCCCTGGATATCACGCTGGTGCCGGTGCCGTGGCACCGCGGGCGTGTCGTGCTGCTGGGTGACGCGGCGCACGCTCCGACGCCACAGATGACCTCGGGCGCCGGCATGGCGGTGGAGGATGCCGTCGTTCTGGCGGAATGTCTTGCCAGTAGCGATTCCGTCGGTGAGGCATTGACGGCCTATGACAGGCGACGCTTCGACCGGGTGAAAAGGATATACGACGCTTCGCTGCAGCTATGCCTGAACGAACAGGAGGACTCAGTCGGCAACAAGGACCGGTCGGCTGCCCTGTTGCTGGAGACCTACCAGTATCTCGGTCAACCCATCTAGATCCCTGATGGCAGGAACTTTCCAATTACGCGAAAGCTCTTGCACGCGGATCAGATCTAACGCATTACCGTGGAACTCGAAAATATACGGTGAAAGTCGTATTCAGACTCTGTGTCAACCTCCAGGCGCAGACAGACCGTCTCGCAGGCCGCCCGGCCTATTATGATTCATGCCGTATCGAATTTCACGTGCCCTCTTCATCAACTGGACAACTACGATGAGAATCCTCGGACCTGACACACTGGTCTTCGGTGTCGAAGACCTCGAAAGCTGCACACAGTTTCTTGTCGACTACGGCCTGACGCCAACGGGCGACGGCAGATTTGAAGCCCTGGATGGCACGGGAGTCATCGTTCGCCCGAAGGATGACCCGTCGCTGCCGGCATGGCCGTTTCCTACGGCAAACCAGCTACGCAAGACCATTTATGGGGTAACGGATCAGGCGTCACTCGATGAAATCGCCAGCGAGCTGGGGAAGGACCGCGAGGTCAAGGTTCTGGCCGATGGCTCAATTGAAGCGATTGATGACGTGGACTTCGTGCTCGGTTTCCAGGTTACCGTGCGTCGCGAGCCTGTGCTTCCGGCCGAACAGGTCAACGCGCCTGGCGATGCCCGCCGTGGTGTGAACATCACGGGCGCGCTCACCAGCGACAGCGAACTCCCGCCTCGTCCCAGGACATTGTCGCATGTCGTCTATTTCGTGCCGGACACGGACAAGGCGGAAGCCTTCTACGTCAACCGGTTGAAATTCCGGCTGAGTGACAAATTTCTTGGAATGGGTCCCTTTCTCCGGCCAGCGGGCACACTCGATCACCACACGCTTTTTCTCATCCAGACGCCGCCGTTCATGCAAGGTTGCGAACATTTTACGTTCCATCTGGGCGGCCCGACAGAAGTGCTGCGTGCCGGTAGCGCGTTCGCCGCCAAAGGCTATGAATCATACTGGGGGCCTGGCCGCCATCAGTTTGGTTCCAACTGGTTCTGGTATTTCAACTCGCCACTCGGATGTCACATCGAATACGACGCTGACATGGATCTGCACGACGACTCCTGGGTGCCGCGTATCGCGCCCGCGCATGCGGACCAGGCGCAGGAATTCCTGCTTCAATGGCGCGAAAAGTGGGCACCCGGCGGACCGCCGCCCTCGTCAGAGTAACTCGAGGCGTGATATGTGATGGATGGCATCGGCTCTTCGGACTGGATACGTCTTTGCGAACTGGGTGCGCTGCCACAGGTGGGGGCGCGCGGATTTGATCTTCGCGGGCGCGGCGTTGACGACATCTTTGTCATTCGCCAGCACGGACTGCTGCGTGGCTACAGAAATTCATGCCCGCACTGGCCCGGAGCGACGCTGCCATGGTGCAAGCACGGCTACCTCGATCGCAGGATGGATTACATCGTGTGCCACGGACACGGTGCGAAATTCACTCTTGATGAAGGGCTATGCGTGCTCGGACCATGCGTCGGGCAAAGACTGGAATCAATTCCTCTGCGAATCGAAGAAGAGACTTATCTCAGCGCATTCTGCCCGGTTGACGATCTCCGGGACATTTCATGAACGGTACTGCTTGGCTTAAGGTCGGGGAACGATTTTATATCGTAATCCTTAACGGTTTTCGCACGTACATTGCGGGTTCAGATTGCTCGGGGAGATTTCCATGACGTCGTCGCCTGGGACGAACAGTTCACCGAACAGGGGACGTAGCAGCACAATGCGCTCCGGTATTGCGGTAATTGGCAATGCCGCAACGTCAGTCTCGTCACGCAATAATCGGATGTTCACGAATACCGGCCGACCCTCGACAGGCTCGTCGCTCGGTTCAGAGACCTTTTCCCCTGGTTTCCAGCTACCAGTGGTGGATAGTCGCTGATAGCCATGCCGGGGAGGTGGCGTGCATGGTAAGCGGAGGGCGGGCAGCCGCGCGGCGGACTCACTTTTGGCTCTGGTCAGATAGACGAGCGAAGGCGTTCTCTACTTCGGAGCGTTGTAAGCGAATGCCTGGTCAAGAAGCCATGCCTGAGCAGTTCCAGGCGCTTGCCGTCGCTCAATTGCGTCGGAGACACAAGACTACGTGGAATCTGCAACGATGGTGGCGTTGAAGGGAATGACGAGGCCGAGCCGGGTGAGTTGTTCGTCGACGAATAACTTTGGCACCAAGGCTACGCCAAGCTCTGCCGCAGCAGCGCTGATGAGCGTCGAGTGCAGCTCGTACCGAACACCCTGCATCGTGGCGTTGTCTTCGACGCCGAGGTTTGAGAACCACCGGGACCAGGCGTCTGGATGCGTCGTCAAGTGGAGAAGGGGTTAGCTATGCAGCTCGTGGGCCTTCCTGATGGGCTTCGAGAGCAGCGAGGGCGAGCAAATGGGCGCGACTTCTTCGCTGAAGAGATAGTCGGATGTGGTACCAGGCCAGGTCGGCTTACCGAACTGAATCGCCGCTTCGAAGTGCGACTCCTCGAACGAAAGCAGGTCGGTGCGGATCCCCATGCTTACCCATATGTCAGGGTTACGGTCGTTGAAGTCTTTAAGTTGCGGGACGAGCCATTGGGATGCGAAGATCGGAAGGACCGCAAGGTCGAGGTAGCCACCTCCACTGCCATGGGCAATGATGGACTGACCACAACAGGTATAGGCCAATCAAAAAATTTCCGCCTGCTGCTATTCGTCCGACAAGTCAGGGAAAATACATTCAATACCATCCCTTCAGCGACCAGCGCACAAAGCCGTTTACTCATGTATTGATTGGAAGGATTTCCTTCTATCTGCTTTCAACCTCGGGACCTTGCACCCGTCTTTCGAAGGAAACGAAATGAACGGCTTTACACACACCATCAAGTTCAGAATCGTTCTCGCCATGGGCGCGTGCGTTGCGCTCATGGCCACGATCGGGATGTTCGGCGTGTTCGGAATTGCCAGGCTGAACGCAGCTGTTAAGGATTCCTATGTCGGAAACACTTTACCGATCATGGATCTGAATGAAATTCGCGCGGCGCAGCTGGATATCCGGCTTCAGTTAAGACGAATCCAGGTGTTCCATGATCCGGCCAGGACGGCGGCGTCGATCAGCAAGATGCGGTCCGATCTTGAAAGCATCGACAGGACGTGGAGTCACTACTATCCGGATAGCGTTACCAGTGACGAGGAGCGTGTGATCGCCGAAAAGATCAAAAGTGCGTTGCCTGAATTCAGGGATATGACGAACGGTATCTTCTCCACGATCGGTAGCGGCAACTACGAGGCCGCCGGTGAGATGATCGACAGGCAGGCCGCGTTCTCGAGCGCATTGACGGACTCCGTCAGTCAGGATATTGCGGTCAATCAGAATCAGGCGAAGCAGTCGACGGTTGACAGCGAGGCAACGTTCAGAGTCATCTTAGGTATTGCGCTCGCACTGGTGAGTCTCGGCATCGTGCTGGCTATCGGCGTGTCGGTCTATCTTTTGCGCTCGATCTCGCGCCCTCTTAACAAGGCCATCGGGATCGCGCACGACATCGCAGCCGGCAAGCTCGAAAACCGGGTGGTGGTTGACTCGCGGGGCGAGTTCGGTCAGCTTCTGGATGCGCTGGGAAAAATGGATCAGCAACTCACAGATACGGTCCGCAACATCAAATCCACGGCGGAGTCGGTGACGGTAGCTTCGCGAGAAATCGCCAGCGGGAATATGGATCTGTCCGCCCGCACTGAGGAACAGGCTGCCTCTCTTGAGGAAACGGCCGCGAGCATGACCCAGCTCACCGAAACCGTCAAGCAGAACGCCGACAACGCCCGGCAGGCGAACGGCCTGGCAACAAATGCAACCGGACTCGCAGACTCGGGTAACGAGGCCGTTCTGTCCATGGTCGGGACAATCGAAAAGATCAGCGGAAGTTCAAGCAAGATTTCGGAAATCACCGGTGTAATCGAAGGCATTGCGTTCCAGACGAATATTCTCGCGTTGAACGCGGCAGTTGAGGCCGCTCGAGCAGGTGAACAGGGACGCGGTTTCGCCGTTGTTGCGAGCGAAGTGCGCAGCCTGGCCCAGCGTTCCGCCGCTGCGGCAAAGGAAATCAAGGAACTGATCGGGTCGTCTGTGGCGATGATTCAGGATGGTTCCAGGCAGGCAACCGACGTTGGCGCCACCATGGGTCACGTGAAGCAGGCAATCAAGCAGGTTTCTGATATCGTCGGAGAAATTGCCGCTGCATCGGAAGAGCAAAGCCGGGGCATTGAGCAGGTTAATCAGGCCGTTGGTCAGATGGACGAGGTGACGCAGCAGAATGCAGCACTGGTTGAGCAGGCGGCTGCGGCGGCGCAGTCGCTCGAAGAACAGGCGATCAGTCTCAAGGAGGCTATCTCGGTGTTCAAGCTCGTTGATGCAGGGTCGCCCACCCACGGTCCTTTGGTTACAAAAAGTCCATCGCGGGTGTTGCCACCAGTTAAAAAGGCAGCCACGACAGTGCCCATAAAGCCGAAAACAATCGTCAGCGCCCGGCCAGCCATTTCCGTTGCAACGGAAGCTGCCGGTGCGGACTGGCGGATTTTCTGAGGGGGCGCAGGAAATGAGCGATGCCAGCGATGCACTTGACCTTACCAGGCGCCTGGTCAACGAGAATACCCATGCGGTATCCGTAATTGGGGCACGGGCGATTGTTTTCATCAAATTTCTTAACGCAATGCTGCCTTACCTGACGGCGGCCCTAAGCGCTGAGGTTAGCCAATCATTGCGACGTGGTATCGAAGATGTGCTGGCGATGATGGACGATGTTCCACGCCAGCACACCTAGCTACGTTGCTTGAAATGACCAATGGCATACCTGAAGCTTTGAACGATAGGTAACGTGAGGCGCTTGTCTGCGGTTTTTGAAGCGGATGCGCTCGTCCTTATAGAGCAGACACGGAATGCCCTGTGTGCATGATGTCTGCGTCGTTCGTCAATCAATGGGTATCGCTGATCAAAGACACCTCGCTCGCTTATGTCGTCGGCGTGCCGGAGTTCACGTTTCTGGCGAATCAGGTCAATAGCCGGCTCATGGTCTATCCGGCACAGATCTTCGTATTCGTCGGTCTGATATATCTCGTCTCGTGCTGCGCGTTTCAATGGGACGTTCCGCGTCTGCTGGCGGGAACGGCGGGCTTACTTTCGCGGCCCTCCCAGGATCTAGCTAGCGCGCTTCCTGTTATCCTTGATTCATCACGCGGGGGCCAGACGGAGCTTGGGGATCTGTCCAATGACAACGGCCTCGCGCGCGACCTGGATAAATGCGCACATGCTGTGCCATTCAGAAGAGGCAAAAGGAGCAACGGAATGGCAAAATGGCAACCGGATATTTTCTCGCTGACGATGTTTGCTGCAGTATGCGAGGAGGAAAGCATCTCACGCGCCGCGCAGCGAATGTCTGTCGTGCCCTCTGCGGTCAGCAAACGTATGAGCGAAATAGAAAGCCAGGCCGGAGTGTCATTGCTCGTGCGGGGCGGGCGGGGCGTGAGGCCGACAACTGCCGGCCTGACCCTGCTTCATCATGCCCGCACGATTATGTACTCTGTCGAAAAGCTTCAGGCCGAACTGGCTGAGCACGTCGATGGCGTGCGTGGGCACATCACGGTTTTTGCAAACGCCTCATCGATAGCACAGTATCTGCCGCGCGACATAGCTCGCTTTCTTTCCACTCACAGCGGCATCCGGGTAGATCTGGATGAGCGTATAAGTCCCGCAGTCGTGCAGGGCGTGGTCGATGGATCAGCAGAACTAGGCGTTTGCCTGCAGGCACAGGATCTTGACCAGGTCGAATGGTTTCCTTACGCGTCGGATCGGCTTGTTGTCGTGGTACATCCTGACCACCCTTTGGCCGCGCAGGAAGCAGTCGAATTCAGCGACACTTTCAAATACGACTTCGTGGGGCTGCAGCAAGGCAGCCGCATGGCGAATTTTCTTGCCGCCCAGGCGGTTGCGGCGGGTAAGGACATCAACTTTCGGATGCGCGTGAGCACATACGAAGCCGCGTGCCACATTGTCGCCGAGGACCTGGCTATCGCGGTGCTTGCACACGACTCTGTCAAGCTGATGCAGAACGCTCTCGGCTTGCGAGTCATCGAACTGATGGACCCGTGGGCAAAACGTGAGCTTATACTTTGCGTGCGGCATAAGGAAACTCTTCAGCCGCCGGCACACGCTCTGTTTGACTGGTTGAAGGCTCGTGGCGCTACCCGCGTGGCACATTAATCATACGCATTCCTTGCCCGTCTCGTGTTCGAGTACGCTGGCAGGGAAGAAAACCTCCCCAGCCATCAAGCGGCGCGCGCTTCGGCTCATGACAATGCTACGAGCTTTCCATCCGCTCTCGTCAATAAACACGTCTGCGCCGACTTGCGTGGTCCCTGACGGATGTCCAAACCGGACGGCATTCTGCGGCCCCCCGGTGACACGCGAAACGACAGTACCTGGAACGGCGGAGGCAACCGCTAGCGCGACAGCGCCCGTACCCGTCATGGCGTGATGCAGTTTGCCGAGTGACATTATCCTGACCAGCAGATCGATGTCAGAAGCCGGCACCCGGTTCCCTGCGGATGTGGCGTAGGCTTGTGGCGGGGATACGATGGCAACGCGGGGAGTATTGGGGAAAGTGGTGCCGATGTCGTGTGCATTCGGTGCAAGGCCCATCCGTGCGCCGGCCTCACATCGGATTGTCTCGACCAGTGATGGCAGGTCCGAGCGGCGGGCGAATTCCTCATGAAGCTCGCAACCCGTCAGCCCGAGCGGCTGCGCGTCGATGAATACCGTCGGACTTCCGGATCTGACCAGCGTGACTTCGAATTCGCCGTGTCCAGGCACCGTCAATATGTCGATTACCTGGCCCGTTGGGAAGGCGATCCCTCCGTCGTCTTCGAGGAACTCAAGCGTTATCTCGGCCGCTGGGAAAGGAACGCCGTCGAGAATGAACGTGCCTGTCTCAGCCGGTAGTCCGTCTTCTACGGAGAAGCGTGCGGTGATGATTTGACCAACGTTTTCCTGCCACATGCGAACTGACCTTGGGCCGTCTGCGCAAGGTGAGAGGAGTCCGCTAAACAGTGCAAATGGGGCGACCGCCGAGGTCAAGTTGCCGCAGTTGGCGCTCCAGTCGATTGAACCCTCGCTGATACTCACCGCGCCAAACCGGTACGAGATTTCGCAATCCGGCCTGTCGGACGGCGAAACGATTACCACCTTGCTGGTGCTGGGCGTGGCACCGCCGAGGCCGTCGATCTGTTTGCGATAAGGGTCCGGGCTTCCCATCAATCGAAGCAGGAACCGGTCGAGGAGCCTAGGTTCATGAGCGACCTCGAGCGGGAGGTCTCTTCGCTTGAGGAAAAGACCTTTACTGGTCCCTCCGCGCATCCAGCATGCGCGCATGCTTCGTTGATGTTTTCCAATTGCCATATTGGTTTGTGTCGCTCAAAGCGGTACGAGTCCGCGATTCGACTGCGCTTGCTTTCGCCCGGAACAGGTTGCGCGATGTCGCACCGCCTCTCTCACGTGTGCGCGGAGCTACTGCTTAAGGTCGGATAGCTGCGATTGAATGGCCCCCGATTTCGCCAGATCGTCGATCTGATCGTCCGAGTACCCGAGTGAGCGAAGTACTACCGGAGTGTCCTGCCCAACTTTGGGCAGGGGATGCCTGGCGCCAAATCGCCTGCCACCAAGAGTGAACGGCAGCAAGGGAAGGCGTGTTGTCTCGCCCGTCTCCGTCACCAGTTCTCCGAGTCCACCGCTTTCAATCAGATGCCTGTCATTGAACAAATCCTGTGGCCTGGCAATTGGCGCATAGGGAATGCCCGCTGCGTCAAGCTCGTGCATGAGGGTTTCTGCCTCGAGCTTGCTCACAAGCTCACGCAGCTCTGGCATCAGCCAGGGACGGGCTTCGACTCTTCCGGTGTTCGTCGCGAGCGAGGGGTTCTTTGTCCAATCGTCACGGCCAAGCATGTTGCAGAAGCTGCGCCACTGTCCATCGCTGACCACGCCGATGAACAATTGTTCGTCTTGTGCGGCCGTGAAGACTTCGTAGATAGCCCACGCGACATGGCGTCTGGGCATGGGCATTGGTTCTATCCCGGTTTTCGCAAATTGCTGCATGTGCTGTGTGGCGAGGAAGGCGCAATTTTCAAACAGCCCGCTTTGAATTTCCTGGCCTTTGCCGGTTTTCTCGCGTTCCAGAATCGCGGACACCGCGCCCAGCGCACCGAAAATGCCGCCCATGATGTCATTGACCGATGCCCCCATTCGCAATGGTTGCCCCGGTGGCCCCGTCATATACGCAAGCCCGGCCATCATCTGAACGACTTCGTCCAGTGCTTTGCGATGCTCATACGGTCCTGCAAGAAAGCCCTTGTGAGACACATAGATCAAGCGGGGATACTTGCTGGACAAGGTTGCGTAGTCAAGAGCTATTTCCTGCATCCGTCCGGGCCGGAAGTTCTCGCAGAAGATATCTGCGCTGGCGATCAGACGTTTCAATACCTCTTGCGATGCAGGTTGTTCCAGGTCAAGCGCGATGCTTTGCTTGTTGCGATTGAAAGAACGGAAAAAACCTGCGCCGAGTCCCGACAGGGTACGTGTCTTGTCACCGTTGATGGGTTCAACCTTGATGACTTCGGCACCCAGGTCTCCAAGCACCATACCGCATGTTGGGCCCATGACCATGTGCGATAGTTCGACAACGCGAACGCCTGTGAGCGGACCGATCATGCTGCCTCCGTTGCATGGAATGACTTGGGCAACCCTGCGCGCCAGATGTGGCCATGCAGCGGCTCACGAGGAAGTGCGCGATGCAGGATTCCGCGGGCAGCGACCAGCTTTTCAATGTCGATGCCAGTTCTTAATCCCATGCTTTCCAGCATGAAGACGAGGTCTTCAGTGACGATATTTCCTGTAGCGCCCGGTGCATGGGGGCATCCGCCCAGGCCGCCCAGACTCGCGTCGAACTTCCGTATTCCGCAGTCGAGCGCAGCGAGCACATTTGCAAGACCCAGTCCCCGCGTGTTGTGGAAGTGCATACTGTTCAGCCGCTCGCCAATAGCGCCATGCACGATCCTGTGCAGACGCCGTACTTGTGCGGGATTTGCAAAGCCGGTCGTGTCTCCCAGCGAGACGTTGTCAGCTCCAGCTTCTGCTGCTGCGATGGCGAAGTGCTCCACATCGGCCTCGGGTACTGTCCCCTGGATCGTGCAGCCGAAGGCGACCGACAGGCCGACCATTACTGCGGGCCGTGCAGCATTCGGATACGAATCTCGGAGCGCGCATATTTCACGAACACGTTCAATCATCTGCTCGCGCCCGCCTTTGACGTTAGCGCGGCTGTGTGCCTCGCTCACCGAGACCGGTACGGAGACGTGATGTACGCCTGCAGCGAACGCCAGTTCCGCACCCTTGAGATTGGGCACTAACGCGGACACTGTCAGCCCCGGAAGAGTTCGTGCGAAATCCACGACTGTGGGGGTGTCCGCGAGTTGCGGCATCAGTTTGGGTGGCACAAACGAACCGACCTGGATCATCCGTACGCCGGCGTCATAGACTGCGCGGATCCACTCGGTCTTGTCGTTCGTGTGCATGATTTCGGAAACTGCCTGCAAGCCGTCTCGTGGGCCGACTTCTACAACCTTTACGTCACTCATGATTGAACCTTTTGAATAGATCTGCTCGGGAGAATGCTGCATGCGTCATCGGGAAATCTGCTCGAGGCGAAGGCCCCTGGTCCGGGGTCCGAAAATGCCAATTACGCAAACAACGATGAGCATCGATCCTGAAATGATCGCGAAGACACCCTGCGCGCCTGCGTGGTGAAGCGTGAACCCAATGAGCAAGCCAGAAAACATCGCGCTTAACCGGCTCACCGAATAAACCATGCCGATGCAGCGGGCGCGTGCGCGAGTTGGAAAAAGCTCGGCTTGATAGGCTCGATAGGAGAAACTCATGCAGTTCCCAGCCAGCGTCATTCCGATCCCCAGAGCGATGACCAATGCCGCATTGTGCTGTTCGGAGAACAACATACCCGCGACTGCGAATATCGCTGCTGATCCGACAATCAAGTGTTTGCGCTCAATGCGATCCGCAAAAAGGAGAGAGAGCAGCGGACCAAGCGGATTCGCGACGGCTATCAGAAATGAATAAAGCAGGCTGTGCGTGACGTTTACACCGTTCGCGATCAGCAATGTTGGTATCCAGCTCGCGAATCCGTAGTAGCCGATAGACTGAAAGAAGTTGAACACCATCAGCATGATCGTGCGGCGCCTGTATGGCGGTTTCCACACGTCCCCGATGCTGGCCTTGCCGGGCTGGCTGACTGTGTTTGTCCAGTCCGGCTCGGGCAAGCTACCATTATCACGAATGCACCTGGCTTCAAGCCCCGATACAACCTGGTCTGCTTCATCCAGGCGGCCACGTGAGGCAAGCCACCTGGGACTCTCCGGCAGACCAAGGCGTATGAGCCATACAGCGATAGCGCTCATGCAACCAGTCCATACGATCCATCGCCACCCATCCTGTCCAAGAATTGTTGCAGGCAGAAGCTGCCACGCAAGAAATGCGAGAACGGGGACGGCCACGTACTGGATCGATTGCACGGATGCGTACGCTCTGCCACGCATGGCCGCGGGTACGAGCTCGGATACGTAGGCATCGATGGTCACGATCTCTGCACCCATCCCCAGGCCGGCAAGCGCGCGCCAGAAGACGATCCATACCGGGTCGCTCTGGAACGCCATAATTGCGGAGCAAGCGGTATAAAACAGCAAGGCGTAGGCGAATATTTTGCGGCGTCCCCAGCGGTCGGCAAGCGAGGTAACGAAAAACGTTCCAACAAAAAAGCCAAGAAAGACTGCGGAGACGAATGCGCCAATTGCGTGAAGATCGACAAACGATGTACTGCTTTTCGCGAAGATGTGTGTTCGGATGAGCGCGGGAGCGATATATGCGGTCAAAAAAACATCGTAGATTTCGAAAAATGCTCCCAGTCCGAGCATCAGAATCATCCGCGCGACGGGGCCACGCGCCGGCAGACGCTCCATACGCGCCGAAATAGCCGAAGCCGTGAGGGTATCGGCAGACAACTTCCCGACGACGGTTTGCTCACCGTGCGTCACGACGGACAACTGTGGACTTCGAGAATACGGCACTTCGCTCATCCGATCGTCTCCTGAATCGAAAAGATCCGTTGGTTTGTTTTTGTCGGAGCTAATCGTATTGCAGGCTAGCGACGGGCGGGCTGACAAATGGGAAAAGGAGCGTTGCCGGATGGGAACGACACTGCGTCGGTGGCAAAGCGACATAGCTCCCGGGTTGGAAGCTTTCGCTTATTGCGGGATTGGCGATGAATACAACCGTTCGTGGATCAAAAGACAGGAGCAAATAAAAGGATTCTGAGGTCGCTTAAATTCACATTTGATTTTCGCGCCAGCTTGGGTCGGCGTGTCACCCGTCATCCCAAGGCAGCACGATCGTATGGCGCGTGTATCGTACATTCGCACCGGGATAGGGTCGGTTGTGTGAATTGTGAAACATCCCCGTGGGCCTGACAGACGCGACATCGACGCCGGCGGCTTGCAATTTCGCGCCTGTCGCGATAGCTGGTGAGCAGCGTAAGGCGCACGATGTCAAGTGCCTTGGGCAAATGCGCGGCTGCACGGTAGTCACGCTCGTCATCGACATCGCCCAACGTGCGGTTGTCCAACCTCGTCGCGCGCGACAGGTGGGCATTGTTGATTCCCGACCGGCTCAAGGGGCCTCCGCTTCAACGTGCTCAAGCGTGACATCAGGCGTGTGATGCAGAAGGTACTGGCACAGAGGCTGCGCAAGCTTGAGCGCGACCGCCTGAAGTTCGCAAGGTGTTCGCGACCGTGCCGGTCACGGTCGAATATGCGTTGACTCCTCTGGGCGGTATGCATAGCGAGACTGAATCGACGGGCGCAGTGGTCCAAACGCAATATGGACGTTGTGCTAGTGTCAGAGATTGCATACAAGCCTCGATATACAGCGGTAACCGTGATGGTCAGTGACCCAGCAGGCTGCGGCCCGGCTCAGTCTGGCAGCGCCATTGTGCGGAGCACGTCAGCGATGCGCAACGGCGCACGTCCCACGAGCCGTGCAAAGTCGTCGGTCAGCGCCGTCATAAAGCCTGCGCGCATCGCTTGCGAATACGCAATGCGTCGCGCCTCGAGCTCCGGAGGCAAGCCTTCCTCCCGCAGCTGCTGGCGGTATTCATCGTCGGAAACCGGCAGATAGGCAAGCGGCTTGCCGATAGCATTGCCGATCAGCGCTGCCAGTTCGTCATAGGACAGAAGCTCCGGCCCGCTTAGCCGGTAGGCATGGTTTCCAGGTTCACGCGATGTCAGCGCACACGCAGCCGCTTCCGCCAGATCGGAGCGTGCGATAAACGGCAGTCTTGCAGTGCCGGCCGCCATGCGAAACGGGCCGTCGGTGAGCGACGTCTCCGCGATCCGCCTCGCGACGTTGTCGATGTACGGACCGTTTCGCAGGAGGGTCCACGAGCAGCCGGAGGCCATCACGCATTCTTCGGTCAGCCGGTGTACGCGCGCCACCGCGCTTGGGGAGGCCGGGTCGATGTCGAAGAAGCTCGTATAGACGATCCGCTCGACGCCGGCACGATGCGCGGCGTCGACGGCGTTCGAGTGCAGACGTATGCGGTCTTCATCGTTGCCCTCGACGGAGATCATCAACAGGGTCGTCACGCCGGCAAACGCGTCGGCAAGCGTCCGGGTGTCCGCGAAATCGGCTCGCCGGATTTCATCGACGAAATTGGCCGGCAGATGAGCCGTTTCGGGATGGCGCGTGCAAGCAACGATCCGCTCGCCGCCCGGTTTGAATTTGCCGAGGTAAGAGAGGACTTCACGCCCTAGCTGGCCGGTAGCACCTGTAATGCCGATCATTTTGCTTCCTTTTCGATGAGAGCGCGTTTTTCGCGGACGAAGAGCAGCAACAGGATTGCCGCCGCAAGTGACATCACGCTTAGCGCATACAGACCGGAAATCTGCGTGCCGGTCCGGTCGGTGATGATGCCGATCCCGTAGGGGCTGACGAATCCGGCCAGATTGCCGACCGAGTTGATGAACGCGAACCCGACCACGGCGGCCGCGCCGGTCAGCCGCCTCGCGACCACGGCCCAGAACACGGGGATCGAGCCGAGAATGCCGACCGCCACCATCGTCACGCCAGTGAGCGCGATCACCGTGTCCTTAATCCACAGCGCCGTTACCGCAAGCCCGACAGCGGAAAGCAGGCTGCACAGCACGAGGTAGCGCGAGCGGTCGGCGGCCCGGTCGGAAAGCTTGCCGATCATCAGCATGCCGAACACCGTGAAGATGTACGGTACGGAGGACAACAGGCCAATGTTCAAGGTGTTGGCCACGCCCGAGTTACGGATGATCTGCGGCAGCCAGAATCCGATGCCGTAGTTGCCGGCGAGCACGAGAAAGTAGATGGCGGTCAGGCAAAGCACCATCGGCGATACGGTTGCTTTCCAGTGGTGGCTTTCGGCCTGCCGCGCGAGTTGCGCGACATCGTCGGCAACGATTCGTCGTTCGTCGTCGGCGAGCCATCCGGCATCCTGCAGCCGGTTAGGTAGCATCTTGAGCACGAGCGGCACGAGGGCGACACTCACCGCTCCCTCGATGACGAACAGCCACTGCCAGCCGGCATGGCCGCCCGCATCCTGCAGCGTGCTCATCACGAGACCCGCAATCGGTCCTCCGAGCGCGAGACCGATTGGCAACGACGTCAGGAAGACTCCGTTGATGCGCCCACGGTATCGGGCGGGGAACCACTGCGAAAGATAGACCTGTGTGCCGGGCGCGAAACCGGCCTCGGCCACACCAATGATGAAGCGCAGTGCATAGAATTCGTAGTCGTTCTTCACGAAGGCCATCGCGATGGTCGCGAGACCCCAAACTAGCAACGTCCGCGCAAACAGCAGCTTCGCGCCCACCCTGTCAAGAATCAGGTTGCTTGGAATCTCGAACAGGAAGTAGCCGATGAAGAAGATACCCGCCCCCAGACCATAAGCGGCGTTGCTCAGCGCAAGGTCGTGCTGCATCTGCAGCTTGGCGAAGCCGACGTTCGCGCGGTCGAGAAAGCCGAAGATCTGCACAAGGAAGATGATCGGAATCAGTTTCCACGCGATCCGGGAATAGAGCGGCCAGGTATCTTCGCCCGATGTCGCCCCGTGGGGGGCGACTGCCTGGGAAACGGCATTGCGCATGACGTCTGTCTCCATGTGTCTGTTGTTGTATCCGGTACGCATGTCTGGGATCAGCGCGTATCGGTGTGCTCAGTTGCTGCGGACGGACGAGGGCAGGCCGCCGAGAATCTCGTCGGTGTGTTCGCCGATACGCGGCAGTGCGCGCTGAACACCGAGCCGGCGGTTTCCGATCAGCAGAGGCAGTAGCGGCACGCGGGTGACATCGCCGGTGTCGGTGGTCATGTCGGCGAGGCCGCCGCTAGCATTCAGATGCGGATCGTCGAACAGCTCCTCGGGGCGGTTGATGGGGGCATACGGCAGGCCGGCCGCCTCCAGCCGCGCTGACAGCGTTGCCTTGTCGTGCTGCGCGAGGATGTCGCCGAGTTTCGACAGCAACTCGGGCCGCAATCTGACGCGTTGCTCATTGGTGCGAAGCCGTTCGTCGTCGGCGAGTTCATGCGCGCCAATCACCTCGCATAGTGTCTGCCATTGCTTGTCGCTGACCGCGGCGATAAAGAGCTGTTCGCCGCTGGCGAGTGCGAAGACGTCATAGACACTCCACGCGGACATGCGCGCCGGAAACGGTGGGACAGGCTCGCCCGTCATGGCGAACTGCTGCATGTGCTGGGCGCTCAGGAACACGCAATTCTCAAAGAGGGCGCTCTGTATCTCCTGGCCGCGGCCCGTCACGTGACGTTCCTGAAGTGCCGCAAGCACGCCGATCACGCCGAACATGCCACCCATGATGTCGTTGACAGAGGAGCCGGCACGCAGCGGTTTGCCCGGCGGACCGGTCATATAGGCGAGACCGCCCATCATCTGTACCACCTCGTCGAGCGCCGTGCGGTGGTCGTACGGTCCCGGGAGGAATCCCTTGTGCGACACGTAGATCAGGCCGGCATTGCGCGCGGCAAGCGTCTCGTAGCCCAGGCTAACCGATGGCATATAGCCCGGACGGAAATTCTCGATGACAACGTCGGCGCTATCGATGAGTTCGAGCGCTGTCTCCAGACCTTTTTCTGACCGGATGTCGATCACGACGCTTTTCTTGTTGCGGTTGAAGGTGCGAAAGAACCCTGCGCCCAGGCCTGGCAGCTTGCGAGTCCTGTCGCCGTCGGCAGGTTCGATCTTGATGACCTCTGCGCCGAGATCGGCGAGGATCATGCCGCACGTCGGTCCCATGACCATGTGCGAGAACTCGATCACGCGGATCCCGGACAACGGGAGCGACTCGTGGGTAGGCATGCGATGCTCCTCAGTGGGCGGTGATAGGGGCGGTTGCGGGCGCCGTTGCGGGAAACGTCAGAGGCAGCCCGGCGCGATGAACTGTTCCGTGCAGCGTCTCGTCGCGCAGATGCCCGGCAATGAGCGCGCGAAGCCGCAGCACGGCGGGTACGTCGACCCCGGTCTGGATTCCCATGCTGGCGAGCATGTAAGCCAGGTCCTCGGTCGCGACGTTGCCGCTGGCGCCGGGCGCGAACGGGCAGCCGCCGATGCCGGCCAGTGATGCGTCAAAGCGGGTGACGCCGCATTCGAGCGCCGCAAAGACGTTCGCCAGCGCGAGCCCGCGTGTGTCATGGAAGTGCCCGCACCACAACCGTTCCCCTGCGACTTCGCGCGCCTCGGTGAACAGCGTGCGGACCGAGGCGGGATCGGCGTAGCCGATCGTATCGGCGAGGCTGGTGCAATCGGCGCCCGCATCGAGCGCTTCACGCATCAGACGCAGCACATCGGCTGGCGCCACGCGACCCTGCAGGCCGCAGCCGAACGCGGTGCCGAGTCCGGCCTCGATTCGGACCGGTGATTGCCGCGCGTCGCGTTCAGCTACGATGCTGCGCAGTATGCGGATCATGGTATCGGGGCTGCGCCGCACGTTCGCCTGACTGTGCGCGGCGCTGGCCGAAATGGGCAGCACGATGTGATGGACGCCGGTGTCCATCGCCCGCTGCGCGCCGATCACGTTCGGGATAAGCGCCGTGACGCTCAGGCCCGGCAGCGTTTTTGCGAAGGCGACGACTTCCGCCGTGTCCGCCATCTGCGGCAGCAGGCTGGGTGGCACGAAAGAGCCCACTTCGATCTCGGTGAGGCCGGCGGCGTGAGCGAGACGGATCCACTCGCACTTGACGGCAGTCGGCAGGATCGTGGAAATGCTCTGCAAGCCGTCGCGCAGCCCGACTTCGCGGATGACGGCATGGGTGGGAAGCGATGACATATCAGTATCCTTGGCTCGGGATCGATTCAGGCGGCTGGCCCGAATCACGGATTTAAATAACTGGTCTTCACGGTCGTAGTACCTCGCCGAGCGCCTCATGCAGCGGTTTGCCGTCTTCGCGCGAGAGCAGATCAACCAACTCCTGGCGGCGGGCAAAGACTTCGGAAACAACGAATTCAAGGGCGTCGGCGCGGGCGAGCGCCGCATCTGCGGCGGCAATCGCATCCTCGACCTGACGCGCACTGGCGCGCGCGTGCTCACCAATGACGTCACCCGTATCGGACGGGTTGATATTTGCGGCGGCATCGGCACCTTCGTGCCTCCCGCCGTCGATATAGTTTCGATACATGGCCGCTGCCGTCATGCGCTGGCGGCGGGATACAGGCCGCGCTCGCGCCCGAACAGGCGAGTCAGGCCGAATAGCGCGTCGATGGCTGGCGTCGGAATCTCGAGGCGCCGACCCATTTCGTGGACCGCACCGACTATACCGTCGAGCTCGAGCGGCCGACCTGTCTCGGCGTCCTGCAGCATGGATGTCCTGAAAGCGCCAAGCTTGCCTGTCACAACATGGCGGTCTTCAGGGTCCTGCGTAATCGTGCAGCGCAGACGTGCACCGATTGCTGCCGCCTCGCGCATCGCCGCCGAACAGAATTCGCGCACAAACGGATCGTCGAGGAGATGGTCGATGGTCGCACCGGTGATGGCGGAGACCGGATTCATCGTCAGGTTGCCCCACAGCTTGTACCAGATGTCCTGGCGAATGTCGGCTGATACGGTGACGTCGAACCCTGCGCGTGTGAGCCGCCTGGCCACCGCGGTGGCGCGCGTGGATGTGCCGCCGAGCGCTTCACCAACGATCAGTCCCTGTCCCATGACGTGGCGCACCAGACCCGGCTCCGGCGACGCGCAGCTCGCGTGGACGACACAGCCGAGCACGTGCCCGACGGGAATCGCAGCGGCGATATGCCCGCCCGGATCGACGGATTCGAGCGACGTGTCTGCAAGCTCAGGAACGGTCGCATTGAACCACCACGGTACGCCATTCATCGCAGGCAGCACGATTGTCCCAGGCCCAATCAGCGGCGCGAGGCGGGGTGCGGCGGACGGCAGAACCTGACCCTTGAGCGCGATGATCACGAGCTCCTGTTGACCCAGTTGCGCGGGATCGTCGGTGGCGCGCACCGGCGCGGTCACCCGATCGTCGCTTGTATCGAGTCGCCAGCCGTGTATTCGAAGTGCATCGAGCGTCTCACCAATTGCGATCACGCTCACTTCGTCCCCAGACGCAGCGAGCCGGGTTCCAAGGAATCCGCCAATTGCACCGGCGCCCACCACGCAGATTTTCATGTGGACTCCTTTTTCGACGCGCAGCGGTAGCTTTCCCTGAAGCGTTCCGGTACCCGCTCGTCGAAGCCGAGCGCGACGCGGCGAACCTCGGGCGAGTCGGTCGGCGCATGCCCGACACCCAGCGCTGAGGCGCGCGGCGCCGGCCCCGCAACGACCCGGCTCGCGAGGCGGCCAAGACCGGTCACTTCCACTTCGACGAGGTCGCCCACGTCGACAGACCGTGAGTGGCAGGGCGTACCGGTCAGAATCACATCGCCCGGCACGAGCGTGATGTGGCGAGCGATGTCGGCCACCATGTAGTGCGGCCCCCAGATCATTTCGTCGCCGATCCGTGCTTCCTGTACCAGTTGGCCGTTGCGATAGGTGCGCAGCGTCTGCTCGAAGATATCGATGCCCGTGACAATCCCTGGGCCGAGCGGCAGCATGCCGTCAGCACCCTTGACGCGCAGCATGGAGCCCTGGTCGGTGTCCCGGAAGTTCTGCAGCCCCATGTCGAGCGCCGGCACGAAGCCGAGCATGTAATCCCACGCCTCGTCGGGCGTGACGTTGCGGCAGACCTTGCCGATGACGACCGCATACTCGCCTTCGTAGTTCAGATACTCGCAATCGAGTGGCTTCACGAGTTCGCCGAGGTGGCCGTTGAGGGCAGTGATGGGCTTCGTGAAATAGGTCGGCGTGAGCGTCGGCTTGGGGTTGTTGCGCGTCTCCACGCCGCGCGAGCTGTAACTCAGGTGCACGCAGATGATCTTGGTGGGATCGCAGGGCGGCAGGTGCTGGACAGCGCCGGTATCGACAACGCGGCCGTCATCCAGGCGAAGGCGCAGGTCATCGGTCATCGTGCCCCAGCAGGGGCTGCCGTTCACGAGCACGCGGCGGCGCTCGACGCGCGGACCGCGCATCACGGCGGGGAGCTCTCTCGGTGGAAATTCGTACAGGCTCATGATGGGTGTTGTCCCTGTTGGGTGAGCGGCGCGCGTGAACGCGCAGTCAATTCGCTAGGCGGTGGGGAACCAGATGTGGACGTTGCCGGTGCCGCGCGCGTTCTCGTAGTCGGACAGCACGACGCCCTTGCTCCGGCATGTGCGGCCACCGAGCGCGCCGATCATCTGCAGGTAATGGCCGCCGAATCCCTCCCACGGCAGCGGACGGAACTTTTCGTCCCACTGGTCCAGAATGAGATCGTGACGACCTTCTTCGAACAGCGCGATTGCTTCCTTGTCGCGAGCGATGTTTTCGGGGCGCGACACGTTTTCCTCGTGGTACATGCGCGGGTGCTTCTGCACCCAGTCGATCTCGTTGAACCTGTGGCTGAGCGCGCCGGAGGCAAGCAATACGACGCGTGCGTCGCTGCGCGCGATCGCCTCGCCGATTACCTCACCGGATTCGAGGTAATGGCGCGGCTGGCAGTTCTGGCAGGTGCTGACGGTCACGACTTTTTCTCCGCGTACCAGCTTGTTGACGATGTTGATCGTCGCGTAGTGACGGGGCAGACTCTCGTCGAACACGCCCTTGCTGAAGACTTTCCGTTCGGCGCCCACTGCCTCCACGAGGCGGGCAAACCCGGGCGAGCCGCGGTAGTCGTATTGCTGGCCGTATAGATACCACGGCATTTCATCGGAGATGTAGGTACCCTGGTAGCGTTCACCGCCGTCGATGAGGTGATAGCCAGTTGTGAACCAGTGGGTGTCAAAGATCACGATGGTGTCGGGCGCCACGGCTTCGATCTGTACGCGCACACGGCCGAATCCGGGGATCAGGTCGGAATCCGTGCCGTCGCCCATCCGCACGCGGAAATCCTCGGTCTGGAACAGGCCGGGGTGATGCGACACGAGCGCCGCACCGACGATTTTTCCCATTTTATAGACTCCTAACGATGACTGAAGCTGGCACGAAACGGCTGGTTTGGAACGATGACGTCCTTGACATCGCAAAAAAATTCGAAGCTCCAGTCGCCGCCTTCGCGGCCGATTCCAGAGCGCTTGCATCCGCCGAACGGCGCGGCGAGGTCCCGGATCCCGAACGAGTTCACCCAGATGAAACCGGTACGGACCTGTTCCGCCACGGCGGCAGCATGGGCGGTTTCGCCGTAGCACACGCCGCCGAGCCCGTAGTCGACATCGTTCGCGAGGCGTAGTGCCTCGTTATCGGAGTCGAATGTCTGTAGCGTGAGCACCGGCCCAAACACTTCGTTCTGCACGATTTCTGAGTTCTGCGCGACACCGGAGAGCATCGTCGGCTGGAAGTACTGCGCGCCATACGGATGCTGGGTACCGCCCCACAGTACGGTCGCGCCGGCGGCAACCGCACGGTCGACGAAGCCCTTGACGCGCTCGACCTGACGCGGGTGGATGATTGGCCCGACTTCCGTCTGCTCTTCGCGCGGGTCGCCGACGTTCAGACGCTCGACGTAATGGCGCATCCGTTCGATGAATGCGTCGGCGATGCGCTGGTGAACGAGGAAGCGGGTGCCGGCAAGACACACCTGTCCAGCGTTGCGATACATCAGCGCGCCGGTTGCGGCCGCATTGTCGAGATCGGCGTCGTCGAGCACGATGAAGGGAGACTTCCCGCCCAGCTCCAGGCTGCACGACACCAGGTTCGCGCCGGCCGTCTGCGCAATCCATTTTGCCGTTGCCACTGATCCGGTAAACGAGATCCGTGCGAGACGCGGGTCGGAGACCAGTCTTGCGCCCGTAGTCGCGCCGCGGCCCTGCACGATATTGACCACGCCGGGCGGCAGGCCGGCGTCATCGGCCGCGTCGGCGAGCAGGGAGCTGGTCAAAGGCGCCCATTCCGGCGGTTTGATGACCACCGTGTTGCCCGCGGCGAGTGCGGGTCCGAGCTTCCAGGTTGCCAGCATCAGCGGCGAGTTCCACGGCGTAATGATCGCGACGACGCCGGCGGGGTCGTGCCGCACGCGATGTGACGCCTGCTCGGTGCGGATGGTGCGGTCCTGGAGGTGCAGCGCGTGGTCCGCGAACCACGAGACATTGAGCATTGCGCGCGGGACAACGCCGTGGCGCATGCGCGATAGAAGCACACCCGCGTCGTTCGACTCAAGTATGCTGAAAGCGTCCGTACGCTTGCCGATTTCCTCGGCGAAACGATCCAGAAATGCCTTGCGCTTTTCTGCGCCGAGCGCGGCCCAAGCCGGGAACGCCTGATGCGCTGCCTGGATAGCGGCGTCGACATGCTCGGGGCTTCCTTCCGATATGCGGCCGAGTAAGCGCTGATCAATCGGCGAGTGCAGGTCAAACGATTCGGACGACGCGATGCGCCGTCCGCCAATGTAGTGGTGCGGTGACACGTCGACGCCGCAGATCTCGAGGGTATGAGTGGTCATATCTGTTCATGCTGGTGAGCGGATGCAAGCGGGGAATCCATGTTGAGCACCTTTGCCGGGTTCATCAGATTGAGCGGGTCGAGCGCCTGCTTGATCGCGCGCATCATCCTTAGCTCGACCGGCTCCTTGTAGCGCGCTGCTTCGTCGCGCCGTAGTACGCCAAGCCCATGCTCGGCGGAGAGCGACCCATCGAACGCATGCACGGCATCGTGAACCAGCCGGTTCA
This sequence comes from Paraburkholderia sp. BL17N1, assembly GCF_003634175.1. Classification (NCBI taxonomy): domain Bacteria; kingdom Pseudomonadati; phylum Pseudomonadota; class Betaproteobacteria; order Burkholderiales; family Burkholderiaceae; genus Paraburkholderia; species Paraburkholderia sp. BL17N1. The sequence continues at coordinate 282,073 of NZ_RBIW01000003.1, forward strand.
GGCGGCCCTCCAGCGCCATGAAGGCCTGTTCGTGTTCAGAGCCGAGCCGGTTCACGGCGGGCGAGGCGTTGTAGTGAAGATTGCCGTCGCCCAAGTGGCCAAAGACCACGAGGCGAGCGTCCGGGAACGATTGGGCAATGGCGTGGCCGGTGTACTCGATGAATGCAGGGATCCGTGAGATCGGCAGCGAAATGTCGTGCTTGATGTTCTTGCCTTCGGTCGCCTGCGCTTCGGAAATATTTTCCCGGAGCGCCCACAGCGCGTCGAACTGGCTCAGCGACGTCGCCACGACGGCGTCGGCGACGTCGCCGTTCTCGATCGCCTCAGCAAGGAGCGCCTGCAGGGTGTCGAGCGCATGTGCTTCGCTTCCGGCGTCGGACAGTTCCAGCAGCGCATACCACGGGTACGCGGTGTCAAACGGCTGCCGCGTCCCGGGCACATGACGTTCGACAAGATCGATGCACAGGTCCGACAGCAGCTCGAACGCGCTCAGCGCATCGCCCGCTCGCCCTTGTGCGAGAGACAGCAACCTTAAAGCGGCGTCGGGCGACGGCAGCGCGGTCAGTGCGACGACCCTGGCCGCCGGTAACGGAGAGAGCTTGAGTACGGCGGCCGTAATCACACCGAGCGTGCCTTCCGCACCAATGAACAGGTCGCGCAGATCATATCCCGTATTGTCCTTGCGAAGCGCACGCAGCCCGTTCCAGATTTCGCCGTCTTGCGTCACGACTTCGAGACCGAGGCACAGATCGCGCGCATTCCCATAACGCAGCACCTGCACACCGCCTGCATTGGTTGCCAGATTGCCGCCGATCGTGCAACTTCCTTCGGCGGCGAGGCTAAGAGGAAACAGGCGACCCGCATCGCGCGCGGCCTCCTGAACAGCCAGCAAGGTGACGCCGGCCTCCACGACGAGCGTATTGCTGAAGGGATCCAGCGCGCGAATGCGATTGAGGCGCTGCAGGGACAGGACAATCGCATCTCCGCTGCCGTCCGGGACTGAGCCACCCGACAGGCCAGTGTTGCCCCCCTGCGGTACGACGGGTACACGATGCGTGTTGCTCCACCTGAGAACGGAGGCGACATCCTGCGTCGTGTCCGGCTGGGCTACTGCGAGCGCCCGGCCATGCCAGCGGCCGCGATAGTCGGTCAGGAATTCCGACATTTCGTTGTCGGCCGTGAGCAGGCGACCTGAGAACGCGTCGCGCAAGGAGTTGAGCCGAGAGTCCATCATTGCTCTCGCGCGACGCTGAAGGTGATCGAGCCGAGTGGCCCGTAGTCGGCGTGGAAGCAATCACCGGCCGCGCATGCGACCGGGCGGGTAAACGAGCCACCGAGCACGATCTCGCCCGCATCCAGCACCTCCTGGTGACGCGCGAGCCTGTTGGCCAGCCACGCAACCCCGTTCGCCGGGTGATTGAGGACCGCCGCGCCGAGTCCGGATTCCTCGATGACACCATTCCTGTAAAGCAGCGCACCGCACCAGCGCAAATCAAGGTCACCGGGCCGGACAGGACAGCCGCCGAGAATCAGACCGGCGTTCGCGGCATTGTCCGCGATCGTATCGAGTACCTTGCGTGGAGCCTTGTCACGACGGTCGAATTGCTCGATGCGCGCGTCGATGATCTCGAGCGCCGGGATCACGTATTCCGTCGCATTGAGCACGTCGAACAATGTGACCGCGCGTTTCAGGCCGGACAACGGTTCGCGAAGACGGAAGGCCAGTTCGACCTCGACGCGTGGCACGATGAACCGCTCGCACGGAATGACTGCGGCGTTTTCGAACAGCATGTCGTCGAGCAGCATGCCGAAGTCGGGCTCCGTGATCTGCGAGGCGATCTGCATCGCGCGGGAGGTCAGGCCGATCTTATGCCCGATACAGGTCCGTCCCGCATCCAGCTTGAGCTTCGTCCAGGCGTGCTGAATCGCATAGCTGTCGTCAAGCGTCATATCGGGGAAGCGCCGCGAGAACTGCGCTATCTGTACACGCGCGCTTTCGGCCTCGTGCAGTTCCTGCGCGAGGGCGAGGTGGATGTCAGGCTGCAACGTTCGTCTCCTTCCGTCATTCCCGGTTTGTGTCGTACCGGCTCAGGCGCCGGCATGCCCCTTCGCATGTTCAGAGCTTGTCGGGAAAGGGGGCGGGTATGACGGCAGGATGTCGCAGAGGGCGGCGGCCCGGCAATGACGCGGGCAAGATGGCAGTCATCTCGGCCCGAGATGGCCGGGTTGCACGCTTCAGGCTCAGGTGGTCGCAGGTGGCGCCGAGCCGCGGGAGCGGTCGAGCAGGTGGTTCAGCAAACGGCTGGCGAGGGGCGACATGTCGTCGATGCTACGCACGCACAGAATAAAGTTGCGGGCCGCCCATGCCTCGTCCAGTGGAATGGAGCGCAGCCCAAACATCGCCGCGTAACGCTGGACGGCCTCGTGTGGCAGAACGGCGATGGCGAGGCCTTCGCCGATAAGCCGGAAGGCTGCGTCGAAACTGGAAACGTGCATGCGGTAGCGTACCGTTCTGCCGTGATCCGCTGCGATGCGGTTGATCAGGCGGTCGACGGACGCATTCAGCAACAGCCCGATATAGTCGCAATCGAGCGTGTCGGCAAACGACAGGCGTTCCAGCGTGGCGAAAGGGTGCCTGTCGTTGACGACAACGGAAAGATGATCGGTCCGGTAAGGGAAAACCTCAAGATTGTTGGTATTCACGAAATCCCGGCAGATCCCGATATCCCCAGCACCGTCGGCAATGCCACGGACGATGTCGGTGCTCACGCGCTCCTCGAGTTCGATGCGAATCTGGCTGTTCGTTTTAAGGAAAGAGGACAATTCTTCAGGGAGGAACTCGACGATCGAAGATACGTTCGCGAGTACGCGCACATGCCCGAGTACCCCCGAGGCGAACTCGCTGAGCTCCGCGTGAAGCCTTTCGACGTTGTGGATTAACTGGCGCCCCTGGCGCAGTAGTGTCTCGCCCGCCGGCGTCATGGTGACACCACGCGGACTGCGCAACAGCAATGGGGTGCCAATCGATGCCTCGATGTCGGCGATCCGCTTGCTGATCGCCGACGGCGTGATGTCCTCGCGCTCACTTGCCCGTCCGATGCTGCCCTCTTCGCAGACTGCGACGAACAGGCGCAGCGATGTTGGATCGATTTGCCACATGAGTGACCTCGTGTCGGACAGGATCAGGGATGCGCCATTGTGCCCACTATTCGCGGCCTTGCGGAAGTGATGACGCGGACACAAGTCGTTCCAAACCGGAACGGCTGCATTTCCCTTCACGTGATTGGCGGCGCTTTTTGGTTCGCGAACACTTCGAGCCCATGCACAGCGCGGCATCCATCCGGAACCCAGCCGCAGAACCTACAAGTCGGCACGATGCGCGGCGTCGTGGCGTAACCACAAGCCTGTGCAGGCACAACAGGAGACATTCCCGATGAAGAAGAAACTTCTCGCCGCAGCGGCGTGCGCTGGCGCGTCCATGCTCGCTCATGCCCAGAGCACCGTCACCCTTTACGGCATTCTGGATGAAGGGGTGAACTGGACCAGCAATTCGAATGGCGCCCGCCAGTTCAATATGACCAGCGGTGTCGCGAGCGGCAGCCGATGGGGGTTGCGCGGAAGCGAAGACCTGGGCGGTGGGCTGAAAGCGCTCTTCGTGCTGGAAAACGGCTTCGACGTGGGTTCCGGTGCGCTCGGACAAGGTGGCAGGGTGTTCGGGCGGCAGGCATACGCGGGACTCTCAAACGACCGGATCGGCGCACTGACTGCTGGCCGGCAATACGACTCCGTCGTCGACACGCTTGCGATCTATGAACTGTTTGCGCAGATGGGCGGCTATGTGTTTGCGCGCCCGGGCGATATCGATAACCTGAACAACGCGCACCGCGTCAATAACGCACTCAAGTACACCGGCAGTTTTGGCTCTTTGATGGTGACCGGCCTATACAGCCTCGGCGGTGTTGCGGGCGATGCGACTCGCAATCAGATATGGTCCGCGGGCGCCAGTTACGCGATTGGTCCTTTCAGCGCTGGCGCGGCGTATATGAACGTCCGCAATCCGAATACGTCATTTTTCTCCGATTCGTCATCCTTAGCGACAGCAAACAACGTTTCTACGCCTGTTTATGCGGGCTACGCGTCGGCGCGTACCTACGAGGTTCTGGCCGGTGCTCTGCGCTACGTCGCGGGCCCGGCGACGATGGCCGTCACGTTCAGCAATGTGCGGTTTGAAGGACTCGGCGACACGTCGTCCGGGCCGAATCCGTTCCACTACGGCGGTGAGGCGGTATTCAACAGTATCGAGGGCAACGTGACTTACCGGATCACGCCTGCCTTGCTCGTGGGCGCGGGTTACAACTACACCCGCAATGCCGGTGCAAGTGGACACGATGGGGCAGGCTACAGCCAGGTGATGGGCGGCGTCGACTATTCGTTGTCCAGGCGCACCGATATCTATCTCGTCGGCACATGGCAAAAGGCGAGCGGTGTCGATTCGACCGGCAAAACGGCGGTCGCGGCGATCAACGGACCGCTTTCGCCATCGGGCAGCAATCAGCAGAGTTACGTGCGCGTCGCCATCCGTCACCGGTTCTGAACATTCGAACGAACGTTGGCCTGAACTCAAAGGCCTCTCGGGGCGGCGACTTCAGTAATACACGATGGGAAGAGCGCGGCCGGGCGAGACTACTCTCCCTGCCGCGCCATATCTCGTCCTCAATCAATGGGCGTCAGGGTTCCCTTCAAACGCTGAACGGAACCATCTGGCAAAAAGATATTGGAGTAGGCGACCCGCCTGCCGAAATCCTCGACGTGGACGACATATTGACCGGCTTTACGCGACCAGAAAACCAGGTAGACGTCGGGACGGATGCGTGTGACGGTGATCTGAACAGTCTGGGTATTCTTGCCGTCAGGGGAAGTGAAAGTCATCTCGCTTGATGACTTGAAATCGAGGCGGAATTTCTGCTTGCCAAAATCCACCGCATATGAATGGCCGGCAGGCGGAAAATCGGTCGGCGCGACGATGTCGACGACGTGCGGGTCGGGCGCAATGTCGCTGGACTCGGCGGCGTGCGCGAGGCCAATGGAGGCAAAGAAGGCAAGCGCTGCAAACTGGTGGAGTTTCATTCGATCGAAGTTGAACAGGGCACAGGTTGAAGAAGGGGTGCGGCGTCGATGGAGTATGCGCCACGTCGCAGCCCGGAAAGGTTACTTCTAGTGGATGCTGCGAGTGGCTGCGATATGGCGAGGGATTCATCGACAGCTTCACGTTTGCGATATCGACACCTGACCCATCCGACTTCACGCGGACTTTCATGTTGTCGTCAACAACCCGTTTTACTGCCACGATGATCTTCATGCTGATTGGTTTCCTGTTTTTGGGGAGGCAGTTTTTCCACGTTGGACGTCAATAGCCTGCCCGGGGCGGTGCGGGGTCTTCCGTCAGTGAAGGTCCGAATGCCGTGGCGAGTCCCCTGGTCGCCGCGACGAGCAAAGACGTGTCGACTCCGACCGCGAGAAACTGTGCGCCGGCTGCAATGTAACGTCTCGCCAGGTTGAGATCGGCACACAGGATGCCTGGTGCCTTTCCGTGTTTGCGAATGAAACGCAACGCTGCTTCGATGCGTGCTACGACGTTGGGGTGAGCCGGTTGCCCGATGTACCCCATCGATGCCGATAGATCGGCCGGCCCGATGAATACACCGTCCACACCTGCCACAGCACAGATTTCATCGAGCTGGTTCAGGGCCGTGAGGCTCTCGACCTGGATCAGTAGACATATACGGTCATTTGCTTCGGTTACGTAGTTCGGAAAGCGGGTCCATCGGGACGAGCGCGCGATTCCGCTTCCGACACCTCGAATTCCAGTTGGCGGATAGCGCGTCGCCCGAACGAGGTCTCGCGCCTGTGCGGGCGATTCGACCATTGGAATCAACAGCGTGGTCGCCCCAATGTCGAGCGTCTGCTTGATAAGCGTTGGACTGCCCTCTGGCAGTCTGATAACCGGGTGGGCAGGGTAGGGAGCGACACTCTGCAGCGTTGCGAGCGTGGTGCGCAGATCGAACGGTGCGTGTTCACCGTCGACCAGCAGCCAGTCGAATCCACTTCCCGCGCACAGTTCGGCGCTGTACGGATCAGCAAGTGCGAGCCAAAGGCCAATCAGGGTTTCGCCGGAGAAAAGGCGTTGTTTGAACAGGTTCTTCGGTGTGTCCATGGAAGCATCCCGTGCCGCTAGAGGCGCATATCATTGTCTTTGCGTGTTACATATTTCGCCGCGAGTGAAGCGGACCGCATTCGTGCAAGAGCCAAGGTTGGTGGATGAGCACAGGAGCAGGCAACTATCTTTTCGCGATGACCGTCGTCTTGAAATGAGACGGCCCGCAGCATCGGCACCGGCATGAAGGCGGGCAATCCGTCGACCGTGTGGGTTCTCAGCCCAGCACATTCCTGGACTGCCGTCCTGGCTTTCTGAGTTTGCCGCGTCTGCACTCCGGGCTGGCACCTGTGGCCTGGCATTGACATCGGAAGTCGCTGTTCGGCATGAAGGGCGAAACCGGGCTGCCCGACAAACTCGGCGGGCGACGGAACCTGCTGGACACAGGATGCTGCTGCATGGCGGGATCGTTCGGTTTCAACAACGAGCATTACGATCTGTCAATGAAAGTGGCACGGAAAACAAACTGCTGCCGCTGTTGCGCGCGCCGCCGTCGGATGCATTGATCGTGACGAACAGCTTCAGGGTCGTCTGCGGACCCCCGTGACGAGGCGCAACATTGAGCCGTCCTCAAACTACCCCAGGCGATGAAGATAGGGGCTTGATTTGAGATCGCCAAGGGCGAATGCAGCGTCGATAAAGTTGAGTTTCGCTGCTGGCGTTGCCGGCGCACGCAGTGCTGCTGCCTTGGGGCATATCACGGAAAACGAGGAGAGTTGGCAGCGCTTGAGCGTGCGAAAGAGAAAGACTACGAGTACGTTTCGAGGATTCGAACTTAGATGTTCTCAAGAAGTGCTTCACGCTCTGCCATACCAGGTTTCGGATGGAGCGGTAATCGGCAAAAAGACATCGAATCAAACGTTTATGAAGTATTCAAGCTTCTCTATACTTCCTCATACGATTTTGGACTCCAGGAGAGGACTCATGTTCGTCTTATAGCATATTGAGTTTAAAGGATTTTTTGTTGTTCTTCCTTCGTAGCGTACTCATTGATGTACTCATTTGCGGCGGGCTTTAAATTCGTGCCATTTTTTGCGTAAATACAACGCTGGGGTTCGACGTTACAGTGATGGTTGTGACTCCCACGGTCCGAATGATGAATCAGGCCTTTCTCGGGGCGTTTGTTGTGCACAGCACGCCACAGAGCTTGCGCCGTGAGTCCTTGCGTCATGCGCTCACTCATGGCGTATCCAACCAACTCACAGGTGAAGACGTCCTTAATGCCGGCGACGTAGAGCCATCCCTCGTCGGTGGCACAATAGGTGATGTCTGTCACCCAGGCTTCGTTTGGCCGCGTTGGCGCGAACGTCTGGTTCAGCAGATTGTCGGCGACAGGCAAGTTGTGATTCGAACTCGTCGTGGCTTTGAATTTGCGCTTCTTCTTACACCGCAGATTGAGCTCTCGGCGCAGGCGAGCGATGCGGTCGCGGCCGGCTATAAAGCCTTGTGCCTCAAGCTCAGGCTGCACGCGTCGCGTGCTATAGGTCTCGCGGCTCTGCTTGTGCACAGCCTTGATGGCGACTTTCAGGCGTTCATCAACCTGCGCACATGGAGACAGCTTACCTTTAGACCAGGCATAGAAGCCGCTGCGCGAAACCTTAAAGGCACGGCACAGGACAGCAATCGGATAATCGAGTCGCATCGTATTCATGACTGCGTATTTGGCAGCGACTCCTGCGCAAAATACGCTGCGGTTTTTTTACGATATCTCGCTCCATCTTGGTCTCCGCCAGTTCCCTACGTAGTCTGGCTACCTCGGCTTCTAATTCGGCAACCGTACGACTGCCTGGCGCCGTCACGGCGCCATTGCCAAGCTTGGCTGCTTTGACCCACGTGGCCAAAGTCCCCATCGGAATGGCAATTCGCTTCGCCGCTTCATCCAGCGTCAGGCCTGTGCAAGCACAAGCTTTACAGCTTCTTCACGAAGCTCTGGTGTGTATGTTCTTGGTTTCGTCATCTGTGCTCCCATTGATAAAGTTTATCAAAAAGGAGTGTCTTAGAAAGTCAGGCTACCTCATTGAGCACCGGTTGGCCGAATACGACCGCGCGATCAGGGAGATCGCGCGTGAGGACGAACGCAGCAAGCGACTCATGCTACTGCGCGGCATCGGTCCGACCACCGCAAGCGCATTGCTTGCGAGCATCGGTGCCGGACATGATTTCAGGAACGGTCGCCAGGTGGCTGCATGGCTTGGCCTGACGCCCGGCCAGCACGCAGCGGCGGCAAGGCGCGGCTGGGCAGCATCACGAAGGCAGGCGACGCCTACCTGCGCAGCCTGCTGGTGCTCGGGGCGCGCGCCGTGATCGCCAGTCTCGGCGAGAAGCAGGACCGGTTCAGCCGCTGGGTACGCAGCCTGGTGGAACGCCGCGGCTACTGGCGTGCGGCAGTCGCGATTGCGGCCAAGAATGCGAGAATGGCTTGGGCAATGCTAAATTACGGCGAGGATTTCAAGCACGAACCGGCCGCAGCGTGAAGTCGTCGCGCCTGACCAAACGCCGACGACCAACGATAGTCATCATGAGCGGATAAACGATCACTTTGCACTGCCAGCGGTGATGTGAAGCGGGTTGGACCCCGCGCAAGGCATACCTGTCAGAGAAACGGGGATTTCTATCCCGCCCAACGAATGAGGTCCTTGCGCGCGTCTTTCATCAGGGTCCGGGCCAGCGGCCCAACATGACCGGTTGTAGTACAGCAGTCCTTCATCTTCTCACGCGCGCCGACGTGGCATTGCAGCATGTATTAACGCGAACCTCGATTGAGCTTGCGCTCAACGGGGAAGCCCTTGTAGTTTCTCTGGGGCGGCAACGGCCGCCAGGGCAGCCGTGAGTTCCATCACGGCATGATTGATCCCGATGGTTGTCTGGTGCGATCCGGTTCGCAACCAGCTCGAGAAAACGGACGCGATGCCGACCCTGCAGGCAGTCGCGACAGGGACGACGGAACGAATTTCGGCGGATGACCATGACGATGGTCTCTTTCATCGTCATGGTCATCCGCCGATGGATAGACTTGTGCCTTGACTTCGGCCGGCTAATGGGTGTCGCATTAACGCGGTCAAGTAAAATCCGTCGACCGCAACGCATGACAGGCATGATGGCAAAGACGAAGACGCGGCGCAAGACGCTGCCCACTGGCATTGGCAAGGTACTGAAGCGGCTGCACTACCCGTTGGACGTGATCCTGCTGTGCGTGCGCTGGTACGTGGCGTACTCACTGAGCCTACGTAACCTCGAGGAAATGATGGCCGAGCGGGGTATCGAGGTGGATCATTCGAGCGTGTACCGGTGGGTCATCAAGCTGCTGCCGGTGCTTGAAAAAGCATTCCGCAAACGCAAACGGCCCGTGGGCAAGAGCTGGTGCGTCGATGAGACCTACGTCAAGGTCAAAGGCCAATGGAAATACTTGTACCGTGCCGTCGACAAGACACGTAACACGGTGGATTTCCTGCTGCGCGCCCATCGGGACAAAACCGCGGCGCGCCGCTACTTCGAGAAGGCGATTGAACAGAACGGCGAGCCCGAGACAATCACCATGGACAGGAGCGGCGCCAATCTGGCTGCGCTTGAAGCACTCAATGCCGAGCGTTTAACACCAATCAAGGTTCGTCAAAACAAATACCTGAACAACGTCGTCGAGCAGGATCACCGTGCCATCAAACGCATCATCAAACCGATGCTGGGGTTCAAGGATTTCCGCTGTGCGCGCATCATCCTGTCTGGCATAGAGATCGCACACATGATCCGCAAGGGGCAGATGCGTGTCGATGGCGTCACCTCGACTGCAGCCGAACAATTCTACTCGTTGGCAGCTTAAGCAGTACTACTGATATCACGCTTTTCTCAAGCTGTAATCGTTAGCGCGACAGAACCTCGCATAGCGGACGAACCGCTCGGCCACACCGATCACCATGCGTCGCAGACCGCGGCGTCCGTGCGTGCCCATCACGACCAGGTCCGCGTCACGGCGCTGCACGCAGCGCATCAACGCGCTGGCGATGTTCTCGGCGATGCCTTGCGTCTCTACGATCTCCGTGTCGCCCGCGACATTGAGCTCGCGCATCTGGGCGAGCGCGCCATGTAGCAAGCTCACGCCGACTTGACGCGCAGCGTCCGTCAGTAGATGCGGATCGCACACGCCCGCGTATGTGAAAGCCGCCGATTGATCCTGCACGTAAACCGCGGTCAACTTGCCGCGCGAGAGCTTTGCGAGCTGGATCGCTTCGGAAAGCGCACATTTCGAGGCTTCGCTGCCGTCCACGGCCACCACGATGTTTGCGTACATGACTGCCTCCTGTTGAAACTTTGAAACAACCGTCGGAAATCAGACGCGCGTGGCTCCGCGCTCGAGCAGCCGTTCGGCCGCATCGAAGGGCGCCTTCACCGCGACATCGGGATCAGGACTCTGCCGGTGCTCGAGCGGGACCAGTTCACCCGTGCGCAGGACCAGATCGAGACGTGCATCGAACATGAGGTGGTTCACCGTCGCGTCCGGCACAGCGTGCCGTATGTCGGTTGCGTCATTCGGCGCATGCCCGCGAATGGCCTCGATCGCAAGATGGCAACCAGAAATGGATTTGCCGAACCGCTCGAGGCGCACCAGTTGTGCTGCTGCGTCAGATCCGATTTGCGCGGATCCTGTAAATCCGAGGTAGACGATCTGCATATCGATTCCCCATACTGCCTCCGCGCGTGCTGTTCTACCCATCGGCCGTTCCGGCGGCCAAAGCCGCGTACGTCAGCGAGCCGATGAAGAAATCATCGGCGCTATTCGTGGCTTCCGATTGACTTGCATCAATGGCGTGGCAGTGCTGCGCAGCCTGCGCTGGCAGGTTGATTGAGCGCGGGCGCGGGACATGGCACCCGAGCGAACCGGCGTGTGCTATTTTTCGGAGCCCGTGCCGACACAACCTTCCCCATGCGTAACGCGGATACAGAGACGCCCCTCGCCCTCCCCGCACATAGCTCGCCGTGGACGCTCTTTTGCATCTTTCTGAGGGTCGTCCTGACTTAGTTCGGCGGTCCGGCGGCTCACCTTGGCTACTTTCGCGACGAATTCGTCAGACGCCGCCGCTGGCGCGATGAACACACGTACAGCGACATGGTTGCGCTGTGCCAGATTCTGCCAGTGCCCGGCAGCAGCCAGGTCGGCATCGCAATCGGGCGTCTGCGTGGCGGCGCTGCCGGTGCGGTAACTGCGTGGCTCGACTTTACGCTGCCGTCGGTGTTGTTACTCGTGGCTTTTGCATACGGCTTCACGCATCTGTCGGATACAACTTCGCTTCATCTGCTGCGGGGGCTGAAGATCGCGGCGGTCGCGGTGGTCGTCCAGGCAGTCTGGTCGATGGGACGCATGCTCTGCCCTGACCGCGCACGCGCGACGATCGCGGCGGCCTCGGCCATCACAGTAATCCTGCTCGGTGCGGCCTACGGTCAGACTGCGTCGATCGTCGCCGCGGGGATTGCCGGCGCCGCATTTCTGAAGTCGTCGACCGAAGTGCCGCGCGCGCCGCTCGGCATGCCCGGGTCCAAAGCCGGCGCGCTCGCTTGTCTCGCGGCCTTCGCACTGCTGCTGTTCGGACTGCCCACGGTAGCGGCCTATCTCCACAGTTATCCGCTCGATCTGTTTTCGGCGTTCTACCGGGTCGGATCTCTTGTGTTTGGCGGCGGCCACGCTGTGTTGCCGCTGCTGGAAGCGGTCGTCGTGCTGCGCGGTTGGGTTCCCGCGAACACCTTCATGGCAGGCTACGGCGCGGCGCAGACGGTCCCGGGTCCGCTTTTTTTGTCGCCGTGTTTCTCGGCGCCGCCAGCACGGGTCAGCCGTGCAGGGTACGGCCGGCTCACTGATCGCTACCGTGGCGATCTTTCTGCCTTCATTCCTGCTGGTCGGCGCGGCGCTGCCTCTATGGGGCGAGTTGCGCGCTTTCGCGCCAATGCGCGGCGCCATGGCAGGCATCAACGCCGCTGTGGTCGGCATTCTACTCGCCGCGCTGTACGACCCCGTGTGGACCAGCGCAGTGCATACCGGGCGCGATTTCGCGCTGGTCGTCGCGGCCCTGGTCCTGCTCGGCTGGTGGCGAGTGCCGTCGTGGGCGGTCGTGCTGATAACAGCCGCGCTCGCGTGGTGGGTCGTATAAAGGCAATACCCCTTTTTTGCCAGGCATGCGTGTGGATCACTTGCACTGCATTGGCGAGCCCGGTCGCGCTCTGTTGATCCAACTCAACGAGCCTTCCCGCTGCGCGGGTATGGTCCAAGCAATACATCCAAGGCCATCACCCTACGGGGAGCACGACATGAATAATTCCGAATACTCTGGCATGCATCCTGTCGCGGGTCAGGGCCGCGATAAAGCGATCGCATCCGGCCATTTCTATCTCGTCGGCGGCGGTATCGCTTCGCTGGCGGCCGCGGCGTTTTTGATTCGCGACGCCGACGTACCCGGCTGCCGCATCATGATCCTCGAAGCGCTCGACAAACCGGGCGGCAGCCTCGACGGCGCCGGCACGCCACAGGGAGGCTACGTCGTGCGCGGCGGCCGCATGCTCGAGAGCAAGTATCTGTGCACCTACGATCTGTTCGATTCAATTCCCACGCTTGACGGCCGCATCAGCGTCACGAAGGAAATCTTCGACTGGAACGAGACGAGCCGCACTTGCTCGAAGGCTCGGCTCATACGCAACGGCCAGCGCGAAGACGCGCCCCCTTACTGGCTCGCCGAAACGCACCTGCTCACACTCGGCCGTCTTTCGCTCGAACCGGAAGCCCAGCTCGGCGGCAGCCGGATTTCCGACCACTTCGAGCCGGACTTTTTCGAAACCAATTTCTGGTATATGTGGTGCACGACGTTCGCCTTCCAGCCTTGGCATAGCGCCGCCGAATTCCGGCGTTATCTGCTGCGTTTCGCGCATATGACGTCGGGCTTCAACCAGTTGCACGGCATCATGCGCACGGTCTACAATCAGTATGATTCGATGGTGCGGCCGCTGCGCAAATGGCTCGATGACCACGGGGTGAGATTTCGCACCAACACGCGGGTCATCGATCTGCGCTATGACGAAAGCGGTGAACTGAATCGGGTGGCAGGCATCGTCTGCGAACATGAAAGCCGTCGCGTCGAGATTCCAGTCGGTGCGGCGGACAAGGTCATTGTCACGCTCGGGTCAATGACGGCAGGGTCGAGCCTCGGCGGCACGAACCGCCCTGCCGTGTTCAATCATAACGACAGCAGCGGCGCGTGGGCGCTCTGGAAAACTATCGCAGCAGGACGAGCCGAATTCGGCCATCCATCCGTTTTCGCCGACCATGTCGAAGAATCCAAATGGCTGTCTTTTACAGCGACGTTGCATGATCCGACGCTGTTCCGCCTGATCCGTGATCTGACGGGCAACGTGCCCGGCGAAGGTGGCCTGATTACCTTTCCCCAATCGAACTGGCTCGTCTCGATCGTGCTGCCGCACCAGCCGCATTTCCTGGGGCAGCCGAAAGGTGTCGAGGTGTTCTGGGGTTGCGGGCTTTTCGTCGACCGGCCGGGCAATTTCATCGCCAAGCCGATGGCCGGATGCACGGGCCGCGAAATCATGACGGAACTTCTCGGTCATCTGAACGTTCAGGCGGAAGCCCCGAATATTCTCGGCGACGCGATCTGCATTCCGTGCCTGATGCCCTTCATCACCAGCCCGTTCCTGCGGCGCAAGCGCGGCGACCGGCCGCAAGTGATGCCCGAAGGCTGGGCAAACCTCGCGTTCGTCGGACAGTTTTGCGAGTTGCCGAACGACGTCGTGTTCACCGTCGAATATTCGGTTCGCTCGGCGCAGACAGCTGTGTACACGCTGCAGAACCGCTCCGGCAGTGTACAAAGGCCAGCACGATCCGCGCGTGGTGTATAGCGCGGCCTCCGCGTTGCACAGGCACTAACCGGCAATGCTGGTTTTGCGCCGTGTGCGGCCGCCCTCACACGCCGTGCGGCACGCGCATGTTCAGGAGAGCGCCGTGGAACTCGAGGCAACACAGCGAAAACGCCCGGGCGCGCTACTCGCACGACTCAAGGAACACCCGCTCGCGCGCATCGGCCTCGGCCTCATCACGGGCGTCGCCGACGACGATCCAGGCGGCATCGCCACATATTCGCAGGCCGGTGCGCAATTCGGTCTGAGCATGCTGTGGACGATGCCGTTCGCGTTTCCGTTAATGGCGGCCGTCCAGGCGATGTGCGCCAGTCTGGGCCGCGTGACCGGCAAGGGCCTGGCCGCCAACATCAAGGAGGCGTTTCCGGGTTCTGTCGCGCTAACGATTACAGCTTGAGAAAAGCGTGATATCAGTAGTACTGCTTAAGCTGCCAACGAGTAGAATTGTTCGGCTGCAGTCGAGGTGACGCCATCGACACGCATCTGCCCCTTGCGGATCATGTGTGCGATCTCTATGCCAGACAGGATGATGCGCGCACAGCGGAAATCCTTGAACCCCAGCATCGGTTTGATGATGCGTTTGATGGCACGGTGATCCTGCTCGACGACGTTGTTCAGGTATTTGTTTTGACGAACCTTGATTGGTGTTAAACGCTCGGCATTGAGTGCTTCAAGCGCAGCCAGATTGGCGCCGCTCCTGTCCATGGTGATTGTCTCGGGCTCGCCGTTCTGTTCAATCGCCTTCTCGAAGTAGCGGCGCGCCGCGGTTTTGTCCCGATGGGCGCGCAGCAGGAAATCCACCGTGTTACGTGTCTTGTCGACGGCACGGTACAAGTATTTCCATTGGCCTTTGACCTTGACGTAGGTCTCATCGACGCACCAGCTCTTGCCCACGGGCCGTTTGCGTTTGCGGAATGCTTTTTCAAGCACCGGCAGCAGCTTGATGACCCACCGGTACACGCTCGAATGATCCACCTCGATACCCCGCTCGGCCATCATTTCCTCGAGGTTACGTAGGCTCAGTGAGTACGCCACGTACCAGCGCACGCACAGCAGGATCACGTCCAACGGGTAGTGCAGCCGCTTCAGTACCTTGCCAATGCCAGTGGGCAGCGTCTTGCGCCGCGTCTTCGTCTTTGCCATCATGCCTGTCATGCGTTGCGGTCGACGGATTTTACTTGACCGCGTTGATGCGATAAAACCAGCCGGATTCTACCGCCTGTCTCTTACTGCGACACAACCTGTAACCCAGATTGCGTTAGGAGTCGCCACCGGTAGCGAACAGTCCGTGTTCCGGCTGCGCCCGTTCGTTGTCGATACACTGCACACGCCAATGGCCGGACATCAGAGCGAGGTCGCCTTCCGTGCACCACTGCACGCGTCCGGCTTCACCTTGGAAGAGTCCGTAGCAACAGTCTAGATTCAGTCCTTCTAGAACATATACTGGTGTCCTGTCGTTGGGCTCGCACACTAGCGTATTGCCGCAATCCACGTGCAGCGAGCCCCATTTAGGCAGTTCAAGTCCAAAATGACCTTCGCGCGACCATTGCCGCTTTTCCTTGTCGATCCAGAGGATTGCAAATGCCATCGGATGGGCCCGATTGAACATGTCGAGCTGGACAGTAAGACGCATGAAGATTCTCCGAACATATATTCCGCCAAGCTGAGACGTACCGAGAAAATCGCGGCGCTTGCCACGGAATCACTGACCGAGTGCTCATTGCATCAGCGCATGCGCGTCGTACGTCTATGTCGGGCCACCCGACCGGCCCGTAGGGGTATCGCCATCTCTCCCCAATGCGCCTTGCGGGGAGGATCAGCGCGTGCGCGCGGCCGTTGCAAGGTGCTTTTGTCGCGCCCTAATGTCAGCCGCGGTGGTTGGATCAATGGGTCGCGACGGGTTGGTGCGTACCCGTTAGCGTCCTCAGGAACGCGACGATTGCGTCAACGTCCGATTCGGCCAATTGTTTACCGACCTGATATGTCGCCATGTCACGTACAGCTTCGCGCAGATCGATGCGGCTACCGTCGTGGAAATAGGGCGCGGTCAACTCAACATTGCGCAGCGTCGGCGTCTTGAACGCATGGCGATCGAGCGGATCTTTCGTAAAGTTGGCGCGGCCGTTGTCTGCGTCGGTGCGTTCGTAGCCCCGCGAGGCGAAGTAGTCAGCCGCAAGGCCCATCCGTTCGAACGACTGTCCGCCCAGATTCTTGCCAACGTGGCAGGTCGCGCAATGGTTTGCTTTGAATAACTGGTAGCCGCGCAGTTCCTCGCCATTCAGCACATCCATGTCGCCGCGCAGGTAAGCATCGAAGCGACTCGGCGTTAGCAGTGTCGTCTCATATTCGGCGATCGCGTCTGTGATGTTCTCGCCTGACCAACCGTCCGGGTATACCCGCAAGAACTGTTGCGTCAGCGATGAGTCCTGTTTCAGCTTATCGATGATCTCACTCCATGACGTGGACGCCATTTCGACCGGATTCAGCGGTGGGCCGCCGGCCTGCTCCTGCAGCGTGGCGGCGCGACCGTCCCAGAACTGCTTGCGGTTGAGTGCCGAGTTGAACACTGTCGGTGCGTTGATTGCACCCAACTGGCCGCCCACGCCGGACGAAACCTTGTTTCCATCTACGCCACCGATCGCTAGCGTGTGGCAGCTCGCACACGATATCGTGTTGTCCGCCGATAGTCTGACATCGTTGAAAAGCTGCTTCCCGAGCGCGACCTTGCCCGCGTCAGTCGGCAAGGAATGAGGCAAAGGTTGTACCGGCTCGTTAGCGAACTCTGGTGCAACGCCGGGCGTCGCATATGCGCTGCGTCGCTGGGACGCGATCCAGTCGAGAAGCGCACGTTGATCGTAGGCGCTCAAGCCGGTGGTCCAGTGTACGAAGCGAAACAGATTTGGTGGCATTGTGCGTTCGTTCACAACGGTTTCCAGCTTTGCAAGATCGGCTTCGGGGGCCGGTGCGCCACTCTCGAGCGCCGCGTACAGGCTGTCGATGCGGAAGTAGGCGAGGCCCGTCTGTATGTCGTGCTCGGCTAGCTGACGAATGCCTGGTAGCGCGGCATAGTTGGGCAGGATGGTTTTCGTCGAGTGGCAGTAATAGCACGCGTTTCGATCTAACACTTCACGGATGCCGTACGCTTGTGGGGACGCGGCCAGTCTCACGGCCGCTCTTTCCGCATAGTCCTTGTCGTGGATGTACGCGATACCGCTGATGCATAGATAGCCTATCAGCACGACGGCGATCGATACGATCAGAAGTTTCTTCACTTGCTCTCCTGCTTCGACTTTGGTCGGAATTCCATACCGTTTACATCAGGTAGGTCTTGATGTTGATATCGGCTTCAGAGCGATGACGCGTTGATCGTACAGAACGCACAGCAATCGACTATTGCGGTAAATCAATTGCCGAACCGAACGCAGAATGTACTGAGGTTCTCACGTTGAGGGTTCCGAGACACGCGCGAAGGGGGGGCTGTCTATATAACGGACGGATCCTGGGCGAAATCAGTGACGTAGTGCCATGCCGAAAAGCGTTCGTCGAGTTGTTTGCGGTAGGGGCGGCGCAGTGGATGTCTTCGCTCGGCCTACGCTTGTGCATCTCGCACCGACTATCCGTAGTACTTGGCATTCTCTAGCCACGCAGCTTAAAGCGCGTCGATGTCAGAAGGCTCGCATGCGCATCGTCTATCTGAGCCAAGCCGCGCTCGATCAAACGCGGCTGGAGATAACTGAAGCTTAAGCGTACACGGGCTGCACCGCACGGTCCATGGTGCTTTCCTTCGACGAGTTTCACATTGTGCTTCCGGCGCACCTCGCGGACCAATTCGGCGGAATCGATGCCTTCGGCAAGCGAGACCCAGAACGAAAATCCACCACTCGGAATCTCGTAATCCGGTTTGCAGAATCGGCAGGCCTGTAACAGCCTATGCATTGCGTCACGCTTGCTCCGGTAGTGCGTCCTTAGGTGTTCGACGTGAGCGTCCAAAGACGACGACTGCAATAAGGCGAGCGCCATATTGCTGACAATGGGACTCACACCTCCATCGCATTTCAGGTGGGCCAGGCGGTCGACAATTTCCGGCTCGGCCAGCACCCAGCCTACGCGAAGCCCGGGGCCTGAGATTTTGGAGAAGCTATGCACATTGATGATGTTGCCACCCGCCTGCAGAACCTCGGGTGACGCGCCATCGTAGGGCAACTCGCTATAAACCAGGTCCTGCACCAGCCGCACGCCGTTGCGGGACAGTAGAGCCTCCACCTCGACCATATGCCGGTGTGCAAAGTATCGTCCAGTCGGATTGTGGAACGCCGGAGTGGTGTAGTACAACTTGGCTCGCCCCTTTGCGTGCAGCAATGCTTGTTCGAGCAGATCGAGGTCGACACCCAAGGAATCCGCACCTACTTGAACCACCGTCGCGCCCGCAATAGAGAAAATGCGCAACGCGCCGAGATAGGACGGGTCTTCGGTCAGCACGACGTCTCCTGGGTCGATAAAAGCATCGGCGAGCAGTTGCAGGGCTTGTGAAGCGCCGTTCGTCAGAATGACATTGCCACGCGCCATCCGGTACCTTTGGCCAAGCTGTCCGCGCAGTTCGGGAAGGCCATGGGCGTCGGTGTACTGCGGTAGGTCGGAGATGCTGACGCCCGTCTCGACGGTAAGCGGGTCCGGCCATTGCAGGCGGGCGAACGTCATAGGATCGGGAAGCCCATAGGCGAAGTTGACTGTGTCCTTGCCTGAGGTGTGGTCGAATACCCCATAACTGAGCGAAGTGCGACTGCGCATCGACATGACTGGCTCCATCGTTGGTTACGCGGCATCGACAGCGCGCTGGAAGCGCGATTGATATTGGCGGATGAACGAGTCGGCAATTGGCATTCCGAACGGCGGAAATTCGGCCGTTGCTCTGGGAGGCGTAGCCGATAGCGTGGCGTTTGCGCCGAGTGCCGGTGTCCAATTCTCGCCAAAGAACACGTTTCCATAGCGTTCGGCCAGCACTGGCATCACGGGATGGAGCATGCTCAGAAAGACGGATACGTGCACCGGCCGCCACGTTTCCGGGCTCGTGCCGAAGCCCGTCGCGACGAAGTATTCGTCAATCAGATCGAGGGCGTTCCAGAAGCGTACCTGGGCCATCGCGGTGATATAACGTTGGACTATGTCGTCGTGCGCCGGCGTAAGACCGCTTCCATCGACATTCGCCGAGTGCAGTGAATCGCGGCGGAGGGCGCTTTCCCACGCAAGGATGTGCGAAGCCGACCGGATCAGTTCGCCGATCTGGAAATCGTTATTGTTGGTGCCGAACGGCTTGGCAATCCGAGCGAGCGCATAGCGCAACACACTCGGGTCGACCTGCCGGGATACTTCATCTGCCCAGAGTGCATGGTCGCGGCTAGTCGAGAATTTCTGGCCCTCCAATTTATAGAAGTCCTGGATCGAATGATTTGCCGGAAGCGGATAGCCACGCGCAAGCAGGCTGCCAGCCACGCCGATGGTGTAGTAGAAGCGGTTATCTTGGCCCATGAAAAACAGGAGGCGTGTATCTGGGTCGCGCATCACGGTGTCGTAGTTGACCTCGTCGCGCGCGCACTGCAAGCGGATCCCCGTCTCGAAACACCAAAGCCCTTCGAACCACGTCATCAATGTTTGCCCCGCAATTTTCGCGGGTGCTTCAAGTGTCACACCCCGGTCGAAAATGCGCGACATAGGCAGTGGCCGCAATTCGTCACGCAACCATGCACGCGCTTTACGCTGGATCGTTTGATCCCATTCACTCCCCTTGATCGCATCGTCAAGCATGGCTGCCATGCGAGGGATGTCGAAAACAGCCTGTTCGATGGGGCGAAGCGATAGCGGTTTGCCGCACGACGTGTGGACTGGCGTTCGCAACTTCGAGTGCTGTTGCGCCAAACCGCAGTTTTCGCACAAGTTGCTGTCGGTGGACGCATCGCACGCGGGGCAGAGGCCGACGGCAAGCGAATCGGCCACGAACTCGTCACAGTTTTCGCAGTAGAGTTGATGGCCATTACGCACATCAATGTAGCCTGCAGCTTCCAGCTCGCGAAAGATCTTCAGACTGTTCTGCTTATGCGTAGCGTCCGTTGTTCTGATGAAGACATCGGGCTCGATGTGCATTGCCCGCAAGCAATCCGTTATCTCGTCAATATGCAACTGCGCGACTTCGTCAATCGGGCGACCGAGCTTGCGCGCCTTCACTACTGTGTAGGTGCCATGCTCGTCCGCACCTGTGACGTGGTAGGCGCGGTGACCTCTCATGCGTTGAAAGCGAACGAAAAGATCGGTGAGCAGATAGACCCCGCCAATATGGCCGAGATGCAGTTTTCCGTTCGGGCAGGGCGGTGCGGGGCAAACGAAAAAAGTGCGTGTGTTCACGTTAGTCCCACCATATCGATAGAAATTTCAGGCTCGCCGCCGGATCGGCATTGCGAATCGCGTGCTCCTGGTTCGGCTCGATATAGAGCAGTGTTGAATCTGCGACTGGCCGCGCCTGACCATTCACCTCGAAGACTCCCTTGCCTGAAATGAGTATCCACAGTTCATGCTCGGAATGGGAGTGCAGATCGACAGCGCCCGCCGGCACGACCTCAACAATCGACGTGCCGAACGCTGTTGTCAGGCCAGCCGGCAGATGTTCGAGCAGCCGGCAAACAAGAACGCCGTTTTCCGGCCGCATCGTGGATTGGTCAATCTGCTTTGTGTACACGCACATCCTCCGGTGAATTACATCAGGTACGATAGAAAATGCCATTTGGCGGCTTCAGATCCTGGATATCCGATTCCTTGTCTTCGGGTGGGTTGTAGGCACGCTTCAGTTTGTTGTATTCCGTACGCGTGGGGCCACCAGTTGAGGCGCGCTGGAACACCAGATAGAGCGTACGGCGCGAACGATTGCTTTTGTTGGGCTGCGAATAGTGCGGCGCGTAGTCGTCGAAGACGAAGATGTCGCCGGCCTTCCAGGGCACGGGTTCCCACTTGAACGTCTCGGCCACCTCCGGATGAATCACGCCGCCGGCGTCCATCGGAAACACACCTTTCTGATGGTTGCCCGGACTGAAGAACAGGCCGCCGTTGTCCGGATCGGAATCGTCGATGCCGATGGCGACCACGGCATGCACCATGCGTTGAGGAATATTGTGCGGGATGTGATAGATGTCCTGATGCGGACGATAGCCGCCGCTGTCCGGGTACTTGAAGATGAGCAGTTCCTTGAGCATGCGGGTATCTTCATCGAGAAGCGATTCGACGGCAGTCTGGATGCGCTTGGCGGCCAGCAACAGGTCGCGCAGTTCGTTGTTGAAATCCAAAAAGTTCTCTATCTTTGAAACGATCCTGCGGTCATCCTCGGTCTTCTCGAACCACATCATCCATTTGTTTTCGCTGATTTCCCAGCGCGAGACATCGTTGACCAGAGCAGAAATCTTTTCGCGGGTGACCGGATCGAAAAAGCCCTCCACTTTTAGATATCCATCTTCGTGCCACTTGGATTTTTGCGTTTCATTCAGCATACGAACCACCTCGTTAAAGAACGGAGTTTTCAAGGAGAAGTCAGGCGGCGAAATGCACCTTCATGCGCATGACGCCGAGTAGCACCACATTGGCGAGTACGGCGCCTAGCAGGACGACGAGCATTGCATCGGCGCCGAAAACGTGAATCAGGGTGCCACATAGGAAAGGGCATCCGAACAGACCGATGAAATAGGCAAGCGTAAAGATTTGCGAAGTCACGGGCACCGAAACGCCGTGGTCTCCGGCGAGGTTCGCGGCCATGCCGTTCAGGGTCGAGTAGCTCAGTCCGTAGCCCGTGGCGAACAGCGCGGTAGCGACGATATAAAGCGTCGTGCTGCCGTGGTTCAACAGGAACAGTACGAGCGAGGCGCCAGTCAGCAAAAACAATACGAGCGCCAGTCGGTCGGGCTTGATACGTCCCATGGTTCTCGCGAGCGACAAGCGCAGTGCCACGCTGGTTGTCGTGAACGTCAGGAAGAACAGGTCTGGCCTGAGGTTACGCGAGACGGCATAGGGTGTCTGGTAAGTTGCCAGCCCGGCGAAGACACAGGCTGCCAGTGCGATCATTGCGATCGGCACTGCTGTTCGTGCCGTGAGCAGGGCCAACGTGTCGGTCGCGGTAATGGCCACGCGCGTCATCGGCAAACAGGACCCATCCCTCATCGCCTCGCTGGCGATCTTGACGCAGACTGCCGCCACCGCGCATGCCGCAGCGAACAGAAGGTAGGCCAGCGCGATCGAGCCGGTATGTTGGGCGATCAGGCGGCTCAAAGGCGCCGCCATGCCTAGTCCGGCCATTTGCGTGCCGGAGACGAAGGTCAGGTACTGGATACGTGCGTCGGGGCACAGATGATGGATGATTTGCAGCGGCGCGAGTATGAAGAACACGGACCACCCAGCGCCCAACAGCAAACCGCCTGCATAGACGGCACGAATGTTTATTGGCGGAGCGGCTAAGCAGAGCATGCTGCCTGCCATGACGAGCGAGGCCAGGGCGATGGTCGGCATGACACCGATACGCTGGGCTATGCGCCCAGCTACGCAGCAGCAGATCATGGTCGAGACCATGCCGCTCGAAATCACGGCGCCGGCGACATCGCTCTTCATGCCTAGGGATTGCAGGTACTCGGGCAGGAGAAAACTCGTCCCGTACGAAGCGGCGATCACCAGTGACGCGATCAGAAACGGAATGAACGCCCGTAATTGCAGGGATGCCGGCAAGTGCTCGGGGTGCGAGATCGCACGCTTGCCAGTCGATAGATAAATGGAGGAGTCAGTCATCCGCTTACGCCACTGCCGGCCGGCGCGAGGCCTGAGCCGCGTCGCACAGTATTGATCCTGCTTCAGTCTCCTGATCCTCAAGGCTGTCGAGCAGTTGCCGGTCCGGAACATCCGGATAGAAGGCAAGACCCAGCAGACTGTTGATGATGCGACTGTTCCTGTACGCGACCAGCGAAAGATTGACGCTTTGCAGGCCATGCTGCACGCGGCTTTGGTTTTGCAGATACACGGGACCGGGCATTGGCGCATCGAAGCGCACGGCGTAATCGGGATCGAGCGTTGGCAGACCGTCTTCAAGGCTTGCGCCGTCGAACAGCTTCTGAACGAATGGTAAATGGCGCGGCTGAAAACCGGTTGCCAGGATGATTCTGTCCGCGCTTATGCCGTTGCGCTGCGACGTGACCCGCGAGGTCAACCCGATGTGCCAGCGACCGCTGCGGCGGGTGATCTCGTCCATTGTCACCGAAGGCAACAGACGAAAGCAGTCGGCTAGCGTGCCATGGACGCTGCGTTCGTACAACGCTTCATAGAGCCGGTTGCACAGGCTGGCGGAGATGCCGTCGCTGGTGAGCTTTTCGCTTTCGACAATGGCCCTGCGCTGCTGGATCGGCAGCGTGTGAAAGCTTTGGCTATAACTGGGCATGTATGCTTCATTGACAAATGCGTTGTCGTCCATCGCAAACAGATTGGCGCGCGACGTCGCCCAAGTGATCTTGTCGGGACCTGACTCGGTCAGCATGTGCTCGACGACTTCCGCGCCGCTCTGCCCGCCGCCCACCACCAGCACATGTTCGTCTTCGCTGAAAGGTTTCCGGTTAAGGTAGTCGTCTACGTGATAGACCGTCTCGCCAACCACCTGCCGCGCACATGCCGGCACCTTGGGTTCGACGCCGACCCCGACCACTACCGCGCGCGCATGATATGTGCGCGCGGTAGTGGTCACGCAATAGCCCTTATTGCAAGGCCTGATATCGATCACCTCCTCGCCAAATCGAAGCGTGTCCAGGCATTGCGCGACCCATTGGTAATAGTGGGTGAACTCACTTCGCGATGTGCTGTTTCCACTTTTATTCACGAAGCTGTACAGGCGTCGATGTACAGAGAGATAGTTGAGAAAGGAATATGGGCTTGTGGGATTTACCAAGGTCACACAATCCTTGAGCGGCGACACCTGGAGTTGACTTTGGGTCAGCATGAGCCCGGGATGCCAGGAGAATTCTATGCGCTTCTCAAAGAAGAGCGCTCGCAAACCGGTGGGCTGAATGAGCGCCGCGAGGCTTAAATTGAAGGGTCCAATACCAATACCGATGACGTCTAGCATGTCCATAGGAAGGTTGTTCCGCCGTTAGAGGGAAATGGGCCAGCCGATATAGTGCAGCGCAATTCCCGTGGACTAAGATTGAGGCGGTCGTACCGGCGTACTGCGTAGCCGATGCCCGCTGCAGGAAAACGAAAACCGTAGATGACGATCGCTTTTCTTCCCAATGGCATTCTGACCAGCTCTATGCTTGGTTTGACATCACCTCGGGCCGCCTGAGTGAATCATACGAGGAATTGAGAAGCTGAACACTTTGAACATACGCAAACCTTGCGGTGCGTCAATTGTCCACGCGGCGTTGTCGGATTCAGACGCCGGATCACCCGCAGTCCAAAGAGAGAGTTGTCACGCTGCTCAGTGGTTCGGATACCTTAGAAGGGGGCGGCGGCGCAGCAATGCGCTGCTGCTACCTGACGAGAAGGCGATTGCCCATCCAACCGATTCACGCCTGCTCGAGCGATGTCGCGAACATCTGGTGAAGGCGGCGGCACGGCCTGAAGCTGAGGCAGAACTACAACCGCGAGGCGCCGTATCTGGGGCTGCAGATTGGTCGCTACGCTCACGCGAAGCAGTACAAGCGCATGAGGAAAGCACTGCGCACGCTGCGTTCACGCGTCGGACGGGTGATGCGCGATGTGGAGCGACAGGTCGCCCACCCCCTGCGTCTCACTAGATGTCGCCTCTGAATTTTCTTAATTTGAAGAACTCAGAGGTGCAGGTTGAATGCCAAACAGACGTATTCTGTCGAATTCAGGGAGCAGGCGCTGGCAAAGGTCCTGCAACGAGGCAACCGGTCCGTAGGAGCGGTTGCCGCGGAACTGAACATGAACGTATTAACCTTGAGGAAGTGGATCCGCGTGTCTAACGCCGCAAACCGCAACCCGGGGCCAGTCGATGCACGGCGCCCGGAAGACTGGTCTTTGGAAGAGCGCCTGCTGGCCTTGCAGCAAAACCATGGACTGAGCGACGAGGCGCTGAACGCGTGGTGCCGTGAACGGGGTCTGTTTGCCCATCATCTGGACCAGTGGCGCGCCCAGTTCTGTTCGGCCGGCACCGCGAGCAGCGCACGTGCAAACGCTCCAGAGATGCGCGAGCTGAAACAGGCCAATGCACAACTGCAGCGCGAACTGAAACGCAAGGAAAAGGCGTTAGCGGAGGCAGCCGCATTGCTGGTACTTTCAAAAAAGTATCAGGCGCTGTTCGGGGACGAGGACGAATGAGCTCCCCCGAAGAGCGCGCGACATTGCAGGAGCTGATCGGTGAGGCGACGACAGCCGGGGCTCGTCAGGCACGCGCATGTGCCATGCTCGGACTAAGCGCGCGCACCGTGCAGCGCTGGCAAGGCGGCGGTCCTGAGGCGATGGATGGGCGCACCTTACGCCATCATGATCCTGCCCACAAACTGTCGGACGAGGAGCGCACTGAACTACTGGCGGTGGCCAACTCTGTCGAATTCGGTCATCTGCCACCGAGCCAGATCGTGCCTCGATTGGCCGACCAGGGCCGCTAGATCGCCTCGGAATCGACGTTTTACCGGGTGCTGCGCGAAGAGAAACAGCTTGCTCATCGGCGCAGTGAACGACCGGCCCGCGCCCGCAGCAAGCCACGCGCAGTATGTGCCGACGGGCCCAATCAGTTGTTCAGCTGGGATATTACTTATCTGCCAACGACAGTTCGCGGGCAGTATTGCTATCTCTATCTGTTCATGGACGTGTTCAGTAGGATGGTCGTCGGCTGGCAGGTCTACGCCGAGGAGAACAGCGCCCAGGCCAGCGAGCTTCTGAAGGATCTATGTGCGCGTGAAGCGATCAAACCGGGTCAGGTGATTTTGCATTCAGATAACGGCGGCCCGATGAAGGGTGCCACTATGCTCGCCACCCTGCAGGCACTGGGTGTCATGCCGTCATTAAGTCGACCGGGCGTGAGTAATGACAATCCGTATTCGGAATCGCTGTTCAAAACTCTGAAGTACCGACCGGCTTATCCCCTGCAGGCGTTCGACACACTGTTTGCCGCGCGCGCCTGGGTCACCGGGCTCGTGCGCTGGTATAACCACGAACACCGTCACAGCGCGATCCGTTTCGTCACGCCTGCCCAACGGCACGCCAATCTCGACCAGCAGATCCTCGATCGCCGCGCGACGCTCTACGAGGCGGCCAGGCAGCGCAACCCGCTACGATGGAAAGGCCCCACGCGAAACTGGAAGCGCGTACACACGGTTCATCTGAATCCCGATCAGACAGACAACTTCGAACCCATCAAACGCGACCACCGACAGGAGCAAAAGGCCGCCTGAATTTAATCGTTGAGGCGACATCTAGCTTGAAATTTACCGCCCAAGTGGCAGACCCAGAACGCGCTGCATTGGTGGAGCTGATTGGCCGCACGAAGCGCATCCTGTTGCAGAAGCTGAAGGACAAGAACAAGCTCTATGCGCTGCACGCGCCGGAAGTGGAGTGTCTGGCCAAAGGCAAGGCGCGCAAGCCGTACGAATTCGGCGTGAAAGTGTCGATCACGACGACTCACAAGGAAGGACTGGTAGTTGGGATGCGCTCGATGCCGGGCAATCCGTACGACGGTCATACGCTGGCTGAAGCGCTGGAGTAGGCGACAATCCTGTGCGACATCACGCCGGAAGTCGCGATCGTCGACCGTGGATACAAGGGTGTCGCTGTCGACGGCGTGAAGATCTACCACCCGGGCTTGCGGCGCGGCATCACACGCGGACTACGCGCGATGATCAGGCGACGCAGCGCAATCGAGCCAGCCATCGGTCACATGAAGGCTGACGGGAAGCTCGGCAGAAACTGGCTCAAAGGCGCGCTGGGTGATGCAATGCACGCGGTGTTGTGCGGCGCCGGCCACAACTTGAGGATGATCCTGAGGAAGCTACGGCTTCTTTGTGTCTTTATTCTGGCTGCCTTGCTTGAGCGCCGCACTGCTGCGGTCCCATCGCCGTAACGCCGGTGGTCGCAAAGCGAATTGTTCAGGACGGGCTAATTAGCCACCGATTTTCAACTTTAATCTAGTGTTCTGTTCCGTTGTTAACTGATCTATGTTCGCGTAGCATGTTGACGTCAACGGAACGGGAGACGTCAGCATGGCAATGGGACGACCGAAGGCGGAACTGGTGCTGAGCGAAGACGAGCGCTCGCAACTGATGTCGATAGCACGTTCTCGTTCGATTTCGGCTGCGCTGGTCGCGCGGGCGCGCATCGTGCTGGCGGCTGCTGATGGCGAACCCAACAGCGCGATCGCACAACGCCTGCAACTCACGCGCGCCACGGTGGGCAAGTGGCGTCTGCGGTTTCTGGAGCAGCGAATCAACGGACTCTATGACGAAGTACGTCCCGGCAAGCCACGCACGATCGAGGACGAGCGGCTGGCTCAACTGATTCACAAGACCCTGCACACGAAGCCGGCGGATGGATCCACTCACTGGAGCGTGCGCACGATTGCCGCCGAAACTGCCATCTCGCCAACGAGCGTGCACCGCTACTTCAAGTTGCTGGGTCTGCAGCCGCATCGCAGCGAAAGCTTCAAGCTCTCGACCGATCAGTTCTTCATCGAGAAGCTGCGTGATGTGGTCGGCTTGTACTTGAGCCCACCGGAGAACGCTCTGGTGCTGTGCGTGGACGAGAAGAGCCAGTGTCAGGCGCTCGAGCGCACGCAACCCATGCTGCCGATGGGTTTCGGTTACGTCGAAGGCGTCACGCACGACTACGTTCGCCACGGCACCACGACACTGTTCGCCGCCCTGAACGTACTCAATGGCGCTGTGCTCGCCACCTGCAAGCCGCGTCATCGGCATCAGGAGTTCCTGTCGTTTCTGCGCGAAATCGACAAGGCCGTACCGGCTGAACTCGACGTGCATTGCATCGTGGACAACTATGGCAGTCACAAGCATCCCAAGGTCAAGGCGTGGCTGGCAGCAAAGCCCCGCTGGCACATGCATTTCATTCCGACCTACAGTTCGTGGCTGAACCAGGTCGAACGCTTCTTTGCGCTGATCACCGACAAGGCCATCCGTAGGGGCTCGTTCGGCTCGGTCAAACAACTGATCAAGCGTATCGATCAGTTCGTTTCCTACTACAACGAAAACTGCAAACCATTCATGTGGACCGCTTCCGCTGATTCCATCCTCGAAAAGCTACACAGACTTTGTTCGCGAATCAGCGGAACAGAACACTAGAAGGTCGTTCGCATGCCGAATCTAAGCACGCGTGCCGTGGTGTTGGGGTATGCCGGTTCCCCGTAATATAGGGCTTGCCCCAACGTGTAAGTGGACCCATTTTTATTTTTTGTTTGTGCGTACCCGATATATATACTGGTTTGTTTAAAAATAGAATAAAAAACACCTAATCCAACAATGTACGAGTTTTTTGACTGAGTAATTCCATTCGAGGTGTCAATCAATTTTATAACTTGTGCCATTAAAACGGTCGAACGTGTAATTTGGTAGCTCACTCCCAGATTGGCAATTGCATACCGCCACGAATTATTAAACGATGCTGCGTCAGTTATGATAGAATAGTCATCTTTAGTGTACCCGAGATACACTCTTACCGGCCCAATCCCATAGTTACCGCCGACACCCCATGCTTTGTAATATCCCCGATCCAATGCGTCCCTCTGATAGACATATCCGGCATGAAACGTTGCGGGGCCATTGGTGTAGTTGATTGCCCCGCTAAAAGTTGTTCCACCACTTGTAGATTTCGCAACACCGCCGAGACCGTACATCAACCCGACCGAGAATCCATAAATTTTCGGAGATGAGTAAAGAACGGAATTATTAACGCGGCACGTAATGACCTCGGTAAGGAGCGTAGCTTGGACGGTACCATTAGGCAAAGTGCGATCAACGTCCCAGACGCTCCCTCCTAAGCCTCCTAAAAAAACGTCGTTGTCACTCATCGCAAGAAACTCTGGCGAGTATTGGCGACCAAAAGTCAAAGTCCCTTCAGAACCTTCGAAGCCAACATACGCTTGCCGGCCGAAAAGTGCGCCGCCCTGCTGTATGGTGCCGGTATTAGGCGCGAAACCACTCTCAAGTCTGAAAATAGCTTTGTATCCGTCGCCGAAGGCTTGGCTACCCATAAGGCCAAGCCGCGATCCGAACGTGCCGCCATTCGACATTTTAGTTAAGGTTCCTCTGCCCTGATTTGAGATATCAGTGAGAACGTCTAATGCTCCATATAGCGTGACGCTACTCTGCGCACGGTTTGAATCGCAGCACGCTAATCCAAAAAACACTCCCATCACCACTGCGCATACTGATTTTATCATTTGGAAGCCAAATCTCTTTTTGCTTCTGATGAGCCAATATCGTGGTCATTGAACAAATCCGACAGAAAGTGGAGTTGCATGAAGTAACAGCCAAATCTATGCCATGCGCACTCCGTTATTTTCTTCACGCCTCGATAATTGAGAATTGGGAATCTAGGCCCGGCATGATTTTCCAAGTTGCAGTTGTGAGCCGGGGGCACCGGGCTTGGTGGGGCAGGTGATCGCTAATAGGAGTTCAGCCGGAACATCGGTAGGCCATCCGGTACGTGAATGCGGAGACCTGCCGCCGATGTTGCAGACCGAACCGTGCAACGTCCGAAGCCCTCGATGCATGAAAAGCCAACAACGTCGCTTAGTCGATCCATTCATGAGCGTTGACGTAGGCAAAGGCCACCATCACCCCGTAGCCCTCGGCCGAAACCGAAAGCGTTGGTACAACAAAGCGCCGGCCCGACGATGAGACCAAACTGTGCACTCATCTCCGAACTGAAGACGTTCGGTGAACTTTTTTTCGTCGTAGATCACGCTCACCATCGAAGCATTGTCCGTGGCAGTTGCTGTTGACCTTGGTGTCCTAGTCGCATCCTTACCAGCCTCACTATGCGCCGCATTGCCGACCTGCTCGATGGCAATGCCTAGATTGACGCGCGCGATGCCGCTGTCATTGCTATAGCCGCGCGCTCAATGCCGCTTACACTGCACTGCCTCCGACTGGCTAACGTACTGCTCGCCGAAATCGCCATGCTGTGCGGCCGCCACAACCCACGCTGCATGCAGAGGTGCGCAAAGAGGACGCTCGGTTCATCGTCAAGCCCGAGCTCATATTCGGCTTCACGCCGGGACCCGTACGTAGCCGCCTGGTAACTTCCGCAGTGAAGGCGGAGCCTCAAGGGTTCACTCCAACTACAGACTCCGGTGGGTCAACGCGGATGCACCACGCAACGAACTGTAAGATGCTTTGGGCCGCTCACGAAGCTGGACGCAACGAATTCGATTTCGCCCGCCGGCTCGATAAGCCGCAACCTCGGGACCAGTTCCTCAAACAAGATGCGCATTTCCATGTTCGCGAGATGCTGACCCAGGCACACGTGGGCGCCGGCGCCGAAAGCGAGATGCCTGTTCGGTTTGCGGTCGATATTGAATGCGAATGGCTCAGGGAAGACCTGCTCGTCACGATTTGCCGAGCCATAGCAGAGCATCAGCCAATCGCCCTTGCGGATTGTCCGGCCCCGGACGTTGGTGTCGGCAGTCGCCGTACGCATGAAATGACGCACCGGCGATGCGTAGCGAAGGGTTTCGTCGATAAACTGCGGAATCAGCGAACGATCCGCCTGTAGTCGCGGCAGTAGCTCAGGGAAGCGGCTCAACGCCCACATTGCGACCGATATGGACGACGAAACCGTATCATGTCCTGCTGCGGCGATGATCACGTAATAGCCAAGACGGGTCGCTTCATCGATAGGCTGTCCGTTGATCACCGCGTTGGCCAGCAAGCTTGCGATATCGTTACGTGGGTTCTTCCGGCGGTCTTCGGTCAGGCGGTCAAAATAATCCTTGAAGTCGGCCACAATGGACAGCAGGGCCTTGCCCATCGCGCTGCTCGCATCGCCTTGGCGCTGCACTTCGCGCTTGTATTCGGCATCCTCGCTTCCGAACATCTCCTGAGTCAACGTCAACATGCGCAGGGAATCTTCCTGCGGAACGCCGAGAATATCCATGATCACGCTCAGTGGGAAATGCAATGCAAAGTCATTCGCAAAATCGATCACTTGCCCGTTGTGATGCAACAGCTTCGCGATCGTTATATTTGCCAGCGATCGAATGCGGTCGTCAAGCTCGAGAATGCTGGTAGGCATGAACCACGACTGCGTCAGCGCGCGTAGACTCTTGTGCTCGTCGCCGTCGACGTGCACGAGTGATCGGGCGATGTTTGGACTACCGGTGGTGGAAATGACATGCTCGATCGACGCTCTTGGCCTGCAGACGACAGAATAGTCGCCGTTGTGAAACAAGGCATTTTCTCTTGAAATCATGGAGACATCGGCGTGTTTCGTGACCACCCAGAACGGGTCATGTCCATCCGCCATGGCGCGCCCGACGGGGTTGTTTGCACGCGCCCAAGTATAGGTTTCATGGAGGCGATTGAGGTTGGTATAGAACTGCGGATCAACCAGATGGTTTGCTATGTCTTTCGGTAGGTCGTAATTTGGCATGCTCATGATATTGATAGTGCGGTTTGTTGGTGGGCGGCACGATCCAGGCAAGAGAAGGGCGCCTCTTCCTGCCCCATTCCGCTATTGGGCTCTCCGCGGACTCAATGACTGGTCTCAACTTTTGACGGTCGCTCGCTCGCGTGTACTGAGATCCTTCCCACGGACTTTGAAGTAGCATTCATGTATAGAGCTTGCTGTCATCCGAGATCTACATATTGGTCCCCCGTTGACGCAGGCACTGCAGCGTTCGCATCGGTAATGTTGTGGGTGAACTGGCGTGACGGACGTCGATATCCGCCCGTCGTATTGCTTCATACTATTCGCTGCCTCCCTGTGTACCCTTAATCTAGGTCAACTCTTCTTGGTTAAGTGTTCACTCAGGTGGTCCTTGAGGGCTACTGTTTGTCGGGCCAGTGCGCAACAATCCTCCGGCGTCATAGTTGTCGCTTCTGAATTTCTTTATCAAGAAGAGTCAGAGGTGCAAGTTGAAGGCGAAGCAGACGTATTCTGTCGGGTTCAGGGAGCAGGCGCTCTCGAAGGTCCTGCGGGGGCAACCGAACGGTTGGAACTGTAGCGGACGAATTGAACGTGAATGTTTTGACATTGACGAAATGGATGGGAGGTGCAGCCGCCGCGAACCGGAGCTCGAGCTCGGGACATGCAAAGCGTCCGGATGACTGTTCGCTGGAGGAACGGCTGATGGCCTTGCAGGAGAGCCACGGGTTGGTCGACGAATCGTTGAACGGCTGGTGTCGTGAGCGCGGCCTGTTTGCGCATCATCTCGCGCAGTGGCGAACGGACTTCTGCGCCGTTGGTGGAATCGGTGGTAGCCGGCGCGAGAGCGCACCAGGAGGTGCGGGATCTGAAGCAGGCCAATCTCCAACTGCAGCGCAATTGAACCGCAAGGAGAAGGCGCTGGCTGAAGCTGCAGCGCTACTGGTGCTGCAAAAAAAGTACCGCGCGCTGTTCGAGGGCGAGGCCGAATGACGGGCCCTGAAGAGCGCAAGACATTGACCAGCCTGATCAGCGAGGCGACCCTGGCCGGGGCTCGCCAGGCACACGCGTGCAACATGCTGGGGCTTAGTAGTGCCCGGACAGTTCAGCGCTGGCAACGCGGCAAACCTGACGCGGCGGACGGGCGCTCGTTACGGCACCACGAGGCATGTCACAAGCTTTCTGCCGACGAACGCGCCGAGTTGCAGGTGGTCGCGAACTCGGCCGAATTCGGTCATCTGCCGCCAGGCCAGATCGCGTCGCGACTGGCAGACCAGCAACGCTATCTCGCCTCCGAATCGACGTTCTACCGGATACTGAAGGCCGAGAAACAACTCGCCCACCGGCGCAGCGAACGGCCGGCCACGCTCGCAGCAAACCGCATTCCGTTCACGCCGACGCGCCGAACCAGTTGTATTCCTGGGATATCGCGTATTTGCCGACGACGATCCGTCGGCAGTACTTTTATCTATACCTGTTTCTGGATGTATTCAGTCACGCAAGATCGTCGGTTGACAGATCTATGCGGAGGAAAGCAGCGCGCTGGCCAGCGAGGTTCTCAGGGACCTCTGCGCGCGTGAAGCGATACAGCCTGACTGGGTGATTCTGCATTCGGATAACGGCGGCCCGATGAAAGGCACGGCGATGCTCGCCACACTCCAGGCGCTGGGTGTCATGCCGTCGTTGAGTCGCCCGGGCGTGAGCAACGACAACCCCTTATTCCGAGTCGCTGTTCAAGCCCCTGAAGTACCGGCCCGCTTACCCGCTCAAGGCGTTCGATACCTGTTCGTCGCGCGCACCTGGGTGGGCGCACTGGTGCGCGGGTACAACGACGAACATCGTCACAGCGCGATCCTGTTCGTGACGCCGGCGCAGCGTCATGCCAACCTTGATCAGGACATTCTGGATCGGCGCATGGCGCTCTATGAGACTGCCCGGCAACGCAATCCGCTGCGATGGACAGGCCGCACGCGCAAGTGGCAGCGCATAAGTACTGTGCATCTGAACCCGGATCGAACTCACAACCTGCCAGGCACTCCGCAGCGCGATAAGCAGGAGCGAAAGACCGTCTGAACTCTAAACGTTGAGGCAACAACTACCTTGAAAATTTCCGAGGATGGCATCGAGCTTCCGTGGGTCGATGAGCAACCTCCGCCCGGGATAAGTGCTTGCGAAAATCGAGCCAGGGGCGGCCTGCTGATCGTCTTCGGACCTTAGCGATAAAGCGAGCTGCCGGGACAATTGACCGCATCGTACTGACCACTGAGCTGCAACGTCAGCAATCTTCGAACGGCGACGTAGCGAAAAGTGTTTCGTCGACTGACGGCGACAGACCAGTCCTGGTCAGTAACAAACCATCGCACCACACACGTTCGACGCGTCCCCACGCACAGGCTGAAGCAGCGTCCGGGAAGAAACCTCGTCCGTGATAGTTGGCGCTCGTGTTGCAGAGCAACGGAATACCCGTCAGCTTTTCGTATTCGACCAGAAGTTGCGCCACCGGATGCTCGGAAGTTCTTGAAATGGTCTGCAATCGGGCAGATCCGTCAAGATGCACGACGGCAGGGATTTTTTCTCGCCATTCCGCGCGCGTCTGATGATCGAACAACATATAGGAATCAGGGCTCCCCGGGCTAAAAATGGTCGGCGCACGATCCTCAAGGCAAATTGGCGCCACGGGACGGAAGTGCTCTCGAAACTTGATGTCGTTGAGATGATCCTTCATTGTGGGCAAAGTCGCGGCGGCCAGAATGCTTCTGCCCCCCAATGCTCGTGGTCCGAGCTCGGCCCGGCCGGCAAGGAAAACGACGGGCTTGCTACTGGCGAGTATGCTGGCGAGTTCTGCAATGGAGCAAGTAGACGCCGTCCATCCGGGCGGTACTTGGCAACCTTTTAAGACCGGTCCGCTATATACCGACCACTCCAGCGGCACGAAGCCCTTCTCAGCTGCCAGCGCGCAACAAGCGGCGCCGATCGCCGACCCGCTATCGTTGGGAAACGGCGGTACCCAGATTGCGTCGAACAAACCGCTCGCGCGCAGGGCGCTGTTCCATTTGATATTGAGCCCGCATCCGCCAGCGATGCACAAATTTCTCGGCCCCGGAATCGAATGGCGCTGCAGCGCGATACCCATTTCATGAACGAGAAGACGCTCGAGGAATACATGGAACGAGGCGAGTACGTCTTCGGATGGCCTGGCTTCCAGTCGCAGCGCGCTAGCTTCGAAGAACTCTCCTACAGCCGCTAGTGACGCGTCCGCGCTGTGGATGTTCTCGCGATAAGCTTGCGCACACTCCGCGTCGCCAGCAAAGCGTGCCTGATAAAGCCCGCGAAATACCTCAACGATATCTTCGTCAACGGAGCCCAGCGCGATGTAAGCCATCAGCTTGCCGGCCACACCCAGATCCCACCGGGCGCCGCCCGGCTTCTTATAAGGACCAAAGTGATGACCCGCCGCGGCGTAGATGTGACCTATCATGGGGAACAGGCAGTCAACATGGCGGGCGTGGTGGCGTTCTACATGATAGAGCCGTGGGACGATGCCACCATCCCACACCAAACAGAATGCAGGTTGCCCGCTTTGGGCGAAGGGACTGGTGCAGTACGCGGAGGCCACATGGCCTGACACGTGAGGATAGCTTTTATAAGGAAAGGAGTGGCCGCCGACAAGCAGTCCGGAGCCGTCGAGCGAAGCGAGCAGATCATCGGCTCGGCGTTCGGCATAAGGGGCCCCTTTTAGGCTGACGGGAAGCGACCCACTGAGGACCCGAAACTGCGACTCGACTACCCCGTCCCAGCCGTCGATGACAAACTGGTCGATATCGTGCGCACGGAAACCATGCTCGGACAATGCGATCGTGATCGCGTCGAGGTCGTCGATCGCCTGATACCGCGGATTGTTGTCTCGCTTTTCCTGCTCCACGCAAAAAACGAGTTTTCCATCCTCGACAAGGGCGATCGCTCCGTCGTGTGTCAGTTTGATCCCACAGATGCGCATAATATCTCCCTGCCTAACGCTGGTAAGTTGGTCCACACGAAGGAGAAGTCCCGTTGCGAAAGCAGGCGAGCAGACAGTCTTCATTCAACGACTGACCGACGCAGCTCAAACGATCGATCTCAACCAGCTCTTCTTCCAGGATGGCTATGACCGTCTCGGCTCCGGCAACGTGGCCCCATCGCCGGCAATTGGCGTCACGTGCCGATCCGAAAACCAGCTGTCCACCGGGCGCAAGCATCCGTGCTAAATTGCGGACAGCGGCGCGCACCTCGACGCTGCCGTCGAGGTAATAGAGAACCTCCGCCACCACGATCAGATCGAACTGTTGCTCAGTCGAAAAATGCTGGACATCGGAGACGATCCAATTGATGTGTGGTGGGTCCATCATCCGTTCGCGTGTCCTAGCAATTGCGCGTGGCACAATATCGATCACGGTGAGCCGTTGGCAGTGCGGTGCCAATTTTTCCGTAAAGGCTCCGCCGGCGCATCCGACTTCGAGCGCATTTGTGACAGATCCCTGCGAAAGTGCCATCCGAAGCATTTGCCTGTGGCGCTCGTGCTCAAACGGATTGTTGTCGAGCCGCCATGGATCGTCTGTGTCCAATTCCCGGCGCAGCAATTCGAAGTTCGTTTGATGTGTCAATTCCGCCATACCTTTATGGTTCGCCGCTGCAAGTATCCGGACCTTGGGCCGGGACTGGTGCTCCGTTGAAAACAGGCGTGTTGCTACGAGAACTGCACGGCGACCAAACGCTATTGTTTAACTTCCAGAAAAAATAGCTCGCGAGGGCTGTTACGCAGCTTCAGACCTTCAGCCACTCATTGGAAGGGCGTCGTTACCGTGACAACGCCCGTGAGGGATGCAGTCGAACCCGACGCTGTTCCCACAATCCGCGCAGTTCCTTGACGAGGGTTTCACGTCGCGTCTGCTCAAGCGTAATTGTATCGAGAAGATGTCCGAGCACGGCTTCGCCTTCGATCTGCATTAGCATATCGAACAACTCATGTGAAATGCGCACACTGTCACAGATGGAGCCGCCGGTGCGAATTTCGCATACCGTCTCCTGACGATCCCGCGCTGTGTGAGCGCGGATTCGATAGAGCGATGCATAGGGCGGCAGTGAAACCGCGAGCGCAGTCCAATGTTCCTGCGTTGCGGGCCGTTTTTTGACGAGGAACGGCCCGACCACAAGTCCATCCAGCTCTGTCGTCAGATATGTGGCAATCGCGTCTGCAACCGAATCTACGATTGGCTCAGCGTTGTTATTAAAGGAAGTGTTGAGCAGAATTGGGATTCCTGTCCGCTTCTTGAACGCATTAATAACCTCCCAGTAGGCGGGATTGGTTTTCCGCGATACTGTTTGCAGCCGCGCTGTACCGTCAATGTGCGTGATGGCGCCGAGCAAGGCACGCTTGGAGTCGCGCACGCGAACTACAAAATTCATAAAAGGGAATTCGCGGGTACCCTCTGGGAGGTCAAAAAATTCGTGCGCATCATCCTCCAGCACTGATGGCGCGAACGGTCGGTAACCCTCGCGCTTCTTGACCATGGCGTTGATCCGGTCCTTGTTTGCGGTCGGCCTGGGATCGGCAAGAATGCTGCGGTTGCCAAGCGCGCGTGGCCCGAACTCCGAACGACCCTGCACCCAGCCGATCACGGCGCCATTTGCCATCCAGTCGGCTGCTCTGCCTGCCACGTCATCACTGCGTTCAACGTCGAGGTGTCCGGCCCACGCATTCAATTCTTGCTCCACGACTAGATCGCTCCCAAGATCTGGCCCCCAATAGACCTCCTGCAATCGCTCACGCGGCGCGGGCTGACCGAAGTCGTTTGACATCATAAGGGCGGCGCCTAATGCGCAACCGGCGTCGTGCGCTGCGGGCTGCACAAAGATGTCTTCGAAAAGTCCCGAATACAGCAGCTTACCGTTCATGGTGCAGTTATGAGCTACTCCTCCGGCTATACACAGCCGCTTCATACCGGTGACCTCGCGATGATGGCGGAGAATGTGAAACACGATCCGCTCCAGCGCTTCCTGCAATGAAGCAGCCACATCTCGATGCTGCTGTGTGAATGGCATTCCCTTTCGCCGGACCTGGATGCTGCGGAGCAACGTCGGACCGATGCGGTCCAGGTAGACGCGGTACTCACCGTCGGCGGAGAGTTGATAGAATTGCTCGAAGAGCCCGCGATAGGGAGCGGGGTCCCCATAAGGTGCAAGCCCCATGACCTTGTATTCGTCGAACAAGCCGTAACCGAGATACCGGATTGTTTCGAGATAGAACAGCCCTAGAGAATTATGCTCTGCGAAAGTCGCGAGTTGCGTAATTTCTGTTCCGGACCCGAGCGCCAAAAGCCCCGAGAGGAAATCACCACCGCCATCGACCGCGAGGATCAGACTTTGCTCGAATCCAGACATCGCAAACGCGCTCACGGCATGCGCCAGATGGTGACTCACGAATGAGACTCGCGAAGGATCGACTTCGGTACCGAACTCCTGCATTAGTAACTTACGCAGAAACAGCTTGGCATCCACCGGAATGGAGATGTTCGGCTGGGACAGGAACAGGCGTTCGAGCATGACGTTGCAATAGGCCTCGGTAGCGTAAAACGCGATGCGGTCGATATCGCTGAGCTGAATCCCTGCGGATGCAAGGCAGTATTGAATCGAACTGCTCGGGAACTTGTTAGAGTGCTTGATCCGGTTGAGGCGCTCCTCTTCGACGGCCGCTATTACGCGTCCGTCCCGGACAAGCACCGCAGCGCCATCGTGCAGAAATGTGTTCGGCAGTTCGAGTGGATTTTCATGAACTTTGTCCAGCCCGCCGCTCACTCCTAAGCACAGCATGTCTCTCTCCTTGATTGTGGGAGGAAGGCCCTATTGGCAAGACTCGAACCCGTACCACCTAAGTAAGGTAGGCTATCGCTCGCCGCTGCGAATACCAGTCAGACCTCACCAGCCCCGAAGAATCTCGCGTAGGGTCCGTCTGCAAAATGGCGCCGCAATTCATGAAAATTCCGTACCGTTTGGTCCAGTGGTCGCGTTTCCTGGCGCTGAAGGATGACGCGACCAGAAAGCTGAGGCGCTGGAACCTGGAGAAAATCCCAAATCGTTGCCAAGCATGCGGCGGGCCCGCGAAGAAGACTACCGACGCATGTGATTGATCGACGACTGCTGCAACGTCATTTGCTCGGCTTCGCTCAGTTCTACCGCACACTTCATCCGCTACCCCGGCACCACGAAGGCGCCAGCAGGTTGACGAAACTCAATCGGATGTACCAGGAACACTATCCTCCATACTGTACAATTCGTGAAATCGATTGTTTTGATGGAACACATCCACACTATGGATAAGTTGGGATCATGCGTTTCAAGGGCCTCGATCTAAATCTCCTCGTCGCGCTCGATGCTCTGATGACCGAGCGTAACCTCACCGCGGCGGCACGCAGCATCAACCTGAGCCAGCCGGCCATGAGCGCGGCCGTCGCCCGGCTACGCGCCTATTTCTGCGATGAACTGTTTACGATGAGGGGCCGGGAACTTGTCCCCACACCGCGTGCTGAAGGGCTCGCTGCTCCAATCCGCGAGGCTCTGGTGCACATCCAGCTCTCCGTTATTTCCCGGGACGTCTTCAACCCGGCCAAATCGGATCGCCGCTTCAGGATCATCCTTTCCGATTTCATGGCAGTCGTATTTTTTCGAAAGATCGTGGAGCGTATTGCACGGGAAGCTCCCGCCGTCGGCTTCGAATTGCTACCACTTGCCGATGACCCCGATGAGGTTCTCCGGCGCGGCGAAGCCGACCCAGGCGATCTTCTTCAATGACGACCGTGGATAGCCTTGTTCCAGGCAATGTTCGAGATACTGATCTATCGATGCGGCGAACGGGTTTGAGCAGTGTCGAGCCAGATGACAAGGGCGAGTGAATAGGGTTTCCAACATGGCTTGCCCTCCTTTGAAAACATGGGCGAACCAGTATCGAACGATTTAAAATATGTTGCATACTTCTGGCCGTTCGCCGCGCCATATATTTGGCCGGCACATAACCCTCAGGCGCATACGGCCTGCAATGAACCAGCCTGATCGACAGCCGTGCGCAAATGCCTTGCAGTGTGCCCGGATGGTCACTTCAAACTCCCCCACTTGTGGTCGCGCAAACTCCTCCACCCGGCAGCAGGACAAGATTGTTTTTTAGCTCGCTTTGGTTTTGCGCGCAAGAGTTTCAGCAGCCTCCTTCAGCCGGTAACTTCGGCCGTCGAATTCAAGCGAGTGACAGTGGTGCATGAGTCGGTCGAGAATGGTGCTGCTCATGGTGTTATCGCCGAGGTAGGCGCCCCAGTCCTGAACGACGCGGTTGGACGTGACCATGGTGCTGCGGCGTAGTTTGTATCGTTGATGGACGAGGGTCTGCAGCAGCGCACCAGCGGCATCTGGAATCGATCGCGACAGGAACAGGTCGTCCAGAACTAGCAGATCGCAGTCGAGAATGGTGCGCAGGCGTTTCTCCTGCTGCTCGGGCTCGCTGAGATTGAAGCGGGCGAAGAAGTCGTCGGTTTCGAGATACTGTACTTTGTAGCCTTGCATCACCGCCTGATTCGCGACGGCCTTCGCGATGTGCGATTTGCCAGTGCCGGGTTTGCCGATGAGAAGTGCGTTCTCGCCAGCAGAAACGAACTTCAGCGTTCGCAACTCCAGACAGGCCTGCCGAGGGAGTTTTGGATTGAATGTCCAGTCAAACTCGGCGAACGTGAGCTTCTCGTCGAGGCCCGACTGTTTATGCCGACGATCGATCAGCCGGGACTGACGACGATCCAGTTCGTCCTGCAGAATGATCGAGAAGGTTTCGATGAACGGTTGATTTGCCGCCTGTGCCTGCAGTATGCGGGTCTCCAGCGTGTCGCGCACGCCGGACAGGTGGAGCTGTTTGAGCGAACGCTCGATTTCTGGCATCGACATGGTCATTCGTTGGTCTCTCCGTTGTTCAACGACAATGGGTTGAGTTGCTGTCGTGCGCCGAGGCTGAACAGCTCACCGTATTCGGCAGCTGGACGGATTAGCGCGTGATTCTGGGTAAGAGGCAAAGCGACCTGGGGCGCCTGATCAAGCTGTTCCAGTGCCTGCTCGAACAGTCGCTCGACCAGCTTGCGAACCTGTTTGTAGGATTGGAGGCGGTACTGCAGTGCCTGGCTGCAGGCTTGCTCGACGATGCGGGCCGGGTATCTCTTTGCCAGACCGACGATGCCCCACATGCCCCGCTGGCCAACGCGTCCCTGGGCTTCAAACATTCGCTGGCAAAGTGCCTTCGTTTGCGGACCGATGTCGCCTGCGGCTGAGAGCAGGAAGGCGGTTTGCCGGGACGGATTGAACGGACGCTCGTCCTCGGGCAGTAGCAATTGACCGGGCTCCGTGAAACGCGGGTGGATGCGTAACAGCGCTTGTGTCTGTCGATCCCGAACTTCAATGGTTGAATCGAAGACGCGCACCAGCACCGTGC
Source organism: Paraburkholderia sp. BL17N1 (assembly GCF_003634175.1). Classification (NCBI taxonomy): domain Bacteria; kingdom Pseudomonadati; phylum Pseudomonadota; class Betaproteobacteria; order Burkholderiales; family Burkholderiaceae; genus Paraburkholderia; species Paraburkholderia sp. BL17N1. Next base: position 323,310 of record NZ_RBIW01000003.1, read on the forward strand.
TGCCGATTGCGGCGGGACGGGCTGCGTACCAGCTATGGTCGATCCGGACGGTCGTATCGTCGGAGACAGTGCGAACGACCTGCTTGAAGTAACGGAATGCAGTCAGCGGCAATGCTCGGAGGTGCGGCTTCTCCTCCTCGAACATCGACTCGACCTGGCGGCGAGCGCGCCCATGCAGGCGCTTTGACGCCCAGTTCGCCTCCCAGCGCACAAGGAACGCGTTCTGCTCTTCGATAGAATCGAAACTCCGGCCGCGCAGCGCGGTGCCTTGCGTATGCTGGATCGCGTTCTCAACCGTACCCTTCCGGTTCGGATCGCGGACGCGTGCAGGATCGGCGATCACGCCATAGTGATCGAGCATCGCAGCGTAAAGATGATTGATCTCCGGCTCGTACAGGTCCGGTGTGATAACCCCTTCCTTGAGGTTATCGAGGACGACGTAATGAACACAACCACCGAAATAGCGGAACGCTTCTTCGTGCAGTCGCGCCCACACCTCCTGCCCGGATTTCCAGACAACCCGCCGGAAACTGTGGCGCGAATAACGCAACGTCATCACAAATAGCCGCGGTCGCCGATAACGTCCAGTCTTTGGATCGCGGGTCGGAGCGCCCTCGCCATAGTCGACCTGGGCCTCCTCGCCGGGCAGGAAATCGAGCCGGTCGAATTGCTCGGGATCGACGTGTCGCAGCGCGCGCACGAACCGTTTGACGCTCTCGTAACTCGCAGCGAACGAAAACTCGTCGACCAGATCCTGGTAAATTGCCTGAGCGTTTCGCTGCAGGCGGACCTGCTCTTCGATCCATTGCCGGTGAGGCTCGCACAACGAGCGGGCAAAATCGAAGTTATGTGTCCCGGCCGGTGCGACCTCAAAAGCCGGTGGTCGCGGGGGTGGAGGAGTTTGATCTGGTGGCCTCGAGCCGATGGTCACCGCAGTGGGGGAATTTGCGGACGCGCTTGCGCGTGCAGCGAAGATCGCCATGTAACGGCGGATCGTCTTGCGGTCGATTCCAGTGATCCGATGAATCTCGCGCTGGCTCTTGTTGAGTTCCAGCAACGTGAACACCGTACTTTGCTGATGCGGCTTCAAGACGTTCAACTCCCACCTCCCGGGCTGGCCAAGGAGGTAAAAATAACGTCCGGCTACGCGGTGCGATCGGCGACGTCGGTCTGCTCAGATCGGACCGCAAGGTGGGGGAGTTTGAAGTGACCACGCCCGGAGGAATTTGGGTGACCGCCCGGGCAGTGTGGAAGCGCGGTAGGCGGCACCACTGTCGACGATCAACATCTTCGGTACGCCGCGTTTGAGCAAGGCCTGTTTGAGCACGCCCTCGATGTCGATCGCGGTCTCAGAGAAACAGAACGCGCTATGGGCGATGAGCCGCGAGGCGTCGTCCATCAACGAGGCCAGGTAAGTCTTGCGGCGGCCACGGCCGAGCGACAGGTGCGGACCGTGCAGAACATCGCCGTACCAGATGGAGCCGGCGTGTTCGGCCACGAAGCTGCGCTTCTCCTCGGGCAAACTCGCCGAGCCAATGATCCGCGAGAGCCCATTGGCTTGCAACAGCCGATGAACGGCGCAGCGCGAGAGCGTGTCGTGCGCCACGATACCGGCGGACTCGAGCAATAGACGGATCTGGCGGATCGAACGTCGCGGATTCTCGCGTTTGGCCGCAAGGATCGCCGCTTGCACTGCGGGCGGCAGCTTCGATTGCCAGCGATCAACACGAGGCTTGCCGCATAAGCCTTCCAGCCCGTGTTGTTTCCAGGCGTAATACCACGACTGAAGCGTCTTCTCGCCGATGTGGTGTCGGCGGGAACCCGGAATGGCGTACTCCTGCTGAGCCAGTTGCCGGATGATCTTCTGCAAATCGCCACGATCAAGCCGTTCCCGACTGACCAGTGGTCCGAGTACAGATAGGCGAAACAGGGCCTTCGGGTCGATGTCCTTCATGCGCACTCCAATTGTTAAAAGGGAGCAACCATGAGAACCGCGATCCGAATTCGGCGCGAGTGGGCAAAGTGTGTGGATAGCCGGAATGACAGGAATTACGCCGTCGCGCACCCGTTCAGAAGCCGTTGATCACGGGACGCAAACACCGTCGCCATCGAGCCAGGCCATCGCCTCACACAGCGGCATGCGCTGCAGACAGCGCAACCAGAATTCAGCAATCTCGACTGAGCGCCCGAGTTGGCCGAAACGGCTACGCAAATAGAATTCGAAGGTGAGACTGCATTCGCCGAGGCGTTGCCACCAGCGCCGTACCGTATGCCGACCAAGCGCGAAGATCGCGCTGGCACGGGGCGCTGCGAGCAGCCGGCAAACAGCAGAAGCAGGACCTGCTGCTGGAGCGCCCAGTTGTACCAGCGGTGGGGCGCAATGCACAGCGGCAGGCGCGAACACGTACGGCTGCAGGCTCGACAGCGAAAGCGCAAAACGGGAACCGGATTGAGATCACCGGCGGCGCTGCGGTCAGCCTTGCGGTGATAGCGGCCGTGACACCACACGCCCGAGCAGCCGCAGTGCCCGCAAGCGACGGGCCGATAGACCTGTGGCGTGCGATCGGCCGCGTTGAGATGTCGTTCAAGAACAGGAAACGCGAATACAATTCGAGGCATAGGCCGGTCTGGTTTGTTGTTCGTGTGGGGCTTCGTCACTTCCCACGATAACAGAGTAGTACTGGCCTTCTTCACGTCCGACATATCTCATGATGTTCAAGGCGGCGTGCTACAACTTATCCTATTTGATACCGAGACGAACAGCTCCGCTGAAACCCAAATTTAGTGCGACGTAACAGTGTACACAGCCTTGGGGATTCGGTTCATCAATACCTCCATTCCTCAATTTTACGGAATGTTGGCGTTCACTTTTCTCAGCCGAGCTCAGCGGCGATTGTGCCGATTTCGCGGATTGCTTCGGGCTAGAATGAAGATCTGGCTGTCTAGGTAGCCCTGCGTGCGCGCCCGCGCGAAGTGTGCGGTGAGCGTCAGCTTTGACTACTGAAGCGATGCTGAAACGATCGCCATGGACTGCAATGGAGTTCTACCATAGCCATGCCGCGGGCATATTGTCGATCTGTCAGTTGATCTTCCGACGGCGATTATCGGGACCCGGACTGTGCGAGCAAGGCTTCAACGACGTCCAAGCCTATGCAATCGAGCGGGTCCAGCCTGCGCAGCTTGGCGATCAGCTTCAGTGCAACGGCGCGCTCACCGCGCCGCACGCTGATGAACGCGAGCGCCTTCAGTGTGAAGAGCCAGAAGCGGCCCGGACCAAGAATGGTGAAGTCGGTGTCGCCCGGCTGCACCGCACACCAGTCGCTGTCGAGCGACGCTTGCCGGGCGGCGGCCGCCAAAGCCTTGGTCGCGACCTCCTGCGCCTCGCCAAGTTCACCCCGGTTCGCATGGAACTTATACAGCAGATAGTAGGATGGCAGGCAGCGCGGATACGACAGGACCGCAGTCCACAACGCGGCGGCCACATCGTGATTGCTGCCGCCGCGGGTTGTCTCGATCAACTGTAGCACGGGGGAGGGGACGTTGCCGCCAAACAGATCGGTCGATTCGATACCAGTAATGAGATTCAACAATTTACTCCGATATGGTGAGGCGTCCGGCCGCTTTTGCGGCGCGCGGAAGCCGATGTGACGATGGATATGTTTGTCTACCCGAACTTAAACTGGATGCCATGCCCGCCGTGCGGATACACCCATTCGAGGTTGTGATGGTCCGTGCACAGAATGCGGCAACTACCGCATTCCAGGCAGCCGTCGGTAATCTGCGTGACCGAGCCGTTGCTCTCCTTCCGATAACAGGAGACCGGGCACACGAACGTGCAGTTTTTTCGGCACAGTCGTTGGTGCAGACTTCAATGCTTTTGATGTGGACGTGCGGCGCCCCGACGTCCACGCGGTAGCGGTTCTGAAACAGCTTTTCCTCGATATTGACAGTGACCGTTTTCATCAGAAGGCTCTCCGAATTTGTATGCGTCGCTGACCAGCCCGGTCAGCGAGCGATTTTTGCGGAGACTGGCCATGATCTCGTGCTTTCTGGTCTTTTTGTCGACGCCATTTACCGTAATCATGGTGCGGGCCGCTTGAGCGACGAGATCAGGGTATGTTGTAAAGAACTGTATCGCCGAAACACCCTGGCGCACGATAGTGTTGGTGACAGGGTGAACCCGGACCTGCACGGAATCCGGGAACTGCTTGATGCAGACGACAATATGCATTGAGGTACTCCAGGTCAGGCGCCGCCGCGTGCCGGCAGCGACGCGCGCAGGTCGTCAACTGAGACGAGCCGCCGACCGTCCGCTTCCAAAAAACTTTGAATACCTTTTGCTTCGCGGGCGTGGATACAACGAAGTCGTTGTCGGCCTTCTGCAGTAAGCATCGGTAAACGGCGAGCACGGCCGTCGCGCTGTTACACGGCAGTTCTTTCTGTTGCTCGATACACTGAAAGAAGCGCTTGAGGATGTGCAGGCGGCTCACGTTCACCACTTTCTCGTCGAATGCGATGTCGAAGAATCGCAGGAAATCCTCGGCCGACGACAGGTGACGCAGTTGTTCGATAACTTCTTGCATGTCGTTACTTCTATTGGACAAGTTCGGCCGCCATAACCACACTCACGAGACTTTCACCCGCGTGCTGCGGGTTTGGGTCAGGAAGCGGCGCAAATCGGTTGCATTCGGCGCCTGCTTGTACTGCGTGGCGAAAGAGCGGATGCGCGCAAGCAGGAGCGGGATGAGCCGCTCCGACACCCTCACGCCTAGTGCGTCGTAGGCCTCACGCACACTTTGAGATCCAGAATGTTTCCCGAGTATCGTCGACCGTTGCCGGCCGAGCTCTGCCGGATCGAATCCCTCGTAGGTCGTGGGGTGCTTCGCGAGGCCGTCGGTGTGAATGCCCGACTCGTGAGTAAAGATGTTCCTACCGATGATGCTCTTGTTGAAGGAAACTGCGCGGCCTGAGGCTTGTTCGACTAACGACGAAATGTCGGGCAGCGCTCTGGTGTCGACGCCAGTTTCTCGTCGCAGCAGGTGCCGTGCGCCCATCACGACTTCTTCCAGCGCTGCGTTGCCGGCGCGCTCACCCAACCCGTTGACGGTGGTGCTCGCATGGGTCGCGCCGGCCCCAAGGGCGGCTAGTGTGTTGGCTGTGGCGAGCCCGAGGTCGTCGTGCGCATGTATTTCGATCTCCAGATCGACGGCAACGCGTAGCGCTGCAATGGCGTAGAAGGTCTTAAAGGGGTCCAGGATACCGACAGTGTCGGCAAAGCGCACGCGCTGGGCGCCGTGCTGCTGCGCGCATTGAGCCACTTCTACGAGAAATGAGGGATCCGCGCGCGAGGCGTCTTCCATGCCCAAGGAAATTCTGGGATGGTTTTTCGCTGCCTCGCCGACGACGCGTGCGATCTGCGCCAGTACCCAACTGCGCGACTGCCGCAGCTTGTGTTGCAAATGAATATCCGAAACGGGAACCGAGAGATGAACGATATCGGCATCACAACGCAATGCCGCGGTGAGATCCTCGTCGGTGAGGCGCCCCCAAACCATCAGGCGAGCGTCGAGGTTCAGGTCGACGATTGCAGCGATGCACGCCATTTCGTCCTCACCCATGGCAGGAATTCCGATTTCGAGTTCGGCCACGCCGGCCTGCGACAGTGCGGCGGCGATTGCGCATTTTTCCTCAGTGCGAAATGCGACGCCAGCGGTCTGCTCGCCGTCGCGAAGCGTTGTGTCATTGATGATCGGATTGAGCATGTCAGGTCTCTTGAGTTGTCGCCGATGGATTGCAAGCGTTGTGCCAAGCGAGCATCTACAGTCGGGGCACAATTTGCGGGATGTCGACCGGCACAATGTCGGGTTATGGCGGTGCATCGTCCGATTGTTCGTGTCGCGAATGTTACGTTCCGGACAATTCGGCCGCGCTGGAGGTGGCTCGATCGGTTCCATCCGCTAGCGGATGGAATGTCGAACCTGTTCGCTTGCTGCGTACTCGAAATAATTAGGCTAACAAAGCAATTTGGCCATGAACAGGTCGAGATGGAATGGACGCCGCCCTCCCTCCGGAGAAGTGGGCGCGCTTCAGGGTCCCCAGGACCGAACGACATCAATGTGCCGAAGTGGAGTTGCGACACAACCACTTGAGGAACAGAGGCCCCAGATGGACGCTACGACATATGGACTCGATACTGCAAAACGGGTGCTCCCGGCAGATTCGACTAAGCAACATCACCTCGTCCTGACGAGGTGTAGGAGGGACATGTCGGCGATTCACGAGTCAGTTCGAAAATGACCTTGACAACTTTCTGCTCGTAGAAGGGCAACCCCTATCGCGTCGCGAACAATTTAACGTGGCAGTGCCGTGGCGATTCAACTTCTCTCGAATCCCCTGGCCAACTCCCAATCCGTGACCCGCCGATCGTATTCGAACTGCTCCCATCGCGCGGCGTGCACGTAATGATCGACCACCTCGTTCCCCAACACCTCGCGCAGCCACGTCGAATTCGAACTGATGTCGGTGGCGTCCCGCAGCGTTTTCGGAATTTCCGGTAGCTCGGCATCCCGATAAGCGTCGCCGACAAACGGGTCTGGCAATGCCAGTTTCTCGTCGATGCCCGCAAGACCCGCCGCGATCAGGGCCGCAAAAGCGAGATACGGATTCAGATCCGCACCGCCGATGCGGCACTCCACGCGGACGGCGTCCGAGCTTTCGCCGCAAAGGCGGAAACCGACCGTCCGATTGTCCTGGCTCCATGCGACCTTGGTCGGCGCGAACGTGCCAATCTGGAATCGCTTATAGGAGTTGATGTGGGGCGCCAGAAAGAGGGTGATGTCCTTCGAATATTTCAGCAGGCCCCCAAGGTAATGGTGCATCAGATCGGACATGCCGTGAGGCGACTTGTCGTCATAAAACAGCGGTCGCCCGTCCAGCGACCGCAGCGAGGCGTGGACATGACTGGAGGAACCTGCCAGATCATAACTCCACTTTGCCATGTAGGTGATCGCCTTGTCATGCTGTGCCGCAATCTCCTTGCTACCGTGCTTAATGATCGTATGGTGATCGGCCATCACCAGCGGGTCGGAATAGCGGACATTGATTTCTCCCTGACCCGAACCGCCTTCGCCCTTAGAGCATTCAATGGCGATTCCTGCGCCGTGCAGTCCGTTTCTGATCGGGCGCATGACGGATTCCTGGCGCGTTGTCGACAGGATGTGGTAATCCTGATTGTAGGCGCCGAATGTCTCCAGCTTATTGTATTTTTTTCTCGATATCGCCTCGTAGGATTCATCGAACAAATAGAACTCCAGCTCCGATGCGAAACAGGCGCACATGCCGCGATCGGCCAGCCGGCGCAACTGTTTCTGCAGAATCTGTCTCGGCGAATGGACAACCGGCTGCCCATTATGATCAAACACGTCGCAGATCACCAATGCGGTTGCGTCGAGCCACGGCAGCCGCCGCAAGGTGGAGAGGTCGGGCTTGAGCAGGAAATCGCCATAACCGTCCACCCAACTGGCGCTGGTATAACCGGGCACCGGCAGCATGTCCATGTCATCGGCCAATAAATAATTGCAGGCGTGCGTTTCTTGGTAGCCGTGATGGACAAAAAAATCGGCATGACACCGCTTTCCCATCAGGCGGCCCTGCATGTCCACCATGCAGACGAGCACGGTGTCTATGGCGCCAGAGGTCACTGCGTGCTTCAATTCATCGAATTTCATGCTCATGTTTTCAGCCATCTATCAAGAAGAAGGTGTCATTTCAATTATCTGCACGGGAGGCCCTTGGGGCGGCCGGGGCCGAGGTGGTTCCAATCCGTATGGGCGTACGCCGTCGGGCGGCCATCATCGATCGATGCCGATCCTGCCCGGATCGGATGGGGTGGTTTGAAAAATCTGGGTTATCCAGTTTCCGAACAACAGATGTGCGTGACTACGCCACTGGTTTTTTGGCGGCAAGGTTTCGCAGTCGTCGGGGAAATAGTTTCTCGGAAGATGGATGTCTCTGCCCGCGTTTCGATCGCGGAAGTACTCGTCGGCCAGCGTGTGTGAGTCGTACTCGATGTGGTTGAAGATTTGGAGCGCGTGATGTTTGCAGTCGTTGAGCAGACAGAGGCCGGTTTCCGCCGAGTCAATGAGCACAGAGACGCCGCTGTCGGCCGGAATGTCGGTGTGCCGCATTTCCGTCCAACGTGACACCGGGATATCAAAATCGTCGGAAAAACCCTTCAGGTACGGCGAGTCGATTTTTAGGCCGTGATGCCTGAATACACCAAAGGCTTTTTCATTCAGCGCGTATTTGGGCATGCCATGAAAATAATGCATTGCCGCCTGGGCTCCCCAGCAGATGTTGAAGCAGCTGTGGACGTTGGTTTGCGTCCAGCTGAAGATGCTGGCGAGCTCGTCCCAATAACTGACTTCCTCAAAAGGGATCGTTTCGACCGGCGCCCCGGTAATGACGAATCCGTCGAATTTCTGCGCCTTGACGTCCAACCAGTCGTGGTAGAACGACACGAGATGTTCAGTCGGCGTGTTCTTGGGCGCGTGGTTGGTGATCTTGACGAGCGTCAATTCGACCTGCAACGGTGTGGCGCCGAGCAGGCGTGCAATCTGGATTTCCGTACTGATCTTGTTTGGCATGAGATTCAGCAAGCCAACGCGCAGCGGCCGGTGATACTGATATACCGTGCTCTCTTCGTCCATCACCGTGACGCCTTCCGTCTCAAGTGCGGACACTGCGGGCAAACCTTTGGGAATTCTGATTGGCATGGGCTTGCAGCCTCCGTTATGAGTTAAACGTACGCCAGGTATCAAAACGATTCGGTCGCGGCTTTCGCCGCAGCCGGCATCGATCACGGAAACCATACGGGAATTGCGATTTATTCTGCAGCGTATTCATTCGTCTTTTCTGCTTCAGTGCGCGACTGAGACGATGCCAATCCGAGCATCTGGCCGATATCGGCATCGATCGGCCAGGTACTTGCCGATCCACGCTTGACTGGCTGCCAGTTTCGGCGGAAGCAAACTGCCTGGCACCGGAAACAATCAGATCTGCTGCCTTTTCGCCGACCATCGTGACGGTTGTATTGATATTGACCGACACCATCGCCGGACACGGACACGGACACGGACACGGACGCGTCGCAGACGCGCAGCCCGGAAACCCCCTTGACCTTCAGATCGGGGACGCGACGGCGTTCGGATCGTTGGCGGACCCTGCTCGACAGGTGCCGGCAGCGTGATAGTACGTCTGGCAATTTTTCCGGATGTATTCGCGCAGATCGCTCTCTTGAATAATGTCGGGGCCGGGCAGCAATTCCTTGCTGATAATTCTCTTGAAGCTTTCCGTCTGGCCCAGCCGCCGGCAAACGAAACGCTCTCGAGCAGAATATTCTCGTCGTAATGATCGGCGTCCGAAAGATAGTTGAGGTCGATTGTCGGCGCGACGCAAATATCGGGGGAGGTAATTTTCGGAACCCGTGGCTCCGGCTTCTGGCGACATTCGGCTCGAGCGCAATAATAGATCTCGCTTCGGGGTCGACGCTTGGTATTCGTCACCGAACCGCCCGTTGACCCAGCCGGCCGTCGGGCCGAGTTGTAGCTGGCTCTCCACCGATTGCGCGCCCGGTGTGGTGTTCAGCATGGCAATCGCCTCGTAAGGCGTGATGTGCCGGTCGGGTACCGGCGCCGCCGTTTCGAAAATCACCGGCACTGAGTAGTGATCGATCGGGTGTTTGCCGACACCGGGACTGTGGTGGACCACGTCGATACCGAGTTCACGCAGATCGGCCGCATCGCCGATTCCCGAGCTCAAAGGAAGCTGAGGAGGTTGGATGCTCCCTGCGCAAACAATGATTTCCCGCCCGGCGGCAATGCGCCCCCTCCCGGTGAGGCAGGCGCTGGCCACGCTGCCGATGAACTTGATCCTGCCGACGAGCGTGTCGGTCTGGATCTCCAGATTAGGGGGCAAGGACGTCAACGGATGGAGGTAGGCGACGGACGACGAATTCCTCAGGCGCCCGTGCACGTTCAAGGTCAGCATGCCAATGCCGAAATCGACCTTCGGCAATCCGAGCGCGACACCTGCCTCGATAAACGCGCGCGAAACGAGGTGTCGCTCCGGACGCTGCTCGATCGTGACGCGTTCTTTCAGATGCTCGAAATACGGTCTGACATCCTTTCCTGACCATCCATCGGTACCAAGCTCGCGCCATGAATCAAAATTCGCTTCCGGCGGTACCAGGTAGGCACAGTCGTTGTGATTGCCGCAGCCGCCCCGCATCCTGGCGCGCGAGTACGTGATCTGGCGGCCGGAATGCTTCTTGGGTTTGGTCAGGAACGCCCAGTCCGTACCGGAATCGAGTTCAAACAGACGGGAGATATCCATCATCGCGGGGATTCCCTCGTCAGGTGGTCCTGCTTCGATGAGCAGGACCGAGCCGATATTCGCATCGGCGAGCCGTCGCGCGATGATCGATCCGCGCTGCCACCGCCAATTAAAATATAGTCGAAGATCATGGTGCTCCTTTTTGTCATGCCGTTGATCGATAAACCATCGGTGATTCCAGTCCGTCAATAAGGAGACAGGATCAGACCAAGCGCGACCAACGCGTAAATCACGCCTGTTACCCTGTTGAATGCAGATTTGTTGTCGAAGGCCGCGCGCGCCTTGTGGGCGAGGAACATATACCCGCTATAGATCGAGAGCGAAATGACCATCGCCGCCAGACCCAAGGAGATTGCCTGGATGGTGTACGAAACGCGCGGGCTGATGAAACTCGGGTAGGTGAGCAGGCTGGCCAGCCATCCCTTGGGGTTGGTCAGGGAAACGAGCAGCGAATCGACAAACATCTGCTTCGGGCTCGAATCGCCGACCTTCCCGTCGCTCGGCCCGGATCTCGCGAAGAAGGCGCCGACCGCGAGGTAGGCGAGATAGATCGCCCCGATCCATCGTAGGTAAGTCAGGATCCAGCGATGGTCATAGATGATCAAACCGACGCCCGACAGCACGACCGTCGCGTGAATGGCGGTTCCCAGCCCAAAACCGAATAATGCACCGGGAATTGTCGTTTTGATTCCATGCCTGATCGCCTGGGCAACTGCAAACGCAACGTTGGGGCCGGGCACGGCGATTGCGGACGTGAAGGCAACGGAAAACAAAGCCAACAAATGTAAATCCATAAATCGTCCAGTTAGCCTGAAGATGCGATTGAATTGCAAGGGAGATGGGATTGCCAAAAAACCGGCCCGGCCGCTATTTCGACAATTGCCCCGTTGATTGATAAGCATGGCATGCACTTCCGAATGCCCTGAATATCTTCCGGCTCGTGGTATCGGCGGCGGCATGCCATTCGGGGTGCCACTGCACCGCGAGTTGAAAGGCCGCTGACGTCGTGTAGGACAGAGCCTCGATCACGCCATCCTCGGCGACCGCTTCCAACTGAACACCGGACGCCACCGTGGTGATGCCCTGGTTGTGCAGGGAATTGACGTAGAGCTCGCGGTTCTCGACGATCGACGACAGTAGTCCGCCGGGAACGACCTGGATCGTATGAACGGGGAGATACTGCTGATCGCGAGGCACGTTCGGGTTCTCGCTATGCACGATGCTTTGGCCCACCACTGACAAGTCGGCATGCAGCGTGCCGTTCCGATGAACGCTCATCTCCTGCAAACCGCGGCAGATACCGAGGACCGGCATTTCGAGTTCAATAGCGACCGACAATGCGACGCATGACAGACGATCCCTTGGCCGATCTCGCTCGCCGGGAATGACATCGTCTTCCCCGCGATTCCAGACGCGTTGCTGCTCGTTGAAGATCCTGGGATCGAGATTCGATTCGTCGCCGGTCAATACCAGGCCGTCCAGGCGCCGCATCACTTCGCGGAAATTGCGCACGGTTGCGTCCCAGGGCAGATCGCCGTCGATCGTTGGCAGGATCACGCATTCGACGGATGCGTGCCGGTCGAGCGCATCGATGTAGCGCCGCCGCAACCAGTCACGGTGAACGCCGTCGTAAAGGTGACGATTGGCCGTGACTCCGACGACGGCGCGACCCACATCACGAGGTTTGTCCATCATTGCTCTTGCACCGCCGTTGAGAGGGATGCACGCCGCGCGTCGTAGAGACGCCTGTTCCGGTCGAGCAACTGGCCGATGACGCTCGGCTGCCCCTTGGGGCCACGCACAAACAGGCCGCCCCAGGAATCGGTAATCTCGGCATAGTTCGGATCGCGCATGCGGATGTTCTGCGCGCGCGCTAACAGCCAGAACGGAACACCGGGCGAAAGATGGTGCTCCAGATGGTATTCATCGAAATTTACGCCGAACAGCAGCCGTTCGATCAGGTTGCCCTTTCGGTTGCGCGTGAGATAGACGTTTTCGACCTCGGTCTCGCACATTGGCGAGTGCTCGGCGATCTCAATGAACCAGCCCAGTATCTGGAAGGTGGTCAGATAGGGAATCAGCCAGAACAGCACCAGTAAATGCAGCGCACCGGCCTTGGCAAAGCCGGCAATGATGATCACCCAGAAGGCCGCGAACACGTAGGAATCGATGGCGGCGCCCCGTTTGTCGACGCTCTTGTCGTCCTTGTTCGAAATCAGAAAGCGGTTGTGCCACAGGTACTTCAGATAGCGCAGCGTGGCCCCGCCCAGAATGGCCTTCCAGACGATCGAAAACGCATACTCGCGCGGCTCGCGCACCTGATAAACCCCGGAAGAGATGAAAAACTGCAGGTCGGGATCTTGCTCGGGATCGCCAAGGTACGGATGATGAAGATGCACATGGGAAACGCGATAGGCCCAGTGCCGTTGAAAGATCGGATAGGCGGCGAACGTAATGCCGAGAAAATGGTTCCATTTTGTATTTTTCGCGAGTATCCGGTGGGCGGCATCGTGCGAGATCGTCGTCAGCCCCCGCTGATGCGCGCCAATCATGAGCACCGCAATTGGGTAAAGCCACCAACTGAACCGAACCGTGACAAACGCACAAGCCAGCATGACCAGGTAGTCCTTCAGCACGTACAGCGCGCCGGTGATATTGTCCGGTCGCAATTCGGACAGATCCCGCGTGATGTCGCGGGAGAAATGGAATGTATCGAACCGCTTGTTCCGCAGTTTCCAGACTTGAGACGTTTCCATGATGGTTATCTTCCTCGCCGGATTGGGCATCAGATGGCGTCGAGCCCGCGTTGAATATCGAAAATCACGTCGTCCACGTTTTCGATGCCGACGCACAGGCGGATCGATCCGTCGAATATTCCCGCGGCCTCGCGTTTCTCTTTCGGGACGGTGGTGTGAGTGGTCGAGACGGGATGCGTCACGAGTGTCCGCGCATCACCCACGTTCGAAACGTGATACATGAGCCGGATGTTCTGGATGAACGCCCGGCCAGCCGCCTCGTCGTCCAGTTCGAACATGATCATGGCGCCATGACCGACGCGGGCGTCGACCAGTTCGTCAACGAGTTCGCGATCGCGTCCAGTGGCGAGCCCCGGATACGAGATGCGCCTGACCTTCGGGTGCTGCTTCAGGAAACTGGCCACCGCTGCCGCGTTTTCGCAATGGCGTTGCATGCGCAGATGCAGCGTCTCTAGGCCTTGAATCAATTGGAAGCTCGCGAACGGACTGATCGCGGCACCGGTATCGCGAAGCCAGGTCATCCGTGCCTTCAGGAGATAGGCGCTCGCGCCAAGGTCGCCCAGTTTCCGCACGGCATCGCGCCAGAGTATTCCGCCATGCGCTTCGTCGGGCTCATTGAGTAAAGGCAAGCGGGAAGGATCGTCGAAGGCGAAGTTGCCGTTGTCGACTACCAACCCGCCCAGCGTCGTGCCGTGGCCGCAGATGTATTTCGTCGCCGAATATGTTGTGATGGCGGCGCCAAGCGAAGCGGGGCGGGACACGAGCGGCGTGGTCGTGTTGTCGACCACAAGCGGAATGCCGCGGCGCTTGCCGATTTCGGCAAGCGCCGCGACGGGAAACGGTATAAGACAGGGGTTGGAAAACACCTCGCCGAAGATCGCGACGGTTCTATCGTCGATCTGCGATTCGAACGATGACACCTCTCGTGGGTCGGCCGATCGCGCCTCGATGCCCAGCCGTTTGAACGTGTTGAACAACAGGTTCCAAGAATTCCCGTACAGGTACTTCGATGCCACCACGTTGTCGCCAGGCTGCCCGCTGCTTAGATTCACGAGGGCAAGGAACGTTGCGGCCTGTCCCGACGCCACGGCGAGTGCATCGGCGGCGCCGTCCACCGTGGCATATCTCTGTTCCAGGATGCGCGTGGTTGGATTGATGATCCGCGTGTAGGTGAATCCGTCTTCCTTGACGTTGTAGATGTCGGCAATCTTCGACAGATCGCCGTCGAGCTCATAGGCGGTGGATTGGTAGATCGGCACCGCGACGGCCTTGGTGATGGGGTCGTGCCGATAACCGGCATACAGGAGCGCGGTTTCTCGGGACATTTCCGTGCCGGGAATATTCCGTGACATGTTACAAGACCTCTTTGACGAATTCAGCTTCGGGGTGGATTGACGCCTTTCCGGTAATCCGGGACGCGTCGAAAAAGTCTCGAAATGCGGTCGCCAGCAGGCGGATCCATGCCGGCTTGATGGAGCCGATGCATCCGATCCTGAAGCTGCGGGTCTGAAGATGCAGCTTCGAATAGATATAGAGGTTGTAGTTGGTGAGATGCGCGTAAAGCGCATCGAAATCCCTCTGGGTATTAATGATGCCGTTTGCCGTGAGCGCCAGACACACGGGTGAGCGCACTTGGGCGTTTAGAAGTGGCGATGCGTATCGTTCGGTCGAGCGGACGATTTCGTCACGCACCGCGCCGTAACGTTCGCCGCGGTGAATCACGCCTTCACTGGCAAGTACTTCAAGCGCTTTTGCGCATGCCTGGATCACATGCGTGGGTGGCGTGGATCGCCATTCGCCGGTTTGCTCGAAACTTTGCCACTGATTACGGACGTCGAGGACAAAGGAATTGACCGGATTGCCCTTGCTCCTGAGCAGATCAAGTGATGCGATGACGAAAGCCGCGCCCGGCGGCCCCTCGATGCATTTATTGCTGGACGTTACGAGCACGTCGAAAGCGATTCTCCTGGCACTGATGTCGGTGGCGCCAAAAGAACTCATCGCGTCGATGATCGTCCTGACGCCGCGCCGTTTAGCCAGATCCACGATCGCATCGAGTGGATTAATGACACCGGTAGTCGTCTCGCAATGCACGAAACAAAGGTGCGTGATCGTGCGGTCCTGCTCCAGATACGCGGCGATGTCGGCGGCCGAGAGCGGTTGATCGCTCGGCGCCTTCATGCTGACGGTCTGCACGCCTCGCAGCTCCAGTATTTTCAGTATCCGCTCGCCATAAATTCCGTTGATGCAGACGAGCGGCCGATCAGACGGACAGATGAAGGTAGCCAGCGCAGCTTCCATACCGTAGGAACCGCTGCCCTGGATTGGGACGACCGAATGTGTGTCATTCCCGTCGATCAGCTCGATCATTAGTTCACGCACCAAAGCCGTGATGTTTTTGAAGCTCCGGTCGCGCGAGCCCATATCGAATTGCATCTGCGCCTTCACTTCGTCGCTCAAGGCCAACGGGCCTGGTGTCATTAAGAAATGATGTTGGCCGTACATATAGCACTCCTAATTTAGACGTTTATATGCAAATGCGGTACGAACGCTTTGCCGCGCGGCAAAGTTTTCACAGGGGAATCTTCCTGTCTGTGCAAAATCTGGCGGTGGGCGAGTGTCGAGCTGCTTGCAGTAAGGCTCAGTAGCTCCACAATCTTCATGGAATCGACGGATGCACGAATCCTATGGGAGGGCGGTGGAAGTAAGCCCGCTGGAGTAGCTTGCGCTTGATCCTGTGTCCGAGCAGCGACAGGGCCGCGCTCGCGTGCCCCGATGCATGTGATTGATCGACAACTGCTGCAATGTCATTTCCTCGGCTTCGCTCAGTTCTACGACACACTTCATCCGCTACCCCGGCACCACGAAGGCGCCAGCAGGTTGACGAAACTCAATCGGATGTACTAGGAACACTATCCTCCATGCCGCACAACTCGTAAAGTCGATTGTTTTGATGGAACACCTCCACATTATTTATAAGTTGGGATCATGCGTTTCAAGGGCCTCGATCTAAATCTCCTCGTCGCGCTCGATGCTCTGATGACCGAGCGTAACCTCACCGCGGCGGCACGCAGCATCAACCTGAGCCAGCCGGCCATGAGCGCGGCCGTCGCCCGGCTACGCGCCTATTTCTGCGATGAACTGTTTACGATGAGGGGCCGGGAACTTGTCCCCACACCGCGTGCTGAAGGGCTCGCTGCTCCAATCCGCGAGGCTCTGGTGCACATCCAGCTCTCCGTTATTTCCCGGGACGTCTTCAACCCGGCCAAATCGGATCGCCGCTTCAGGATCATCCTTTCCGATTTCATGGCAGTCGTATTTTTTCGAAAGATCGTGGAGCGTATTGCACGGGAAGCTCCCGCCGTCGGCTTCGAATTGCTACCACTTGCCGATGACCCCGATGAGGTTCTCCGGCGCGGCGAAGCCGATTTTCTTATCTTGCCGGAATTGTTCATGTCGAGCGCGCATCCTAAAGCGAAGCTGTTCGAGGAGACACTCGTGTGCGTAGGCTGCCGCACGAACAAGCAGCTATCAGGGCAGCTTACATTCGAGAGATACATGTCGATGGGGCACGTTTCGGTCAGGTTCGGACGTACGCGGCGGCCCTCCATCGACGAGTGGTTTTTGCTTGAGCACGGTCTCAAGAGACGGAACGAGGTCATCGTGCAGAGCTTTAGCATGATCCCGCCTATGCTAATAAACACTGACCGTATAGGGACGATGCCCTTCAGGCTGGCCAAGCATTTCGAAAAAACGATGCCTCTGCGGATCGTCGAACTTTCGCTGCCACTGCCCGCATTCACCGAGGCCGTCCAATGGTCTGCCCTTCACAGCAGTGATCCGGCAAGCAACTGGATGCGGGAGATAATATTGCAGGAGGCGTCACGCATGGTTGCTCCGCGTGAGACCACGCGAAGACCAATCCACCCAGGTTAGGAAATGGGATCTTTCAGCAAGGCTTTTGCGGCATGGATCTGTGGGGTTTCGAGGGTTTTGTGGCGACATAACGGATATCACCACACCAGGCCTGATTCGGCGCGGTGACGGCAAACGCCTGATCGAGCAGGTTCGGCGCGAACGGCAAGCCATGTGTCAATCTGGTTGTTGCCTGAATGGCGCTGCGGTGATGGACGACGCTGCGACTGCGCGGTCGCTGGGTGCTGAAGATGATCATTAATGAAGTCTATCGCTCACAGTACGCGTGCTGTGCGCCACGGGGACTGTCGTCGGTCGACGCTAGCGGCCGTTATGTAATACAGGTTTCTCGGACGGTTGTGAGTGATCGCGATGGTTCGGCAGCCTGCCACCACTCCGTGCACCGAACTCACGACTTAACGTCGGACTTCCACGGCCAGCAAGCGCTAGTTTCAACATTTTCTCGGTCCTTCTGGATCTGCTCGCGGTTGAGCGTGGCTTCGCTGGAGACTGCAACTTGGTTCGTCGACATTCGGTCGGCGTCGGCTTCAGTCGACGCCGCATGCACCTCCTCGCTAGCTCTCAACAACGGCAGACCGAGGCCAAACCGCGAAACTTCGCCCTTTAATGCGGTGATATCCGCCCGCCATGTATCCGCGTTACCGACAAGCAGACTGCGCTGGACTGTGGAAGTGAGACGCTTGCGATTCAACTCAGGCGCTAGCTTCACTCCCTACAGGGAACAAATACTTGGTAATTTGTTCTCGAGTATGTTCTATCTCGATGACATCAGTAATCAGCCCATTAATTTTCAACAATTCTGGGTTTTCAATTTCATCGGTCAGTTTTCGCATTATGGATCTGGTGGTTTCATCAGACTCAGACATTACTTTCTTCATCGTGTCCGGGCTGAAAACGCCGATGTGGGCCCGCGGATACGCCAGTACTGCCACAGGGTCAAATCCAGGACCACCCATGGCGTACACTCCTCCCGTATACGCTTTTCTGGCAACGAGCAGTAATTTTGGTACCTTGCATCGAACATGTGCTCTGAATAATTCCGCTGCAGCCGAAAATATGCCACTTTTTTCAGCTTCTCTGCCGATCATAAATCCTGGGATATCGGCAATGAATATGATTGGCATGTTGGTTTTTGCGGCAATATTTATCATTTTTACAATTTTTGAGGCGGATTTCCGATAAATTGCACCTCCATTATGTCGGGGGTTGTTGGCGATAATTACAGCGAAATTTCCTTTGATGCTCGCGTAGGCGGTCAACACTTCCTCCGCGTATTCGGCGCTTATTTCCGTAAAGCTGCCTTTGTCGATAAAGGAATTCAGCAAATGATGCATGTCATAGGGTGTGCGATGATCTGTTGGAATTAATTTTTCAAAATCAACCGCATCGGGTTCTTCATATTCAAGGCCATGGGGTCCCTTGCCTTTGAAACTTCCATGCAGTAATTTTCTTATGCACTTGAATAAACTTTCTTCATCTTTGAATACCAGTTGAACCGAGCCCGAGCCCTTGCTGTGAACGTCTGTTCCACCTAGCGAATAGAGATCGGACTCCTGGGCCAGCATTGCCTTCACCATATCCGGACGACCCATACATAGAGCACCTTTCTCAGTCATCAACACTAGGTCTGCGAGCATCAACGGTAAAGCAAGTGGACCTGAGGTCGGACCGAGTATGACGGAAATTAGCAAATTTCCTTCTGCAAATTCTGCGAGGGATGCACTGACCCTGCCCATTCCGAATGGAGATAAAAGTAATCTGGCCATGTCCGGCGAGAGCACTTTCGTGGTGTCGAAACTGCCTGTCCCTCCTGCCTTGTCCTGAATGTAGATTAAGGGGGCACGTTTATCCCGGGCCCGAGTTACCGTGCTGATGATCTGCTCGGCAGTGCGCCACTGTCCGCCTCCCTGAAATTCACAGTCTCCTCCGCGATTCATGACCAGAAAGGCTTTTACCAAATTTATGGTTCCTTCGCCGCAGATGAAATGACTTTTTGCGGCAGGTTGACGGTCAACAAAACTATCTGCGTCAAAGAGCACGTTTATTCTTTTCAACGAAATTTGCATTAGCTATCTGCCTCCTGGCAATGCGTATGAATGTTGGCTGTTATCGGTGCCGTGCGTCTGTGCGGTGTTGAATGGCAGCCTCATTTTCAGGAAGCCAAAATGTCTTCCATAGACATTGCTGCGGCCAGAAGGCGGCGGTCCTGGCCCCGCGCGGCGTCAATACTCAACCCCACCGGTAATGCATCATCGGGAGCAACTGGAAGGGTGATAGAAGGTATCGCGGCGTTGCTGGCCAAGTCGGTGTTACGTATCACCTCGGCAAACAGTCCCGGCCTGCTGGCATCGCTCAGATGAGGGACGCTACGCGGAACTGTCGGGTACACGAGAAAATCGATGCCTCGAGTGCTGAACAGGGAGTCTATTTGTAGACGTAAGACGCCTATATTCTGGATTGCTGATGAATAATCTGCGGCAGATATAAGCTGTCCACCAAGATTGGCGTGAATGATGTTGCGAACAATTTTGTCGCGAATGTTATCAAATACAGCATTTATCCTGTTTCCCCATCCTAAGGAAAGCAATGTGCGGGGAAAGTCAGTGAAGAATTCGTAAACCGGAATGGTGAAGGTTCCGGTTCTATTCAGGTCAGCAACAACCGCGTCATCCAGTTCAACGCACTGGAAACCAGCGCAAGTCAATCGCCTGACGGCATGCCAGCAATACTTTCGGACATCATCCTCCAGGTCAGTCCACATGGAGGCCGGAAGGCCTATTCGGCCGCGAGTATTTTTCTGTTTTGTCGGAAGGTGGCTATCGGGGGACAGCAGATCATATAGAAGTAATGCATCTTTCGCCGTCCGCGTCAGAAGGCCCGGCGAATCCTTCGTGCGAGAAACTGGAATGATTCCGGCCGAAGACCAGCGACCACTTGTGGGCCTGAAGCCGGTGATACCACAGAAGGCGGCCGGTATCCTTACGGAGCCGCCGGTGTCCGTTCCGATCGCCATCGGAACGATACCGGCTGCCACAGCAGCGGCACAGCCGCCACTGCTGCCACCAGCCAAATGCCCTGGAGCCGCTGGATTTCCCACCGTTCCCCATCGAGGATTGACCGATGTGATACCAAAGCTGAGTTCATGCATGTTGTTCTTGCCGGCAACGACAGCACCGAGCGCTCTCAGCTTTCTGACAACAAGCGCATCGCGCGTGGCTATACAACCTTCCATCCCCGGTGTCCCGGCAGTGACAGGGAGCCCCTTAACACAAATATTGTCCTTTAAGGAAAAGGGAATGCCGTAGAGCGGTGCGCCTTTCAGGGCATCATTCGCTTTAGCGAAATGCGCGTCCGGGCCGCAAGTGCGGATGAAGCAGTTGAGCTTTTTCAGATGCGAATCAGCGCTGAGTGCACGCTCCCGGATTTCAGCCGCTGAAAGTGCACCGGTACGTATGCCATCGCAAAGCGATTCCACAGTGTTTTTTGGATACATAAAATTTCCGCGAATAGGATGTCATCCTGTCCGATGTCAGTAACGATAAGCACTGCGGATCTCGTCAAGAGGATTGCCCGGTAAAAGATTTCCTCCTGCGCTACGTATGACGGCGCAGGCGCTGTTCACAGCCGTCTGCACAGCTCCCTCAATCCACCCACCGGTAAAAGAGCAGCCACATCCTGCCAGATAAAGGCCGGAATCCCATGCGGGATCATTCGCGGTCTTGAACTGAAAGAAGAGACGCTGCGAGTAAACATCTTCGCCCGGATAGTTGAGCTTAAAGGCACCCGAAGAATGCGGATCGGTCAGCCAGTCATGGTGCAGGATGCTACGTTCATAGTCGTCATCGGCGGGAACCAGGTGGCGCGCAAGTTCTGGATGGAATGTAGCAAGGTCGTCAACAAAGCACTCACACCGCTGTTTTTTGTCGGGAACACTCAGTAGCTTGTGAGCGTCATCTTCCCAAGTGTAACTAAGCAAAACTACACCCTGACCATCTGGCTTATCGGGTTCGTAATCAAGGCAATATACTCCTCTCGCAAAACTGTCAGACTGGATGGTGACTGGCAGGTCTTTAGTGATCCAGAACTTGTCGCGGGTGAGCATGAACAGCTTTGAGGAACCCGTAAGATGCGTTTCCCTGACGGCTCGTGAGACGTCGCGGCTGAGAAACGTTTCGTCGTCGGTCAGGCAATGAACCATCTGCATTGCCCTGTTGTTGCTAGTGACGATCACTCGGTCGAAAACCAATGCCTCGTCTTCATCAGTTACCAGTTTTATCTTTCCATTCTCTTTGTAGATGCGACCCACGCTATTGAAGCGAACCCGTTCAGAAACGGAGCACCCTGCGATCTCCGCTCCCGCCAGGCGCTCAGCCAGTGTAGAGATTCCGCAGGAAATCAGGCGTTGATCATCCAGATAGCCGTTAACGACCAAGCGCAGTATTTCGGTGAATCCGGCCTGATAAACAGGTAGGAAACCTCCGGATCCTATTCCTAAAGAGCCAAACAGCTCAAAGTCATAAGGCCTTTCCCAAGGGATACCTCCGGGGGGCGAGGGCCAGTGAAAATCGCGACAATGGCCGCATAGAAAGAACTGTCACGGAACACATCGAGCCACGTTTGCCATGCCGCACGCGCTTCCTGAAAGCGATGTGATTTCAACATGACCGTGATTTCTGCCGGCGCTACAAGAGATGTGCCATTGATCACGCACCCTTCCTGTAAAAATGCCCTCCAGCTTTCATGAACAAGCCTGAACAAAGGTGGCGGTGAATCTCCCGCCGGCCAGGTATGGCGAGTGCCGCGATAATGCAATTCGGTATCAACCACTCCTGGATCGGGGAAAGACGTGGTCGTGGAAATGCCGTGTTTGTTCAAATAATGGAAAAGACCGGTTGCACTCGGAGGGACCCGCATTGCGCCCATTTCAGCAATAAGGTGCGGGTACCGCGGATCAAATACTTGTGACCATATTCTTCCTCCAATGCGATCGCGGGCCTCAAAGACCGTAACGTCGTTTACGCCTGCCCGCATCAGCTCAGTCGCCGCCACAAGACCGCTAATACCGGCCCCCACGATGGCAACGCGCGGAGTTGGAGTGCGTGATGAAAAGGAGCCGATTGCCCCTTCAGACTCGCAGAGCTGGAGGAACGGCGCGTAGTCATACAATAGGTCAACAGTCGGTGATGGACTTTGTGAAGATGCGACGTGATTTTTCATGGATTTTCTCCTTTGTGGCAATGCATCCACTTGAGGAATGATGATGGCTGGAAATAGCGCAGGGACCTTCGACAGAAGAGATCGAGGTTATTTATTCCGTTGCCGATAGCTGTGCTGCTCCTCGGCAGAAAAATGCTATTCATGGCGAATATCCATGGATGCCACGATATCAAATCGACTGCGGTCATATCAAACAAATAAAATTGATGTTTGTAGCAAGCTAACGTGAGAGTAGCTTCGTCAGCCATGACTCACTACTGATAAAGGGAGTTGGTTGATTTGTGAGACGATATTTCGGGCGTGCGCAAGCTATTTCGTCCGCCCTGAACAATCCGTTTGGCGTGGTGTCAGCCGGCGCGTGTCAAGGTACTCGCCTCAGTCATGCAGCCAAAGGCTGTTTAAGTGCGGTGTGCGAGGCCATCGTGACGACTGACTCGCGCTCCGGATTGGGGGCGACGGCGCCGATTGGCGTCCAGTCCCGCGCGCAGCGTGACGGCATCATCGATGTTGTGATATTAAGCAGCGAACTCGTCGGACCAACGGTTGAGCACGACTATGCGATTACCCTCGGAGGATCAGTTGATTCTCATGTCGCGAAAATTTTTCAGCTACCGTTATCGGCGTGATCGAATTTTAGCGCTTTCAGCGCTTCGGCGAGGCGCAAATCGAGCGTCGGGCGATCTGCGGCCGTAAACAGCACATGTCCGACGCGGGCGCGAAAGTCCGTCAGTTTTAGGACTGTACCGCCGATGTGCGAAAGAACCTCGACCTCTTCGAAGCCGGGCGTCGCGCGCACGCGTTCGACCGCAGCGGCGCCGGCGAAGCGCCCAGTTACGGGCGTGAAGAACTGCACACCGCTCACGCACGTCGCATGCCTTGCATCACAGAGGGGCGCTGGATCGGTGTCGCCGAGATGACTGCGTATCATCACTTCTGGCAAGGAGATGGACTTGCTGAGTTCAACCAGCCGGTAGATCCGATCACCTCCGAGCCGTGCGGCGATCTCGATGAGCACGGGGCCGTCGCGCGTCATGCGCGCCTCTGCATGGAAAACGCCGAGGTTGAGGCCGATTTTCGCGGCGACCTTCTCGACGTAAGCGACCAGCGCTGTACGATGCTCTGGCGCCAACGCTGCTTCGACAATGTGCCCCATCTCGACGAAATACGGCTCGGCACTCAGCAGCTTTTCTGCCACCGCAAGCACGCGCGGCCCATGTCGGCCGACGTAACCTTCGATGCTGTACTCCGGACCCTCGACATATTGCTCAAGTAGCAACACGTGGCCAATTTCGCGGCCCATATCTACAACGCCGTGGCGCATGGCGCGCTCGACCGCGAGCTGCAGCTCGACAAGAGAGTTGACGCGCGTCGCGTGCTGGCTACCGCAGCCGTCCACAGGCTTAACAACGGCTGGAAAGCCGACCTGCGAGGCGGCTGTCACGATGTCACGGCGATCTGCGATTCGGGCGAATCGGGGCCCCGCCAGTCCCGCAATTGCGAGGTGTGATCGGCTGCGGTACTTGTCGCGAGTGAGCGCTGCCGCTTCGAGCGGCAGATGCGGGAGACCGAGCCGAGCGGCCGCTTCCGCCGCTACATCGACTGAGTATTCGAACCCAGGTACGATTCCATCGGCGCCAATGGCGCATGCGGCGGCTGCGACGGCGCTCGACGAAGCAGTGTCCACCACCGTGAACGACGTGACGGCCGCCCGTAGGTCACGCGGCACGACGCGCTCGGCGGAAAACACGTGCGCAGCGACACCAAGGCGCGCAGCGGCGGCGACAAGCGCCGTGCCGGACGACGCCGGTTCAATCACTATGATGGCGGTCATGGGGACGTTCCTTATATAGCAACAGTTTCGCGTCGGGGCGTGGTCGCCACAAGTAGCTCGTCGAAGTACTCGTGGAGCAGTTCGACGAAGTGGCGCAAATAGGTCTCAGCCTGTTTGATTCCGCCCCAGCCGTCGATTGCCCGCTGCAGACCGACCCACATCACATCATCGTGACCGTGAGATCCGTCGTGCTGAATGTGGTCGAGCGAACGCTTCACGAGATCGTGCCCGAACGCGCGCGCTCCTGCTTCGGTGATGATTTTGTTATAGCGATCCGAATACCATTCGACAAACCAGTTCCAAACCATTGTCGACAGCGGACCGTCGCGGCTAATGCTCAAATAAAGATAGCCAATCAGCTTGTCGGTGCTGTGGAAAGGTGCGGTGCAGTCGATCTCGGCTGCAGACAGGCTGAATTTCTCGATGTCACGCAGAAATAGCCCCTCATGCCCATATTCTTCTGCAAGGTATTGCGCGAGAATTTGCGCGAGCGTGTTGTCCTTGAAGCCGATTTTGTACAGCGCGAACGCGTCGACCTCGTTGTTAAGGCGGATTCGCAACACTGTTTCGATGAGGTGGCGGCGATAGTATTCACTGTCGATCCAATCGCCACGATGGAAGGCGGCGGTCTCCGGCGAAGTAGCGAACATCTGGGCGACTGCGTCTTGAGCGACTCGCTCAAGACGTGCTCGATCGTTGCTTGTATTCATATAACCATCCAGATCGAAAAAAAACAGGGCGCACCGGTTACTGTTTATGCCTGAGCCGGACGAACCAGGGGTACAGCTGCCTTTACAATAAGCAATGATGTCCCTTGGAGAGTCTGAGAATTCCCCTGCAGTGGGGGCTAAGCCGCGTTGCAGTCGCTGTGCGGTGACAGGGCGTACTGTCGGGCGCTCCTAGACGATTTTTGATCAGCTTGGCTTTTGCCAGTGGATTCGTGCCAAACGTTGCGGAACGCTCTCGCCTCGAATGTTTTTTGTCGACTGAAGCTAGCTGGTTCGATCTTCTCGTGTGCCACCACATGGAAACTCCTTCTCGAGAGGGGGCTGGACCATGGCCACGAGCTCTAACACCGCAAAGCGGTGTGGTAGCCAAGTTGTGCTAATCGTGCCGTATGCCATCGTCGCGGGTAACGGTACTGTACTTCATTGGATCGCGCATATGAATGCGACGGTGGACATCGGCGCGGTAGCACGCACGAATGTCACGGACGCTTTCAGCAACGCGTATCCGGTTTGCTGTCCGTTCAATTCCTCTTCATCTATGCTCTCTGCGTGAGTGACGGAAGGATATTAACCGCGGCTGTATGCGTGGTATAACCTGATAATCTTTATGTTTGCATGAGGGGAATTGATGATTCGCGATCTCGACAGCACGCTGCTGCGTACGTTCGTTACGGTGATAGAGGCCGGCAGCGTGAGCAATGCTGCGGTGGCTCTTCATCGCACCCAGGCTGCCGTGAGCATGGCCCTTCGGCGTCTCGAAGACGAAGTCGGCCAACGCCTGCTCGAACGTTCACCGCGCGGCGTGAAGCCGACCTCGGCGGGCAGCCTGCTACTGCCGTATGCACACAAGGTGCTTGAAATTGGCCTCGCGGCCCGTTCCGCACTGACTGTCGGTGACGTCTCGGGTACGGTGAGGGTGGGCATTCTGGAAGACATCGCAATGAGTCACCTTCGCCATGCATTGCGGCAATTCTCAGCATCGTTTCCCGATGTCTCGTTGGAGATAGTCGTTGATGCGAGCCCGGCGTTATCGCAGCGGCTCGCAAGCAACACACTTGATTTCGCGATCGGCGATCCTGCGCTGATCCACGCGGAGCCGCTCGTTACCTGGCGGCAACCGCTTCGCTGGGCCGCCGCACGTTCCCGCAATGCCGACCTGCGTGATGGCCCCCTACCAATCATCGCATTCGGCGGAGCATGTAGATGGCAGGAGAACTTCTTTGCGACGTTGCTTGACGCCGGCATCGTGTGGCGCGTTGCCTGCACGAGCACGAGCCTGTCGGCGATCCAGTCGGCCGTTGAGGCCGGACTCGGCATTGCTTTACTGCTCGACTGGCACGTGCGCCGCGATACTATGCACGTGATCGATCCGCGTGCTGTCGGGCTGCCGATGCCGCCTGTGGCTGAATTCGGTCTATTCAGCCACGCGAAGTCGAACGACCGCACGTCCGCAGCAACCGCACTGCAGCGCTTCCTCTTTCGCTCGCTGCAACTCTGTTTGCCAGAAGACGGCGCACTCGGCAGAGAACGCGCCACCATGCCGCTACGTTTTCCCAACTGATCTACGTCGTGCCGTGGGTTGCGTCGAAGGGGCGATCTTTCGATGCGTCGACATCCGCAGAATAGTTGCGCCGAACAGTCTTGATCCTAACGCAAGCGTCCAGTCGGAGATTTGGTGCGAGATCAAGAAGCCGGCGGGCGAACTTTGACGAATGTCAATGAAAAATCCGGATCAAATTTATTAACATTATTTTCACGATTACTGATATCGCACACTAATCTTGCACAAAAAAACAGAATTGGCTGGGCAATTGGCCGGATTAGGGAAACACTGATTTATCAGGCCCGGCCGTCATCGCTGAGGTGTCCGCTGAAGGATCTGGTGATCCAGGTCGAGCGAACGAAGGCGCAGATTCGCGCACGGGTCGGGCATCCGTCTCATATCGTCAAGAACCTGTTCCGTCATCGCAAGGTGCGCGCGCTACAAGGGACTGGCCAAGAACATGGCGCAACTGTTCAGTCTGTTCGCCCTGGCGAACCTGGCGATCGCGCGAAACCGGTTGCGGTCGGTTCATGGGAGCAGTCCGTCACGCGTGTGAAAAGTGCGAGAAATGAGGCGCATCCTCGGGTCAAACTCACCAGAATTGCCAACGCTTCATTTCGGCATCCGGAAATTCCGACCCATCGCCGCCGACAACCTCGCGGGATGGCCTATTAATCAGCGATTCCTTAACAGCCCCTAATATCATTTTGTTAAGGCTTCTTAACAGTCCCGGGTCGTCGAGCGCTGCGTCAGGCGGATCGCCAGCGTCTGCTCCCAGTAGTCATCCTCCACATAGTCCGGCTCGGCATAGCCAGTTCCGCAGTCCGCCCCACCAGCTCGACAAGCGTGGGCATAACCACACTACGGCACTTTGACCCGTATGCCGCAGGCTTGGGTCAGGAAGCGGCGCAAATCGGTTGCATTCGGCGCCTGCTTGTACTGCGTGGCGAAAGAGCGGATGCGCGCAAGCAGGAGCGGGATGAGCCGCTCCGACACCCTCACGCCTAGTGCGTCGTAGGCCTCACGCACACTTTGAGATCCAGAATGTTTCCCGAGTATCGTCGACCGTTGCCGGCCGAGCTCTGCCGGATCGAATCCCTCGTAGGTCGTGGGGTGCTTCGCGAGGCCGTCGGTGTGAATGCCCGACTCGTGAGTAAAGATGTTCCTACCGATGATGCTCTTGTTGAAGGAAACTGCGCGGCCTGAGGCTTGTTCGACTAACGACGAAATGTCGGGCAGCGCTCTGGTGTCGACGCCAGTTTCTCGTCGCAGCAGGTGCCGTGCGCCCATCACGACTTCTTCCAGCGCTGCGTTGCCGGCGCGCTCACCCAACCCGTTGACGGTGGTGCTCGCATGGGTCGCGCCGGCCCCAAGGGCGGCTAGTGTGTTGGCTGTGGCGAGCCCGAGGTCGTCGTGCGCATGTATTTCGATCTCCAGATCGACGGCAACGCGTAGCGCTGCAATGGCGTAGAAGGTCTTAAAGGGGTCCAGGATACCGACAGTGTCGGCAAAGCGCACGCGCTGGGCGCCGTGCTGCTGCGCGCATTGAGCCACTTCTACGAGAAATGAGGGATCCGCGCGCGAGGCGTCTTCCATGCCCAAGGAAATTCTGGGATGGTTTTTCGCTGCCTCGCCGACGACGCGTGCGATCTGCGCCAGTACCCAACTGCGCGACTGCCGCAGCTTGTGTTGCAAATGAATATCCGAAACGGGAACCGAGAGATGAACGATATCGGCATCACAACGCAATGCCGCGGTGAGATCCTCGTCGGTGAGGCGCCCCCAAACCATCAGGCGAGCGTCGAGGTTCAGGTCGACGATTGCAGCGATGCACGCCATTTCGTCCTCACCCATGGCAGGAATTCCGATTTCGAGTTCGGCCACGCCGGCCTGCGACAGTACGGCGGCGATTGCGCATTTTTCCTCAGTGCGAAATGCGACGCCAGCGGTCTGCTCGCCGTCGCGAAGCGTTGTGTCATTGATGATCGGATTGAGCATGTCAGGTCTCTTGAGTTGTCGCCGATGGATTGCAAGCGTTGTGCCAAGCGAGCATCTACAGTCGGGGCACAATTTGCGGGATGTCGACCGGCACAATGTCGGGTTATGGCGGTGCATCGTCCGATTGTTCGTGTCGCGAATGTTACGTTCCGGACAATTCGGCCGCGCTGGAGGTGGCTCGATCGGTTCCATCCGCTAGCGGATGGAATGTCGAACCTGTTCGCTTGCTGCGTACTCGAAATAATTAGGCTAACAAAGCAATTTGGCCATGAACAGGTCGAGATGGAATGGACGCCGCCCTCCCTCCGGAGAAGTGGGCGCGCTTCAGGGTCCCCAGGACCGAACGACATCAATGTGCCGAGGTGGGGTTGCGACGGCGCTGTCACGTTGCTGACTCCATGACGAGATATCGGCCAGGACAGTCGTGTCTCAGAACACGGTGGTCGGAGCTTGGGCAATGCCGGTGAAGAGACGCCATGCTTCAAATCGCGCGGCGAGCTGTTTGCGATAGAGCGAGGCGCTCAGCAGATGACGCTTGAGCGAAGTGTTGGCGGATCGGACCGAAGCACGACAGGAATGACTGCGTGCGTTCGGGCAAGCGAAAACCTCGCATCCGGCGCTCGCATTCACGCGTGGGTTGATGACTGTTTTCAGCGCGGTTGTTCACGCGCGCGCAGGCCTTGACGAAAACGTGCTTCACATTCGCTAGCTCAGGGATCTCCGTTTTCGCGGCCGGGTAGCTGCGCAACTGGTCGGTGACGATTTTCTTCGGCGCCGCAGGACAGGCCGCCAACACCCGTTTGAAGAAGCGTTTGGCAGCGGCGTTGTCGCGGCGCTTCTGAAGCAGGATGTCGAGTTCAATGCCGTGCTCATCGACTGCACGCCACAGCAGCCAGGGCTCGCCGCGCAGCGTCACGAACATTTCGTCGAGATGCCATGTGCTGCCCGGTTTGCGACTGGCAGTCCTGACCTGATGCGCAAAACTGGCGCCGAACTTGTCCGTCCACCACCGGATCGATTCATGGCTGACAACCACCCCGCGCTCGAACAGTAGCTCCTCGATGTCGCGAAGGCTGAGTTGAAAGCGGAAATACCTCCGAACCGCGTGGCTGATGACTGATGCCGGAAATCGATGGCCAGGGTAGAGCGATTTCGTCTTTTTCATCACGTCATCTTAGCTGACCAGCGCGCGAACGTGACAACGCCGCTGCACGAGTGAGGCGACAATTGCTTGACGCGCGCCGAAGGGCTTCTTGCTGTAGCGCGCGAAATCTGGCTTGTACCACATCCCTATGCCGTGCTCCGTCGTAGCAAAAGGTAGGAGACTCGCCAATGCCCTTCAGAGTCAGCGCAAGTGATGGCCGCTGTCTTCTGGTTAAGCCGTACGATTGTGCCGGTGCGGGTGTGCAGCGCCTTGTCAGTAAAGCTGACTATATCGCCCACCGAAAATCCGGCGTGCGACGCCAGGGGGCGTACCGGTGAGGGAAGCGCCTTTGGCACCTCGCGACCCCCAGATGCGACGATTGGCGGCGACAGTGGAGCGAGATGTGCCTTTTCCATGAGCGCGTTAATGTGGCTCAGGTACCGTGGATCGGCGCTTTCCGCGATCAGTCGCACATTCAGCGCTTCATAGAGGGGGACCCACGACTCACCGGATGCATCCCGGCACCGTACTGCCAACGCCGGGTTGAACTGATACCACCCTTGCGTGAGACGGGTGAAAAGATGGCGGTTGTAGGAATAGTCGCGCGTTATTTCATTACGCGACAACAGCCCGGACAGGTACTCGCGGTGTTTGCGTTCTGGAGCCAGGATGTGGTCCGGCAGATCGCGCCACGCGTCCAGGATCGATGCGGCCTCAAATCCCCCACGTGCACGCCCACCTGGCACTGCAAAACGGGACTTGAAGAGCGCCCAGAGTGTCTGCACCAGCAGGTATTCGGACAGGTGCCGATCGATGCGAACCAGGCGTTCACCGCTCATCAGGTCAATGGATGGCGGTGCAATCCGCTCATACAGTGCTGCAAACGGCCCGCGCGCGAGCCGGGCATCGCGAAACGCCTCGAGCAATGCCCAGTGCAGCGCGTTACGTCCGAGGTGATCGGTCGCTTCGGGGTTCGCGCCGCGCTCAAGCAGGCTCTCAACGAGCGCCACGTTACCGGCGGCGGCCGCCGCCATCAGCGGGGTCTGGTTCATCGGGGTGCGATGGTCCACGCCATAGCGGTCGCAGTGCTGCAGGACCTCCCTGGAGCACGCGGAAAAATACGCCGACAGATGTTTGCGCCCAAGCGTAGCGCGCTGCTGTTCAAGATGTCGTGCGGCGTCGAAACGCACCCGCGTCGCAAGCCATCTAACCAGAATCGGCTCATCGTAGCTGCACGCATATTCGAGCAGCTGCTGCCTGGATCTGCTGCCCGACGCGGGCTGGCGAAACACCCGATCCATCGTGTCACGCAACCACGCCTCATCAAATACGCGCCAAGGGACCGCTGGTTGCTGGCAAACCAGTTCGCGAATTGCTTCAGCCTGTTCATGCTTGCCCTGCAGCTCCAGCCTGCGCGCTTCCTTTTGCCAGTCTTCGCGGGTCGAGGTCTGCGTCTTCGCATCAATGCCCTCAACACGTTGCTGCAGTCCCAGCAACTGCAGCAGCGGATGCCCGAGGTCCGACTCGATCAGATATACATGGGTTGTCGCGCGGGTGAGCGCCACGTAGAGCGCGTTGACATAGAACTTGTAGACCTCCAGCGACCGGTCGGTCTTATCCCGGGCGCGACGGTTCTCCAGGTTGTCATCCATCAGATCGTTCGCGGTGACGCCCTGCGCGATCGCGTCGAACTGCGCGGGATGCCCGGAGATGAAACGGTAGAGAATGATGTTTTCATATCCGAGGCCTTTGGCTTCGTGGATCGAGAAAATCAGCGGAGTCTGGAAATGCGTGCGCGCTTGCGCCTTGTCCTCATCGCGCATGACCAGCACCGCGAAGCGCGTCGATTGACGCGTCCTGTCGTTGAGCACTTTCGTGCCGGAACCGCTGCCCGCAATCAGGCTTACGGATCCGGCCTCGTCGCCAACCGGCATGACCAGGAAGTTGCTTTCGCGATCGACGGAGCCAAAGCGGCGCTGCTTGATTTTCAGCAGCGTGTTCGCAATCCGTGTGACCTCGTGGGCGTTGCGAAAACTGGTCTGCAGGATCTTTAACTGCTGGCGCAGGGCGAGCGTTTCATCGCGCCAGAACAGGGTTTTGACCTTGCTCCACGAAAAGAAATTCGGATGCACGATCTGGTTCGCATCCCCGCATAGCATGTACTGATCCGGATTTTTCAGGGTCGCCAGAATCAGCGCGAGTTGCGCGTCGGTCAGATCCTGAACCTCGTCGACGACGACGAAGTCGTAGCATGCGCTCGCCAACGCCCGCCATACGTGGGCAACCAGATTCAGATCATACAGGTTCGCCTCGACGAGCCATGCCTGGTAACGCTCGAACAGGTCGTAGAGACGATTGCGCTCATCGGCCGGGAAGATCGACTGACTTACCCCCAGCTCAAGATACTGCTCCCGCCGGAGTGCCCCGTTAGCGTCGGCGCCGATGACTCCACGGATTTCCTCGAAGCTCTGGTGAGCGTCAAGTCCTCTGAATGGCAATTGCCGCGTGAACCACGAGGCGAACTCACGCCAGCCAACTTCCCGTCCAGGCGGAACGCGCACACTCTCGACAAATTCGCGATACGACAGGAACGTCGCGTCCTGGCGGGGATGCCCAAAGCCGTGGCTGTAGTACAGGTCGCGAGCGTTCTGGGCCAGATAGGCCGATTGGGTAACGTACAGCACATTCCCATCGACCTGCTTGAGTTTTTCCAGCGCCAGTGCAGTCTTGCCGCTGCCGGCGCTGCCGGATATGGTCAGCGGCACAGGTTCGCGATAGATGGCATCCTGCGTATCATCGAACGACAGGATATTGCCCAGCAGATGGATTTCCCGGCACTCTGGGTGTAGGTAGCGCACCGGCGTCGCGCCATCAGACGTAAGCGCATCGACATCGGGAATCCGGTCCTCGTCGATCGCGACGCCCCGCAGGAAGTGGGATTTCTCATAGGCGTGATGTTCAATGACTTCGAGCATCAGCGCGCAAACGTGATCGCCGTGCCGGATCAACGTGAACAGCAGGCGATTCGCATAATCCAATTTTGCGCGATAGAAATGCCCGTGCGTAAGATTGCTCAGCTTTTTGACTTGGGCTTGCCGAAAGTCATCGCGCTCGAGCGCGGCACGTACTTTTTCGTACTGTGCGCTCACTCGTGACGTATCAAGGCCGACATATTCAACGATCTGCATGGCGAGTGATGGAGTCCTTGGTGACAGAAACGGCTCTGGTGCAAATAGCGCGGGGGCGAATCGATTAAGGTGTCAGGCTGAACAAATTGAGAACCGACGATGAGCAAGCTGAAGAGCCTTGACGAACTGGCCGCAGGCTGTCACTTTGACCGCGACGTGATCATTCTGTGTGTTCGCTGGTACCTGCGCTACAAGCCTAGCCTGCGCGAACTGGTCGAGATGATGGCGGAACGGGGTCTGTCGCTGGCGCACACGACGATCCTGCGCCGGGTGCGGCGCTTTGCGCCGGAGTTCGTAAAACGGTCGAACCGCTTTGGCAGGCCCACAGGGCAGTCGCGGCGTGTCGACGAGACTTACCTCAAGCTGCGCGGCAAGTTGGTCTATCTTTATCGAGTGGTGGATCGGGTGGGCCAGACAGTAGACTTCATGCTCGGCGCCAAGCGCGACGTGAAGGCGGCAAAAGCCTTTTTCAGCAAGGCAATCGAACATCAAGGCCAGCGACCGAATACCATCACGCTTGATGGTTGTGCAGCCTTGCACCGCGCCGTGCGCGAGATGAAGGTCGATGGCTTGCTGCCCGATGACACAAACGTCCGATCCTCGAAATATCTCAATAATTTGGTCGAGCAGGACCATGGCAACATCGAGTCCCGGACAAAAGTCATGCTCGGCTTCAAACGTTTCAGGAACGCAGCGATTACTCTCTCAGGTATTGAATTGGTCCATCGTATTCCCAAGGGCCAATTCAGCCTCGCGAATCTTGGCCTCAAAGGTACCGCTGCGCCCGCAGTTTGGGAGGCCGTCCTGTCTTCTTGATGAGGTATCCTTTCTATAGTAAAAACCTCCACCAGACCGTCTATTTGCATCAGAGCCTGCGTGATCGTGCGGTCCTGATCCAGATGCGCGGCGATGTCGGCGGCCGAGAGCGGTTGATCGCTCGGCGCCTTCATGCTGACGGCCTGCACGCGTCGCAGCTCCAGTATTTTCAGTATCTGCTCGCCATAAATTCCGTTGATGCAGACGAGCGGCCAATCAGACGGACAGATGAAGGTAGCCAGCGCAGCCCCCATACCGTAGGAACCGCTGCCCTGGATTGGGACGACCGAATGTGTGTCATTCCCGTCGATCAGCTCGATCATCAGTTTACGCACCGAAGCCGCGATGTTTTTGAAGCTCCGGTCGCGCGAGCCCATATCGAATTGCATCTGTGCCGTCACTTCGTCGCTCAAGGCCAACGGGCCTGGTGTCATTAAGAAATGATGTCGTTCATCCATACAGCACTCCTAATTGAGACGTTTATATGCAGATGCGGTACGAACGCTTTGCCGCGCGGCAAAGTTTTCACAGGGGAATCTTCCTGTCTGTGCAAAATCTGGCGGTGGGCGAGTGCCGAGCTGCTTGCAGTAAGGCTCAGTAGCTCCACAATCTTGGCGGAATCGACGGATGCACGAATCGTTAGTCGGTAAGGGATTTTAGAAACCAACCGCTAGATTTTCAACGGAAAGCACGATCATTTCTAGATGCTATGGGAGGGCGGTGGAAGTAAGCCCGCTGGAGTAAAACGGCTTTTCCAGACCCATTTCGGCAAAGGAGCACGCAAAATGGATACGACTGACACGGCCCTCCCATAGCATCTAAGATAAGTAGTGTGCACGATCACTCGTCGCTACAAACGCCGTCATATGCCACCACCAACGTCGAAGGGCCGCGCGTAAGATCTGCTCTGCGAAGCGCCGCCGCAATTACCGAAAATTCTGTAGCGTTCGGTCCCGCCTTCGGGTTTCCGGTGACGGCCTGTTTCCACCCCCATGTGGTAGGTTGGCAGCAACGCTCCGTGACAGCCAATCGCTATTGCTCAATGTACCCAGCGCATGGGCTTTCAGCGGGGGCAAGAGAAAGAGGTTAATGGGTGTGTGAAGAGAAAAGCCAAGAAATCGAATCTGGCGAGCGCGAACCGATGCCACGCTACAGCGGATCATGGTCAATGATGCGATTATCAGGGCAGTCCACCACGGCACTGTCGCTGTCAATGCAAGCTGCGCGAGCCCCGCTAGAAGCGATAAGGCGAGAAATAGCGAGCCCAGATTCAGTCCGATCACCTCCAGCGTAAGGTAGCGATCGAGACAGGGCAGCAGGCGCAGCGAAAGCAACGTGTCCCGATAGGTACTGCGCGCCCAGCGCAGTTGTTGGCGCAGATACGCCCCCAGACTGTCCGGAACGACTGTCGCCGCAATGGCGTCCGGAACGTACTCGGTCCGATAACCTGCCGTCAGCATGAGAATCGTGAGATGGCGGTCCTCGCCGAAGTCGCTCGGTTTCCCGCAAAAAAGTTGCGTCTCGTACTGATCTAGCAGCAGAAGGAGCGCGGACCGTCGGTATATGGTACACGGACCGCAGCAACACATAACAGCGCCGAAGCGAGCCTGTGCGGCGCGCTCTTCGTTGCAAGCCAACCAGTACTCCATATCGATCAGACGGGTCAACCAGGTATCATTGCGGTTGCTGGCGGTCAACTGACCCATGGCGGCGCCTATCGTCGTGTCTCGCATTCTCAATACGAGCTTCTTGACGACATCGGGCGCCAGCGTCGTGTCCGAGTCGACGTTGAGTACCAGTTCCCCGGATGAAGCGCGTATTGCGGCGATTTGTGCC
Organism: Paraburkholderia sp. BL17N1; assembly: GCF_003634175.1. Lineage (NCBI taxonomy): Bacteria > Pseudomonadati > Pseudomonadota > Betaproteobacteria > Burkholderiales > Burkholderiaceae > Paraburkholderia > Paraburkholderia sp. BL17N1. The sequence continues at coordinate 358,695 of NZ_RBIW01000003.1, forward strand.
TTGCGCTTTCCCATATTTTGGGGGAGCGTAATGAGGTTGAATCTCGGGTCGCGTGTGTACGCATCGTATACCGGCCTCACGGCGTCGAGATTGCCAGAGCCGTCGTCGACCACATAGACCCGCAGTTTTCCGGCGTAGTCCTGGTTTGCAATGGACTCCAGGCACGCCGAGAGCGTGCGCGGTTGCTCGTTAAAGCACGGCACGATGACGTCCACGTCCGGCAGAGCGTCGGAGTCGACCAAGCCGTCCGACAGCGATGACACGTTTGTCGGCTGAGCATAAAGCGCCTGCGTGCTTTTATAGACAGTCGAGAGCAGCGCATAAAACGAGACAGCGCTAGTTGCGGCAAGCATGTTCATAGGGTGTCTGGTTCGTCCGCTGAGGTTGAGGAAGCGATCGGATTGCAAACCCCCGGTCATGCAATGCTGGAATCATGAGGGAAAGCGCCATGAGGGTCTGCTCGCGCAGACCAGCGTGAGTGCATCGTCCCAACTCATCGGGAGGGCATCCGTCGTGCAAGAGTACAATTGCGCCAGGCTGGACAGAGGCCAGCACTGCGCTGACAATCGCGTCCACGCCGGGACGGGACCAGTCTCGCGGGTCTACCGACCAGTGGAGGGGCGCCAGACCAGCGCTCGCTGACGTAGTGAGCACTGCTTCGGTCCACATGCCATACGGGGCACGCATATACCGCAGCGGAGCCTGGGGGCTCGCCATCCTGATGACCCTGCTTGCCGTTAGTATTTCCTGTTGTACTTCGGTGGGTTCGCATCTGGACAGGTCCGGATGAGTCATCGTGTGGTTTGCGACCTCGTGCCCTTCTGCGATCATTCGCTGGATCAGCTTCGGCTGACTCGCTGCGTACGCGCCGATGACGCAGAAAGTCGCCGGCACCCGGTGTTCCGCCAGCACATCGAGGATGTCCGGTGTGCAAAGCGGATTAGGGCCGTCGTCAAACGTCAAATAAACGCTGCGACGTCCGGAGATGTCAGCGCACTCGCTACGCGCTTCGAATAAGCAGTGCCTCACAGCTCTGGCCCGTTCCGATCAATTAGCGTTCCGGCCGGCCAGTCTCTCATTGACCGTCCAATCGGCAAGACGACAATGAGTACGTCCTCGATGCGCGTGGGCGGCTTGTCGAGATGCACTTCTCGCAGGGTCGACCTGACGCGAACTCCAGACACAATAGTCGCCAGACCGTGTCGGCCGAGCAGCCTTGCAATATGTTGCCGCAACGCGTGTCGAACTGTGCCGAAGCCGAATGGAACCCCAAGTTCCTGCAACACGGGATACATCACGCGCATTAAATGAGGGATTCCGAGTCCCTCAAGATCTGGACGTACCGCGTACAATCCTAGTTCGGCCACTAGTAGATCGACTGCGCCAACCTTGATGAAACGACGCAGTGCGCCGATATGAGCCGCTACGCCGCGCGCGTCGTAGCCGATTGCACGGACCTCTGGCCTCGCACCAGCCCAACTGTGATTGCCTTCGAATGGTTTTGCATTAAACGCCCCTGTCGGTCCGTAGGTCTGTCGGAAGAACTCGGACAGTTCGATGTGGTCGGCGAGTCGCAACTCGTTTTCCCAAGCCAGCCTCCACCGCACCTGAGAGCGCATGGAGAGAGGTCCTTCAGCTGTGGACACGGCCAAATTCACGACTGCCCCCTATGCGCCGTCCGGCCTTTGAGGGTGGACCTGACGCACGCGAACGACTTTCTGAGAAAGCGGTTCGATTTCATGAAATCATCTGCATTCTGGAACAGTTCTGGGATGAAGCCCGAAGAAAAGAGCATTTCCGTCAACGCTTCACAGGCCGATCGAACCGCATCCACGACGGAGATTACATCGAGTGCGCGTGCCTTTCGCACCAGATCTACCAAAGACTTCCCCCGCATCTTCCGCACGATCTGACTGCGACTGACACGAGATCCATTTGGCCGGGTCCCTGATGCATTTGGCACCTGCAATCGGCTGCTCGCGATTCGTCGCGAAGCCAAGGCGAAGTCGAGCGGTGGCTCAACTGTACGAAGGTAAGCGGCCGATATAGAAAGGGTTTGGAGAACTATGCGAAGTTTTGCCGGTAGTAAGCGCCTACGCGACCTGCCAGACGCTTGTTGCGTCGTGTCGGCGCGATCCAGCTTGTCCATGCCGCCGAAGGCCGTGGCCGCATTGGACATGCGCCTCGGTTGATGCTCGGCGTACGCCTGAGGATTTTTCTCGGAGTCAGGGCAAAGATCGACAACCATTTTGATATGCCTAAATTCCATTTCTCCGGCCCGACGTTTTGCTACAGTATTCATGAGAGCGTCCACGAGAAATTGACTTGAAATTTGGTGCCGTATCCGCCGAGAAAGTTCAGCGAGTTCGGCATCGGCGTTTCCTTCGTGCAGGTGATGAAGCGTCGTCAGTGGTGCTTCATGTTCCCACCGATATGGCCGCCCGTCGGGCCGTCCACGCCGCTGTTGCGCCATGCGTGAGCCAGTCGCAGACGGACTGCCCGCTCACGCCGAGTTGCTCAGCGGTAAGCTTGCGCTTGATCCTGTCTCCGAGCAGCGACAGGGCCGCGCTCGCGTGCCCCGATGCATGTGATTGATCGACAACTGCTGCAATGTCATTTCCTCGGCTTCGCTCAGTTCTACGACACACTTCTTCCGCTACCCGGCACCACGAAGGCGCCAGCAGGTTGACGAAACTCAATCGGATGTACCAGGAACACTATCCTCCATACTGTACAATTCGTGAAATCGATTGTTTTGATGGAACACATCCACACTATGGATAAGTTGGGATCATGCGTTTCAAGGGCCTCGATCTAAATCTCCTCGTCGCGCTCGATGCTCTGATGACCGAGCGTAACCTCACCGCGGCGGCACGCAGCATCAACCTGAGCCAGCCGGCCATGAGCGCGGCCGTCGCCCGGCTACGCGCCTATTTCTGCGATGAACTGTTTACGATGAGGGGCCGGGAACTTGTCCCCACACCGCGTGCTGAAGGGCTCGCTGCTCCAATCCGCGAGGCTCTGGTGCACATCCAGCTCTCCGTTATTTCCCGGGACGTCTTCAACCCGGCCAAATCGGATCGCCGCTTCAGGATCATCCTTTCCGATTTCATGGCAGTCGTATTTTTTCGAAAGATCGTGGAGCGTATTGCACGGGAAGCTCCCGCCGTCGGCTTCGAATTGCTACCACTTGCCGATGACCCCGATGAGGTTCTCCGGCGCGGCGAAGCCGATTTTCTTATCTTGCCGGAATTGTTCATGTCGAGCGCGCATCCTAAAGCGAAGCTGTTCGAGGAGAGACTCGTGTGCGTAGGCTGCCGCACGAACAAGCAGCTATCAGGGCAGCTTACATTCGAGAGATACATGTCGATGGGGCACGTTTCGGTCAGGTTCGGACGTACGCGGCGGCCCTCCATCGACGAGTGGTTTTTGCTTGAGCACGGTCTCAAGAGACGGAACGAGGTCATCGTGCAGAGCTTTAGCATGATCCCGCCTATGCTAATAAACACTGACCGTATAGGGACGATGCCCTTCAGGCTGGCCAAGCATTTCGAAAAAACGATGCCTCTGCGGATCGTCGAACTTCCGCTGCCACTGCCCGCATTCACCGAGGCCGTCCAATGGTCTGCCCTTCACAGCAGTGATCCGGCAAGCAACTGGATGCGGGAGATAATATTGCAGGAGGCGTCACGCATGGTTGCTCCGCGTGAGACCACGCGAAGACCAATCCACCCAGGTTAGGAAATGGGATCTTTCAGCAAGGCTTTTGCGGCATGGATCTGTGGGGTTTCGAGGGTTTTGTGGCGACATAACGGATATCACCACACCAGGCCTGATTCGGCGCGGTGACGGCAAACGCCTGATCGAGCAGGTTCGGCGCGAACGGCAAGCCATGTGTCAATCCGGTTGTTGCCTTGAATTTGCGTTTCTGGTTGCAACGCAACCCCCTGCTTGCGACGCAGTCTCTTTATCGGATACGCCGACGTGCAAGCCATGCGCTACGAGGTGCCTTGCAGGCGTTCGGCCCCATAACTCTCGCGGGAGCGCTGATGTGCGCCAGTATCTCTACCTCAAGCCGGGCCCCTGCTGCGCGCGGTGACGCCGCCATCGCTCTATCCACGAATCAAAGACATAGTGCGGGTAGATAGTCGATCCTGAAAAAATTCAGTTTGCGGTAGCGAGCCAAGCCAAGGGTGCGCCTGTCGGCGAACAGGAATCAGCCCATCGAAAGCGGTTGTGCCGAACAATCGCTCGGCTGCAGCGTGACATTGGCGAGCCCATGCAGCACCGCGAGGATAAAAAATCCAGGCCCCCGGCCGAGACGGACGACGGCGCGCAGCAACCAGCGCAGGTTGTAACCGGCAGCGCACAGTACCGCGTGTAGCGCATCGCCGCTTTGCCCTTTGAGCGAAATAATCGGCCCGCTGCCGCAAATCGCGCCGAAGAAACAAAGGGTGGCTTCGGTGTGGCAAAGTCGAATGCGGCGCTGCGGAAGACCGGTGAGGCAATGGTGCGTAATGCCCGTCTTTGAGCGTGGTCCTGGGTGACGTCATCGATATTGGTGAATCGGCGTGACGGCGTAAGCTGCTGTGCTGATATCCCGTTTAAGAGAGTGAGCTAACGACGTACCCGATGCAGCGCCATTCCCGCAACTGAAGATGGAGCAAGCCTTGGCCCAACGCAACCCTGCAGTCAGCCTGAAGCCGCGCAAGTCCCGGGCGGCAGCATTGTCGATCCCCCATCCCAATGCCGCCGGCATCGACATTGGCAGCGCGTCCCACTTTGTGGCTGTCCCGCCGGATCGGGACGATGAGCCGGTGCGCGAATTTGCCAGTTTCACGGCAGACCTCAACGCCATGGCCGACTGGCTCAAGGCCTGCCGGATCGACACCATCGCGATGGAATCGACCGGCGTGTACTGGACCGTGTTCGAACTGCTGGAGTCGCGTGGTTTCACGGTCATGCTGATCAATGCGCGTCACGTCAGGAACGTCTCGGGGCGCAAGTCCGATGTGCTGGATTGTCAATGGATCCAGCAGCTCATGACGTACGGTTTGCTGCGCGGGGCATTTCGCCCGGCCGACCAGGTCTGTGTGCTGCGCTCGCTGTGGCGCCAACGTGGGATGCTGTTGCGCAGCCAGTCGCGCCACGTCCAGCATATGCAGAAGGCGCTGACCCAGATGAACGTCCAACTCGCCAACGTCATCTCCGACTTAGTCGGTGTGACGGGCCAGAAGATCCTGCGCGCCATTGTGGCCGGCGAGCGGGATGGCCATGCGCTCGCGGGCATGAAGGATGCGCGTATCCCTGCCAGCGTCGAGGAGATAGCTAAGAGCCTGCAAGGCACCTGGCGTGCCGAGCACCTGTTCGCGCTCAGGCAGGCGGTGGACGCGTTCGACTTCATCGGTTCGCAACTGGCCGAGGGCGACCGCGAGATCCAGCGACAGTTGCAACGCCTGCAAACTCATGAGGGTGAACCTGCCAGGGGCAAGCAGCGCGGCCGGCCGGACACGCAACGCGCCGAAGTTTGACCTGCGTACGCAGTTGTTCAGGATGTGCGGCGTGGACCTCACGCGCATTGACGGCATCGACGTCACGACGGCGCTGGCTGTCATCTCGGAGATTGGCGCCGACATGTCACGCTTTCCCTCGGCGGCACACTTCGCGAGCTGGCTGGGGCTGTGCCCAGGAACCCGGATAACCGGAGGCAAAGTGATGAGTGGCAAGACCATGCGCTGCGCTAACCGCGCGGCCCAGGCCCTGCGTCTGGCCGCTACGGCATTGCGCACCAGCCAGTCGGCACTGGGCGCGTACTTCAGGCGGATGTGTTCGCGTATGGACAAACCGAAGGCCATTACCGATGTCGCCCACAAGCTCGCGCGACTCATCTACACAATGCTTACCAAGGGCGAGGAAATACACCGATCAAGGGCAGGACTACTACGAAGAGCGCTGCCGCGAACGTGTTCTTCGGCAGTTATCCCAGTGCGCCCAGAAGCTCGGCATGAAGCTCGTCGCCACAGAACAACCGCAACCCGTCTGAAGAACTCATTCCCAATCAGACACTTGGGGTGTGTTTCTTAAGAGAGCCAGCAACGCCGCATGCCGTGGTCGTCCTTCACATGGCCGATGACCGGTTCGATCGCGTGCCGTCGCTTGAGCCAACGTCGCTGCGTGCTGATCAGGGTCTTCCGTTTGCCGCGATGAATAAGTCATACTGATGATGTTTCGGTATTGACGCCCCGAACCCCGAGATCGACCAGCACGGCCTTCGGTTGCGGCATACCCGGCAGATCCTGCAACAGAATGGAGCTCTGTTCGAGTTGCTCCGCCAGCGTGTGGCCGTCGTATGGGTTGCCTGCGAACGCCCGTGCGCCGACGATCAGTCCTTGTTTCGCCGTGGTTGCGAGACCTCTTGACGCCGTGTCGGGTAGCCGCTACGAATTTGCTGCATAGCGACCCCCTCAGGACCGTGCATGTCCCTTTAATACAGACGGCTCAAGCCTTTCAAAGCCCCCGATTGGGAGGCGGTTCGTTACTGTTAGACCACGACGATGGATCTGTTGGTGGCAGACGGGATGGACCATGACGAGATTGGCCCGCGCACTCGATCCTCCGTCCACACGACGAATGCTTTGCGTAGCCTCAATCGTCCTGGGTTCCCTTCTGCCGTTAGTCCACCAGTATCGCGTCCAATACCCAGTGCCGCTCCTTCATGATGGAAGTATCGCGCTCTGATCCATCGTGCGCCCTTGCACGGATGCCGCCGGCAGCACCACTTCCACAACGCCTGCCAGATGGCAGTGTCGACTGCGCTGTAGACTTCTTTCGAGACCACGTATCGACGATAGTTCGACCAGCCATCGATGATCCGGTTGAGCAGGCCGATTAGATTGACCTGTTTGGCCGATGCATTGTCCTTGATGACTGTGCGCACTTTCGTCAGAAACGCTTGAACATTCTTTTTGGTGACTTCATGAGTAGCTTGCCGTTGGATATTTTCGAATGTTCTGCCCGAGGAAGTCGAACCCTTGCGAGATGTACGTGATCCTGGTCCTTTCCGGGGAGAGCGTCAGTCCGCGCTCCTACAGAAAGACCTCGACCAGTGGCTTGAGCTCGTCTTCCAGCAACTCTTTCGAGTGACCGGTGATCACAAAGTCATCGGTATAGCGCATCAGACTGAGGCAGCAATCAATGATGGACGACACCTGTAGTCGGCTGCACCGGAGTAGACAAATCGCAGTTGTTTTGAGCGACATCAATGGAACTCGCGTTCCCGGCGGAATCTGCGCGGCGAGATCGCAAAAGGAGAAAATAAGTAAATCAAGGCACTATAGTTTCACCGTCCTGCCATGAAAAGGCGTTATCTCTTGAAGTCAGCCCGTGAAGGGCGCGAGATCGAGGATGATATGCAACACAATACTCGTAAATCCGAACAAGGTGACAGAGAGGATGGTCACAACAACGGAGACGTCGTCATGCTGCATATCGCTTCCGTACGCGAAAGGCCTAGCTCAAAGTCCGAGACGGACCACGCGGTCCCTATTGTGCAGTGGTACGAGAGCGCGCTTACCGGCATCTTGGAGATATCGAAGGTACTTACCGCCCCCTGCCGGCTCGAAGTCATGTTGGCCAACGTCGTCGATCTCCTGCAATCGTTTGTGCAGATGCGGCTCGGCATCGTCTCTCTCTTCGACGATGATGGCGTACCGGACATTACCGTTGGCGCCGGCTGGAGCGAAGGCAGCGATGAGCGCTACCGGATGCGCCTGCCGCAGAAGGCAATTGACCAGATCATGTCGACGGACAGGCCGCTCGTCGCCGAGAACGTAGTGGGGCATTCGGGCTTCAGTGCCGCCGACATGGGCGTGCTCGGTGCTTCCGACAACATGCGAGTGTCGTTCATCGGCGTTCCTATTCGCATCGACGCGAAGGTCGTGGGCACACTGACCATCGACCGCATCCCGGACAATGGGTCGAACTTCCGGCTCGATTGCGACGTGCGGCTGCTTACTATGATCGCCAACCTGGTGGGGCAGACGGTGAAGCTGCATCGCTTATTCAAGAGCGACCGCGAGCGACTGATGGCGGGGAGGGACGGGCTGCAAAGACAATTGTCCGAGCTCAAGTACCCTGCGCAGGAGCGTAAGAAGTTTCAGGTCGAGGGGATCATTGGCGACAGTCCGGCGCTGCGCGGCCTGCTTGAGAAGATCGCGGTGGTAGCCAAATCGAACAGCACAGTTCTGTTGCGCGGCGAATCCGGTACCGGGAAGGAGCTGGTCGCCAAGGCCCTTCACGAGCTGTCGCCGCGAGCCAAGCGGGCCTTCATCAAGCTCAATTGCGCGGCGCTCCCTGAGACGGTGCTGGAATCCGAATTGTTCGGTCATGAGAAGGGTGCCTTTACCAGCGCCTTCAATTCGCGCAAGGGGCGCTTCGAGCTCGCCGACAAGGGGACGCTGTTTCTGGACGAGATCGGCGAGATTTCGGCCTCGTTCCAGGCAAAGCTGCTGCGCGTCCTGCAGGAGCAAGAATTCGAGCGCGTCGGCAGCAACCAGACCATCAAGGTCGATGTTCGCGTGGTTGCCGCCACGAATAAGAACCTGGAAGACGCGGTGGCAAGGAACGAGTTCCGCGCCGACCTTTATTATCGCCTCAGCGTGGTTCCCTTGCTGCTGCCGCCGTTGCGTGAAAGGCGCAGTGATATTCCTCTCCTCGCCGTTGAGTTTCTCAAGAATTTCAACAGCGAGAACGGCCGTACGCTGACCTTCGATGCGAGCGCGATTGAAGTGTTGATGAACTGCGGTTTTCCCGGCAATGTCCGCGAGCTCGAGAATTGCGTGCAGCGGAGCGCGACCCTGGCGCCGGGACCGGCTATCGTGAGAAACGACTTTGCCTGCTGCCACGGCCAGTGTCTGTCCGCGATGCTGTGGAAGAGCGGATCGGACGAGATGGCGCTGCAGCCCGGGCCGATCGTACCAGTGCAAGTGAAGCCGGGTACGCCCCCGGCTGAGGCTGCTACGCCGGGCGCAGTTGCGGTCCCGCCTGTCGGCAGCGAGCGGGCTCCGCTAGTGCCTAGCGGTGCAGCTCTCGGAAGTGGTGCGAAGATGACCAACCGCGAGCGTCTCATCGCCGCCATGGAAAGATCCGGCTGGGTGCAGGCAAGGGCGGCGCGGCTGCTTGGACTGACGCCTCGCCAGATTGGCTACGCGCTGAGGAAATACGGTGTCGAGATCAAGCGTTTCTGAAAGCACTGTCGGACTTGCGGCGTGTCGGGGCCGCGACATCGCGACTAATGCGAATAGCTCAGACAAGTCAAGCCAGGGTTTGGCGCGGACCTTGGCATGATCACGATCGGAAGCGGCCCAGTCGGTATCTCGACTAAGGTGGTGCGAACGCTGCGCTGTCATCGCCGGTGCGTCGGCCATGTCGCGCTCGACCATCAGCTCACACGGGATGCGGTCAGCGACGCAAGCGGTGGTGTTCGATCGCGTTGAATTTCTGGAGGCGCGCCCGGGGTCATATCAGCGAGGCGACTCTGTCGCACGCCAACAAGATCGCGCGCCGTCTGGGCGCTGTGGGCAGATGACCGGGAGTTCCGGGCAGAAGATACATCTGCCGCTGCGGTTGCGTAGTCAGCCCGGCTAATAGAAGGACAAAACGCTGACAACACGAGAAGAGTCGACCGATTGCTTAGGTAATCATGACGTGATGGCACGACAGGTTAGAGCGTGGTCGGCAAGGCCCGGGAATGTCCGAGCACCGTCGAGTGTGCGAAAGCGACGGGGAACCGATCAAGCGAAACCCGTCAGGCACAGCGGCACAGCCACATTGAAAGTCCGAATCTATGGTTGCAATCTACCTACCCATCATCACCGATTGAAAACTTGGCAAACTGAGGGTGTCCATGTACTGACATTCGTTGAGTCGAAGTTGGGATCGAGCGCGGCTGGCCGCAATGGCCAACATTAAGACATTCAGTAAAAGCGAGTAACAACCCAAGTTCGTTCCTCACGCATCACTACCCGTCTGCCTCGCCCGGCTTGATTCCGCCAAGGTATCGTGTGAGAGTTCGCCCAGAATTCCTCACTATCTCTGCCCAAGCGGAGTCCAGTCTCTCGCGGGGCATGGTCAGCGTAATGACACCGGCGAGTTGCCCGGACGGGCCGAACACCGGCGCGGCGATACCTGCCAATTGCGGATCGCGGTCTCCTGCTAGCGCGATGACCTGCTGGCGGCGGATCTGCTGACCGAGTGCCTCGTCGCCCTCGTGGCAGTAGGCTTGCAACACCCGGCCTCCTGTGCCACGATCCAGCGGCAGTAGCTCGCCCGCGCGGATGTGATCTCGCACAGGCTGTGGCGAGTCGACGCGATACAGGCATAGCCGTTGCGCACCTTGACGTACGTGAAACGCGGCGCTTTCACGGGTTGCGGCCACCAGTTCCTGCAGCACGGGTATCACCAGCGACTCGCTGGAGGACGATTGCGCATAGACGGCATGCAGCCTTGCGACGCCGGACCCCAGCACGTAGCAGCCATCGGCGCGGCGCACCACGAGATGCGCATGTTCCAGCGACGCGAGCAGGCGCAGCACGGTGCTCTTGTACAGACGCGTGCGTTCCGCGAGCGCGCTCAATGACAGCACGTGCGTGCCGTTGCCGAAGGCAGCCAGCAGGGTCAGCGCACGGTCGACTGCTGCCACGCCGCCGGCTGCCAGATTGTCGTCGGCCAACGATGCGATGGCGGGCTGTTTGGACATCGTGCTTCTCCTCAGACGGACCGTTGCAGCAACGCTTCCACTACGCCGAAGCCGAGGTGGCCCGCCGGATCGAGCTGTCGTAGTTGTGTGATCAACTGTGTTGCGGTTTCGCGTTCGCCGCGCCGCAGGCCGATGAAGGCGAGCGCCTTTAGCGTGAACAGCCAGAAGCGGGCGGGACCGGGCGGGATCGGGCGCGTGGAAGTTCGCGTCGCCGGCTTGTACCATCTGCCAATCCTCATTCAACCCGGCGGCATGCGCAGCTGCTTTTAGTCCCAGATGGGCCGCGTGCTCTGCCTCATCGAGTTCGCGGCGTCCGGCATGGAATTTGTTGAGCAGATAGTAGGCGGCAAGGCTTCGCGGAGAGGTCAGTGTGACGCTCCACAGGACTGCGTCGATCTGCTCGGCCGGCGCGCCATGCAGGCCTTCGATGAGGCGCCGCACCGGTTCGCGGCCTTCGAGTTGACGCGTGAAGATTTTCTCCACGTCGGCCATCGTCACGCCGCTGTAGAGCACCGCGTCGGGATAGATGAGCACGTTCGTGCCCTGATCGCACGGGCCGAGACAGCCCGAATACGTGATCGCGACGGTATCGGGCGCCTGGCGTTTCTGCTGTTCCGCCCAGAATGCCTTCAGCAGCGCGGTCGAGCCCTTGCGGCCTGCGCAGACGACGCGCGGATGCTGCGGCGGGCGGTTCTGGGTGCAAGCAAACACATGTCGTTCTGGTCTGGCCATGACGATGTTCGTCAACCGAACTTGAACAGGATGCCGTGACCACCGCGCGGGTAGTCCCACTCGATATTCTGGTGGTCGGTACAGAGGATGCGGCAACTGCCGCATTCGAGGCAGCCGTCGGTGATCAGCGTCACCGCGCCGTTGCCTTCGGCCTTGTAGCACGAGGCCGGGCAGACGAAGGTGCAACTCTTCTCGCTGCATTCGCTCCGGCAGACGTCGGCATCCTTGATGTGGACGTGCGGCCGTCCTGCATCGACGCGGTAACGGTTCTGGAACAGCTTTTCCTCTACGTTGACGGGTAGGGTGCTCATCGGAAGGCCCTCAGGAGTTTGTAGGCGTCACCCACGATGCCGGAAAGCGAACGGGCTTTGCGGAAGCTCGAAAAAATCTCGCGCTCCTTGCTTTTCTTGTCCTTACCGTCGACCGTGAGCATCGTGCGCGCGGCGCGCGCCATGAGGTCGGGGTAGGTCGTGAAGAACTGCGGATTCTGGTGCAGCACGGCCGGCATGTCGCGGTACTTGTGCAGGTCTTTCATCACGAAGCTCTGATCGAGCGCGGCCTTGTAGGCCTTGAGCGTGCCGGCGCGGTAGCCTTGGCCCGCGGCTTTCGCGTGGATCACCGTTTCGGCGGCGAGGCGTCCTGAGGTCATGGCAAGATTCGATCCTTCTCGGTGCGCGGCGTTCACGAAACCGCCTGAATCGCCAACGATCATCCAGCCGTGGCCGTAGACCTGCGGGATTGCGTGAAAACCGCCTTCGGGAATCAGATGCGCGCAATACTCCTTCATCTCGCCGCCCGCAATCAGCGGTGCGATCGACGGGTGCCGCTTCATCTTTTCGAGGAGCACATAGGGGCTCGTGCGGTTGGGGTTTTTCTTGAAGTCGCTCAGCATACAGCCCACGCCTATGGTGAGCGATTCCTTGTTGGTATAGAGGAAGCCAGTGCCCATCATGCCGTCGGTGATCCTGCCGACCATCTCGATCACGACGCCGTCGTCCTCGCCGACGTTGAAGCGCTGGCGGATCGTCTCCTCGGGCATGAAGAGAATCTCCTTGACGGCGAGCGCAACGTTGCCGGCCCCGATCTCTCCATGAAAGCCCGCCTTGCGCGCGAGCGTCGAATTCACGCCGTCGGCGAGCACCACCACGTCGGCATAGACATCGCCGTGCTCGCGGTCGCACTGCACGCCGACCACCAGGTCGCCGTCAATGATCAGTTCCTTCACCGTGGTCTCGCAGAGCAGCAGTGCGCCGGCTTCGCGCACTTTCGATGAAAACCACTTGTCGAACTGCGCGCGGATGATCGTGTAGCGGTTATAGGGCGGCTTGTTGTAATCCTCGCTGCGCACATGTGTACCGACAAACGACGTGTCGTCGAGCATCCACATTCGCTGCTCGATGATGTGGCGCTCCAGCGGCGCATCGTCGCGGAAGTCCGGGATGATCTCTTCGAGCGCTTTGGCGTACAGGATCGCGCCCTGAACATTCTTGCTGCCCGGATATTCGCCGCGCTCGATCTGCAGCACTTCCAGACCTGCCTTGGCCATCGTGTAAGCGGCAGCGTTGCCGGACGGACCGGCGCCGACCACGATCACATCGAACTGTGATGGTTTTCTCATCGTGATTCTCCTCAGGCAGCCTGCTTGCGGCGCCGGGTCAAATGCTCCACAAAAGCCTGCTTCAGCGCGGGCAACACTTGCAACGCATTGCCGACAATCCCGTAGTGTGCGAAATCGAAGATGGGTGCGTTCGGGTCGGTGTTGATCGCCACGATCACGTCTGCGCTTTCCATGCCCACGCGGTGCTGGATCGCGCCGGATATGCCGGCGGCAATGTAGAGCTTGGGCCGTACCGTCTTGCCGGTCTGTCCCACCTGGCGCTCCCCCTCGACCCAGCCGGCCTGCACACATGGCCGGGTCGCACCCACTTCGCCGCCGAGCACGTTCGCCAGTTCGAACGCCAGCTGGAAGTTCTCCGGGCTCTTCAACCCCTTGCCGCCGCTCACAATCACATCGGCATAGGGCAGGTTGATCCGGTTGCTGCTCGCATCCGGGATAAAGTCGAGCAGCCTCGTGACGATATCCGTCTCGATCATCCCCAGCGTTCCCGGGACGATGTTGCCGGTGCGTTCGGCGTCGCGCAGCGGCATCGGCATCACGCGCGGGCGCACCGTCGCCATCTGTGGACGGTACGCGAGCGTCATGATCGTGCACAGCAGCGAGCCGCCGAAGGTGGGGCGCGTCGCCGCCAGCGCCCGCGACGCAGGATCGATGTTGAGTTCAGTGCAATCGGCGGTCAGCCCGGTCAGCAGGGTCGTTGCTACGGAGCCGGCAAGGTCACGGCCCATCGACGTCGCGCCCAGCAGCAGGATCTCGGGCTGATGCTGGTGGACGAGGTCGGTGAGCCCTTTCGTGAACGGCTCGTTGCGATAGCCTTGCAAGACCGGGTCGTGGACGATGTACGCATCGTCCGCGCCGTAAGTGAAGGCTTCTGCGGCAAACTGTTCGAGCGGTTCATTCGCGCCGCCGAGCACCGCGATGCCCACTCGGCTGCCGAGCGTGTCGGCCAGTTTGCGCGCTTCACCGAGCAGTTCCCACGAGACGCTGTGCACGTGTCCACGGTCGTGCTCGATAAAGACCCAGACGCCTTTGTAGGCCTTCAGGTGTTCCGGCAGTTCGAGGATGCGTCCTGCGCGGCCGGCGGGTTTCTTCGCGGGGGCGGCGGGTGCGTTCATGACCCCTCCTTCATCAGCAGGTCAGCTTCCAAAGTAGGATGGCGCGTGAAGATCTTTTGCAGCAGGTTCACCAACACGTCGCAAAGACTCGATGCGTCGAGGTCGAGCATCTCCGCTTTCTCGCTGCGCGGCGTCGGTCCAAAGACTTTGCTGACCACTGTCGGCGAGCCCTTCAGACCGATCTTGCTGAGGTCTTCGATGCCGGCCTGTTCGCAGTTCCATTTGTGCACCGGATAGCCGGCCGCATGAATCATCGCGGGCAGCGTCGCAAAACGCAGTTCGTTGGTGTTCTCCAGCATTGTGATCAGGCACGGCAGCGCGGTCCTGAGCACGTGCACGCCGCCCTCGGCGCGGCGCTCGACGGTGATCGTGCGCGCATCGAGAGCGGTCTCGACGATGCGCGACACGTAGGTCAGCAATTGCAGCCCGAGGCGTTTGGCGATACCGGGGCCGACTTGCGCGGTGTCGCCGTCGATCGTCTGCTTGCCAGTGAACACGATGTCCACCGCCTGCTCCTTCGCGATCTGCTGGATACCCGCTGCCAGCGCGTACGACGTAGCGAGCGTATCCGCGCCAGCGAATGCGCGGTCGGTGAGCAGCACGGCGTCGTCCGCGCCGAAGCTGATGCACTTGCGCAGCGCTTCCTCGGCCTGCGGCGGGCCCATGCAAAGTAACGTGACCTTGCCGCCGAAGCGGTCCTTCAGCCGCAGCGCCTCTTCGAGTGAAAACAGGTCATACGGGTTGACGATCGCCGGAACACCTTGGCGCATGATCGTGTTGGTGACCGGATGAACGCGGATCTGCGTGGAGTCCGGGACCTGCTTGATGCAGACGACAATGTGCATGGTCTTAACGATGTGCATGGTCTTGCTCCACCTGTCAGGCAAGGGTGCGCGCGGGCAGCGACGCGCGCAGACTGTCGAGTGAAACGTGCTGCCGCCCGTTTGTGTCCCGGAACACCTTGAACACTTTTTCCTGCGCCGGCGTGGAGGTGACGAAGTCGCCGTAAGCCTTGAGCAGCAGCGCGTGATATGACGCGAACAGCGCGCCTTCGTCGCTTTCCGGCAGCGCGTCCTGTTGCTGGATGTACTGAAAGAAGCGCTTGAGGATGTGTAGCCGACTCACGTTGACGATCTTCTGGTCGAACGGAATGCCGAAGAACTGCAGGAAGTCCTCGGCTGAGGACAGCGCCTTGAGTTGCTGGACAAAGCTTTTCATAGCGTTTACTCCTTGCAAGCGGATGAGGATAGATGCGGACAGAACGTCGGCTCGGCGAAGTACTTGTCGCAGGCGTCGCTGGTGGCGCACGGCGGCGTCGTGCCAGACTGATCGGGTTGCGCGACGCACTTCGTGAAGCGGACCACAGCGCCGTTCATGACAATTCTCCGACGGTGTAGCGCAACTCGATCAGGAAGCGATACAGGTCGGCGGCGCTGGGCGCTTGCTTGTGCTGGGTGGCATGGTGCCGGATACGGGGCAGCAGCAGCACGAGCAGCTTTTCACTGACGGGCAGGCCGAGCGCGTCATAAGCCTGGCGCACGCTTTGCGAACCCGAATGCTTGCCGAGCACGACCGAGCGTTCGCGACCGAGTTCGGCGGGATCGAAGCTCTCGTAGGTCGATGCATTCTTCGCGAGCCCGTCTGTGTGGATGCCGGACTCGTGCGTGAATACGCCGGCGCCGACAATGCTTTTGTTCAGCGCGACCGGGCGTCCTGAAGCCCGTTCGACAAGCCGAGAGATGCTCAATAGCGCGGTCGTGTCGACGCCGGTGTTGCGACCCATGATATGGCGCACGCCCATCACGATCTCCTCCAGCGCGGCATTTCCGGCGCGTTCGCCGAGACCATTGACGGTGGTGTTGGAGTGGGTTGCGCCGGCGCGCAGTGCGGCAAGGGTGTTCGCGGTCGCGAGCCCGAGGTCGTTGTGCGCGTGGATTTCGATTTCCAGATCGACCGCGTCGTGCAATCGCGCAATCGCTTCATAGGTCGAAAAAGGATCGAGGACGCCGAGCGTGTCCGCAAAGCGGATGCGTTGCGCACCGCACTGTTGCGCGTGCCGCGCCACGTCGTCGAGGAACGAGGGGTCCGCGCGCGAGGCATCCTCCGCGCCCAGCGAAACCTTGCGGCCGCTTTTGACGGCGGCGCTGATCACGCGATTCACCTGCGCGAGCACCCATGAGCGCGGCTGGCGCAACTTGTGTTGAAGGTGGATATCGGAGACGGGAATCGACAGGTGAATGATGTCGGGATTGCAGCACAAGGCCGACGCCAGGTCCGCGTCGGTGAGACGGCCCCAGACCATCAGATCGGCGTCGAGATTCAGCGCGACGATGGTCCGGATGCAATCGATTTCCTCGGCACCCGTTGCGGGGATACCGATTTCCAGTTCGGGTACCCCGGCGCTTGACAGCGCCTCGGCAATCGCGCATTTTTCGGCAACCGTGAATGCGACGCCAGCGGTCTGTTCGCCGTCGCGCAGTGTGGTGTCGTTGATGATCGGATTCGACACGGGAAGTGGTCCTTTAGGCATTTGATCATACCCATCGCAAGTACTGTGCCATGCACGGTTACTGCGAATAGCCGCTTGCCGCGGGGCTTCCCGGCGTTCGCTGGCGCTGTGATGAAGCGGTCCCAACGAAGACCTGTCGCGAATGTCCTGTTTCGAACAGCTAGGTGTAGCGAGGAACACGGCGCTGCAAAAAGCGATGGACGACGCGATGTGCGTGGTCAGCCAGGACGTGCGGACGCCATGGGTGCGATGCAAACGCTGTAGGGATTGGCTATCCATAGGAACGACGATGCCGGAAGATAAACAGAGGCAGCGGCTATGAGCGCGGCTATGCGCTCGCGGCGATGACCGCCATGGCGCTTGAAGAGGCCGCACAGCGCTAAGGACGCTTGCCCCCAGTGCTCACGCGCGAGGTCGCGCGTATGTCACGGCGGTTCGATCGTCAGGTCGGCGTCGCGCAGCTTCACGCAGCACGCGAGACGCGATTGCACGTCAAGACCCCATGCACTGTCGAACTGGTTGTTCTCCTCGTCGTCAGGAGGCGCCAGTCAGTGAGATTGTCATGATTGTCTTACACGGAAAACGAACTGCCGCAGCCACAGTTGCTCTGCGCATTGGGGTTGTGAATGACGAAGCGCGAACCTTCCAGGCCGTCTTCGTAGTCGACGCGCGCGCCGAACAGGTATTGCTGGCTCATCGAATCGACCAGCAGCGTGACGCCGTCCGTGACGGTCTGCATGTCGTCGTCCACCACCTGGTCGTCGAACGCGAAGCCGTACTGGAAGCCCGAGCAGCCGCTGCCGGACACGTACAACCGCAGCTTCAGGTTGGGATTGCCTTCTTCCTCGATCAGCGAGGCCACTTTCGCAGCGGCCTGAGGCGTGAATTCGAGCAGGCCCGGCATGACGCCGGGTGTGGCGGAAGCCGGTTGGGCGAGCGTTTCCATGGAGGTTCCTCTCAGGCTTGAATGGACTCACTTCGGGTTGGATGAGCAGGTCGGTTGCTCGGCGAGTTGCAGGTCGTTGGCTACTGCGCCTCGAAGCGTCTGGCGCGGGCGAAAGTCGGACACGGCCGCCTTGATCGCGTCCTCGGCGAGAATCGAGCAGTGGATCGCGATCGGCGGCGATGCCAGTTCCTCGACGAACTGATGCGTGCACAACGTCCCGGAGCGCATGCCGCGCTCGTGGACGCCGCTGTGCATTTGGCACGCGATCCGCACGCGCGGCCGGAGCCCCACATATAGCGCGCCGATGCCGTTGGGGCCGTAGATCTTGTGAGCCGGGAAAGACATCAGATCGACCGGCACTTGCCGGCGCCCGGGGCATCCACGTGCAGCAGGATGCCCCGGGCGCGGCAGAGCGCGCCGTTTGCAGCGATGTCCACGTGGCCGCTTTCCTGCACCGGCAACACTGTGACCTCGAAGCCTTCGCGATCAAGTTCGGGCATCGCGCCAAGCACCGACTGGTGCTCGGTCGTGAGCGTCACCAGGGGATTGCCTTTGGCGCGATGAAAGTGCGCGGCACCTTTGTCGCGAGGTTGTTCGATTCCGTCGCTTCGGAGGTCCAGACAATCTCGCGCGGGTCCGCGTTCACGAGCGAACTGGCCTGTTCGAGGGCCAGTTCAACCGCTTCTTCGGCGACCCAGCCATAGGCATGCGAACGGCTGGCAGGATTGCCGTACATCTCGATCAGGTAAGGAGCATGCGTCTGATCACGCGCGGATCGACCGCCGTGGTGGTGGCATGATCCCGATACACGGGGTCGGCGCCGCGTGGATGAAGGCCGGTGCTGACGCGTTGGAAATCCGACATTGCAGGCTCCTGAAAGCGGGGGTAGTGCGACCTTCAGCGCAACTTCCATGCCAGTGGATTTTCACGCTCTAGTGGCCTCGTTCAGCCGGTCCGGTGTTGTTTCGCTGTTGTTTTTGTGTCGATGCGCGCGACGAGCCCGGATTTTCGTCGTCCTTTTTGTCGGATTTGTCGTTGCGCACGCGGGATTGACATGCGCGATGGCTCAATCATCAGGCGTAGAAATGGGCTTACCTTAGACGCCGTGTCTTTGCGTTGATCTTGCGCTTTGCGCTGGTACATCGAAAGCGCGCAGCGCACGAAGAGGAAGTCAATGTGAACATGCAGGCGGCCGTTGCCCGGCAAGCGCTGGACGGTGTCTACGAGGCGAGCAAGACGCTGGTTTCGTCGCTCGATGTGGCAAAAGCCTTCCCGAGTCCCTGAACTATCTTGTGCGCACCATGGAGTGGCGGCGCGCCTTTGTGGTGCTGGCCGAACCGGACCGGCAACTGGGCGGCCTGAGCGCTACGGGTCTTTCGCGTGACGAGCAGCAGCGTCTTCAGTTCCGTCCCGGCGAAGGCACCGTCGGCCGCGCGTGAAAGAGCGGCATCGGGGTGATCGTGTCCAACGTGAATGATGAACCGTCGCTCCTGTTCGCATGGGTGGCGCGGACCAGATACCGGGGGCGTGCATCGCCATGCTAGCGACGCCGATCCACACCGACCGGCGCACTCTCGGCGTGCTCGCTGTCGATTGCGTGAACCCCGGTGCAAGCCGGCTGTTTGTCGATGACCTGCATCTGGTGATGATTGTCGCGACCCTGATGGGGGTAGACGTTGCCGCTCCAGCGCAGCGTATGCGCGGCGCACGATAGCATGCAGGATGACGTCAGGCGCATGCGGAAGGTGATCAAGCCCGCTTAACAGATCGACCAGGTAGTCGGTGTCTCGGCGGCGATCCAGGCAGTGTTCGCACAGATTCACCAGCTCGCCCCCGCGCGTACCATCGTGCTGCTGCACGGCGAGAGTGGCACTGGCAAGGAATTCATCGCGCGTGCGATCCACGACTTGTCGCCGCGTGGCAGCGAGTCGTTCGTCCGGGCAATTGCGCGGCGTTGATGGAGTCCTTGCGGGAAAGCGAGCTGTTCGGCGACGGGAAAGGCGCCTTCACCGGCGCGCAGGGGCCACAAGTAAGGGCCGCTTCGAACTGGCGGCGGTACGCTGTGCCTTGACGAGATCGGCGATATCGCGCCGTCGTTTCCGGCCTAGCTGTTGCGCGTGCTGCAGGAGCGCGAGTTCGAGCGTGTCGGCGGCATGACGCCGGTGAAGGTGGATGTGCGTCTGATTCTCGCGACCAATCGCAACCTTGAACGGATGGCGACGGCCGGCGAGTTGCGCTCGGATCTCTACTACTGTATCAACGTGGTCAGTATCGAGTTGCCGCCCCTGCGTGAGCGGCGAGAAGATATTCCGGCCAAGGCACAGCTTCGTGCCCGTTTCAACCGTGAAAACGCGCAGTCCATTCGCCTCGACGCGGAAGCGATGCGGGTGCTGATGAGATGCTACTGGCCGGGCAAAGTTCGTGAACTGGAGAACTGTGTCGAATGCAAGGCGACCATGACGCGTGACGGCGTGATCGACCGTTTCAAGTTCCTGTGTCAGGAGGACCATTATCTGACGAAGGTGCTGCACTACATCGAGCGCGAGGATGCGGTTCGTTCCGCGCCTCTGGGCGAAATGCCGATCGCTGAAGTGCCGTCGTCGCAGCCGCCGTACGGGCATCATGATCCGGATATGGCGTCGCCACCGGCTGTCTGGTGGGCAGCCCGGCCACTGAGGCTGCCACTGATCTGGATCCGGCGGCGGACGACTGAACGTTCACGACATCGCAAGCCGGGGAAGCCGGAGGGTTAACGCGAACGATTGATCTGGTCGACGGAGCGCAGCGGCTCGGCCCAGGCGAAGGCGGCGCGCTTCCTGGGGATCACGCCCCGGCAGATAGGCTATGCGCTGCATACATCCTCTATTGAGGTTCACCGGTTCTGACCAGGATAGAGAATGCTTCGCCTACCCAGCTTGTGCGGGTCCATCTCGCTGGTTCGGCACATGCGTTCCAGGTCGTGTGAGATTTGTCGCAACACCGACACGACGCAACGAAATTGGAGGGATACGTCGCGCGCCGGGATCATACATAACTGCGAAATATCCCCTAACACGTTGATCCTTGGCTTGCTTGTCGAGTGGCATGGATCTGGCTTTATGGCTTGCGCGCGGCCGCCGTCGGTTGCGAGGAGATATCCATGCAAGCGAGTTCAAATGCGAGCGACTTGCCCGCAGCGGCTTATATCGGCATCGGGCAGATTAAACCTCTCGGCGTGAAGATCGAAGACCCGTCCACCGGTGGCGGCTGCGGCACGCACGGTGGCGAGGGTAAGGCCAGTTGCGGCGCGTCGGGCAGTCTCGACGACTTGCCGCCGGACATCTGGGAGAAGGTCAAGAATCACCCGTGCTACTCGGAAGAAGCCCATCATCACTATGCGCGCATGCATGTGGCGGTGGCGCCGGCTTGCAACGTCCAGTGCAACTACTGCAACCGCAAATACGACTGCTCGAACGAGTCGCGTCCCGGCGTGGTCTCTCAGAAGCTAACGCCGCAACAGGCAGTGAAGAAGGTCGTGGCCATCGCAAGCGAGATTCCGCAGATGACGGTACTTGGCATTGCCGGTCCTGGTGATTCGCTGGCGAGCCCGAAGAAGACCTTCGAGACGGTCCGGATGCTGCAGGAACAGGCGCCGGACATCAAGCTGTGCCTGTCGACCAATGGCTTGGCGTTGCCCGACCTTGTGGACGAAATCTGCAAGTACAACATCGACCACGTGACAATTACCATCAACATGGTCGACCCGGCGGTGGGCGAGAAAATCTATCCGTGGATTTTCTGGGAGCACAAGCGCGTGACCGGTTACGAAGCAGCCCGCATCCTTTATGACCGGCAGATGAAGGGTCTCGAGATGCTCACCGCACGCGGCGTGCTGACCAAGATCAACTCGGTGCTGATTCCCGGCATCAACGACGAGCACCTGATCGAGGTCAACCGCGAGGTGAAGAAACGCGGCGCGTTCCTGCATAACATCATGCCGCTGATCTCGGAGCCCGAACACGGCACTCACTTTGGCCTGAGCGGCCAGCGCGGGCCGACTGCGCAGGAACTCAAGGCCGTGCAGGACGCCTGCATGGGCGGCGCCAACCTGATGCGTCATTGCCGCCAGTGCCGCGCGGATGCGGTTGGCCTGCTCGGCGAGGACCGCAGCGAGGAATTCACGCTCGACAAGATCGAGCAGATGGAAGTGGTCTACGACCTCGACCGCCGCCGTGAATACCAGCAGCGCGTCGAAGCCGAGCGTCAGGCGCAGCACGACGCGAAGCAAGAAGCGCTGGCTGTCTCTCGCGAGATCGACGTCGCCGACGACATGAAGGTGCTGGTCGCGGTCGCAACGAAGGGCGGCGGCCGGGTCAACGAGCACTTCGGCCACGTCGCGGAGTTTCAGATCTTCGAGGTCTCGGCAGCCGAAGCGCTGTTCGGCGGCCATCGCCGGGTGGACCTGTATTGCCGGGGCGGTTATGGCGACGACGAGCAACTACCGTCGGTCGTGCGCGCGCTCCACGACTGCCACGCGGTGCTGGTCGCGAAGATCGGCGCCTGCCCGAAAGACGAACTGGCGCAAGCGGGCATCGAGCCGGTCGATCAGTACGTCGGCGAATTCATCGAAAAAGCGCTGCTTGCTTGGTTCAACGACTACCGCAGTCGCATCGCCAGCGGCGCCATCGTGCATCGGGACCGCGGCGATGCTTCAATCCGCCAGGGCGCTTACACCTCGTCAGCCTCAGCGGCGTGATATCCCACACCCTTCCAGACAGGACAACAGGAGAGCCTCCATGCCTCTGAAGATTATTGCGTCCACCTGTACGGGATGCTCGGCCTGCGAACCGGAATGCCCCAATGTCGCGATCAGCGAGAAAGGCGGCGTGTTCGCGATCGACCCCAAGAAATGCACCGAATGCGAAGGCCACTTCGACGACCCGCAGTGCGTCGCGGTGTGTCCCGTGGACGGCTGCATCGTTCAGGTTTGAGTCTGGCTCGTGGCCGGGCCGGCCATTCATCCAACAGGAGACTACGCATCATGCTGTCCAACGTAACTGTTACGAGCGCCGCCGAGAAGTTTATGCGTCGTATCGTGGGCTTTTCGGGCCTGCCGGCTGGCGCCGGCTTTCGTCTGGTGGTGAGCGCCGGCGGCTGTTCCGGCCATACCGCGGAATTCACCGCCGAGCCGGCGCTACAACCAGGCGAACAGGAACTCGACATCAACGGCTTGCGCGTATTCCTGCCGGCTGAGAGCCGGCTGATGCTCGAAGGCATAACGATAGATTTCGCCGACACGCCAACCCAGTCCGGCTTGATCTTCTTCAATCCGAACCAGGCCGCTTGTGGTTGCAGCAGCAGTGCGGATTCGGCGCCGCCAGGCGTGGCGACCATCGATGTCAGCGCGATTGGCCGCGGACGGCCGCCGCTGCCGCGTCAGACTTCCTGAAGAGGAGCGATGGCGATGGAGTCCGGCGACCGTGCCCTCGACGACGCAATGACCGCGTTTGCGCAGAGCGCGATTGGCGGCGGCTTGCCGTCAGGCGTCAATGCATTGATCGCCGAGGCGGGTCGGTTGCGCGAGCGCCCCGATGAGGCGCTCGCGCTGTTGCAACGCGCCCGCGCCGCCGCGCCGCGCCATCCGGTGCCGTTGATCGCGCTGTACCGCTTTTACTTCTACGGCCATAAATTGGCGCAGGCGCGTGCGATCGGCGAAGACGCGCTGGCGGTCGCCCGCACCGCGCTGGGCTCAGATTTCGGCGAGGAACCGCTTGCGGCCGCGAACGTGACCACGCGTTATGACGCGGCCGCGCGTTTTTATCTGTTCACACTGAAGGGCCTCGTGTACCTCAACACGCGTCTCGGCGACTTTGAAGAAGCGCGCATGCTACTGCGCGAATTGCGCCGGCTCGATCCCGAAGACCGGGTGGGGGGCGCGCTGCTTTCGCATGTCTTGGATCGTCATGAGACCGGCGCCGGGTCCGACGATGCAATGGATGCGCTGAGTGCGTATCCGACGCGCGGCTGGACGGGGACGCAACCATGAGCGTACAGAACGTGCGCGTACCAGTCGGCGACATTGTACCGCGCCACTGGCAGGGCGGCCCGCTCGACTGCACCGGCTGCGGCTACGTGCGGTTCCGCGAGTTGCCGGCGGAGCACGGTTGCGGGCCAGGGCACGCGTGCATGCAGGATGCGTACGCGCGCCGCGTCGAGCGCTTCTTTCACTGGCATCCTGAACTGGCCAACGAGCAGCTTGCGCATCCGTACTTCGAGGTGCGCGCAATCGCCGCGAGTCACGCCGATGTGTTTTGTCTGCCTGCATTGCTCGGCGATCCGGACGAGATGGTCCGGCTGCAGCTCGCGTTGCGATTGCCGCAGGCGCAACTGGCGCGCCTGATCCACGATCCGCATCGCGAGGTGCGGATTCGCGTGGCGCAGCGCGTGTCGCCTGCTGCATTGGTCGGCATGCGGGGCGATTCCGACTACGGCGTGCGCGAGTGGGTGGCGCAGCGTCTGCCGCTCGCGCTGCTGCCGCAGATGATCGGCGACCCTGATCGCGTAGTCCGGATGCGACTGGCCGAGCGTCTTGAGATGCCCGCGCTGCTGCGTATTGCCGACGACAGCGAGGCCGAGGTACGCCGCATCGTCGCTGAGCGTCTGCCCGCGACGCTGCTATCGCGCCTCGCGTTCGATCCCGATTGGCGAGTGCGCTGGGAAGTCGCGCGGCGCGCCGCTGGCGAAATCGTGGCGTCGCTGGTGAATGACGCGGACGAAGAGGTGCGCGCGCTCGCGCGGCGGCGCCGGCAGTCGGGCGAGGTCGCGAACCTGATGACCACCGGACAAACGCAACGATCAGCAGGAGCGAAGCATGGCTGACATCAACCGCGACGACGACCTGATTGAGGTCGCGTTTCCCCCGCGCTTCAACTACGACGAGCGCGTGATCGCACGCTCGGTTATCCGCAACGACGGTACGTACAACGGCAAGGACATCGGCGAAGTGCTGGTGAACAAGGGCGAGATCGGCTACGTCACCAGCATCGACACCTTCCTTCAGCAGTTCTATATCTACGCGGTGGATTTCGTCGAGAGCGGCCACCGTGTCGGCATGCGCGCGAAAGAGCTATGTACGCTCGACAACCTGCCGGACGACGTGCTGCAAGGCTTGGGCGAGCGGGCCGAAGCGCTGCACAAGATCGGCACGCGGGTCCAGCCGGAAACGTCGCAACCGCAGGAGCCGTCAGCATGAGTATCGAACCGGTTCAGCCTGCTTATCAGTGGGGCATGCGCGTGATCGCGCTGGATGACCTGTGCAACGACGGCAGCTTTCCGGAGCGCGGCCAGGACAATTGTCTGGCCGAGGCGGGTACGGTCGGCGAAATCGTCAACGTCGGCCAGGTGGTTGAGAGCGGCGAGCCAGTCTATCTGGTGGATTTCGGCAACTGTGTCGTCGGATGCAAGGGGAATGAAATTGCGCCCGCGCCCGCCGGCCTGCTACCTGAAGAAGGAGCCATGTCATGACGGTTCAGGCGAGTGCGCCAGAAGCGGCGGCGGCGCGCGACGGTTTGCGCGCGAGCCGCCCGTTCGACCTGACCCAGCGCCAGATCGAGCAAGCGTTGCGCGAGCGTACCCGCTACCACTATGTGCTGCCGCGCGTGCTGCGCGATGGGCAGGGGTTCCGTGTCGAGAGCCCGTGCTGCTCCCGCAATGTCGACGCGAATGGCGGGCTGATCGACATAGCCTGGCTCACGCGCGATGAAGACGGTATGTGGCACCTGAGCGCGCGCGATCATGCGTCGCACCGATGGATGCCCCAGCATGAGAGCACCGGTCTGGCCGAGCTGCTGGACACGCTGTGCATCGATCGCGAATGCGTGTTCTGGCCGTGAAGCAAACTAACGGAGCCCGGCGATGATCTATCTCGACCACAACGCGACCATGCCGCCAGCCTCCGCCGTGGCGCAGGCGATGCTGTCCATCCTGACGGATGCGTGGGGCAACGCGTCGTCGCAGCATGCCGTCGGGCAGCAGGCGAAGGGCGCGCTCGCTGCGGCCCGCGCGACGATCGCGCGAGCGCTCGGTTGCAAGCCCGCAGAGTTGATCTTCACCAGCGGCGCCACCGAAGCCAATCACCTGGCCGTGTGCTGGCTGCACGCGGCGCCGCCGGGGGGGCGGCACTGTGGCGTATTCAGCGCGATCGAACATGCAGCGCACCTGAAGCTGGCGCGAGCGCTGGCTGCACGCGGCGTTGCGGTCGACTACATCGCCGTGCGGCCCGACGGGACGCTGGACCTCGACAGTGTCGCCGCGCTGATTGGACCTGACGTCGGGGTGGAATCGCTGATGGCGGCCAACAACGAGACGGGCGTATTGATGCCGGTCGCCGAAGTACGCGATCTCGTGCATTCGGCCGGCGCGCGCCTCCATGTCGATGCGACGCAGTTCACCGGCAGGCTGCCGTTCCATTTCGCGCAGAGCGGGGTCGATGCGGTGTCGCTGTCGGCGCACAAGCTGCGCGGGCCGAAGGGCATCGGTACGCTCCTCGTGCGCCACGGCGTGACGCTGGTGCCGCAGGTGCAGGGCAGCCAGGAACGGCATCGACGCGGCGGCACCGAGAACCTGCCGGCCATCGCCGGCTTTGCAGCGGCGCTCGAGCGTATCAGCGACGTAGCGAGCGAAGCGGCGCGCGTGGCCGCGCTGCGTGACGCACTGGAGCAGGGGCTGCGGTGCGCACTGCCGGCCGTCCACGTGTTTTCGGCGCAGGCATCGCGTCTGCCCGGCACCAGCTACCTGCGTTTCGGCGAGGTTCCTGCCGAGGTCGTGTTGCAGCGCATCGAGCTGCCGGGCGTTGCCGCGTCGTCAGGCTCGGCATGCTCGTCTGGCGGCAGCGAGCCGTCGCACGTGCTTGCCGCGATGGATGTGCCGCGCGATGAGACGCTGGCGGCGGTGCGTCTGTCGCTCGCGAAACCACTACGGCGCAGGACATTGAGTACGTGCTCGCCTATCTGCCGCCGTTGCTTCGTCCACTGCTGGAGGAAGCAGCGCATCCCGCTTGAACGTGGTTTGAACCTGTCATCAATCTCCGGAGTCCGAAACCATGAAAGTCATGATCCGCAAGGACAGCAAGGGCGCGCTGAGCGCCTACGTGCCAAAGAAGGACCTGGAGGAGCCCATTGTCGCGATGGCGCAGCCCGGGATGTGGGGCGGTCTCGTCACGCTCGCGAACGGCTGGCAACTCGAATTGCCCGCGATGGCCGACGATACGCCGCTGCCCATCACGGTCGAAGCGCGGCGCATTGCGGGCGTGGAGGAGTGAGATGACCCTGAACGCCGAGCAATTGGACTTCGCGGCGGACCTGCTCCGCACGGCACCGACGCTACGCGACGCCGCCACGCAATGGCACGAACGTTATCCCGAGGTGCTCACAATGCATGTCAGCGCAGCGGTGATGCGCGACGATATAGCAGCGCTTCGGTTCGGTGTGCGCAGTATCTATTTCGCGATGTCGGCCGGGCATTGCAGGTCCATCACGCAGCGGCCTGAAGAGGCCGATGCGTTGATCCTGACCGAGGACGGGGCGCATGGAAATCGATGAGATCGCGCTGAGCGAACCGGCTTGCGCGGCGCGCGAGATCGATTTCGTCAACGCTGTGCTGCAATCTTCGCGTTGGAGCGACGGGCCGATGCTTGATTCGTTCGAGCGCGCGTTTGCGGGCTGGGTTGGCCGGGAGTATGCGGTCGCGGTCGCGAGCGGCACGCTCGCGACCTGGATTGCGTTGCGCGCGATGGGGATCGGCCCGGGAGACGAGGTGGTCTGCGCGTCGCACACCTGGCATCAGGTGGCGCAGGCGATCACGCTGGCGGGAGCCATGCCGGTGTTCGCCGACATCGACTACTGGAGCGGTTGTCTGAGCGCCGAAAAAGCCGCGCAGAAGATCGGCCCTCGCACGCGCGCGATCCTCGCCGGCAATACCAACGGCCACCCGGCCGCGTGGGCGCTGCTGCGCGAACTGGCCGACGCGCAGCGCTTGCGGCTGATCGAAGACAGTACCGAGGCGTTGGGCTCGCGCTACCGGGGCCGCAACGTCGGCTGTTTCGGCGACGTATCAGTGTTCGACTTCTCCAGCCCGTCCGCGCTGTGCACAGGAGCGGGCGGCATGCTCGTCACCGACGATGACGAACTCGTCCATGAACTGCGCTATCTGCGCGAGCGGCGCGTCACGGACCGCGCGTCCGTCTCGGTCGGCTCGTGGGTGCCGCTGCAGGCGGGCATCAGTGATCTGACCGCCGCGCTCGGTCTCGCGCAACTGGCCGAACTCGACACGCGCCTCGCGCAGCGAAAGCAGGTCGAGACCTGGTATCACGAAGAGATGCAAAGCTTCGAAGGGATCAAGCCGGCCTACCTGGCAGAGGACGTCGAAGAAGTGCACAGGATGCTCTATGTTGTGCATTTGGGCAAACGTTTTACGCAGAGCGCGCGCGCCCAGATGATCGACGACATGAAATCTTGCGGCATTGAGACGGTGGCCTACAGCCATCCGCTGCATCAGCAGTTCCACTACTTGAACGCGGGCGATGCGATCGGCCGCAAGAGCGGCCTGTTGCCCGACACCGAGCGCATCGGCGATCGCGCGCTGGCGCTGCCGCTGCACACGCTACTCGACACCGACCAGGTCAAGTACATCGTCAAGACGCTGAAAGACACCGCGACCAACGTGGGCGCCGGCGCTGCCATTTATCTGTGAGCCGCACTCCATGACCGTTTCAGTCCAGACCATCGCCGAACGCCTGTGTGCGGGCGGCGTCATTCCGTACCTGGGACCGGCGCTGCTCGCGCTGTGCCCCGATACGGCCGCCCCTGCCACGCCGCTCGCGCTCGCCGAAATCATCACGGCCAAGGTCAGCGTGCTGTACAAGATCCGCACCCGGCTGACCCAGGCGGCGCAGTTCATCGAAAACTTCAAGCATCGCAAGTCGCTGGTGAGCGTCATGAATGAGGCCTTCGCCATGACGTCGACGCCGTCGGCACTGCATTGCGCGCTGGCGGCGATGGGCGCCGGGCTGGTTGTCGACAGCTGGTACGACGACACCTTCGCCTGCGCGCTGGCGCAGGCGCGGCCGCAGGGCGGCTGGGCGCAGTTGCAGGGGCTGTCGCAGGCCGAGCATTTCGGCCATTGGTTCGCGGCCTATAGCGCAGACGGCGCGTTGCTGGATGCCGTGCCGGCCTCGGGCGCGCTGCTCTACAAGCCGATTGGCGGCCATGCGCCGGCCTCTAACTACCTGGTCTCTGACAGCGACTTCGTCGAAGTCATGACCGAGATCGATATCCAGACGCCCATTCCGCCCGCCGTGCAGGCGTGGCGCCGCGGTCGAAGTTTTTTGTTTCTGGGCTGCCGTTTTGACGACCAGCTCACACGCAGCTTCGCGCGCCAGATCATGAAGCGCTCCTCCGACATGCACTGGGCCGTGCTGCCCGACGAACCGACGCGTATGGAGGCGCGCTTTCTCGAAGAGCAGGGCATCACGTGCATCGCGATGCCGCTGGGCGGGTTCGCCGAAGCGTTGGTGGATGCCTTGCAACCCACACTGGCCGCGTGAAGCGTGGCCGCTAGCCAGCGTTCTTTATCCGTAGCCTTCTATCAAGATCGCCATCATGACCACATTGACCGTACTGCCTTCGGGCAAGACCTACGACGTTGCCGTCGGCGCGACCCTGCTGCAGGCACTGCTCGCCGCAGGCGAGAGCATCGAGCACAAGTGCAACGGCAAGGCCGACTGCGGATCGTGCCGCCTGTTCGTACAGGAAGGGCGCAAGAGCCTGCCGAAGATCCAGCGGCTCGAAAACGACAAGCTCGATACGCTCGTCGGCATCGGCTCCAAGTCGCGCCTCGCCTGTCAAGTCGTGCTGGCCGAAGAGCCGGTGACCATCGAACTGCTGACTTCGTCTGAGCGGCGAGATGACCGCGGTCGAATCGCTGGTGGTCGACGTGGCCATCGTCGGCGCGGGTCTATGCGGCGTCGCGCTGGCGCGCGCACTGCACGCTCAGGACGTTTCCGTCGTTGTCATCGAAGCGCGCGAGCGCGTGGGCGGCCGTGCTGACGCAACATTGCTAAGCCACCGGTCAGACGCTGGGTCTAGGTCCGGCCTGGTTCTGGCCTGATGCCGAGCCGCGCATCGGCGCGCTGCTCGACGAACTCGAACTGGGTATGCCGAGCGTGCGGCAGCACGACCCCGGCGATGCACTTTGGCTCACCGACCCGAACCGCGAACCGCAGCGGCGCGAGGGGCCGCTTGAGACGCATGCCGGGGCGCGCCGCATCGCAGGCGGGACGGCGCGTCTGGTCGTGCTGCGCTGCCGGCAGCCTGCGTGCGGACCAGCAGCGCGTTGCTGATGCTGCGTGACCGCGGCGCCTGGCTTGAACTGCAAACACGAAGTAGCGCTGCGACACGCGTGCTGCGTGGCCGCCGGGCGGTACTCGCGTTGCTGCAGCGGCTGGGGGCGGAGCATGTCAGGTTCGATCCGCCGCTGCCCGCGCTGCTTGCTGACGCGCTCGCGGCCACACCGACCCTGCTGAGCGCGGAGCTGGCGTTCAACAACACGTCGTGCGCGTTGTCAGAACTTCCCTGACGAGCACCAGCCGGACGCGGCGCTGCTACGTGCGATCGCGCTCGAATTGAACTCGCGTCTCATGCATGCCTGTCCGGACATCGATCCTGCGGCGGTGCCGGCACGACCCGCAGCGCCGCTATCGAAACCAGCGCGCGGCTGGCGATCATCGAGCAGGCCGGCACGGCCGCGATGATCCTGACCGAAGGCGTGGATCCGGGTAGCGTCGAGATACGGCAGATGCCCTTCGCGCGTTCCGGCAGGCAGTCGGCGGTGGCCTGTTCCAGCGTGCCGGCCACATGACGACGGTGAGTCTGAGTGCCATCGGGTAGGCGCCCCTCGAAGTTCACATGCATCGACAGCGCGATTCCCCGTTCGGCTTAGCGCAGCAGCTTGCAGCGCTCGGCCGGCGAATAGTTGCTGAGGTGCCCTTCGCGGGCCGCCTGACGCCGCGCGAAGGAGATGATCGCGCGGCTCTTGCCGGGCGAGGCCGGCGCGCTGACCTGCTTGTCCAGCGCGGTGCCGCCGCATTGCGGGCAGACGGGCGTGTGGCCGGCGCGCACCAGCGTTTCGAATGCGTGGCCGCAGGCCGCGCAGCGGTAGTCGTACAGGGGCATGGTGATCCGATCTCCGTTTCAGGTGGATGGGGCGCAGCGGATCGCGCGTTGGTGCGAGCTGTGGTCTGTCATTGCGGCGCAGTCTTCGAGCAGCATGTCCGGGGCCGGTGCGTGCGCGCCGAGCCCGATCCAGGTGTACACCAGGGCCGCATTGGAGCCGACCATGCGGCGCTCGTCGCATTGCATCAGCGACCGGCGGAACAGCAGCGGCTCGGCCAGCAACAGCGTCAGCGCTACATTGGCGTCGATCGTTTCCGGCACCACTTCGCTCGACTTGATGCGCGGTGCCGCGCGTTTGAACCACTCGCTGATCGGCCGCGGCGCCATGAAGGCCCTGCAGCGTGCGGCGGTCCAAGGCCAGCTCAGTAGGTTGCACACGTCGAGCGTGTGGCCGGCCATGCGCAGCAGGGCTTTCTGGCGCGCATTGCCGGAGCAGCCGGGTTTTTGTAGATGGTGATGTGGGCCCATTGCCGGGGTTCTCAGGTTTGACGCAGCAGTTGCAGGCAGTCGAGGCTGGCCGCCATGTCGATGGCAGTGAAGTCGTCTTGGTAATGCACAGCCGGATCGGCGCCCAGTCCGAGCAGCGTGCGCACTTAACAACGGAACGGAACACTCACTGCGCTCGCTAGAACTTCATCCCAACGCCTGGCCCCAGTACTAGCGGGTCGATGTCCAGTCGGCCCAACGAACTGCCGCCGACCGGGGCATCCGTGTGCATTCAGATCTTCTTGATATCCGCGTTGAGAAAGACGGTCTTCGTGATCTGCACGTCGGCGCCAGCATGCACCGCCGGACCGAAGCTGCTGCGTGACACCTCGGGTGCCTTCTGGGCCCGCGCTCAGGCCGTCGTTGTAGAAGTACGTGTAGTTGACCCCCGCGCCGACATACGGTCGGATCATGCCAGCATGGTTGAGGTGATATTGCAGCAGTGTCGGTGGTAGCACGTTCACGCCACCCAGATCGCAAAGACCAGACGTCACGTGTTGCCGCGAGGTACCGAGAATCAGCTCGACGCCGTTCGCATCGCGGATCATATAGATCAGGTTCAACTCCGGCACGAGTGCGTTATTGACACCCATGCCGAGCGACGACAACGTGCCGCTCGCGTGTACTTCCGGCTCGATCGAGATGGCACGCAAACGCACGAGTAAGTCACCGGCGTGGGTCCCGTCCGCCGGCACCGCGCCTGCCATCGTGCTTCCGTTCGCGCTTACGTCATTCGCGTATGTCCGTACTTCGAACAAACCGGTAGCGCACAGGCTTGCCACGATCATCACGGCGTTAATCATGTGCTTCATCGCTTTGCCCTTGTTGACGTATGCGGGGAATTGTCGACGCGCAAATCAGGGTGGCCCTTGCGCAGGATCAACAGGTCCCGAGCCCGAAGTCAAGATGCGACATCGGGTCACGCGTCGGAATGTCGAGATAGCGGGAGCCTTGAGGCCGGACTATTGGCCTTCACCCGCATTGACCGGTACCCAGCCGGCTGCCGGTCGAACGCGGAATTGCCCTATCGCCTGACGATGCGTTGCGTCGGGAGGTGATCATGACGCTCATGTGCAGCGTGCCGCTGAATTTCGCGGCGATCTCGCTAGCGCATCAGATCGACTTCGTCCGCTATTTCTCAAGTGAGCTTACTGCCCTGGAACCATACCGGGAGGCGGGACTGGTGAGCATCGATGGAAACGGCATCTCGATTGCCCCAAAAGGCCGGTTCTTCGTGCGCGCAGTGGCCATGGTGTTCGACGGTTATCTGGAGCGACCCTCGAGCGCGTCCTGGTCAAAACTGATCTAGCGGCACGACGGCGGTGGCTGGCGCAAACAACGCGACGGGGCGTGTTCGTCGAACTCCGAAATAGCAACGCCAGGGTGCGTATTCGCTGATCCGGATCAGATTGTCCCGCGCATCGAGAATCCTGCGAGCGTTGCATTACCCGCAAACCGCACCGTCAGCAAGGTGTTCCCCTGTTCACACGGACGCCGTAAAGTCTGTCCTTCGTTCCGCGCCACGTGCCCCGTTGCGACCCTCGATTGCCAGATCGAGGCCATCCCTCGCAGCCTGGCTCTGCTTCAGTTCAGCCATGAAGACATGGGCAATCGCCTGATTTAGCCCGCGCACTGCGTCAGTGCACCGCACCCCGCCGCTTTGTTCATCCTTGATCGGCATCAATCACAAAGCTGGCAGGTTGTTGGACCATGACGCTGCGAGTGTGATGCCGCATGCGTCAAGCGAGCTTCAGGTCAAAGCTGCCACAACCCAGATTAACTACCATGATAGACAGAAAAGCCTTAAGGAAACGGTCGATAGCCATCGTCACAACATTGAGCGCCTGTCTATCGGGATGTGATCTGACTGTGCTTGATCCAAAAGGGAGCGTGGGCGCGGCCGAGAAGTCGCTGATCGCCACCGCCACGTGGGCGATGCTGATCGTCGTGATCCCGGTGATCCTGCTGACGTTGTTCTTCGCGTGGCGCTACCGTGCGTCGAACCGTCACGCGGTCTATGCACCCAAATGGGCGCACTCGACGGCGATCGAGATCGCCGTCTGGACGATCCCCACCCTGATCATCCTGTACCTCGGTATCCTGACGTGGCGCACCACGCATGAGCTCGACCCGTACCGGCCGCTGCAGTCGAGCGTGAAGCCGATCGATGTCGAGGTGGTCGCGCTCGACTGGAAGTGGCTCTTCATCTACCCGGACCTCGGCATTGCGTCGGTGAACCAGCTCGCCGTGCCAGTCGATACGCCGGTGAATTTCCGGATCACGTCGGACTCGGTGATGAACTCATTCTTCATCCCGCAACTCGGCACTCAGGTGTATGCAATGGTCGGCATGCAGACCCGTCTGCACCTGATCGCGGATGCACCGGGAAATTTCGAAGGCATGTCCGCCAACTTCAGCGGCAAGGGATTCGCCGACATGAAATTCCGCACGCTTGCGACGAGCCCCACCGACTTCGACGCATGGGTGCGGAAGGTCAAGGCTTCGCCGGACCGCCTGAGCATGGACGAATACGCCGAAGTCGCGAAGCCGAGCGAGAAGCAGTCGGTACGCTACTTCTCATCGATCGACCAGCACCTGTTCCGCAACATCGTTGCCCGATACAACAACGGCAACGTCACGGCCTTCCGCGACGCCGCATGTCGCACACAGACCACGGAGTAAGCCATGTTTGGAAAACTCACGCCCGGCGCGATTCCGTTCGATCAGCCGATCATCATGGGCGCGGCCGCGTTCATGGCGCTCATCGTGCTGGCGGTCATCGCCACGCTCACGAAGCTCTGCCGCTGGAAGTGGCTCTGGACCGAGTGGCTGACAAGCGTCGATCACAAGAAGATCGGCATCATGTACATCATCGTCGCGGTGCTGATGCTCATGCGCGGTTTTGTCGACGCCGTAATGATGCGGCTTCAGCTCGCGATCGCGTTTCACGGCCCCGGTTACCTGCCGCCGCACCACTACGACCAGATATTCACCGCGCACGGTGTCATCATGATTTTCTTCATGGCTATGGCGCTGATGGTCGGCCTCTTCAATCTTGTCGTGCCGCTGCAGATCGGCGCGCGCGACGTCGCCTTCCCGTTCCTGAATTCGCTGAGCTTCTGGATGACGGCGATCAGCGCGATCCTGATCAATCTGTCGCTCGTGATCGGCGAGTTCGCGCAGGTAGGCTGGCTCGCGTATCCACCGCTGTCGGAGCTGCAGTTCAGTCCCGGCGTCGGGGTCGACTACTACATCTGGAGTCTGCAGCTCTCCGGCGTCGGCACGCTGATTACCGCGATCAACTTCTTCGTTACGATCGTCAAGCTGCGCGCGCCCGGCATGACGCTGATGAAGATGCCGGTGTTCACGTGGACCGCGCTGTGCTCGAACGTGCTGATCATGGCAACGTTCCCGATCCTAACCGTGACGCTCGCACTGCTCGGCCTCGACCGCTACGCAGGCATGCACTTTTTCACAAATGAGCTCGGCGGCAACGCGATGGTGTACCTGAACCTGATCTGGGCGTGGGGCCACCCGGAGGTGTACATCCTCGTGCTGCCCGCGTTCGGCATCTACTCGGAAGTGATCGCGACGTTTGCGAAGAAACCGCTGTTTGGCTACAGAACGATGGTCTACGCGTCGTGCGCGATCACGGTGCTCGCATTCCTCGTGTGGGCGCACCACTTCTTCACGATGGGTTCCGGCGCGGACGTTAACGCGTTCTTCGGCATTATGACGATGGTCATCGCGATCCCCACGGGCGTGAAAATCTTCAACTGGCTGTTCACGATGTACCGCGGTCGCATCGAGTTCACCGCACCCGTGCTGTGGACGATCGGCTTCATGGTCACGTTCACGATCGGCGGCATGACGGGCGTGATGATGGCGATCCCGGGCGTGGACTTCGTGCTGCACAACAGCCTGTTCCTGATCGCGCACTTTCACAACGCGATCATAGGCGGCGTCGTGTTCGGCTATCTCGCAGGCTTCCATTACTGGTTCCCGAAGGCGTTCGGCTTCAAGCTTAACGAGAAGCTCGGCAAGCGGGCGTTCTGGTGCTGGTTCGTCGGCTTCTACGTGTCGTTCGTGCCGCTCTACGTGCTCGGCTTCATGGGCATGACCCGGCGCCTGAATCACTACGACAATCCGACCTGGCATCCCTGGCTGTTCGTCGCGGCATGCGGCGTGGTGCTGATCGCACTCGGTGTCGTGCACCAGATCGCCCAGGTCGTCGTGAGCGTGATCCATCGCAACGAGCCGGAATACGGCGACCTGACGGGCGACCCGTGGAACGGCCGCACGCTCGAATGGGCCACCGCGTCGCCGCCCGCTGTCTACAACTTCGCGCGCATACCGGTCGTCCACCAGCTCGACGCGTTCGCGCACATGAAGGAGAGCGGCGCAGCAAATGCCGCACTGGCGCATTACGAGGACATCCACCTACCGTCGAACACCGCGGACGGGTTCCTGATCGGCGCATTCAGCCTCGTGCTCGGCTTCGCCGGCGTCTGGCACATCACGTGGCTCGCCGTGCTGGCCTTCGTCGCGATCGTCGCCGCGCTGATCGCGCGTAGCTTCCGCGACGACCATGGCTACGTGATTCCGGCCTCGCGCGTGCGCGAAATCGAAGCACGACGCGGCAGCGCACCCACCCCGGCCGACTTTGAATTGCCCGAATCTGCGGAGACCTGATCCATGACGCAATCTGCATTACTCGTCCATCACGGCAGGTCGAGCGCTGACCACGGCCCAACGCCCACCGTGTTCGGCTTCTGGCTGTACCTGATGACC
Source organism: Paraburkholderia sp. BL17N1 (assembly GCF_003634175.1). Lineage (NCBI taxonomy): Bacteria > Pseudomonadati > Pseudomonadota > Betaproteobacteria > Burkholderiales > Burkholderiaceae > Paraburkholderia > Paraburkholderia sp. BL17N1. The sequence goes on from NZ_RBIW01000003.1 coordinate 394,856, forward strand.
GACTGCATGCTGTTCGCGTCGCTGTTCGCCGTGTTCGCCGTAATGGCGCACCAGTTCGCGGGTGGCGCGTCCGGACGGGACCTGTTCGACATCCCGGGTGTCGCACTTGAAACCGGCGCGCTGCTGCTGAGCAGCACCACCTACGGCTTCGCGGTGCTCGGCGCGCAGCGCCAGGGGCGTGGTGCCGTGATCGGCTGGCTCCTCGTGACGTTCGTGCTTGGCGCGCTGTTCCTCGCGTTCGAGCTGCGCGAGTTCTCGCACCTGGTCGCCAACGGTGCTGGGCCCAGTCGCAGCGCCTTCCTGTCGTCGTTCTTCACGCTGGTTGGCACCCACGGCCTGCACGTGACAGCCGGCCTCGTCTGGATGGCCGTGCTCGTCGTGCAGGTCGTCCGCTCGCCTGAACTGTCCGGTCGCGACCTCACGAGTCTGACATGCTTGAGCCTCTTCTGGCACTTCCTCGACATCGTGTGGATCTGCGTGTTTTCGTTTGTCTATCTCGGGAGCATGCTCTAAATGGTCCATTCACACTCGACGTCCACGATCGCCTCGCGTGGTGACGTCGCCGGTTATATCACCGGTTTCGTGCTCGCCGTGCTGCTGACGGCTGGCTCATTCTCGATCGTCGCGCAACGGTTGCTGCCGTCCGGCTCCGCGATTATGGCGCTCGCGTTGCTGGCGTTCGTGCAGATCGTCGTGCAACTGGTGACGTTCCTGCATCTCGACCTGTCGCGCGGCCAGCGCTGGAACGTGCTGGCGTTATGCTACACCGCGCTCGCCGCGCTGTTCCTGATCTTCGGCACGATCTGGGTGATGCACAATGTCAGCATGAACATGATGTCGCGCTGACTCCCCGCCAGCGCGAAACGGTCTGGTCACATCATCGCGGACACGCCATGCAGCCGTCGACCGCATGCGTAGTGTTGTGCTGCACCGTTCTACCGGTCTTTCTTCATGAACAGCCCGAATCACCCTGTTCCCGCCAATGAGCCATTGCCCCATCGCAAGGCCATCCGCTCGTGGCTGACGCCGTTCGCCGAACGCCGCACCGCCTACGCGCTTCTGCTGCTCGTGTTCGACTACGTTTTACTATTGTGTGCGCTCGCCGCGAGCGTGTTCGCGCACGGGTTCGTGCTGAAGACCGTATTCGGATGCATGGCGGGCTTCGTCATCGGACGGCTCTTCGTCATCGGTCACGACGCATGTCATGAGAGCCTGACCCGGCACCGCACGCTCCACCGCTGGCTGGGCCGGGTCGCCTTCCTGCCGTCGCTCACGCCGTATAGCCTGTGGCAAGTGGGTCACAACGTGGTGCATCATGGCTACACGAACCTGAGAGGCGTCGATTTTGTGTGGGCACCGCTGACGATCCAAGAATATCGCGCCTTGAGTGGGCCACGGCGCGCACTGGAACGGATCTATCGCAGCGGCGGCGCGCCTGGTCTCTACTACATGATCGAAATTTGGTGGACGAAGATGTTTTTCCCGTCGCGTGCCGCAATGCCGACGCGGCGCCCGGTATTCTTCTGTGACTGCACGCTGGTATCGGTGTTCGCACTGCTATGGATCGGCGCGCTCGCGTGGATCGCTCGCGCGACGCAGCGGGGGGTGATCCCGTCAATCGCATGCGGGTTCGGGGTGCCGTTCCTGTTCTGGTGCGCGATGGTCGGTTTCGTCGTGTACGCGCACCACACGCATCCGCAAATCCACTGGTACGATGATCGCGCGAAATGGGGGCGTTCGGATCCGTTCGTATCCACGACGGTGCACTTGACCTTTCGCTGGCGTTTTGGCGCGCTGTTTCATCACATCATGGAGCACACCGCGCATCACGTCGACATGAGTCTCCCTCTATACGGGCTCGTCGGTGCTCAGCGAATGCTCGAAGCGATGCTTCCGGAACGGATCGTCGTGCAGCGGTTTTCGTGACGTTGGTACTTCGACACCGCACGAGGCTGCAAACTATACGATTTTTCGACTGATCTGTGGACCGATTTCGCTGGTCGCGCGACGCACGTCCCTCTTAAGGCTCGCTAACAAAGCCTATCATCCGAAAGCAAGGGGTATACGTTTGAGGTTGGATGACAAGACAAAGAATCGGCGAAGAGTTATGGCCAACGCTCGAAGCCTTGCTGCCAGAGCGACGGGTATCGCCCCGGGGCGGACGCCCGCGTGTTGATGAACGCGCTGCTGCATTGAATGGCATCCTGTTCGTGCTGTTCACCGGCATACCGTGGAAAGACTTGCCGCCGGAGATGGACTTCGGTAGCGGTATGACCTGCTCGCGAAGGTTGCGGGAATGGCAGGACGATGGCGTGCGGGCTCGCCTGCATGCGGCGATGCTGGCGCGGTCGCGAGGAAACACGCGTTGGCCATTCATCTTGTGATCTCCTGTCGACGATGCCGGCCGTACCGGGTTCGCTGCCGATGGGCTCGTCGACCGATGGCTCACATCTCAGAGGAGGACCGGTGCTGTAGTGATACGTTGCGTGCCCGCTCCTTCCATCTGTCGGGCCGTGCGCAGCAGTTGCAACCCGAGGTCGGCTGCCATGGCGAGCGCGCTGCGGCCATCCGGTGCGCACAGTTCTGCGTTCGCCCCATGCGCAAGCAGCATCTGCAGGACGTCGAGGCGACCGCTCGCGGCTGCATGCATCAGGCATGTGATGTCGTCGTCGTTCACATGGTCGATCGGCGCGCCGGCGTCGATCAGCCGCAGGATGGTCGCGGGGCCGCCGTGCAGGCACGCGAACCAGAGCGCATGGTTGCCGTCGTCATCGAGCGCGTCGGCGCGTGCGCCGAATGCGAGCAACGCTTCGACCACCGCGTCCTCGCCATGCTGCGCGGCGCGCATCAACGGGGTTTCGCCGTTCACGCAGCGCGAATGCGGATCAGGGAAGCCGTGGTACGCCAGCCAGGTGGAAAGTGCGGCAGGCACGTTTGTTTCGAGTTGTGCATCGGCGTTCCGGACAACGCGCGAGGCCAGGCGTTCGCGGACGACGAAAGCAGTGTCGGTATGCATGATCATGGTCGCCTTCGGGTGCAAGGGAACATCGGTTGGCGCAGCGGCACGGGCGGCAGCCGTTGGGATCCGCGCTTCAGACGGGCCGGTTCTCGTTGGGGTTGCGCACCGGCCCCATCAATTCAAGTCCTTCGCTGTAGGTGATCATGTCGAAGGTCACGTCGAACTTGATGGCCGCGTCCGCTACCGCATCCAGCTTGCCGCCTGAGTCCTTCTTCTTCAATTCGTTCTTTTCGAGGTACAGCAGTTCGAGCATCTCGTTGTAGACGGTGGACTCGAGAATCGGCAGAACATAGAACATCGCGCCCTTGTATGGCACCTGATATCGCTTGCTCAGGTCGACGTTGTCGCAAAAAAGAAAGTACTTGCCACCCGCCGAGAGCGTGTCGCTGAGCACCTCGGCCACGTCCTTCAGATGCTCGAAGCTCAGCAGATACCCGACGAAGAACGGCAAGTGCTTATGGCCGATCGTCGCACATGCCATCACCTGATCGCAGGTCAGCTCCGGCGGCCGCGCTTCGTCGGCGAGCTTCGGGGCAAAGCGCAGCGCGAGTTCGCCGCGGAAGCCGACCCGGCCGAACTTGTTCGTCAGCCCCTTGAGTACCGGGTTGAGCAGACGGCCTTCATGTTCGAGACGGGCGAACGCGGTGTCGTCGATATCCTTGTGGGCGAGCGTTTCGGTCATCACAGATCCTCGGGTTGAACAGAGTTGAAGGGGGGGCACGTCTGCGTGTTGCGCATCCGGTCGGCGATTTTGAAAAAAGCCTGCATCAGTTCGTCGCGCAGCGCCGGATCGACACCTGTCTCGTCGAACGCGGCGCGCATGCAAGCTAGCCACGCATCCCGTTCGGCGGTGCCGATCGCGAATGCGGCATGACGCGTGCGCAGCCGTGGTTGGCCATGCTGTGCCGAGTATCGCTTGTCGGCACCGAGCCATTCGCACAGATACAGCACCAGCACGGCCTTCGTCGAAGACAGGTCGGGGTGATGCATCGCGCGAATGCGCTGCGCGTCGGCCCGCGTATCCATGTGCCGATAGAACGCGTCGACCAGGCGGTTGACGTCGGTCTCGCCGCCTAGACGGTCGAAGTGCGTCTCGCGCGGCACGGGTCGCGAAGGTTGGGTGGTTGGTGTGTCCATGATGCCATCAAAGCAATAACCGAACCAGGCGGCAACCCGGCGATTGTCCGGCTGCACGCAGGCCAATGCGACAGAAATCGCACGACAAACGCGCCGAATGGTTTCATTGGCGACGAAGTTCACGTGGTTTGTCGCGAAATCGACAAGACACAGGAGGAGTCCGCAAAAGTCCCGAACCAACCGCCGCAGCGCGGCGGGGCGGACGCGACGCAGTACCGCTGGTGATGTGGCACAGAAGCTGCATTTGGAGTCCAGCGCGGACACAGGTCCGGCCGATGCGTGACTCGATATAAGAAGACCCATACAGGCACGACAGGCTGACATGGTCGCGGTTACGCAACCCTGGTTTCAACCCTTCTTCGTGAATGGAGAAATGCAATGTCTAAACTTCGGCAAATCGCGTTCTACGGCAAAGGCGGTATCGGCAAGTCGACCACCTCGCAGAACACCCTGGCAGCCCTGACTGAGCTCGGGCAGAAGATCCTGATCGTCGGCTGCGATCCCAAGGCGGACTCTACCCGCCTGATCCTGCATGCAAAGGCGCAGGACACCATCCTGTCGCTAGCGGCCGAAGCCGGCTCGGTGGAGGACCTCGAACTCGAGGACGTGATGAAGATCGGTTACCGCAACATCCGTTGCGTGGAGTCCGGCGGCCCGGAACCGGGCGTCGGCTGCGCGGGCCGTGGCGTCATCACGTCGATCAACTTCCTCGAAGAAAACGGCGCCTATGACGGCGTGGACTACGTGTCGTACGACGTGCTCGGCGACGTGGTGTGCGGCGGTTTCGCAATGCCGATTCGTGAGAACAAGGCGCAGGAAATCTACATTGTGATGTCCGGCGAAATGATGGCCATGTATGCGGCCAACAACATTTCAAAGGGCATTCTGAAGTACGCGAACAGCGGCGGTGTGCGGATCGGCGGGCTCGTGTGCAACGAGCGTCAGACCGACAAGGAACTCGAACTCGCCGAAGCGCTGGCGAAGATGCTCGGCTCGAAGCTGATCCACTTCGTGCCGCGCGATAACATCGTGCAGCACGCTGAGCTGCGGCGCATGACGGTGATCGAGTTCGCGCCCGAATCCAAACAGGCGGAAGAGTATCGGCAGCTCGCCACCAAGGTGCACAACAACGCGGGCAACGGCACGATCCCGACGCCGATCACAATGGATCAACTGGAAGACCTGTTAATGGAGCACGGAATCATGACGTCCATCGACGAATCGCAAGTAGGCAAGCCTGCAGCGGAACTGACCGCCTAAGCGAGCGCCGCTGCGCGCGGCACGGTGTTCTTCTTCACGCGATGAACCGGGCCGTGCCGGCTACCCGCTGCCAGGCTTGATACCCACACTATGGAGCATTCCCATGAGCGTCACAGTTGAAGAGCGCAAGGCCGCGAACAAGGCCTTGATCGATGAAGTGCTGACGGCCTATCCGGAGAAAATGGCCAAACGGCGCGCCAAGCATTTGGGCACCTTCGAGGACGGCAAGCCCGACTGTGGCGTGAAATCAAACATCAAGTCATTGCCGGGCGTGATGACGATTCGCGGTTGCGCGTACGCCGGCTCGAAGGGCGTGGTCTGGGGGCCCATCAAGGACATGATCCACATCAGTCATGGTCCGGTCGGTTGCGGCCAGTACTCGTGGGGCGCGCGTCGCAACTACTACATCGGCACTACCGGTATCGACACCTTCGTGACGATGCAGTTCACGTCGGACTTCCAGGAAAAGGACATCGTCTTCGGCGGCGACAAGAAGCTCGACAAGATCATAGACGAGATTCAGGAACTGTTTCCGCTGAACAAGGGCATCTCGATCCAGAGTGAATGCCCGATCGGCCTGATCGGCGACGACATCGAGGCCGTCTCGAAGAAGAAGAGTGCACAGTATGAAGGGCACACCATTTTGCCGGTGCGCTGCGAAGGTTTTCGCGGCGTCAGCCAGTCGTTGGGCCACCATCTGGCTAACGATGCGATTCGAGACTGGATATTCGACAAGGCCGATCCGGACAAGCGGCCCGAATTTGTTTCGACGCCTTATGATGTTGCGATCATCGGCGATTACAACATCGGCGGCGATGCCTGGTCGAGCCGGATTCTGCTCGAAGAGATCGGCCTGCGTGTGATCGCACAATGGTCGGGCGACGGCTCGATCGCCGAGCTCGAGAATACACCCAAGGCCAAGCTCAATTTGCTGCATTGCTACCGCTCGATGAACTATATCAGCCGGCACATGGAAGAGAAGTACGGCATTCCATGGACGGAATACAACTTCTTCGGCCCGTCGATGATCGAGAAGAGCCTGCGCGAGATCGCCAGCCACTTCGACGACACCATCAAAGCCAACGCGGAGAGGGTGATCGCCAAGTATCGTCCCCTGGTCGATGCGGTGAACGCGAAGTTCAGAGCGCGCCTGCAGGACAAGACCGTAATGCTGTTCGTTGGCGGCCTGCGTCCGCGCCACGTGATCGGCGCCTACGAAGACCTCGGCATGAACGTGGTCGGCACCGGCTACGAATTCGGCCACAGCGACGACTATCAGCGCACCACGCACTACGTGAAGGACGGCACACTGATTTACGACGACGTGACCGGCTACGAGTTTGAGAGGTTCGTCGAACAGGTCCAGCCCGATCTGGTCGGCTCCGGCATCAAGGAAAAGTACGTGTTCCAGAAGATGGGCGTGCCGTTTCGCCAGATGCACAGCTGGGACTATTCCGGTCCATATCACGGCTACGACGGCTACGCCATTTTCGCGCGCGACATGGACATGGCTATTTCCAGCCCGGTGTGGGGGCTCGCCAAGGCGCCCTGGAAGAAAACCCCCTAAGCGCCGGCCACCGCACCGATCACCGGACTGATCAGCGGCCGGCAGGCCATTGAATTGAATATCAGGAGCATCCCGTGCCCCAATCCGCAGACCACATTCTCGACCAGGAATTCCTGTTCCGTGAGCCCGAGTACCAGAAAATTTTCCAGGCGAAAAAGGAAAATTTCGAGTTCAACCATTCAGACGAGCAGGTCAAGCAGATCGTCGAGTGGACCAAGAGCGAAGACTACCGGCAAAAGAACTTTGCACGCGACTCGCTCACCATCAACCCGGCCAAGGCCTGCCAGCCGCTCGGCGCAGTGTACGTGGCCATCGGCTTTCACAAGACGCTCAGTTTTGTGCATGGCTCGCAGGGCTGTGTAGCGTTTTACCGCTCGCACTTCTCGCGTCACTTCAAGGAGCCAACCTCGTGCGTCAGCTCGTCGATGACCGAAGACGCGGCGGTGTTCGGCGGCATGAACAACATGATCGACGGCCTCGCAAATGCGTACAACCTGTACAAGCCCGACATGATCGCGGTCTCCACTACCTGCATGGCGGAAGTGATCGGCGATGACCTCGACGCGCTCATCAAGAACAGCAAGCAGAAGGGCAGCGTGCCGGAAGACTATGACGTGCCGTTCGCGCACACGCCGGCCTTCGTCGGCAGCCACGTGACCGGCTACGACAACGCGCTCCTCGGCATCCTCAAGCACTTCTGGGACGGCAAGGCCGGCACAGCGACGCCGCTTGAGCGCGTGCCCGACGACAGCGTCAACTTCATCGGTGGCTTCGACGGCTACGTGGTCGGCAACATGAAGGAAATTCGCCGCATCTTCGATCTGTTCGGCGTGACGGTGAACATCATCTGCGACCCATCCGAAACGTGGAATACGCCGACCGACGGCGAGTTCCGGATGTACGAAGGCGGCACGACCAAGGAGGAGGTCGAGCGCGCGTTGAACGCCAAGGCGACCTTCGTGTTCCAGGAATACTGCTGCGAGAGGACCAGCAAGTTCATTGGCGAGCATGGCCAGGAAGTGGTGGTGCTGAACTCGCCGGTTGGCGTCGCGGGCACCGACCGGTTCCTGATGGAAATCTCGCGCGTGATCGGCAAGCCGATTCCGGTGCAACTGGAGAAGGAGCGAGGCCAGCTCGTCGATGCGATGGCCGACAGCCAGGCTCACCTGCACGGCAAGCGTTTTGCGCTCTACGGCGACCCGGACCAGATGCTGGGCTACACGCAGTTCCTGCTGGAACTCGGCGCCGAGCCGGCGCACGTTCTGGCGACCAACGGCAACGAAACCTGGGCTGCGAAGGTGCAGGCGGTGTTCGACGCGTCGCCCTACGGCGCCGGCTGCAAGGTGTATCCGAAACGCGATCTGTGGCACATGCGCTCACTGCTGTTTACCGAGCCGGTGGATTTCCTGATCGGCAACACCTACGGCAAATATCTCGAGCGCGATACCAAAACGCCGCTGATACGCATGGTGTTCCCGATCTTCGATCGCCACCATTACCATCGCTTTCCGACCTGGGGCTATGAAGGTGCGTTGCGGGTGCTGGTCACGCTGCTGGACGAGTTCTTCGAAGCGCTCGACGCCAACACGATCGACGTGGCGAAGACCGACTACAGCTACGACATCATTCGCTGACGAGGAGAGCGCGGCGATGGCAGACACAGCAGATACATCGGGCGTGGCAGATGAAGTTCTGGTCAAGATGACGCAGGACGGCCGTAACGTCGAGGTTATCAGCGGCTAGGTTTGCCTGGCCGGTGTGGGCGAGGCCGACCACCTCGTCCCGCTGCTCGAACACCCGAACCGGCAGGTGATCGCCCAGGTGCTGCCGGGAGGCCGCGCATGTGGCCGCCGGTTGCCGTTGACGCACGAGGAGACTGCGATTGCACAGAGTGCGATGTCGGCGGCTCGGCGGCAGTTCGGCGCGAGCCCGGCGGGCATCGCGCCGTGGTTACCTCGAGCGGTGTGGGCGAAGATTGCGGCGGAGGGTGTCGAGTAGCGGGGCACCGCTGAAAACGAAATTGCTGCGCTGCATGTAGCTAGCCTGCGTGACGAACCTCAGCGAGGGAGCGGGGCATGATTTATGTAGTCGAGCAGTGTGACTCAGTGCGCTGCGTGCGTGGTTCGCTTACGACGACTTTGAGCGCGAGGTGGCGGCGTTCGACCCGTTGAGCCTCGCGGAGATCAATGACGAGGTAACGGCGCACGAACTGCTCGCGCTGGTCAACGACGTTTCCGATGCGAACGGACGGGCAGAGTACCTGTCGATCTGCGCGGTGGGCGACGAGTATGAGCAACTGGCGGCGCTCGAAGTGCTGGCCGACGACGACTGAGCCGCCCAGCGGGGCAGGAGCCCGAATGGCGCATGCACACTGAAATAGCGCATGGGATATGCGCGCAGGCGCGCTCGGTGCATTGCTCGAACGCGTACCTGCCGAGATCAGGCCTGAGCGCTTCGAGCGCTTGCTGGAAGTCTGTCTCTGCGACTTCGCGGCGTATCCCGGTCATGGTAGACGGACTACGCGAAAGCTCCACGGATGCGCCGCGTGCTGACTGCTTACCTGGCGGTTCGCGAACCCTTGGGGCCGGATGCGTTGCTGGAGGCGCGCGCGAATGCGATCGCACGGGTCCTGCTCCATACGGAACGGCAAGGCAGGCAGTGAACGTGTGTTGTCGTTTTCTGTGTCGCGAACCGTCTGTCGCAAACCGTTCAAACCCGCCATGGCGATGCGCGCGAGCGACGCGCTTCAGCGCCAATTGGCACGTTTTCAAGGCGTTTCCCGGTGGTATGGAACTTGCCGCTAGAGAAACGTCTATCCATCAGGAGCATGTCATGTCTGTTTCGCTCAATGCCCAAATCGCCGAAGTTTTCGACGAGCCGGGTTGCGACAAGAATCAAGGCAAGAGCGAGAAGGAACGCAAAAGGGGCTGCACGAAGCAGCTTTCGCCGGGTTCGGCCGCAGGCGGGTGCGCGTTCGACGGCGCGAAGATCGCTTTGCAGCCGGTGGTGGACGTCGCACACCTCGTGCACGGGCCGATTGCCTGTGAAGGTAACTCGTGGGACAACCGGCACGCCGCTTCATCCGGTTCGCAACTCTATCGCACCGGCTTCACCACCGATATCAACGAACTCGACGTGGTGTACGGCGGCGAGAAGCGCCTGTTCAGGAGCGTGCGCGAAATCATCGAGAAATACGATCCGCCCGCAGTGTTCGTCTACCAGACCTGCGTCACTGCGCTGATCGGCGACGACATCGAGGCAGTCTGCAAGCGCGCCACCGAACAATTTGGCAAGCCGGTGATTCCGGTCCTTTCCCCCGGTTTCGCCGGGCCGAAGAATCTGGGCAACAAGCTTGGCGGCGAGGCGATCCTCAACTATGTGATCGGCACGCGCGAGCCCGAGTACACGACGCCGTATGACATCAACGTCATTGGCGAATACAACCTGTCGGGCGAACTCTGGCAGACCAAGCCGCTGCTCGACGCGCTAGGCATCCGTATCCTCTCGTGCATCTCCGGCGACGGGCGCTACAACGAGATCGCAAGTTCGCATCGCGCCAAGGTCAATATGATGGTCTGCTCGAAGTCGATGATCAACATCGCGACAAAGATGCAGCGGCGCTACGGCATCCCTTACTTTGAGGGCTCGTTCTATGGGATCGGCGACATGAGCGACACGCTGCGCCATATCGCCAGCCTGCTCGTGCGGCAGGGCGCGCCGGACGATCTGCTCGAGCGGACCGAGCGCCTGATCGCCGTCGAGGAAGCGCGCGCGTGGGAGCGCATCGCACACTACAAAGCGCGCCTTACCGGCAAGCGGGTGTTGCTTATCACAGGTGGCGTGAAGTCTTGGTCGGTGGTTTCCGCGCTGCAGGAAGCAGGGCTCGAAATCGTCGGCACCAGCGTCAAGAAGAGCACTAAGGAAGACAAGGACAAGATCAAGGAGATCATGGGCGACGACGCCCACATGATCGACGGCATGGCGCCGCGCGAGATGTACGCGATGCTCCGGGACGCGCGGGCCGACATCATGCTGTCCGGTGGCCGCTCACAGTTCGTCGCACTGAAGGCCCGCATACCGTGGCTCGACATCAACCAGGAACGCCACCACCCTTATGGCGGCTACGAGGGGATGGTCGAGCTGGTGTACGAGATCGACCGCGCGATCTACAACCCGGTGTGGCAACAGGTGCGCATCCCTGCTCCGTGGGGTGAAGACGGGGGAGCGCTCGGTGTGGTCCAAACGCAAGCCGCGCGCCCACTGTCGAGCGTCGCGGCGTGGGCGATGAGCCTCGAACCCGGTATACCGACCTGACGCCCCCTGAACTCGAGAACATGCCATGGCCGATGTCGTCGAATCTATGAAAGCCTGTGCGGTCAACCCGCTCAAGATGAGCCAGCCGCTGGGCGCGAGCCTCGCGTTCCTTGGGCTCGATGCCTGCATGCCCGTGATGCACGGCTCGCAGGGCTGCACGTCGTTCGGCCTCGTGCTGCTGGTGCGCCACTTCAGGGAGGCGATCCCGCTGCAGACGACGGCCATGGAGGAAGTCACCGCGGTGCTCGGCGGCTACGAGAACATCGAGGCCGCGCTGCTCAACATCCGCAAGCGCGTTGCGCCGAAGGTCATCGCGATCTGTTCAACAGGTCTCACCGAGACCGAGGGCGACGACGTGGCCGGCTATCTCGTTACCGTGCGCAAACGCAAGCCCGAACTCAAGGACACTGAGATCGTCTATGTGTCGACCCCCGACTATGTCGGCGCATTCGAAGACGGCTACCGGCATGCGATTACCGGCATCGTCAACGCGCTGGTCAAGGCGTTGCCAACGGTGGCCAATCAGGTGACGCTGCTGCCCGGCAGCCATCTGTCGCCTGGTGACATCGACGAACTGCGCGAGATCATCGAAGCGTTCGGCTTTGATGTCATTGTGCTGCCCGACATTTCCGGCTCGCTCGACGGCCATATCGCGCCGGACTGGCGCGGCACCACACTGGGCGGTACCACGCTCGCGGAGATCCGGGCCGCGGGTGCATCGGCATTTACGATCGGTGTGGGCGAGCAGACGCGCGACGGTGCGGAGGCATTGCATGCTATCGCCGGCACACCGTTCGAAGTGTTCGGGCGGCTCACCGGACTGGAACCCAACGACCGTCTGTTGCACTTGCTCGCGCAGCGCGCAGGACGACCCGTTCCCGCGAAATACCGGCGTCAGCGCAGCCAATTGCTCGATGCGATGCTAGACGGCCATTTCTACACTGGAGGCATCAAGGTCGCGATCGGCGCAGAGCCCGATCTGCTGTTCGCGGTGGGCAGCATGCTGCACGAGATGGGCGCGCAGTTGCGCTGCTGCATCAGCACGACGCGATCGCCCGCGCACGCGTTGCTGCCCGCTGATCAGGTCGTGATCGGCGATCTCGAAGACATGGAGCGCGCCGCGGCGGACTGCGACCTGCTGATCACCCATTCGCACGGCAGGCAGATGGCCGAGCACCTGCAAAAGCCGCTCTTCCGGATCGGTTTTCCGGTCTTCGACCGGATTGGAAACGCACATCGACGCTACGTCGGCTACCGCGGCACGATGAACCTGATCTTTGAGATCGCCAACCTGATGATCGAGCAGATTCCGCATCACGATCCGGGCGACTGGCCGCTGCCGCAGGCCGCTATCGATCTGGCCGCGCGCGATCCGGCGCGGGAAGCGAACATTCCTGTCGTCGCGGCCGGTGCCTGACCCACCTAAAGGAGCACACAGCATGAAGATCGCGTTCGCCACCCAAGACAGGCAGTTCGTCGATGCGCATTTTGGCTGGGCGAGAAGCATCGTCACCTACAACGTCACACCGGACGGCTACCAGTTCGTCGAGGCGTTCGACTTTGGTGGCAAGCTCGAAGAGGACGGCGACGAGGACAAGCTCGCGCCCAAGCTCGAAGCCGTCAAGGATTGCGCGATCCTGTACGTCGCCGCAATCGGCGGCTCGGCCGCGGCGCGAGTGGTTGCGCTGAAGATTCACCCGATCAAGGTGCCGCGGCCCGAGTCCATCGAGGAGATTCTCGGCAAGTTGCAACAGGTGCTGAAGGGCACGCCGCCGCCGTGGCTGCGCAAGGCGCTGGCGAAGGATGGCGAACGAGTATACGACTTTGAAGACGATGAGGTATCCCATGACTGAATCATCCGCAATTCCGTCCGAGGCCAGCGACGAAATGTTGCTGCGCGCACCGTTCGTGCAGCAGCTCGTCAGGCAATTGCGCGCGCAGGATGCCCACGGCGTGTGGGACGGAAAGACCGACCTGCAACTGCTCAAGCCGTACATCCACACGCCCGAGGAACGCCGCGCGATTCCGATCATGGGCGACCCCGACCCCGAAACGCTGTGGCGGCTCGAGCTTTTCTATAGCGCGATTGCGGTGGCGATCGAGCGTGAGACCGGCCAAATGGTTTCACCGATGATGAAGATGAGCCACGAGGGCTTCGGCCGCATGGTGTTGCTCGCGGGGCGGCTCGTTGTCGTCAACAAGCAGTTGCGCGACGTACACCGGTTCGGCTTCGCTTCGCTGGAGAAGCTCGGCGAGGCTGGCGCAAAGCTACTCGGCGAAGCGGTCGAGCTGATCCGGACGTACCCCGCCGTCGCACAGTACAGTGCCTGAAGGAATTGTGAGGGGGCCGAGACGATGAGCACCGATGCCGATGAACTCAAGGCCCACCTGAAGAAACTCAACGCGCAAGCGACCCAGGCGAAATTGGACCTGCACGACCTCTCAGAGGAACTCCCGACCAACTGGGAGAACATTCTCGCTGTCGCCCGGCGCTGCCATGACGCCCACGCCGCGCTGATGGCAGCCCGCAAGGCTGCCGCTGCGGCAGCGGCCTGAACCAGCGAAGCCACGGAGCCACACCATGAGCGATATCTTCAGCGTTACGCTGCCGAGCGGCGCCACCTGGACGCCGACCTTCGTCAACAGGCTCGACGAAGAAAAATGCATTGGTTGCGGACGCTGTTTCCGTGTCTGTCCGCGTGGCGTGCTGCAACTCGTCGGGCTTGACGAGGACGGCGCGCACATCGCGCTGGACGGCAACGGCGAAGATGAAGACGACGAGTACGAGAAGAAGGTGATGACTATCGTGCATCGGGAACTGTGCGTCGGCTGCACCGCGTGCGCGAAGATCTGCCCAAAAAAGTGCTACACGCACGCCGCGGCCGTTCTCTGAGCGATGCCGCGATGAACGCCTATGCAACCCTGATGGCGTGTGCGGTGGATGCGGGCGATCCCACCGTGCTGGCACTGGCCGGCGTGCTGTCGAGCGGGTTCGAGCACCACGGCATCGATGTGCTGCCGATGCACGGACTGGACGCCGACCAGACGCGCCGGATGCTCGCGCGCTGGTTCCCGGGTGCCGGGCCGGCGCTCGGTCTTACGTGCGTCTTGTCGCCCGCCACGATGCCGCGTGACGACGAACTCGAAGATCTGGTGGCGTTGCTCAATCACCATGCCGATCCGCGCGCCGGCCCGGCAGACGAGGCGAACTGCGTGGCCCATGCGTTGGCCTGCGCGAGCCTCGGGCAAAACCACCTTTGGCAAGACCTGCTTCTGCCGTCGCGGCGCGAGTTGTCCGCGTTGATCAGCCACTGGTTTCCGCGGCTGGCCGCGAAGAATATGCGTGACATGAAGTGGAAGAAGTTCTTCTACAAGCAACTGTGCGAGCGCGAGGGCCTGTTCATCTGTAAGGCGCCGAGTTGTGGCGTCTGTTCGGACCATGCGCATTGCTTTGGCGCGGAGTAGGCAAAAATGCCCGGCTCGCGCCCCCATTGAGCAGGTGCGTCGCCGGTCCGCTTTGCCAGGCTTCTTCGGTAGATTCACGGTGAGAAGGCGCTGGACTTGCTTAAGCAGGCTCATCGTTATCTATTCAGGCATTTAAACCGAGAAATCGAACCACTAACCTTACACACCTATGGATTCGTTCCGACCTGCTGCGTCCCCGGGGCCCTGCCCTCGCTATACACCCTGCACCCGGGCCTGCTACCTGACGCTGCAATGGCCCGTTGCGGAGTCGCAGCAGCAAAGGCCGCGCGCCGGGGCATTGCCGCCCGCCTGCGTGTCCGCGCTGCCGCAACCGCCGCACCGGCTACTCGCGATCTGCGACGAAGCGGGGTTGCGCGATCTGGCGCTGTACCACTTGCAGCGGCTCAGGCTTATGCCACTGTTTGCACGCGTCGGTCACCGCTTCGATTGTGTCGCGTCGCAGGTGGCCGACTTCGTGGTCGAGTCCTGCGGCGAGCGGCATGCGCATCTGCAGGCGGGTTCCGGGCCGCCGTTGCTGCTTGACGAAGAAGGCCGCGAACCCTGGCTGGTTCAACTTTGGCACGCGTTCGACGACGTCGGTTTCCCGCCCGCGCTGCGCGCCGACTTCCGGGGCTGGGCGGAGCCGCTGTCCGAGCATCGGCTGGCGCCGCCCGCGCGTCATGCTGGCCGGACGCGCTACACGTACGACACGGTGCGTAGCTGGTTTCTCACTCCGGCAGCGGGCGAACGGCTTGCGGGCCATGCCACGAGGCGCTCGCCATGAGACCCATGCCGCCTGCTGTTGCCGTAACGGTGCGATCCGAAGCGCAGCCCGTCATGAATCAGAACCGCGGCACATGCCTTCCCGACAGCAGTGCGAGCCTGTCGCTGGAGCGCGCGCGGGCACATGTCGCGAGCCTGCAGCACGAGTTGTTCGCGGTTGAGCAGGTGCTGCTCGACGACCGCGCATTGACGCGCGCATTGAGCGGGCGTCGATGGGTTTTGTGGGCGGGCGGCCAAGCATCAACGCCGTGCTGCGTGCGCTGGTGGAGGCGGCCGGAGGCGAGTTCGTTCATCACACCGGGACCATCGACGACGATAGCCGTGCCGAAGGCTTCGAGGCTTTGCTGTCAGGCGCCTACCGGGTGCTGTGCCCATTGGATCTAATCGACCCGGACTCGCTGTTCGCGCTGCGGCGGTTGTGCGCGCGTCACCGCGCGCCGTGGTCCGCTTTGCGTTCGTCGAGCGTGACGAGCTTCATCGCGGGCGTGTTGCGGGCTCGGCCTGCCCAGCCGCGCGGCGTGGTCGCAGCGTCGCGCTTCTGCCTGAGGCAAGGCTGACGTCGTCATGACTTTACATACCGCGAGATGTGGGCGCAAAACTTGCCTTTGACGTGTCTTTCCACGAGAGGGCCTGCCATGCCGGAGTCCGCACAACGCTACGGCCTTTTCCTCAACGTCGAGAACCTCGACGGCGACGCGCGCGATGCGCTGACGCAAACGGTGCGTAACGCGCCGGCCGCCCGAACGTTCGGCTGCCATGAAGTGTGGCTCGCCGAGCATAACTACAGGTCGAACGCAAACAGCAGCGCGCTGGCGCCGCTGTTTGCCCACATCGCGACTCGTTTCCGGTGCTATATCGGGCTGCGCGGTTACCGTCGGCGGATGAGGCGCGTGCGCGGATGCACGAAGCGTTCGTGTTGATACGACATGGTGTTTTTTCTACTGACTCGTACTGGCCATAGCTGGCATTAAGACATGAGACGTCGACGTAACAGCGCCACTGACAGGAAGAACGGCAACACCGTGCAAATGCAGAGAGCGCCAATATGCAGGGCAACATAGCTCACCGGGCGTCCGAGCATCGGGGGACGGATAAGGTCGACGGAATGTGCCAGGGGTAGGAAGCGCGCTACGTCGCAAAAAACGGCAGGTAGCTTACTGATCGGGAAGATCACGCCGCTCAGGAGCACCATGGGCGTGAGAACGAGCGTTTGATAGAACACGAAGTAATCGTGACTGGGTGCAAGCGCCGCGAGGATCATCGCCAGACTCGCAAAGGCGAGGCCAGTCAGGGCGATGGCAGGCGATGCATAGAGAATGGATGACCACGCTGCGTAACCCAGCACGGTAGCTACCACCATGACGGCGATGCCGGCAAAAAAGGCCCTGGTGGCGGCCCATGCCAGTTCACCGAGAACGATATCGCCGAGCGTGAGCTGTGTACAGAGGATCGCTTCCCACATGCGCTGAACATGCATGCGAGAGAAAGCTGCGTAAATCGTTTCGAAGGTCGCGGAGGTCATTGCGCTCGTCGCGACCATACCCGCCGCGAGAAACGCGATATAAGATGCGCCATCGACGCGACCTACCATTATCCCAAAACCAAAGCCGAGGCCGAACAGATAAATCATAGGATCGGCAAGGTTACCGAGAATCGAGGCAAACGCGACTTTTTTCCATGCCAGATAGTTGTGGCGCCACACTGCAACCCAGTTCCACAGGTTCGCGGGCAGGGCCGCTGCATAAAACTCTCTCATCGTTCACTCCTTCATCCCGCGCCCGGTTAGCTGCAAAAAGACATCCTCGAGATTTGCTGGACGCTGTAAAAGGCGCAGCGCTGTGCGCCCGCGCAACTGTATGCACACCCGTTCCGGATCGGACACATAGCAGAAGAGGGTCTCACCACTGACCTCGATACGCTGCGCGTGCGGCGCGATCAACGTGCGCAGCTCTTGCGGATTGCCGCCGTGGATCTCGATCACGTGGCTCCCGATCTGTTCTGCGATCAGCGCGCGAGGCCCGCCTTCGGCGATCTTTCGACCCTCCTCCAGCACACACAGTCGGTCGCACAACCGCTCGGCCTCTTCCATGAAATGGGTGGTCAAGAGGATCGTCGTGCCGCGCGCCAACAGGGAACGCAGCCGTTCCCAGATCAGGTGGCGAGCATGCGGGTCGAGACCCGTTGTAGGCTCGTCCATGACCAACAACTGTGGATCATTGATCAGCGCGCGAGCCAGCATCAGCCGCCGCTTCATGCCGCCGGATAGTTCGGTGACGCGCGCATCGACCTTGCTTTCGAGGCGGGCGAATTCGAGCAGCGACGGCACGACCGCTTCAATTTCACGTGTGCTCATGCCAAAGTAGCGGCCAAACACCAGAAGGTTCTCGCGCACGGTGAACCCGGGCTCGAGGTTGTCGAATTGCGGCACCACGCCAATGCGCATACGTGCCGAGCGAGCGCGAGCCGGCACTGGCTCCCCGAGCACGATGATCTTGCCTGCGTCGGGCGGCGCCATGCCGAGAACCATACGCACCGTCGTGCTCTTGCCCGCGCCATTTGGCCCTAGCAGACCGAAGCACTCTCCAGGCGCGACGCTGAACGACAATCCGTCGACTACGATCTTGTCGCCATATGACTTCCTTACGCCGGCGAAGCTGATTGCTGCTTTGGACATGGAGATAAGAAGGAAAATTACGCACTCGTCTGAGAGAAAAAGAAGCCGTTCTGCTGCCGCGGCCCGATTGAAAACTCCCTGGTCGATAGACGATCCGTGCCTGCCAAGCGGGAGAGTTACTGACAATGGAGTACTAGGATTTCGGTGAATGCACTGGCGTTGGGAAGACGACAATCGAGCCTTTGCGTGAGACGATCGCACTCAAGCGGACCAGTGCCGATGGTGGGCGGTTCTGGGTTGGCGCAATACTCGAGATCTATATGTACGATTAACTAATCGCCATCGAATGCTTCGTCAGACGTCGCTAATGTTGAAGACTCACACGCGTGATCCGGTCGACGGTGCGGAGTCGCAGCGCTTGACGCTGAAGTCACGTTCGGCTTTGTAACCGGATCCGGAGGCTCAAGCTGTTTTTCTCGAACGTTCGATACGTTGCCTGCAGAGCCACGGGACAGCCAATCGCTATTGCTCAATGTGCACAGCGCATAGGCTTTCAGCGGGAGCAAGAGAAAGAGGTTAATGGGTGTGTGAAGAGAAAAGCCAAGAAATCGAATCTGGCGAGCGCGAACCGATGCCACGCTACAGCGGATCATGGTCAATGATGCGATTATCAGGGCAGTCCACCACGGCACTGTCGCTGTCAATGCGAGCTGCGCGAGCCACGCTAGAAGCGATAAGGCGAGAAATAGCGAGCCCAGATTCAGTCCGATCACGTCCAGCGTAAGGTAGCGATCGAGACAGGGCAGCAGGCGCAGCGAAAGCAACGTGTCCCGATAGGTACTGCGCGCCCAGCGCAGTTGTTGGCGCAGATACGCCCCAAGTCTGTCCGGAACGACTGTCGCCGCAATGGCGTCCGGAACGTACTCGGTCCGATACCCTGCGGTCAGCGTGAGAATCGTGAGATGGCGGTCCTCGCCGAAGTCGCTCGGTTTCCCGCGAAAAAACTGTGTCTCGTACTGGTCTAATAGCAAAAGAAGCACGGACCGTCGGTATATGGTACACGGACCGCAGCAACACATAACAGCGCCGAAGCGAGCCTGTGCCGCGCGTTCTTCGTTGCAAGCCAACCAGTACTCCATATCGATCAGGCGGGTCAGCCAGGTGTCGCTCCGGTTGCTGGCCGTCAACTGCCCCATGGCGGCGCCTATCGTCGTATCTCGCATTGTCAATACGAGCTTCTTGACGACATCGGGCGCCAGCGTCGTGTCCGAGTCGACGTTGAGTACCAGTTCCCCGGATGAAGCGCGTATTGCGGCGATTTGTGCCTTGCGCTTTCCCATATTTTGGGGGAGCGTAATGAGGTTGAATCTCGGGTCGCGTGTGTACGCATCGTATACCGGCCTCACGGCGTCGAGATTGCCAGAGCCGTCGTCGACCACATAGACCCGCAGTTTTCCGGCGTAGTCCTGGTTTGCAATGGACTCCAGGCACGCCGAGAGCGTGCGCGGTTGCTCGTTAAAGCACGGCACGATGACGTCCACGTCCGGCAGAAAGTTGGAGTCGGCGGCATTGGGCGACTTCGGCGGACCACTCGTCGGTAGACCATGGAGCGCCTGTACGCTTCTGTAAACAGTCGAGAGTAGTGCATACAACAAAACCGGGGCAGTGCTGATTGTGGCAATGGCATTCATAGATGTCGGTATGTTCAGTGTGGTTGGGGTAGCGAGCTGATTGCAAATCCGCAGTCATGCAGTGCTGGAATCAGGCGGGAAAGCGCCATGAGGGTCTGGTCGCGCAGCCCAGCATGACAGCACCGTCCTGACTCGCCGGGAGGACATCCGTCGTGCAACAGCACAATTGCGCCAGGCCGGACAGAGGCCAGCACTGCGTTGACAATCGCGTCGACGCCGGGGCAAGACCAGTCACGCGGGTCGACCGACCAGTCAAGAGCCGCCAGCCCCGCCTTTGCCGCTTCAACGACCACTTCGTCCGTCCATATTCCGTAAGGGGCACGCATATGCCGAACTGTGGCCTGGGGACACGCCATCGGGATGAGCCTGTTCGCG
Organism: Paraburkholderia sp. BL17N1; assembly: GCF_003634175.1. Taxonomy (NCBI): domain Bacteria; kingdom Pseudomonadati; phylum Pseudomonadota; class Betaproteobacteria; order Burkholderiales; family Burkholderiaceae; genus Paraburkholderia; species Paraburkholderia sp. BL17N1. The sequence continues at coordinate 415,081 of NZ_RBIW01000003.1, forward strand.
TCCAATATTTTGCGTCGTACTTCATCAGGTTCGCATCTGGACAAATCCGCATGAGTCATCGTGTGATTGGCAATCTCGTGTCCCTCGGCGATCATTCGCTGGATCAGCTTCGGCTGGTCCTCTATATACGCACCGATGACGCAGAACGTTGCCGGCACTCGGTGTTCTGCCAGCACATCGAGGACGTCTGGAGTGCAAAGTGGATTAGGACCGTCGTCGAACGTCAAGTGGACGTTGCTACGTCCGGCGCGATCGTAGTACTCGTCGCGCGCCTTCGGATACGCAATCGAGAACCTTCACAGATCTGACCCGTTTCGTTCAATTATCGAGCCAGTAGGCCGCTCCACGGTCGATCGTCCCATCCGGAAGGCCGCGACGGGCACGGCTTCGGTAGGTTTAGGTGGCGCGTCGAGAGATACATCCAAAAGTGTGGCCACTAGGGAGACATGCCTAAATCCGTCGTACTACTTAGGTTTATCGACATGAAGTATGCAATCAAGCAACTTCGATTTCCATTTCCGCGACGAGGAGTTCACTGTGCAACACAAAAACTGATTTGTAAAATCGATTGTGTTGATGCCTTTCATCGATAGCGTGGATACGTTGAGAAATGCGTTTCCCGTGAGTGGATAGTGACCATACCCCCGTTTGACGACTCCCATAGCTGGCGAATTATGCGGCTTGGTCTTGCTGCGCCGCGAACCAGTTTGGATGTCATGGGACTGACGCAGTCGAGTGTCGAGTCTAGCCGGCATGCATTGTAAAATCCCAGCCAGTCAATCATCTCATCCATTGCGGCAAGCCGCGTGGCAAGGTGTCGTCCATGCATGCGTGCTACCTTTAGCGAACCGCACAGATTTTCGGTCGGCGCGTATCACAGCAATCGTCACGTCGGCTCATCGACGAACCCATGTCATAGGCGCTCAATGTGTCCTAAAACAGGCCACTGCAATACTGACTACCCCGGATCGCTATGCACGATTACGCCGGCTTCCGCACGGTGCCGAAACTACGCCATGCGCCCTGCGTCCGTGACCATTTCAGCCTTCACGTGCGGCTGCATCGACCCGCCCTCCACCTGCCTTCCGGTGTCGATCGGAATCGGTTTTCGGTTTCCAGGGCACTGAATGTCCTGAGGGCGACCTAGCAGTAAGTCAGTCTCGACGGTGAATCACCCTGATATCCGTGGGTTGGTTGCCGACGTGCCCACCTACGGCTACCGGCATGTTTGGGCGTTGCTGCGGCGAAGCCGGGGCCGTGCAGGCCCAACCATGCAAAACGGGTTTATCGGGTCGTGCGTACCCACGGCCTGCTACTCGAGCGTCGGCCTCTTCATGCCCCAGTCCGTGCGCCGGCACGACTGCAAGATCGGATGAAGCATGATTATGTTTCGTGGATCCCCAGATCACACGCCAAGACCCCGCTGCAAAACTTGGCCATCGTGGTCGACCACTACAACGGATCGCATCCACACAGCGCCTTGAAATACCGCTCGCCACGCGAGTTTCGCCAGCAAGAAAATCACTAACCTCAAGCGTGACCCTGTCTCCGGTCATGCAGGGGAAAGCCCACACCGCAACCAAGGCGATGCTCGCATTCTTGCCGCGCTCGGCCACTTTGCGATATCGCCAGGACAGCCGCAACTGTGCGTCCCAGGCGCGATCGATGATGGGCTTGGCGCAGTAAAGCGTCAGTGATCAGGCGAGCGTGGAGCAGATCGGCAGTGAGCCCAGCGCGTCGGACGCAGGGCTACTTCGTTCGGCCGTAACGATTGCGCTAGCGGCGAAATCTATCCCGTCGACGGGAACCAGTCTGCGTGACCGGTTGGGGAAAATCAGCAGGAGATGCAGCCTGTCGATGTATTGCCGTCGACCGATGACCAGGAGGCGCTGGCCTTGAACGGGTGGCCCGTTCGCGTGACGACGACGATTCAGGAAGGTGGTGGTGAGGAGTAGTCTGTTGTGATGTCCTTCGACAAGATCTCCCGTTCGTGGTTGACCATCAACGTTCCCACTGATACGGTGATCTTGCGGAAGTGGTTGAAGGCGGGATACATCGAAGATCGGCAACTCCCCACAAACGCAGGGACCCCGCAAGGCGGCATCATCTTACCAGCGATTTCGAATTGCGCGCTCGATGGCCTGCAACGCCAGCTAGCGGAGAGGTTCCCCCGTCGCCAGGCGGATGGCAAACGGATTCGCCCCAAAGTCGGTCTGGTGCACTCATCGATGCAGGGCCCCCGAAGCTCGGTGGGGGATGCGTTTGTCGCTTGCAAGTCGCTTATTTTCCTTGATCCATTTTCGAAATTTGCCAACCGCCGAAACCGACCGAGCAAGCTAGCTGGTCGAACGGCGACTCAACCACGCCAATAACTGACATAGTGGGACTGTCTGTTTTTAGGTTGTAGAGTCGGCGCAGCGTTGGGTAGCCATTGGGAACCGAGAATACCTGCTGGGCTTCCGGTGAGGCCGGCGCTGCATCAATGACAAGCGACATATGCTTGACCGTGACGTCATGTCGCCGGAGCGCATCAATGATGAAGCGCTCACCGAACTCATCGACGATTTCATCCGACATGTCGGTCGGGAGAAACGAGGAATCGTACATGATAGGCACGTCGTCCGCGTAAATCACCTTGCGAACACAGAGCAGCACTTTGTCTGGCGGATTGAAGGCGCTTAGGGTTGTGTCCTTGATCCTCTCCTTTGTGAGCGAAACTAGCTCCATCTTCGGCTGAAAGCCGAGCCGTCGCGCACTGTCTAAAGCGGACATACAAGCATCCAATTCGCAGATGAAGCGAAACCGATCTTTCACATATGTCCCTTTTCCGGGTATGGACGTCAGCAGACCAGCAGACTGGAGGTCGCGCAAGGCTCGCTTGACCGTGATGGCGCTCACGCCGAACTCTTTGCTCAGCCGGGCGATCGACGTTATTACATCGCCGGGTTTATATATTCCCGTAGCAATACGTCTTGAAATCTCAGCGCGCACAACCTCGTGAAAAGTTGAGCCATCAGGCGTCGAAGCACTTTTATTCATCGGTATTTGCGGTGGCTCGTACAGCATTGGCTATGCTAGCGGGCGATATAAACGGGGCTTGGTCACTTACGAACCCGCTATCGCTATGGAAAGTGCTGATCGATTTCAGCTTGATCGCGTCGGCCGCAATGGCCTCTACCATTTTTGGCTGGCAACGTCGCAAGGATACGGCGACACGAATTCAACGCTTCTCGGGCCAAGCGACCTCTGCGCAGTCTTTGTCCCAGTGAAGGGATCGGGAATGAACGAGTTCGGGTGAACCTCCCGGACGCGCCGCTCCAGTTCGCGTAGCCTGGCTACCATTGCCGCAGGCGTGCATCCTAGCGCAACGACGTCAGACGAGCATATCGAATTTATTTGCCGAACCGCCGCGTCAATTTTATCGATCTGACCATAGTACTTCAGCGCTGACAGCCTGATTATGTTGTCGAGAAGTCAAGATGCGACTTTCATAAAGAGCCACACCTGGAACGTTCGGCATTGCGTGTGCTTCGTGCGAGAGAGCGTGATCGCTTGAAATGACGACCATGCCAATACGAGCACGATTTCCGATGCCAGCATCTACTTCATACGGGACGGTGAACCAGGAATCGCTTGGCGGAACTTTCGTTTCCATATTTTCTCAACCTCATCAAAAAAATCAGCCAAAAATACGACGCAAATACAATTCGATCTAAGGTCGCACGCGCCACGTCCTGCATACAGATTTTTCGTCTTCTCCGACTGCTCGGATGTCGTCTTTGCTGGAGCCTCACCCTTTCGATAATTTCCTCTGTCGTTCCGTCGGCCTTGCTGTGTTCCACACTTCGACTAGTTGTCCCACACACTTCGCACGTCAGGGTCACTCGACTGCATCAGCCTGCTTCGCGAACATGCACAGATAGAGTGCAGATCCGGTGATTGCGACGAATCCGACGGCAGTTTGAGTAGAAATGGAATCGCCCCAAATTAGGTACTCGAAAACAATTGCCCATACGACGCCGAAGTAGCCGAGGGGAGCCAGAAGGGACGCCGCGGTGTTTGCTAGTGCGGCGGTAAGCAACAATTGCCCTGCACCAGCAGTCAGGCCTATAAGCGCCATGTATCCGAAATCCTTCGCGTTCGGCGTCACCCAAGCGACGAAAAGTGACATCCCACTAAGAATTGTGGCAATAATAGTAAAATAGAAAACGATTGCCGCTGGATCTTCGGTTCTGCAAAGCTTCTTGACCTGAATTATCGAACCCGCGCCAAACATAGCGCTGAGGAGGACTAGGCTCATTGCAGTCAATGACCCTTTAATTCCGGTAAGTGGCAATGAGATGAGGACGACTCCAAAAAAGCCAACTATCGAAGCTACTGCTGTCGAAAGATGAAAGCGCTCAGACAGGAAGACAACGGCAAATAAGCCGATGAAGATCACTTCGATGTACTGCAGCGCCACAGCAGTTGATAACGGGAGATGAGGTAAGGCAGCGAAGAAAAGGACTCTCGCACTCAGCGCGGTGACCGCCCTCATAAAATGTCCAAAAAATCGATGCAGGGTAACGTCACGTTCGCCAACACCGTGACGTCCTAACATGTAGGCGGCGGGCACCAATCCGAACAGCATCCGGAAGAAAGTTATTTCGTTCGGAGGATAGTGAGTCGAAACAATTCGCGCAATCGCATCGACTATGGAGAAAAGAAAGGTCCCGCAGGACATCAATATAATCCCGCGCAAAGTTTGCTTATTTGGTAAGAAGGAAAGCCCGTTAAGTTGCTGTAACATGTGTTAAGCCCTCTTCAATTCTTCCGAGAGATACAACTGCATGGAGCGTCTTTTCGACCTGCTCACTCACTCCATCATATGGACGGCATCGAGTGCGCATGCCTCTGTACTCCTCTTTTTGTATCGGTTGCGTCGATTTACAGTTGGTCCTTCGCGGGCGAAGTCGCCTTTGTCGAGACCACTGTCTGCGACGACATACTAAGCAGCGTACGCATACGGCAAAAACGTAGGTTCGCACCCCGACGACTTGGATACTCTGCCGAAGAAATGCGGTCGTAGTCATGCGTCGTTTTCTCATCTTATGTTTATTGATCTCTAGTCATTAACTGATAAAGCGTCCGAGTGTTGGGAAAGGACGAGCTTTGTTCTTATGTATTGCGTTTGCCTTGTCGCACGTATCGCCCTAGCAGACCGTCCAAAATTTCAGATCCGAAGTATGGTGCATTAGCGAAGTTCCCTTAGTTTGTATTCGAAAATGTCTTGATGTCCGGTAGGTCCACAATAGTTGACGCCGGTTTCGCGAAAACCCGAATTTAGATAGGTTCGCCTGGCTAGCGCGTTGCGTCGATTGACAGCGAGCATAAGACGATTGGCATATTGTCGATTCGATAGGACCCAATTAGCCATCAATCCAGATGCCGCCTTACCATATCCATTGCCCTGATATGGTTGGCCGATACGAAAGCTATGCACAGTGATAGCGTCTAACGGCGCCCACTCCGGCAAGGCCGCCCTTTCACGCAGCACAAAGAAGCCGACGATCTTATCTCCGACCGCAAGCGAGCACGGGTGCTCATCCTCGTGAAGCGAACTATCTTGAAGGTCACGAAACACCGCATACAGCGGATCCACGAACTGTGTCTGCTCAGGCTTCAACCGGAGGTGAGCTACGGATCCGCTATCAAAGCGCGTCAAGAATATCAGCCTTGTGGGTCGCGTTTCATCGATAACGGTAGTGCTTTTGTTTTGTGCATTCAGGTTGCGCTCAGGCGAACCCGGGTCGGCCAGCTGTTGCGGAGATGCATGCAAAATCATGGGCGGCTGCTCGATGAGGCTTGAAAGGACTTGGTCGAGCGTTCGCCTGCGCCAGGCATAGGTGGACCACACGGTCATCTCTTGCGTAGGCGCTTCCACGATCACTGGATCTCGGGACACCGATGCAGGCCAACCAGGCACAGATGAAAGCCAGTTCTCGTCATAGACCGTCTCGACGTAACGGTGGCCCTCATCGGGGAAAATTGCGACGACCTTTTTTCCGCCGTTTTTTCTCGACCACCAGTTGGCTACTCTGTACGCCGCACCACTAGTGGGACCCATGAACAATCCGTGATGCCGATGCAGTCGATGAGTTGAATGGAACACCTCGACAGGCGTAAGCCAATGAACTTCGTCAAACTGCGTGTGGTCTACATTGGAGGGCACAAACGCACCGCCAAGGCCGCTGAGGGGTATCGGCTTTCCGCTGTGTTGCCCAAACAGAACAGAATTCGGAGTATCGACACCCACCGCGTGCAACTCGGGAAACAGTGTCCGAAGAAACGTGGTCGTTCCGCACATCGATCCGCCTGATCCAACAGGGCCCACCAAACAATCGATCTTTCCAACCCTTCGGATTAGGAGCTCCGCAAATTTTCCGTACGAAAGCGGATTATCCGTATTGGAGTACTGTGAGGGCCAATAGCTGCCAGGTACCTCCTGTAGATATTTGGCGAGCCTGTTCAATCGCGCTTGCTGAAGGCCGCCGACGCGCGCGGGCCTGTCCACAATTTCTACTTGTGCTCCGAGCTCTAGAAGTCTTTTGTGAAGATGCCGGTCGAGCGCCCAGTCGCTCACGAGTATTAGCTTGTATCCATACTGCACGGCAAGCATGGCCAAGGCAAGGCCAAAAGTGCCGGACGAGGACTCACAGATAGTGGCTCCGGGGCTTAACAAGCCTTGTTCGGAAGCCCGCTCCAGCATATATCGCGCCGGTAGAAGCTTCATAAGGAAGAAACTGGCTCCATACAAATCGTCAGTCAACTTGACGATCCGAGGATTTTCAAAATCCTCCAAATTTCGCATCAGTATTCGATTAAACATTTGTTTTTCCACGAACTGGTTGAGTGTGTACGATAGACTGATCAAAACCTAAACGCCTTAGATCACGCGTAGCAAGCTCTATGTGATCTGCGGTTCTGTCGTCCGCTGGGTCAAACATCAAACCGACGACAGTTCCACTGTGGGCAACTTGGACACCGATCGCGCCGTGCCGAACACCAATTTCTTCGATACGATCCAAGTGCGGCTTTCGCAAAAACCTTTCGTTGATTCGGGCGCTCGCCGTAGCGACCCGGCCCAGCAAGTTAAGATTGGAAGTACTAATCGCTTGGCGCAGGAGAGCCCGCAGGGAACGAAACATTTCGATCTCTACGCGGCTATACTCAGCCGGTTTGAAGGTGAGAGTGTCGACGGACTCGACCGTTGCTGCATCGATGCTGATGAAGTCGATATGGGGCAGTGACTTTGTGAAGGCTTCAATTATCAGCCCGTCGCGTTGGGCGAAGAGCACGGCATTCTGAGAGAAGAGCGTGGAATCACATGCCGTCTCGGCATCTACGGCAATCTGCATTACACGATCAATTGATGTGCGGACGTTCAAGTAGTCCAGCACGGCCAATATAGTGGCCAGAACGTCAGCAGTAGATGACCCCATGCCGCGCCCAACGGCGATATTGCTACTAATTGTCACATGTCCGCCGGCTCCCGTTTGTGCGAACGTTTTTAGCGTAAGCTCGGCAGCGCGTTTCGCTTTTTCGCAACGTTGTGGACTAACAGAAACCCGTGTTTCGCCATTGGCCAGAAACCTCACCTTTGACGTTAGATTAGGACAAGGCAGCGAGACCAAGCCACGGCGCAGATGGCCTCCCTCGCTTTCAAAAACACCCTGTAGAAGCTCACCGTGATGTCCAATAGCTTCACCAAATCTTTCTCTACGATGCATAACGAACCTATGAGTGCGGATTTCAAGTCTTTCGTGAGCCATGAGCTGGGTTTCAAAAGTCGGCTCGGACGAGAAACGTGCCTCCGTCAGCCAACCATGTCATAGCTGTAGTCGGTCCTAGAAACAGATATCGTGGTCGTGTCCGGTGTTTCGAAGACCTCATTACGCAGCGTCAGGAGAATTCATCATTTGCCGCAATACCCCCCAGCCGGGTGATATTGATAGCAGTGACGGTCGAAATTTGGGAACGCAAATTCTACGGGGGCCTCCGTGCGTCGCGGTCTACGGACTTCCCACGTTTGTTGCCGATGAGGAAATTCCACTTGCTCTGGGAACAGTAGAGGGTGGACTTGCCAGAGATCGATCTTCGGAGCATTTCGCTCTTCTGCGCTAAGAGTAGTACCCCTTGTTTCGCCTCGCACGCGTATTGCGTTAGGGCCTCCTCGCGGTGCTGGTATTCGCGACGGACGTAATGTCGTGCAGGAACGCGCCAAGCCTCTTTACCCCCCGGTTTGTATCGATCAGATGTTGGTCGCTGATGCTCTGGATCCCAACCGAGGTCATCTTCGTCGGTGCGCCCAGCGAGCAGCAGCTCGACGTGCGCTGGGCCGCCGCGTGCACGACAGCCCCTCCCGTGAATAGGCGCTTTGACGGTTGACGCCAAGGGTATTGTCTGTCCGACGCCGACATGGGCAGACCAGCGCAGGCAGCAGGCGTTCGTGCAATCAAGCATGTAATTCTCCTCGCAACCGGCAGTGGTCGCACGCTCGGTTATCGCGAGATCCATGCCCACTTGCTTGAAAGTTCGCTAATACGTCAGTCCGGCGAGGCGGGGATGATTTTCGTCTACCTGGGCCGACAATCAAAGCTGACAATTGCACCAGATCTTGTCGTTGTTACGACAAACTTAATAACCAGCGCATAAGTAAGCGAACAGAAATCGACGCCATGGTCTAAGCTTTGAGGGGCAGCCCTTTCACTTATCTGTGCGTTTCTCGACGATTTGGAAAAGCAACGTGGAATCAGCGCGCGCAGCCGGAATGTTCGCCGCGCCGCCATCCGCTCCTTCTTTCCTTCTTTCAGTATGCATCCTTTGAAGTACCTTCTCGATCCAAGCAGATTCAACGCGCGCCCGCCATTCCCACTAAACGCTATACCCGTACCCAGGTTGGATTTCTGACACGACCAGAGGTCGATGCGTTACTGGCCGCGCCTGATATGAGGACGTGGAGTGGTCGTCGGGATCACGCGCTGCTGCTGACGTCGGTGCAAACAGGCATGCGCTTGTCTGAAATGGCGGGACTCAAGCGGCAGGGCGTGACCTTGGGCACGGGCGCCCATGTTCGGGTAGCGGGTAAAGGTCGAAAGACCCGGTGTATACCGCTAACCGAGCAGACTCTTGGGATTGTCAGGAACTGGCTGCAGGAGACTGCCAGAGCAGACAGCGGCATCGTGTTTCCCCATGCGCGTAGTGGTCGTGTTAGCGCCGACGGCGTGACTTACATTCACACGAAACAGATTGAGACGGCCCGCAAGACATGTCCCTCCCTACGGAAAAAACGCGTGACTTTCCGCCAGCTTCGACACACCTCGGCAATGGAATTGCTGCGAGCCGGTTTCGACGGCACCATGATCGCCCTGTGGCTTGGTCACGAGTCCCCCGAAACCCCACAAATCTATTTAGATGCGGACCTCGAATTAAGGAAAAATGCTGCAGAAAGGTGCCCTATGACTGTAAGCCCAGAATTTGCCGGCCTGATGACGACTGCTGGCCTTCCTCAATGGATTGTAGCGGGCCAGAATAATTCCGAGCATTGTGCCGCCGCATGCTGCGGCGGCAACTTACAAATAAGAACTTTATTGCATCATGAGTAAATGCTGGCATATTTTTTACACGGAATTATGGCGGATATAGATCGCGGCCTGACGCATAGAAGTCGGCTCTCACGAATTCCGATTTCATGGCCTATCCCTCGGAGAATCAACCAAATCATTAGTGTCCTTATCGTCGTCTATTATCAAAGTGCGGATTTCAATTCCAGGTAATCTTTGCGCTTATGGCGATCCGAATTCTCTGGCTATGCGAACCAGTCCCCGAGCACTATCAGATTGATCGAACGTCGACGTTACAGGCTGCGCGCCCTGTGCAGATTGGAAAGGCCTTTGAACCGGAAGCCATACCATCCCGGGACTTGGCTGCGAAAGTCATATCAGGATCTGAGGTTAAGAGCGGTGTGGTCCCGCACTTTCGCACCTTGGATCCGAGAAATCAAAATCCTGTGTCGATATGCGTGATGTGAGGTTTCTCTTGTGAGAGCTCCAGACCACCTTAGGGGAGGTCGCCACGGCGGGCTTAGCCCGCATCTCCCAAGGCGTCTTTCGAAGGTGCGGAGATGATGAAGCCCACCCCATTCGACCGACGACCGCAGAGCAGGATCCGCAGTGCACGGTCGCGAGCAAGGTACTTGACATTGACTTTTTGCCATGGTCACATACTAGGTATACCAAGTTAGATTGATAGCTTAGCTAGCGTTTTCGTTGCACGGCGACGACCTAATTTATCGTATGTGAATGCTTAATAGATGACGCCGCGGCGAAGGCGATCGCGGTAGCTGAATGGCCCGAGAACCTTCTTGCCGGTTCTTACCGGCGTATCAGCAATGTCGACGGGAGCAGCGCATCGTCGAAGTAGTGTCGAGCGTCGCGCAGAAAGTAAAGTTGCGGATCGGAGCCAACTTTGGACAGGCCTTTCCAGAATCTACCCCTTGCGAGCTGGCGTATAAGTGCAAGACGCTTGGTACGCGCGCGAAGTCCAGCTGGCAGGCGGCGACATTGAGTGTCCCATGATATAGATGCAAACGGAAGACAAGTTCCGAGATCGGGTTCGAGGACAACTTGCCGGAATGCGACAACGAAGCGACAGGATCGTCGCGGCGTGCTCAGACATCGCTGCGAATTTCGACCCGCCTGCAAATCGTTAACCGGGAACTGGAATAGCTAGAAAAAGAGGTTAAGGGGAGAGCATGGTGCGATGCGACACATTAAGCGACTTGAGAGACCTCTTGGAGAAACAAGGCCTCGAAATTATAGGCCATGACTTGGACGCGTTGTGGGAAGGTTTGCCTCATGTACGGCGCATTTGTGAACACCTTTGCGCCATCAGGCAAAACGATGCAATTGAGCATTCCCATCTTTTTTCAGTGCTCAGCGACAATCTGGTGGCGGAGAGATTTTGCAATGCAAATACCAACGATTGCTGAAGCGTCGGACCTGATACGCAAGCGCAAGCTATCACCGGTCGAACTTGTTGATGGATGCCTGGCGAGAATCAAGTCTGTCGACGCCAGCTTGAATGCATTCGTTACGGTGACGGCGGAACGAGCGCGCCGCGAAGCGATGGAGGCCGAGCATCGGATGATGAAAGGCGAGCTACGTGGAAGGTTGGACGGCATCCCGATCGCCCACAAAGATGTCGTCTTAACGAAGGGCGTGCAAACAAGTGCGCACTCTAAACGCCTCAAAGGTTGGGTACCGGAAGTTGACGCTAGCGTCGTGCGCTCGCTGGCAGACGCAGGGGCGATCTCCTTAGGAAAACTCGCGACGCACGAGTTCGCGCTAGGTGGGCCGTCATTCGATCTACCGTGGCCGCCAGCCCGGAATCCGTGGGATACCCGGCGGTTCACGTCCGGCTCATCGTCTGGTACTGCGGCTGCCGTTGCGGCCGGCCTCATTCTGGGCGGTACTGGCACTGATACAGCGGGGTCCATCAGGGCGCCGGCGGCCTCATGCGGTGTAGTGGGGCTGAAGCCAACATACGGCCTCTGTAGCAAACGAGGCATCTTGCCGCTGGCGCCTTCCTTGGATCATGTCGGACCATTGGGCTGGACCACCGAAGACTGTGCGTTGCTCCTTCAGGAGATGGCAGGACATGACCATGATGATCCGGCCAGCGTAGAGCGGACGCCTGCGGATCTCATTTTACGGGCTCAAGAGAACGTGTGCGGGCTTCGTATTGGTGTTGCTTCGGACTGGCACGAAACAGAAAACCCTGTGACGCCCGCTGTCAAAGAGGGTTTGGATCGCGCAATCTCGGTCTGGACGGCACTGGGCGCACATGTGGATCGGGTGATGATGCCGCGGCTCGAAGAATATCAGGCAACGAGCTTCGTGATCATGACTGCAGAGGCTCATTCCACTCACGAGAAGGCGTTGCGCTGCAATCCATTGGACTTTGGAGAGCAGTTAAGACTTCGCCTATTGCTAGGGGCAACGCTTACTGCCGCCGATTACATCAACGCAATCAAGGAGCGCCGACGGTTATGTGTGGCAACGGCTGCGGCAGCCGCCGACGTGGACGTGATTGTCACTGCCGGTGCAGCCAATGAAGCTCCATTCATGGCAGATGTGTCTCGGTGGGGCGGTCTGGCAAAGCCCGGGTTCTACGATCCGTTCAACATTACGGGTTGGCCAAGCATCGTTATATGTTCTGGATTTGGGATAGGAAACATGCCGGTGTCAGTTCAGATAGCAGCGAAGCCGTTTATGGAAGACAAGCTTATCCAATTAGGTTCTTCCTTCGAAAAGGCTACGACCTTTCGTGACATCCGTCCTAGCGTCGCAAACGAACGTGAAGCCGTCGAAAGCTGATTATTTCCTCCATCGGACACCATCCTGCAATGAACCCACAAACCAATCCGCTCATGGACGCAAGGCTGGACATTATTCGTAACCCTCATCTCCAAGGCTTTAGGAGCCTCGACGGAAAATCATCGTATGCAATCGGAGACTGGTTTGAGGGCGACCCGGCCTCAAGGCGGGAAGGGTGCCCAACTTCTCTTGCGGCAACGTACAGCCAGCTTCCGGCATCGCTTCCTGCAATTGTGGGGCCGATGTTAACGTACGGCGATTGGTTGCCATACAAAAATTTTCCTAGTCTTGGAGAAGGAGGAACTCCGCTCGTCGCGCTGGCAAACTTGGCGAAAGTGCTTGATGTCGGGTCCGTTTTGCTAAAGCGGGAAGCTGCCAACCCGACGGGAAGCCATAAAGACAGGATGACACCGCTCGTCGTCGCTCGGGCGATCGACGTTGGGGCACGGGGATTGGTATGTGCAAGTTCCGGTAATGCCGCTGTTTCGCTTGCCGCGTATTCGGCGGCGGCCGGGGTGCCGTGCGTTGTTATAACGACCCCATCGATCACCGACGCTTACCGGCATTTTCTAGACAGGGCAGACGCCGAAATCATTGTTGTTTCCAGCCCGCGGGAACGATGGGACCTGATGGCCAAAATGGTGCCTGATGGCTGGTATCCGGTGACTAACTATGCGATTCCGGCAGTTGGAAGTAACCCGTGGGGTGTTCAGGGATACAAAACCGTTGCATATGAACTCTGGCAACAGGCCGGACCGCTGGATGCCATTGTCGTGCCTTGCAGCCGAGGTGACCTTCTCTGGGGAATTGCGGAAGGGTACAGCGACCTACAGCGCAGTGGTCTCGTTACTCGAAGTCCAGCGCTGTATGCGGTAGAGCCGTTCCCCCGGCTTTCGCTCGTTCTGACTGGCAGGGCCAGCGTTACTTCGGAATTCGCTGGAACGACGGGCCAGTTTTCCCTCGGTGGCGACACTGTGACCGATCAGGCAGTCAGGGCAGTCAGAAACAGTCGCGGAATCGCCGTCTGCGTAAGCGACTCCGCTGCTATAGATGCTCAGAAGTTAGCCGCTCGCCACGGTGTCGACCTAGAGCTCGGATCAGCGGCAACGTTGTCGGCCGTAGCGACGCTGCGGGAAAAGGGGTTATTGGATGAGAAGTCGATGCTTGCTGTTCTTGGCACCGCGGCTTCGCCACGCGAGCCTGCCGATGCGCTTCCTCCGCTGCAAGTTCATTCCCGCGACGAAGGACGGCAACCGTTCGCGGGATAGTAGCCGGACCAAGCATGTCAGCGGCACCGTAAGATTCTTGCGGAGCGGCAGGCAGCCATCGAAGGCGCCTGCTCTGAGACATGCGATCGCGCGGGCACCGGAACTCGATTGCCGGGCATCCCACGTAACGCCTTGGCGGTTACAAGGCTAGGATGCCAACGCCCGAGGCGCCATAAGGCTCGCCGAGATAGACATCCTCGGTTGAGGGCAGGACACTGTGCCGCAGTTCGATGGCTTCCGTCCGGTCTTTCACTGCGGGGGAGAGAACCATGGACAACTATGACGGCATCGCTCCTGAAACGTCCGTATCGCCGAATATCCGGCAGATAGAGGCGTTCAGGATGGTGATGATTACCGGTACAGTGACAGCGGCAGCAGAGAGGTTGTGCATCTCACAACCAGCTGTCAGTCGCCTCTTGTCCCTGCTTGAGTATCGAACAGGGTTGAAACTTTTCACGCGGAGTAAGCAGAGACTTCAACCCACGGCAGAAGCAGCCCAGTATTTCAGGGAAGTACAACGCGCGTACATAGGTCTGGAAAAGCTCCAACGGGCCGCGTGGAACATAAAGCACTCCGCCACCGGCGAGCTTCGCATTGCAAGCATCCCCGTCGTTGGACTAACGCTGTTGCCGCGAGCTATCGCACGATTTCGCGCATCGCACCGGGACGTGGCTATCACCCTGCAGACACGAAGCTCCGCGACAGTGCTGGACTGGATTGCGGCGGGAAAGTGCGACCTAGGGTTCGCAACTATATGCCCTGACCAGCCCGATCTGCACGTCGTTCAATATGCGTCGATGCCCGGCGTTTGCATCATGCCGGCGGAGCACCACCTCGCGACGAAAGACATCATCCGTCCGAGAGATCTGGACGGGGAGGAATTCGTTTCGCTGGATTCAACTGACGCCAATCGTGTGGCCCTCGATCGCATGTTCGAGACACTAAATGTCAGGCGCCGGACGACCTTGGAAGTCCCGTACGCAGCTGCCATTGTTGCGATGGTCGCGCAAGGGTTGGGCGTATCAGTAGTTAGCCCACTCGCCATCCTTGATCGACAGAGTTCGATCGTAGTCAAGCCGTTTGTACCAACGGTTCGATTCGGATTTTCTCTGGTACACCGACGCAATTTCCAACCGTCCCTTTCGAGCTTGGCCTTCTTGGCCTGCGTGAAAGCCGAGTTGACGCAGGTTGAAGGCGCGAAAGAGATCCGGAGGGAGGCCACGCTCCTGCCAGACGGAGCGTAGTCGATTACTGCCTTAGCGTGCGCTGTGCGTTCAGGATTTCCCTGAACGCCAGCTTCTCCGCGCTCGACGTCGGGGCCAGAGGCAGGGAGCTCAGACGCGCCTTGCTAACGCCCATCGCGCAGGATCGAAAAGCTTGCCATGTGTCGATTGTGGGCTGGGAACGATATATGGAAAGGACTACTACGCGATGGTGTGGCGAGATCATGCACTGATGTTATGAAGTTGCTAGATTTTTGTATTAGACCATCGTTTTTGGCTACTCGAATCTTCGAACTGTGCGTAACCAGAGCTCGTCACTGGAACGCATCAGGTGGACGAACTTAAGGGCAGCCAGACAAGCATACGTGTGGGTAAACGTTGCTCGATCATAAAAAAGGAAGATTTGGAGATTCGATGATGAAAAAGACCATGATGTTTGGCGCCGCCGCGGCACTCTTTGCGGGCGCAGCCCACGCTCAAAGCTCCGTAACGCTGTATGGCATTCTTGATGTGGGCGTCACCTTTGTAAACAACGCAACGGGTGCCCAACAATATCTCATGACCAGCGGTAACTTGCAGGGCAGCCGTTGGGGGCTGAAGGGTGCGGAAGATCTCGGTGGGGGCTTGCAAGCTATCTTCGTCACTGAAGGCGGTTTTAGCGTCCCCAATGGGCGCCTGGCGCAGGGGGGAGATCTCTTTGGCCGGCAAGTATACGTCGGCCTGTCTTCAAATCAGTACGGGACGCTAACGCTCGGTCGTCAGTATGAGTCAGTGCTGGATCAGACATGCCGCTTCGCTGCCGCATGCCAGTGGTTTCCCTACTTTGGTGCGCACCCCGGTGACCTCGATAACATGATCGGGGGTAACCGTGTCAATAACGCGATCAAGTACAAGACTATTGATTACGCTGGCCTTTCCGGGGAGGCGCTCTACAGCTTGGGAGGAAATGCCGGTCAGTTTCACCGGAACCAGATCTGGTCGCTCGGAGGTAGCTATCACCGAGGACCGTTTGATTTCGGTGTCGCGTATCTCAACGTGGACAGTCCGAACTATTCGTTCTTCGGCAACATGGCGACTTCGAATACCTCGACATCCAACATGACGGGAAACCGTATTTACTCCGGCTACGCGTCGGCCAAAACTCAGGCAGTGTTTGCTGCAGGCGCTTCGTACGTCCTTGGAGCTTCGACGTTCGGAGTCACGTATAGCAACACGCAATTCAAGGATCTTGGTGCACTGCCGAATCTAGGCGGCGCTCAATTCAATGGCGGTTCGGCAAAATTCCACAACGTCGAAGCGAATTACAAATATCAGTTCACGCCTTCCCTCGTGGTCGGCGTCGCCTATGACTATACAAAAGGATACGGGGTGAACGATGCCAGGTATCAACAGGCCATGCTCGGTGCAGACTATTTCCTTTCGAAGCGCACGGACGTCTACGCATCCGCCATTTACCAGCATGCGAGCGGAACTGATTCGACCAGCGGGAGAGCCGTGGCAAACATCACGTCTCTATCGGCATCTTCGACTTCGAACCAGACGGCTGTGATCGTCGGAATCCGCCACAAATTCTAGGAAAAAGCCGTCGGTCGATGCTCGCAGCTCGATACAGCTCAGTCCTCCGGCAAGCGACTGGCGGATGACTTCCCCGGGCGTACGGCGCTCCTACTGGCTGACGCTGTACACGCCAGGAAAGCGCGGAGACACAATATAAGGTCAGGTGTTTCCCTAGTGCTGCCAACCTGATATACCTAGTATTATTTGGTCAATCGCAGTGTCACTGCATCGCAGTCTGACTCTGCGTCTCAGTGAGACTTGACATGCGTCCCTTTTCCACTTTCGCGGTTATCGGTCTGCTCCTGGCATTGCTATTTCCGTCGGCATCGACCGAAGCGCAGTCGGCACCGCCGCGGCGTCTAACGGAAGACGGAATCCTAGTCGCGATTCATAACCAGGCCCCGTGGGGATATGTCGACAAGGCTGGCGCGGTAGTCGGGTTTTATCCGGATCTGATTCGGGCCGTTTTCGGCCCCGAACTGATGAAGAAAATTCATTTCAAGGTGGTGGACTGGCCCGCGCTAATCCCAAGTCTCGTCGCTCATAGGGTGGATATGGTGGCCTCCGGTATGGCAATAACCCCCCAGCGCTGCAAGCAGGTCGCTTTCAGCAGCCCGGATGTCGCGATCGGCGATGGGGTATTGGTACGAGCTGGCAATCCGCTGCGCATCCATAGCTATGCAGATATGGCAGCAAACCAAGCGATCAGAATGGGCGGAGGGCGCGGAAGTACAAACACGGAAAATGCGGTCAAAGCAGGCGTTCCGAAGGACAGGATGCAGCTATTCGATGTCGAGACCGGCGTCGCGGCGCTGAAGTCTGGCCGCATAGACGCGTTGACCGTATCGACCGCAACTGCGATTGCGGTGTTGGCGGGTTCCAATGAAAAAGGAATAGAGCGAGCGCTTCCCTTCACCGGCTATATCGAGAGTGGCCGTCCCGCTTTGAGTTACGCAGCCGTGGCTTTTCGACTTGAAGATCACGACTTACTTGAGTTTTATGAAACGGCGCTTAGAAAACGCCAGTTGGATGGCACGGTTGCAAAAATCAGCAGCAGATATGGCTTTTCCCCGGCGGAAATGGCTCCGTCGAGTTTAACAGCGGATGCTGTCTGCTCTGGAAACGCTGAGGAGAAGCAGGAATGAGTTTTTTGATGGTCTTTCTCGGAATTTTCAAAGGTTTCGAAATTACAGCAATCGTCACCTTTGTCGGCTTAATGTACGCCGTCCCATTTGCTCTGCTATTTGGCGTTCTGCAGACTTTTTCGCGTGGTACGTGGCACGGGGTCGTCACTGCAGTTATTGAATTCTGGCGGAGTTCGCCAGCAATCATACTTTTATACGCATTTTACTATTCGCTTCCGGCGTTTGGTATCAACCTCTCAGCCATCACGGTTGGCGCAATGGTGCTGGGGCTGAACATTGGCGCCTACGGAAGTCAATCGGTCAGAGCCGCGTTGCAGTCCCTCGAACGGGGTCAAGCGGAGGCGGGTATGGCGCTCGGCATGGATCGATTGAGTGTCCTGTGGTTTATTGAATTCCCTCAGGCGATTACTTCAACTATTCCCAATTTTATAAATCTAACGATTCAACTTATTAAGGGAACAGCACTCGTCTCGCTCATCACATTGAGCGACATGACCTATCGCGCGAAGGAGATATCGCAGATTCAGTACAACCCGGTGATGGTCTACACCGCGCTGGTGCTGGCGTACTGCATCGTGTGTTATCCCGTGACTATTCTTGGCCGGCGGCTTGAGCGGACTCTTGGAAAAAAGAGGCAGGCAATCAATGAACTTTGATCTCGCGTTTGCGATTCATATCATCCCTCGAGTACTCGAGGGTATTGGTAACACCCTTCTTACGGCAATTATCAGCTGTGTTGTGGCGTCCGTGCTTGGTTTCTTGTGGGAGATGCTTCGAAGGTCTTCTAAGGTCATGCGCCACGTTACGTCGATTGCTATCGATCTCGTTCGGTGCACGCCGGTTCTCGTGCAGCTGTATTTCATGTTCTTTGTCCTTCCCTATTACGGGATTCAGTTGCCTGCAATGGTCGTCGGCGTTTTGGGGCTGAGCTTGTACTTCTCTGGCTATCTCTCTGAAGTCTTCAAGTCGGGGATCGATGCCATCCCTAAAGGACAAGTCGAGGCGGCGAAGTCTCTTCAGTTGCGCCGCATCGACACGATAGCCTTCGTTGTCGCACCACAAATGCTGCGCAACATCGCCGCGCCGATGGGCAGCTACTTCGTATCAATTCTGAAAACAACGCCGACGCTAGCCGTTCTGGCAGTTCCGGAAATGTTGGGTAGCGCATTCGATGTCGCATCAGACACATACCGCTATGCCGAGCCGATGCTGGTGGCTGGAATCGTGTTCCTTGGGCTGGCATTGCTTGTCACTGCGCTGGTGCACAGGCTTGAGAAACGGCTGTTCCTTTCGAGCCGGCGCTAACAACCATCCAGGGGGCATAATGCAAACACTTAGGAAGATTGAATTTGAAACGGCTCCGACTAACGAAGCCAAAGGTCGACCTGCAATTCAGATTTCTGGCCTGAGTAAGTGGTACGGGAAATTCCAGGTTTTGAGAGATGTAAATCTGACCGTGACCACGGGCGAGCGCATCGTCATTTGTGGGCCGTCCGGTTCGGGTAAGTCGACACTGATCCGCTGCATCAACCAGCTTGAGAAGCATCAGGCCGGTCAGTTGATTGTCGACGGAACGGAGATCGGAGCGAAGGGCAGAAGCTTCACGGCAGTCCGGCAAGATATCGGCATGGTGTTTCAACAGTTCAATCTGTTTCCCCACCTTACCGTACTTGGCAACTGCATGCTTGCACCAGTGCGCACAAGGAAGTACTCAAAGCATCAAGCGAGGGAAGCTGCGCTTCGCCATCTGGACAAAGTACGCATTGCAGACCAGGCGAACAAGTATCCGTCACAATTGTCCGGTGGTCAGCAGCAGCGAGTAGCGATCGCTCGAGCGCTGTGCATGGAGCCCAAAATCATGTTGTTTGACGAGCCGACTTCCGCTCTGGATCCGGAGATGGTAAATGAAGTGCTTGAGGTGATGACAGCGCTTGCCCGCGACGGTATGACGATGCTGTGTGTAACGCATGAGATGGGTTTCGCCCGAAGAGTGGCGGACCGAGTGATCTTCATGGACAAGGGCGAGATTGTCGAAGACGCAACGCCGCAAAAATTCTTCGACAACCCAGACAACGAGCGTAGCCGACGGTTCCTCTCGCAGATCGTCCACTGAGCGGAGCTGTCGCTCAGAGGGTGTGCAGACATTAAGGATATGGGGTTAATTGCGATGGCCATGGCCACAGAAAAAGCGAGTCCAAAGGGCATGATTTCGTCAAGCTCCTCGCTTCACGAGAGCGTCAGAGCTGAGATCAGCAAACGGATCGAAGACGGCTTTTATCAGCCTGGCGACGCCATTGCGTCTACTGCGCAGATGAGCGAGGAGTTCGGAGTCAGTGCGATCACGATCAAGCGTGCTATCCGCGATCTTCAGTCGGCGGGCGTACTTGAGTCTGTGCCGGGAAAAGGCACGTTCGTCAAAGAGAAGAGGCGCTTCATCCGGGAGCTGGACGTCTGGATGTCTTCGATGGACAACGCACGCCGACTCGGCTTCGAGCCGCGCTTGGAGCTTGTCTCGATCACAAAAGAAAGGATCGCGGATCCCACGCTTGCGCTCTTCGGGCCTCCTGACAACGTCTATCTTTGCGTGAGGAAGATCATCTATGCCGATGGGCAACCCATCATGTACGACGCTGCATACGTTCCGACGTCGGTGCCGGATGAGATAGTCGACGAGTTCGGAGAGCACTTTATTGTCACTGCCCTGAATCGGCATGACGTCGCGGTAAAAGACATGTCTCTGATTATCGATGCTGCTCCAGCGTCGTCAGGGGCGCAAAAGATCTTCGCCATCCCGAACACATATCCTATGTTGCGTCGCCTGTATCACATAAGTACGGAGAGGCCAGGAATCGATGTATTCGGAGTTGTCGAATCACCGTTTGATCGGCTCGCATGCTCGATCAACCTGTCCACGGAAGCGATATCGCGAATGGAGAAAAAATGATGACGGAAGCTACGCGTATTAGTGACATTAATGTGGGTATGACATTGCCGCCTGCCCCCGATGTCCCGTTGGCTGAACTGGAACAGCGGCTCAGCCGCGTCCGTTACGAGATGGAGCGTAGTCAGCTAGACGCGATCGTGTTAACAGACATCAAAAACGTCCAGTATTTTACGGACTTCTTCACGCTCTCGTGGATGTACAAGGCAAGGCCGGTGTTCGCATTGCTGACAGCGGATGATCTAATCGTCATAGGCAGCAAGACCGAACAGAAGAACATCAGCTACAAGCCACGTTCGTTCAATGCGGTCTACTATCATGGATATCTTAGCGAGGGTGTAGCGGCTCTGTCGGAAACCGTTCAAGCGCATTTCGGTGGACGGACGGTCCGCCTTGGAATTGACTACGGGCAGGACATGACCGGCCTTGGCTCGCTCGAAATGATCACCACGTTGAGTGGTTTGAGCGCGGGAGGGAAAGTAACTGATGCAACGCCCACGTTGTGGAAGGTGAGGCTGATCAAGTCGGACTTCGAAGCGAATCTGAAGAAGACTGCCTTCGCCATCGTGAACGACGCTTTCGATCGAACAATTGCCGACGCGTATCTTGGCATGACGGAAATCGAGCTATATCGTCGGATGCAAGCACAGATGTTTCTGAACGGTGCCGAGAAGGCCGACCCGATTGCTATGCTTTTCGCGAAGGGCGATTTCGTTTATAGCCGGCCCCCCAGCGATCGGAGATTAGAAAAGGGCCATTATGTCTGGACAGACTTTCGGGCGACCTACGGAGGCTACCCGGCTGACAGAAACCGGACGGCTCGCGGCGGTCAGCCGTCGGACTGGGAGATTGAGACGTACTCAGCTGTCCGCGAACTGACCCATACACTGTGCCGCTCTGTAAAGGCTGGTATGACGTGCGCAGACGTCTACGCTAACTTTGCCAGTATGTGGAAAGAACTGGATGTGGGGCAGGTGTACACGGCGGTGACCCGGATTGGCCATGGCGGCGGCTTCGATGTAACCGAACCGCCTTCGCTGTCAGCGACAGATACAACGGTGATTGAGCCGGGAATGATTTTCCACATTGAACCGAAGCTGGAGCGTGAAGGCGCCGTTTTCCAGTTCGAAGAAGTAGTTTATGTCCGCGAAAATGGGATCGAGTTCCTCAGCGAACTGTCACCCGCGGCCATTCCTGTCATCAGCTAATCAACTCGATAATATGTCCACTCCCACCCGTATCTGGTCGCCTATCAGTTTTGAGAAAGAGGGCAAACAGACTGGCTCGTTGCGTCTGCCTATTTCCAGTGATCTCTCAGCGTATGGCTGGATCCCGATTCCAGTAGTCTGTCTGAAAAATGGCAAAGGACCTACCGCTGTTTTGTTTGCCGGGACCCACGGAGACGAGTACGAAGGTCAGATAGCGCTGTTTGAACTCGCGCGGGAAATTTCTCCAGACGATGTCAATGGCAGAATCATTATCCTTCCCTCGCTCAATTTTCCGGCTGTTGAGGCGGGGCGGCGTGTGTCGCCCATGGACGATGGCAATCTCAACCGTGTTTATCCGGGCAAGGCTCACGGCACGCCGACAGAGATGATCGCGCATTATGTGACGTCGGTTCTGCTGCCAATGGCGGACCTGGTTGTCGACCTTCACTCCGGTGGAAGGTCGCTGGAATACGTTCCATGTGCGCTGATCCGCCCATCAGCCGACGCCGAGCGGCACGCGCGATTGATGCAGCTCGTCAGTGTATTTGGCGCGCCAGTTAGCTATCTTACGGACGGTAAAGGTGGTGGAGGAAATACGACATTGCCCGCTTCCGCTGAAGCGCAGGGAGTTCCTGTCATTACCGCTGAACTAGGCGGCGGTGCGACGCTCCAGCATATCGGGAAGCAGATTGCTAGCAACGGGGTTCGCCGCCTCTTGCATCATATGGGCATCTATCGAGACGACTCGCTTGATGTACCAGCGCCTACGCGATTCACGGAGGTGCCGACGCGTGACTACTTTGTATATGCAGATGACGACGGGCTATTCGAACCCGCCGTTGCGGTTGGAGCTGACGTGGTCGCGGGGCAGCTGGCAGGGTATCTCCATTCCATCCATCGCCCTACGTCCGCTCCGGTAGAGCTGTGTTTTCCTGTAGAAGGCATGGTGGCATGTCGTCGCTTTCCCACGCTGACGAGGCGGGGAGATTGCCTTTTCGGTCTAATGAAAGATTTGCATTAAATCCGTAGGATTACAAAATATGAATTCCATGGGATAGCGTACTGGCCGCGCCCATGGAGCCAAATCATTGAGAGGCATGAGATGAAAAGTGATTCAAAATGGCGCTGTGCTTTCCTTGTTACACTGTTTACTCTTGCGTTGAGCGCGTCCGTTAGCTCCGCCCGAGCTCAGACGCTTGGTGACCAGGTAAAGAACGATGGAACCGTAACGATCGGGGTTCACAACCGTTGGCCGTGGGGATACAAGACGGACTCGGGGGAGGTCACTGGACTTTATCCTGATGTATTTAAGGCTGTGACAGACGGCATGGGCGTCAAAAAAGTGGACTTCATCGTGATGGATTTTGGCGCGCT
The DNA here is from genome assembly GCF_003634175.1 of Paraburkholderia sp. BL17N1. Classification (NCBI taxonomy): domain Bacteria; kingdom Pseudomonadati; phylum Pseudomonadota; class Betaproteobacteria; order Burkholderiales; family Burkholderiaceae; genus Paraburkholderia; species Paraburkholderia sp. BL17N1. Next base: position 438,213 of record NZ_RBIW01000003.1, read on the forward strand.
CATCCCGAGTCTGCTGTCCAAGCGGATCGATGCGGTCGCCTCCGGTATGGCTATCACGCCTGCACGCTGCAAGCAGGTCGCCTTCTCCGACCCTTTTCAGGCGAATGGCGACGCGTTGCTAGTGAAGAAGGGAAATCCGCTCAAGATCCACAGCTACGCCGACATAGCGAAGAACCCGGCCATCCGTATTACTGACATCAGGGGGGCTTCTACCACTGAGAACGCCGTTGCTGCAGGCATTAAGCGCGATCGTATCCAGCTCTACCCGGATATCGAATCGGGTTTAGCTGCACTTCTTGTGGGGCGCTCTGATGCGCTAATGATGGGGCAGGCGACCGCGATCGGCCTGCTTCGCGATCAGAATACCGCTGGCGTCGAACGCGCAATGCCTTTCACTGGGTACGTCGGACCGAATGGCCAGGAAAAAATGAACTATGGAGCGATCGCGTTCAGGCCAACTGACGTGGACTTTGTGAAGCTTTTCAACGAAAGTCTCGCGAAGCGGAAAGCTGACGGAACTATCGCGAAGATTATGGAAAAGTACGGATTCAGCAAGGATGACATTCCGTCAATTAATGTCAAGGCTACGCATCTTTGCGAAGCTACAGAGTGACGAACGAGTGAGTGAGCTGAGGCATAACCCTGCCTCAGCCGCTAAGCACGCGAGGTATTGAATGACGAATCAATCTGAATCTCAGGCGCGGCAGTGGGTATCCGTACCCTATGAGCTCACCACCGGAATCGGCAGTCGCGCGCACATAGGGATGGTGGTGATTTCTAATGACCAGACACTCTCGCACGAAGCGAGAGCAATGCTGTCCCTTCCCGGTGTCGCCTTGTATGAAAGCCGCATTCCGACCGCCCGGGGCAGCGGTCAAGCCGTCTCAAAGGACACGCTGAGGCAGCAGGCGGATAAAATCGGCACCGCGATCAAGCTGATAAACTCCATGCGCCCGTCTGACGTCATTGCTTTGGGCTGCACATCGGCCGCAATGGTGATCGGGCAGTCAGAACTCGAACGTCTGGTGCGAGAGGTTCACCCAAGCGCACTCGTAACAGACCCTTTCCGTGGAATTAAGGCTGCACTGAAGGCACTAAAATCCAAGAAGATTGGATACGTCTCTCCATATCCCCAAGACGTTGCGTCAGATATGGTGCACGCATTGGAAGACATCGGAATGGACGTGACCTCAGTTTGTACATTTTCCAATCCTACCGGTTTTATCGGTGATGAAGCACCTTTCATTTCGCCAGAAAGCGTTGCTGACGGTATTCGAAAGGCGGTCCATACTGCAGAAGCGGACACTATTGTCGTTGCGTGTACCCAGATGCGGGCTGCGCAAGTCATCGACGCACTCGAACGAGAAACGGGAAAGCGAATCATTTCCTCGAATCAGGCGTTGTGCTGGCATGCCCTGAGACTTGCGGAATGCGATGATGCTGTCACCGGCTGGGGCCAACTCTTTCACCTGGGGATAGGAGATTAGGCGCTGATCGAAAGACGCAGCTCTGAACTGTGACAGATGTCTGGCTAGTTGCTTCAGTGTTGTTTGCGAATATCCAGCGCAAGAACCGAAAATCCGCGCCATTCGACTCGGATCTTGCGATCGCAGTCGACGTGTGAGTCTCGCTAGACCAGCCGAGCTTGCGGGCGCTACCCAAGTCGTGATTTCTTTGAGATTCAAGAAGGACACTTTGCTTTCGCGGCACGAGACTGATGGCCCGCAGTGTCACGTCTTTTCCCGAGACTGCGGGCCCCGCGCGTACCCTGTGAGCGAAAACGCGGGAGAAGTCCGATGTCAGTTTGCGATTGCACGAGCTATGCCTTTCGATTGCCGTGGGGCTCACTTGATCCGGCGGCCGCATTGCCGTAACACACTCCCAGCACGCAAGGATAGACATCGACGAATAGACATTCGTTGCAGCCTCTTTAGGTCCATTCCTGACGGACCGCATCGCCGCTCGGGAGCACTAGGCCTGCAGTCGGAAGCGGCAACGCGGTCTTATAACGCACTTGTTTGAGCGCAAAGCTGGAGCGGATGTTTGATACACCGGGTATCTTCGTCAACCATTGCACAATAAAGTTCTCAAGGCTCTGCATGTCGGGCACCACAACCCGCAGCAGATAGTCTGCATCCCCTGTCATTAGATAGCACTCCATAACCTCGGGCCGATCTGCGATCTCCTTCTCAAAGACGTAAAGCACTTCTTCCACCTGTTGTTCCAGGCTGACCTGAATGAACACATTGATACGCAATCCGAGCGCACCGGCGTCGAGGAGGGTGACGTGTTGCCGGAACAAGCCGAGCTTTTCAAGTGCGCGTACGCGATTGAAGCAAGGAGTGGGTGACAGGTTAACCGCGCGTGCGAGCTCAGCGTTCGTGATGCGCGCGTTGTCCTGCAACTGGCGGAGGATTGCGATGTCGGTGCGGTCCAAGCGACGGTTCGGGTGCTTTGTTTCGGATGTCATAGTATGGGAATCTGATGCGAGGCCTTGTTTCCAGAATTTATACCCTATCTGAACTGAAAACTACCAGCAAAAGAGACGCACATTTTGTGAGGAGATAGCTAAGCTCTTCTGACACGTTCGAACTGCCCGATTCAAACCGCACGAGTATCGAACCTCACTATTTACCCTGGAGTCGCCATGACCGATTTATCGAACGGTGTTCAGCCCGTTCTCGCCCTCACTCAAACCCGCATCGACCACGATCCGCAGGAGACTGCCGAGTGGATCGCCGCACTGGATGGCGTGGTGGGGCATGTCGGGCTCGAGCGCGCCCAGTATCTTTTCGACCGCCTTGCCGCGCATGCATTGTCGAGCGGCATTGCAACGGCGCGTGCGAATGTCACGCCCTATACGAACACAATTCCGGTCGACCAGCAGCCGCCGTTTCCAGGCGATATCGATACCGAGGAGCGACTTGCCGCCGCGTTACGCTGGAATGCGCTCGCGATGGTTGTGCGGGCGAACCGCGCGTACGGCGAACTCGGTGGACACATCGCGAGCTATGCATCGGCAGCCGATCTTTTCGAAGTCGGTTTCAATCATTTCTTTCACGGTGCGAATGATGCGCAGGGCGGCGACCTCGTCTACTTCCAGCCGCATTCGTCGCCGGGCGTGTATGCGCGCGCTTTTCTTGAGGGCTTCCTGAGCGAGGAACATCTTGAGCACTACCGTCGCGAGATCTCGGGCCCAGGTTTATGTTCTTATCCGCATCCCTGGCTGATGCCTGACTTCTGGCAGTTTCCGACGGGCTCGATGGGCATCGGGCCAATCAACGCGATCTATCAGGCGCGCTTCATGCGTTACTTGCAGAATCGTAGCCTGCTGAAGACGGAAGGCCGTAAGGTCTGGGGCTTTTTTGGCGACGGCGAGATGGACGAGCCAGAATCGATCGGCGCATTGTCGCTCGCGGCACGCGAGGGGCTCGACAACCTGGTCTTCGTGATCAATTGCAATCTGCAGCGGCTGGACGGGCCCGTGCGAAGTAACGGTCGCATCATCGACGAGCTCGAAGCGCAATTTACGGGCGCGGGATGGAACGTCATCAAGGTCGTGTGGGGCTCCGACTGGGATGGCCTTTTCGCACGCGATCGCACCGGCGCCTTGTTACGCGCATTTGCGCATACCGTCGATGGACAGTTTCAGACCTTCTCAGCCAACGATGGCCTCTACAACCGCGAGCGCTTCTTCGGACAGAACGAGGATCTGGCAGCGCTTGCCGCCCATCTGAGCAACGACGATATCGACCGCTTGCGGCGGGGCGGCCATGACGTGCGCAAGCTGTATGCGGCGTACGACAAGGCACTGAAGCATAGTGGTCAGCCCACGGTCATTCTCGCGAAGACAATGAAGGGCTTCGGCATGGGCTCGATCGGCCAGGGGCGTATGACGACGCACCAGCAGAAGAAGCTCGACGTCGAACAACTGAAGGAGTTTCGCGACCGGTTCCGTTTGCCTCTTTCAGACGAGGATGTCGAGCAGATGCGGTTCTATAAGCCGGCGGATAGCAGTCCGGAAATGCGGTATCTGCATGCCCGACGAGCTGCACTCGGCGGGTATCTGCCCCGGAGACGAACAGCGGCGTCGCAGACGCTGACCGTGCCGGCAATGTCGGCCTGGGGGCAATTCGCGCTGGATGCCAACGGTAAAGAGATGTCTACCACGATGGCGATCGTGCGGATGCTCGGTAGCCTCCTGAAAGATGTGTCGCTTGGGCCGCGCATTGTTCCCGTCGTCGCCGACGAGGCACGCACGTTCGGTATGGCGAATCTGTTTCGCCAGGTCGGGATCTATTCGCCGCTCGGGCAACTGTATGAGCCGGAAGACATGGGCTCGATGCTTTACTACCGGGAAGATACTGGCGGACAGATTCTGGAAGAGGGCATCTCGGAGGCTGGCGCTGTGTCGTCGTGGGTCGCGGCGGCAACTTCATACAGCGTGCACGATCTTCCGATGCTGCCTTTCTACATCTATTACTCGATGTTCGGCTTTCAGCGCATCGGCGATCTGATCTGGGCGGCCGCAGACCAGCGTGCACGTGGCTTTCTGGTTGGCGCCACCGCGGGCAAGACGACGCTCGGTGGCGAGGGATTGCAGCATCAGGATGGCACGAGCCATCTGGTGGCTTCAACGGTACCGAACTGCCGCGCATACGATCCTGCATACGCCTACGAGGTGGCCATGATCGTGGACGAAGGCATGCGCGAAATGATCGAACGTCAGCGCGACGTATTCTATTACCTGACCGTGACGAACGAAAACTATGCGCAGGCTTCGCTCCCGGGTGCACCCATCGAAAGCGTCCGCGAGGGGGTGCTCAAGGGGATGTATCCGCTTGACGCGGCATCGCTCGAACGGGCCGAGGTCCAGTTGCTCGGCTCGGGCGCGATTCTGGGTGAAGTGCAGGCGGCGGCGCGCATCCTGAAGGAAGACTGGAATATTGAAGCATCGGTGTGGAGCGTGACAAGCTTTACCGAGTTGCATCGAGACGGCGCCGCAGCCGAGCGCATCGAGCGTTTGTTCGTGGAGGATCAGAGCACTGCTCCGTATGTGACGTCTGCGCTGTCTACCTCCCACGGACCCGTGATCGCGGCGACAGACTATGTACGCGCCGTGCCAGAACTCATCCGCGCGTACGTGCCTCGCCGCTACGTGACGCTCGGTACGGATGGCTTTGGGCGCAGTGACACCCGTGCGGCGTTGCGAGCCTTCTTCGAAGTCGATCGGAATTCGATCGCGATTGCTGCGTTGAAAGCACTTGCGGACGACGGTGCAATCTCGGCCGATATCGTTAGACAGGCCGTTGATCGCTATGGCAAGCGAGACGAGCACAGAGCCGCGCCGTGGCAACGGTGATCCGCACTACGTGGAGCTAAAAATGAAGATTGCGGGTTCGGAGATGCAACAGGTCGCGAAGGCAGATCCTTCGGGCGTGTCGGGCAAAGACGTCCATGCATCGGGAGCACAGATTGTCATATCCGTATTGAGTGAGGAGGGCGTTGATACGGTTTGGGGATATCCGGGCGGTGCCGTCCTGCCGCTTTACGATGCGCTCCAGGAAACTGTCGATATCACGCATTTACTGGTTCGCCATGAACAGGCCGCCGTGCACGCAGCAGATGGCTTTTCGCGTGCAACGGGAAAGGTGGGCGTTGCGCTGGTGACGTCGGGGCCAGGAGTGACAAACGCAGTGACGGGCATTGCTACCGCCTATTTTGATTCGATTCCGATGGTGGTGATCTCCGGCAATGTTCCCACACACTCTATAGGAACCGATGCGTTTCAGGAGTGTGATGCTGTCGGGATCACACGGTCGATCGTGAAGCACAACTTTCTAGTGCTGGACGTCTCACAACTTGCGAGGACATTAAAGAGCGCGTTTCACATCGCCCGCACCGGGCGTCCCGGGCCTGTACTAGTCGATATTCCCAAGGACGTACTTCAGGCGAAGACGCCATTGTGCATCCCTGAAACGGTTTCCTTGCGATCCTATCGCCCGCGTATGGACCCTCATATCGGGCAGGTGCGTCGCGCGGCCCAGGCGCTCGCGCGCGCACGCAGGCCGTGTATTTTCGTGGGCGGCGGCGCGGTCGCCTCCGGTGCAAGCGACGAAATCGCGGAACTCGCGCATCGACTCGGTTCACCGGTGACAAACACGTTAATGGCGCTCGGCGCGTTTCCCGGCTCAGACAGCAGATGCTTAGGGATGCCGGGACTGCATGGTACGTACGAAGCCAACATGGCGATGCAGCATTGTGATGTGCTGATTGCGCTCGGTGCGAGATTCGATGACCGGGTCATCGGGAATACCAGAGACTTCCGATCGGACCGAAGGACAATTATTCATGTTGATATCGACCCCACGACCATCGACAAGCGGGTGCAGGTTGATATTCCGATCGTAGGGGATGTCAAGACTGTGGCGCACGCGATTCTGACCTTGCTCGAAGAGCAGTGTACCAATGCTGAAAATCGCAGTGACTGGTGGCATCAGATAGGGACCTGGCGGGAGAAGCGTTGCCTGGCCTACGAACCGGACGCCGACGTAATCAAGCCGCAGTTTGTCATCCAACGGCTCTGGGAAGCGACTGGAGGGGATGCCTATATTTGCTCCGACGTCGGGCAGCATCAGATGTGGGCCGCGCAGCTCTACGGGTTCAACAAGCCTCGTCGATGGATCAACTCGGGCGGCCTGGGAACGATGGGCGTGGGACTGCCTTACGCCATGGGAGTGAAACGTGCGTTTCCGGATGCAGATGTGGTTGCAGTGACAGGCGACGGGTCAATCCAGATGTGCATCCAGGAGTTATCGACCTGCAAGCAGTACGACCTCGGGGTCAAAATCGTTTCGCTCAACAATGGCTATCTGGGCATGGTGCGGCAACTGCAGCATGTGAGTTACGGCGACCGGTACTCGCATTCGTACATGGACGCATTGCCTGACTTCGTGGCGCTTGCCGGCGCATATGGGCACGTCGGTTTTCGCATCGAGCGCCCGTGCGATGTCGAGCCCGTATTGCGCGAAGCACTTGCCATGAAACACCGTACCGTGTTCATGGATTTTGCCACTGATGCATCGGAGAACGTTTGGCCGATGGTTCGAGCAGGCGCGGGCTTGACCGACATGCTGATGAATTCGGGCGACCTCGACCGCTAGGTCAGTCTGGCCAGGACTGCGCGAAGCGGTGGTGCCTTGCTGTTTGCTCGGACACTGATGCATTCATGAGACGTCGTGCGAATAGATTGTTGGTCTCGCGTTGAGCCGCCATTGGGAGAATACTGAGGTGCATGTTACAGAAATTAAGGTGCCGGATATCGGCGATTACAACGACGTTCCTGTAATCGAGGTGCTGGTGAAGGCGGGTGATAGCGTCGAGAAAGAGCAATCGCTTGTCACGCTGGAATCCGACAAGGCGACCATGGACGTGCCGAGCTCGGCCGCTGGCGTGGTCAAGGAAGTGAAGGTCAAGGTCGGCGACAGCGTGTCGGAAGGCTCGCTGATCGTCGTGCTGGACGGCGCTGAAGGCGGCGCTGCTGCGCCGGCTTCGGCGTCTGCTGCTGCTCCGGCGGCGGCCCCGGCCCGGCCCCTCGCGCGCACACCGGCTGGCGCGCCCGTGGCTGCCCCGGCCGCAAGCGGCGGCGGCCTGCAGGAAGTCAAGGTGCCGGATATCGGCGACTACAAAGACATTCCCGTGATCGAAGTCGCGGTAAAGGTAGGCGATCGTGTCGAGAAAGAGCAGTCGCTCTTGACGCTCGAATCCGACAAGGCGACCATGGACGTGCCGAGCCCGGCCGCCGGTGTCGTCAAGGAAGTGAAGGTCAAGGTCGGCGATACCGTGTCGGAAGGCTCGGTGATCGTCGTGGTGGAAGCTGAAGGCGGCGCGGCTGCGCCGGCGCCGGCTCCCGCAACGAAACACGAAACCGAGAAGCTCTCGGATGCGCCCGCTGTTCCCTCGCCACCACCGGCCTCGCCGTCGGCGCTCGCGCAGGCGCTGCAGATTCCGGCGGGCGAGGGCGGCACGCGCCGCATCAGCCACGCTTCGCCGTCCGTGCGCAAGTTCGCGCGCGAACTCGGCGTCGACGTGACGCAAGTGCAGGGAACGGGGCCGAAAGGCCGTATCACCCAAGCCGACGTGACCGCGTTCATCAAGGGCGTCTTGACCGTTCAGTGCGCGACGCCGGCTAGTGCTGCGGCGCCGGCTGCGGCAGGCGGCGGCGAGCTGAACCTGCTGCCGTGGCCGAAGGTCGACTTCTCGAAGTTCGGCCCGTTCGAGGCGAAGCCGCTGTCGCGCATCAAGAAGATCTCGGGCGCGAACCTGCATCGCAACTGGGTGATGATCCCGCACGTCACGAACAATGACGAAGCCGACATCACCGATCTCGAAGCGCTACGTGTCCAACTTAACAAGGAACACGAAAAGGCGGGCGTGAAGTTCACGATGCTCGCGTTCGTGATCAAGGCGAGCGTCGCCGCGTTGAAGAAGTTCCCGACCTTCAATGCGAGCCTCGACGGCGATAACCTAGTCTTCAAGCAGTACTACCACATCGGTTTTGCCGCCGACACGCCGAACGGTCTCGTCGTCCCGGTGATCCGCGATGCGGACAGGAAGGGACTCGTCGACATCGCGAAGGAAATGGCCGAGCTCTCGAAGCTCGCCCGCGAAGGCAAGCTCAAGCCGGACCAGATGCAGGGCGGCTGCTTTTCGATCTCGTCGCTCGGCGGCATCGGCGGCACGAACTTCACGCCGATCGTCAACGCGCCGGAAGTGGCGATCCTCGGGTTGTCGCGCGGGCAGATGAAGCCGGTGTGGGACGGCAAGCAGTTCGTGCCACGTCTCATCCTTCCGCTTTCCTTGTCCTGGGACCATCGAGTTATCGATGGTGCAGAAGCAGGGCGGTTCAATGCCTACTTGAAAGCAATCCTGGGTGATTTTCGTCGTATCACGCTCTGAGTGACGCCGGTCGGTGGCCGACGATTGGAATGCATAGGATCGCATCTCACATACGCCCTTATGTCGGACACGTGACCTATCTCAGGCATTTAGCACTGCGCTGATACGTTCTTTCGGCACTTTCGGCAAGCAATAACCCTCCCGACCATAAGGGACAATGATGAGTCTCATCGAAGTCAAGGTTCCGGATATCGGCGATTTCAGCGGTGTCGATGTCATCGAAGTCAATGTGAAGCTTGGCGACGTGATCGAAGAGGAGCAGACGCTCATTACGCTCGAATCGGACAAAGCCTCCATGGAGGTGCCGAGCGATCTTGCCGGCACGGTCAAGGAAATCAAGATCAAGGCGGGCGACAAGGTCTCGCAAGGCACCGTGATCGCGCTCGTCGAAGCGGCGGCCGCGGCCGCTGAACCTGCAAAGGCTGCCGAACCGGCGAAGCCCGCTGCGCCCGCGCCGCAAGCCGGCAGCTACGCGGGCGCCGCCGACATCGAGTGCGACATGCTTGTGCTCGGCGCCGGCCCCGGCGGCTATTCGGCCGCGTTCCGTGCAGCCGATCTCGGCATGAAGACGGTGCTCGTCGAACGCTTCTCGACGCTCGGCGGCGTGTGCCTGAATGTGGGCTGCATTCCGTCGAAGGCGCTGCTGCACACCGCGCTCGTCGTCGAAGAGGCCGAAGCGCTCGCATCGCACGGCATCACGTTCGGCAAGCCCGAAATCAGCCTCGACAAGCTGCGCGACTTCAAGTCCGGCGTCGTCAAGAAGCTGACGACGGGCCTCGCCGGCATGGCAAAGGCACGCAAGGTCGAAGTCGTGACGGGCGTCGGCGCATTCGTCGATCCGCACCACATGGAAGTGCAGGGCGGCAAGAAGGTCGTCCGCTTCAAGCAGGCGATCATCGCCGCGGGCTCGGAAGCGGTGAAGCTGCCGTTCGTTCCGGAAGATCCGCGTGTGGTCGATTCGACCGGCGCGCTCGAACTGCGTCAGATTCCGCAACGCATGCTGGTAATCGGCGGCGGCATTATCGGTCTCGAAGTGGCCACCGTCTACGCGACGCTCGGCGCCGAGATCGACGTTGTCGAAATGCTCGACAACCTGATGAACAGCGCGGACCGCGACCTCGTCAAGGTCTGGGAGAAGTACAACGCGAAGCGCTTCGGCAACGTGATGCTGAAGACCAAGACCGTGGGCGCGGAAGCGAAGGAAGACGGCATCTACGTGAAGTTCGAGGGCGAGAAGGCGCCGGCGGAAGCGCAGCGCTACGACCTCGTGCTGGTCGCGGTGGGCCGCAGCCCGAACGGCAAGAAGATCGGTGCCGACAAGGCCGGCGTTGCCGTCAAGGATCGCGGTTTCATCGACGTCGACAAGCAGATGCGCACGAACGTCCCGCACATCTTCGCGATCGGTGACGTCGTCGGTCAGCCGATGCTCGCGCACAAGGCCGTGCATGAAGGCCACGTCGCAGCGGAAGCCGCGCACGGCGAGAAGGCGTACTTCGACGCACTGCAGATCCCGTCGGTGGCGTACACCGATCCGGAAGTGGCGTGGGCCGGCAAGACCGAAGACCAGTGCAAGGCCGAAAACATCAAGTACGGCAAGGCAGTGTTCCCGTGGGCCGCTTCGGGCCGCGCGATCGCCAATGGTCGCGACGAGGGCTTCACGAAGTTGATCTTCGACGAAGAGACGCATCGCGTGATCGGTGGCGGCATCGTCGGCCTGAATGCGGGCGATCTCATCAGCGAAGTGTGCCTCGCGGTAGAAATGGGCGCGGATGCGACCGATATCGGCAAGACGATCCATCCGCACCCGACGCTTGGCGAATCCGTCGGCATGGCGGCCGAACTATACAAAGGTATCTGCACGGACCTGCCGCCGCAACGTAAATGGTGAGCGTGCCGATCAGCGATGCGGCGCACGGCCAGTGTCGTGGATCGGCGACAAGTCAACCTTCATCGCGGCCGATGGCCACTGGAATGGCGTCGATAGCGGAAAGTTGGTCGACGACGAACAGAAGTCGATCGTAAGCCTTGAGTTGGATGATGAGGGCGCGCAGCTACGCCTCGTCGTCGGGTAGCGCCTTTGAATCGGCACTCATAAAAGATTGGGCGAAAAGGTCGTCACGAGTGTAGCCAGAATTCTGCTGCGGTAGGTCCACATAGAGGGCCAGAGCGCACAGTCCAAGCCAGCCTTGAGCAAATGGCGCATGGGCGGTATAGATGCGCTATCTTCGCTCGCGAAAAGAATCCTCGCTGGTGACGGACTCGCGAACACTGTCAGCAAAGCGCCGTAGGGCCTCCAGCGATCCGTAGACGCTCTTGTATTCTTCGCGGCCGATCCGGCCGTCGAGCACGATCAGCATGCCAGATTCACGCGCCATCGTTTCCATGTCCATCGCCGTCTTCCTTTCCCATGCTGGCGAGTGCGCCGGTGTGCTTCATTCGGTCATCGCAATCGCTCTAAAGCTCGGCCGCTCCAATGCGGGAGGAAACACGCACCACGATCCGTCGTCATGCCGAAAAAAGAATATCGCCTGAGCTCCTGACGCGCCGAGAGATTCCACCCGTACACATCGGATGGATCTGGTTTTGGCATGCCTTGGCCGACTCAAAGATATCGTCGAACCAGGCGCAGGGGCGAGCCACTTGTCAATCAGGCTTCGAAGAGACGTACCGTTGCTGCTCATCTTCTGCTCCTCGCCTTCAGTCGCTTAGCGCTCCCGCAGGCAATCTCCTGCAAAGGATTGCCACGCAGGCCCAGTGCATCCCCCAGCCGCAAGATGACGTAAAAGCGCTTGCCGTACAGCAGATGGGGCGGTTTTTTTTCGTGCTCGGCAATCGCAAGCTCGGCCGCGGACACTGGATCGTCCACGACAGGCATGCAAGTGTGCCGCTCAAAAGCTGGGAGAATCCGGTCCTTCGCCGCTCTCAGTAAGTTAACTATACTAGGTATATCTAGTATGTATAGAAGGGTTTTCACCAGGAGTCTTGGCAAAAACCAGATGAATCTCTTTGGGTCGCATTCCCCGTCGCTTGCGACGAAGGCCGGTCGAAGACCGGCTGCTTGGAAAGGGGCTGAAACCCGTCGGTCAGTAGAGGGCATTTGACATAAAAGAAATGATCAATTGTTTATTATGCAATCCTAATAGATGTACCGCCGATGCTCGAGTGTTCAACGACGTTAGCGCTCCGCCTTGCGGTATCTGAACGTGGTGAGTGTGGCTTCGCGCTGTTAGCTCACAGCCAAGGATGTCGCAGGGTGACCTCATACGCCCACAAGCCAGTGCAGCGGCGCGAGAGTTACTCCTCCACGACGATCGGCGAGCTTTCCATTCCCGCTAGAAAATCCCTGAGCTGCTCTTCGGCGTGACGTACCGCATGCAGTGGTGCGCGGGCAAGTTTTCGTCATACAGAGCTATCAGTTCTTCAAAGTGACCGATGACGTCCGGCGTGAGGCGCCATTCGCCCGTCTCATGCTCGTGCGCCAGTGCCATCTCCACAGCGCACTCGGCGACCTTGAAATGTTCGGCTGGATGCCTTGCGTATCCCGCACGTTGCAAAAAATAAGCAAGATAGACGGCGCGCATCAGTTCGTTGATCAGGTGACTGTTCATCTGGCATTCACGACATGCGACCAGCGCCAGATGCAGCCTCAGGGACTGTTCGCTGGCGGATGCACGATCCATCGGTAATAACAGCGCTTTTGTCAGCGGCCGGCGTGGCTGGCCGTCCGTATTTTCCACGTGCGCACATCGATGCCGTTGGCGGGTGAGGATCCACCTTCCTTTGCTCTCAGATTCGGGGGTGGGACGCGTTCATTTCGTGTCCTCGCGCATGCGGATCGGATTCAATCCGAGCATCGTCATGCCGTAGCCGTGGTACAACTCCCAGAACTTGGGCAGATGCTCCACCAGCGGCGAGATGATCTGCCGCGGCGCCCCGAGCGCGGACAGCGCATTGGCCACCATGAAGGCTTTCAGGCCGGTGAGCGGACCGAAGGGCACCTAGGCCACCTGGGTCCTGTCGAGCTCTTCGATGTCGATGCCGCCGTGGTGACTCAGCGTCATCGTCGGCGCACGGAAATTCGTCGAGTCTGTGATCGAGAAACAGACCTCGTGCACGGCGGGTACGCCGGCCTCGAAGGTGACACCGTTGGCCTTGGCCACCGTATTGCCGACGCGGTGTCTCGACAAAGTACAGTCGTTCCTTTTCCTTAAATGCAGTCCTGAGGTCAGCAGCCTTGCCGATCAGCCCGGACTTCCCTTCTTGCCGACGCCCCTTTGAAGACCGGCTCGATGAACACCAGGCCGTACCTGTCGATCAGTGCGCGGATCTCTTCTTCGCTCGCGTCGGGCCCGAGCACCTCAGTGGTCAGGAAGTCGACAAACTGGAGCATCTTGGCTCCGTGCAGCATGCCCGTGACTTGCATGATGACCTCGCAGTGTAGAAGCGCTGGTTAGACATTGCGCGACAGGATATCAGCACGGTCGTGAGTAGTCGCCCCGCCGGTCCGGGCCACCATCGGGCGACCGGCAACAACGTCATGCGATTGCCCTCGGTCAGGATGCGCTCGCCGATCTACGCGACCGCGAGACAGAAGGAGGCGAACATCACTGCCGCTGTACGGAGGCACTCGTCGCGGACGAAGTTGGCGACCGACGGATCATTCTGCTTATGCAGCTCGCTATCAACTTTCTGAATTGTCAAAGACGCGTCATGCGTGCCGTGACGACTGAAGTCCGCACTTAAGAGCATCGTGCGCGCAGCATTCAGGACATAGCACTGCGCGCGCAGCGCGGATAGTGTGTCTACCCCCATGCGTACAGTCGTCAAACGGCCCCGGCTGGGGTCGCCAGTACGCGCTTCCGCACGAGTTTGCGCGGAAGATTGCGGCGGCAATGGCGAAAGTTAGTGTTGGGAAGTATGCTGACAACGCATGGTCACCGTTCATGGGGCGCTCCACAGGCGCAACGGCATCTACCGCGGCGCAGCGTTACTGAATTCGGCGATCGAAAAACGACAGAAGAGCGGTGCACGGTGGGACCGGATTGACGCTGTTGGCGGTTCGTTTGCAAAGTGCGGTGCCGTCGGGTCAGCAAGGCAAATGCTCCGGACCTGCCGGCTCACAAGACAGACAAACGCAAGGAGACAGTAATCATGAACCCTTCAACCGGCATGGCGGCCGACGCACCCAGCCCGCCCCGCTCAAAGGTCGGCGCCGTTTTGCGCGTCACCAGCGGTAACTTCCTCGAACAGTTCGACTTCTTTCTGTTTGGCTTTTACGCCACCTACATTTCGAAGGTGTTTTTTCCGACAAGCAGCGAGTTCGCCTCGCTGATGTTGACGTTCGCCGTGTTTGGCGCGGGCTTCCTGATGCGGCCGTTAGGCGCCATCGTGCTTGGCGCCTACATCGATGAAGTCGGCCGTCGCAAGGGCCTGATCGTGACGCTATCGCTCATGGCGAGTGGCACGATACTCATCGCCGCTGTCCCCGGCTACGCAACGATCGGCATGTTGGCGCCGGCGCTGGTGCTGATCGGCCGGCTGCTACAGGGCTTCTCGGCTGGCGCCGAACTGGGCGGCGTGTCGGTCTATCTGGCTGAAATGGCGACGCCGGGCCACAAGGGCTTTTATACGAGCTGGCAGTCGGCAAGCCAGCAGGTCGCGATTGTGGTTGCAGCGGGGCTCGGCTATGCACTCAACAGCTGGATGTCCGCGGCGAGTATCGGTCTGTGGGGCTGGCGCATCCCGTTCTTTATCGGCTGTGCGATCGTACCGTTCCTGTTCGTGTTGCGCCGTTCGCTACAGGAAACCGAGGAGTTCAAGGCGAGGCAGCACCATCCGAAGACAAAGGAAATCCTCGCGACGATGATGGCGAACTGGCAAATCGTGTTCGCCGGCATGCTGCTGGTTGCGATGACGACCACCACGTTCTATCTGATTACCGTCTACACGCCGACGTTCGGCCGGGCCGTCCTGAAACTTAGCACCGCCGACAGTCTCGTCGCTACGCTGTGCGTTGGCGTTTCCAATTTTATCTGGCTGCCGATTGGCGGTGCGCTGTCGGATCGTATTGGACGCCGGCCGCTTCTGATCGGAATCACGGTACTTGCCATTTTCACCACCTATCCGGCGCTTTCATGGCTGGCGGCAGCGCCGAGCTTCCTCCGGATGCTGCTCGTCCTGCAGTGGCTCTCATTCTTCTTCGGCATCTACAATGGGGCAATGGTCGTCGCGCTGACTGAAGTGATGCCGGTCAGTGTCCGCGTGGCAGGGTTTTCGCTGGCATACAGTCTTGCGACAGCGCTCTTCGGCGGATTTACACCTGCAGTGTCGACATTTCTGATTGAGGTCACGCATGACAAGGCTGCACCGGGATACTGGATGAGCTTCGCCGCGTTGTGCGGGCTGGTTGCGACGCTTGTCCTGTATCGTCGCGGTGGCGCGGTGGAACGTTCGGCGAAAGTGGTTTGACGGTAGCCGGTAGCTCAGTCGATAGACGTCATTCCCGGCGCCCGGCGTCGGAGTGGTGAGGCCTTGCCAGACGGCGCTGTTTTTTTGATGGCCACGATTGCGCTGGCAAAAATACCGTTGCTGAACAGTTTCTTCGACGCCACGCCATTGTTATAACGCGTACCGGTCGCGCTGCCCGCATAGTAAATCATCTGCTTGAAGTTGTTCGCCTTCGTCCAGCCGCCTTCTTCCGTCGTCAGCCGTGCACTGCGGTACGGGTCACCATAATGGCTCGAATGTCGCGTGACGGTCACGCGGAGTGTCCGGATTCAGTTCGCCATTGGGCGTGATGATCGTCTTGCGGCTCGTGCCGTTGCGGTGGCCGATCGACACACCCCGAGATGATATCCAAGATCTGACGCCAACTCGTTGCGTCGGTGGCGCTGCATGGGTAGCGGCGATCGCGCAGCTGGAAATGACTGTTTTGGGAAGAAACGGCTGTCCGCAACGGGACCGCTGAGAGACGTTGATCCGCGATCAAGTCACGCGCTCGCCCCCCGCGGGGGATTCACCGCTGGCAGGTCGAAGCGCGGTGAACGTCGATTCGAAGTTGCAGGGGCTGGGCGTCGGGCATAAATCGGGGCAGTCATCCCTCCCAGTTGACCGGCAAGCCTTCGAAGGAACGCCATCGGCGCGGTCGGTCTGATTTGCCATCAGGGGAGTGGTCCGCCTGCGGTTCGGCCTTCTACATCCACGACGTTTGATTTCGGGGAAGCGCGTGCTGCGGGTCGTACACCTCGAGCCGGTCTGTCGACCCAAGCTCGTCCACGTAGAGCACCAGGTTCGCTCCGTGCGGCGACAGATGTGAGCTGAGCAGAATCTCTTTCGCGCCCGCAGCCACGACTTCGTCACCGAGTACCCAGCTCGGTGGCTCGATGCGCTGATTGAACCAGCAACCTCGCCAGTCGCAATAGAAGTCTTCCCAGAGTACAGCCCATTTGTCGCCTTGATAGCCACCGGTGAAATCGACAACAGGGTCGATGCTCAGCTGGTAACTGACGAGCGTGCCGGGTGGCATCAATGGCGAGACCTGCTGATTTTCCCGTACGGCAGTATCGAGATCCAGCGCAAGGTAGAGGGCGGCGAGTCCGACGCGATTTGCCCGTCCTCCATGCTTGCCCGCGCCGGCGCCGCTCGTAGGTGCGACTGCCCACTTTGGCGCGTGCATGCGGTAGGCCGTGATGCCGGAAATGGCGGTGAGGATCATCCTGCCGCGCCTGCTTCGAGAGACGAAACGTAGCGAAGAAGGTCGTCAGTCCGGCCATCGGAAACCAGTTGCTCCGCCGTCCTGTAGTCGAAGACAGGTAAAGGTTCGTTCCTGTACCAGAAGAGGGCCTGAGTCACGTCCCCGCAAATGTCCGTCGCCGCGCGGATAACACGGAGAGCTTCGCGCAGAAACCGCTGGACGCTTTCAGACGCGGGTTGACGACTGAGCGTATTGCGATGCACGTGCGCCTGCTGGGCCAGCGTCTGCAGGTCGATATGCAGCGCCTCGCCGAAGCGACGGGCCGAGACGACCGGCGCAGGACTGTCCGGGTCGCGCAGCGATGCCATAAACTGTTCGAAACTGGCGCCTGCTTTCGGGCTGACGACGGGGAATTCTGGGTTCATTTCAATCTCGGTGCACAATATGTGCACAATATTAGCGCGAGTCGTGAATTCTGGACCAGATGTGACGCGCGATTCGCGCAAAAGTGTCGATTTCCGCCGCGCAAAGGCTCGCTCGCAGGTACAGCTCTTTTCTCCACCAGAAACGTCAAGGCATCAGGACGCTGATGAGCATGAGCCGCGCGTAGGTTAAGATGCGCGTACGATGGAAAGCGTCGACGATTGATGCGTCACCAAATCCCCCGCCCTCGCCCGTAGCGTTATCGATCTGACGAACGGTCGTCGCTCCACTTTCGCCAGGCGGTAGCGCATGACCGATGCAATGCGGCCATCGGAGGTACTATCTTGTCCGCAGGGCCACCCTGTGCGCAGGATTTGGGTGCATCGCCAATGGCGGTCAATCAACCCCGATGAGACCTTGGGGGAACGGCATGAGGGGCTTGCTTCTGGCGTGGGAATGCGTGTGTGTGCTGTCAGTTGCCGCGGCGCAGGGTCTGCCGGCTGCCCCCGTGCCCATGACTACGGTCGCCGCGAAGGACTATTTGGCCGAAGCGACTCGCGTCGTCAATGCCGCAGCGCAACCCGCGGCGCCATGGAACGGGCCGCGCACCGGGCCCCGCGCCGAGCTTCGAAAACGTGTCGCCATCGTCGCCGAGGATTTGCGCAACGGCGGCATCGTCGGCGTGACCGACGGTGTGCTGGAGGCGGCCAAGGTCATCGGCTGGAGCGTCAAGATTTTCGACGCGGGCGGCACACCGGACCTGCGCATGAAGACGCTTGCGAAAGCACTAGCAAGTCGTCCTGACGGTCTGATCATTGTCGGAGGGGACGCACGCGCGCTGCTGCCAGGACTGCGGCCGTTTGCCGAGCGGAGCATTCCGATCGTCGGCTGGCACGTCGCGGTCCAGGCCGGACCGGTGCCTGGCACGCCCGTGGCGATGAACGTGGCGACGGACCCACGCGAGGCCGCGCGCGTGACCGCGCTAGCGGCCATCGTGCAGTCAGGCGGGCATGCGGGAGTCGTCATCTTCACCGACTCCAATTTCCGGATTGCGCAAGGCAAGTCGGATGAAATGGCTGCCGTCGTGCGCACATGCCACGACTGCACGCTGCTCGAAGTGCGCGACGCGGCGATCTCGCGCAGCAAGGAACTGATGCCGGGCACGACACGCGACTTGCTCGCGCGGTATGGCAAGCGCTGGACGTATGCGCTGGCCATCAACGACATCTACTTCGACTACGCGGCCCCGGTGCTGACCCAGGCCGGTATGCCGAACGCCGCCGTCGCCATGCTGTCGGCTGGGGACGGCAGCGAGTCCGCATTTCTGCGCATCCGCACGGGCACCTTCCAGACGGGCACCGTGGCCGAGCCCCTGAATCTGCACGGCTGGCAGTTGGTCGACGAGATGAACCGGCTGTTAGCCGGGGCGCGGGTCACGGGCTACGTGGTCCCGGTGCATCTCGTGACGGCGGAGAACATCGCCGCTGACGGCGGCGATCGTCTGCTCTACGACCCGGACAACGGCTACCGGGACATCTATCGCCGCATCTGGCAACGCCCGTGAAACTTCCACGCCCCCTTTCGCTCACAGCCCAACTCACGCTGGTGGTTTCGTGCCTGGCGACTTTAGTGGTCGCGGTCGGTGCGACGACCATTTACTCGCTGGCCGGTTCGGCCCACGCGCTCCGCCAGTTGGCCGACGAGCGGTTGGCGCGCCAGGAGGATGCGCAGGACCTGGCGCAGCGTACTCTGCTGATTGAGCGCCTGGCATTGCAGTTGTCCAGTGACGAAACGGCTGACGCTGTGCGAGAGACGCATCGGCATGTCATCGAACAGTTGGGAGCGTTCGACCGTCTGGTGGACCGGCTCGCCTCCGCGACCACGAGCGATGACGTCGGTCTCGACGCGCTGGCGCTGCATCGATCGAGCCAGCGCTTTCGCAACACGGTCAACGTCGAGGCGCAAGTGCGGGAGACCGCGCTGGGTGCGGGAGCGGCGTCGGCGTCCGCAGCGCGGCCGGGCGCGTCGCTGGCCGGTCTGGACGACGATCTGCGCCGCCAGGCCGACGCCCTCGCCGCCGCGGCGCGCGACCAGGCGGATTATTTCACGCGCGATTACCGGAAGGCGGTCCAGTATCTGGCCGACAATCTGGAGCGCACGCGCAGGTGGGTGGGCGGCGAGGTGGCGGTGAGCCTGCTGCTGGCCTGGCTGATCGCCCGGGCATTCCTCGGTCGCCACGTCGTGGCGCGCCTGCGCCGGGTCAGTCACTTTCTGCGGCACGGTGATGTCGACGGCGTCCAAGCTGGCATCCCAGTTCACGGCAGCGATGAGATTGCCGATATGGCGCGCGCCGTCGAGCGGTTCCTCGAAGATCGGCGGCAGCGCAGGCAGGCCGAGGATGCGCTGAAGAAACTCAACGCCGAACTCGAGGTGCGCGTCACGCAGCGCACCGCCGAACTGAGGACCGCGCTCGCGGGCCAGAAGGCCGAAATCGTCGAACGGCAGCGTGCCGAAGAGGCTGCACGAGCAAGCGAGCACTTTCTGGACAGCATCATCGAGAACATCCCCGACGTGATCTTCGTCAAGGATGCGGCGACGCTGCGCTTCGTGCGTTTTAACAAGGCGGGAGAGCAATTGCTCGGTGCCCGGCGTGAGGAACTCATCGGCAAGTCTGTCTACGACCTGTTTCCGGCGCAGGAGGCGGATTTCTTTGCGCTCAAGGATCGTGACGTGCTCGAGTCTCGACGCCTGGTCGACGTGCCGGAGGAGCCCGTTCACACCCGTTACGGGCCACGTACGGTGCACACGATGAAGATTCCGATCCTCGACGTGCACGGAGAGCCGCAGTTCCTGCTCGGTATCTCGCGCGATATCACGGAGCAGAAGCGTGCCGACCAGGAACTGCGGCGCTACCGCGAGCATCTCGAAGATATGATCCGCGAGCGAACCGTTGAACTGGCCGTCGCCAAGGAACAGGCCGATGCGGCCAACCGGACCAAGAGCGACTTTCTTGCGCACATGAGCCACGAGGTGCGCACACCCTTGAACGGGATTCTGGGCTACGCGCAGATTCTTAAGCGCGATAAGAGCCTCGATCAACGCCAGATCGACGCGATCACGGTGATCCAGCGCAGCGGCGAACACCTGCTTGCGATCATCAACGACATCCTGGATATGGCCAAAATCGAGGCCGGCAAGATGGAGCTCAACCTCTCCGACATTCTGCTCGAGCGGTTCATCTACTTCATCGCCGAGACGATTCGGGTGAAGGCAACGGAGAAGGGCTTGGCCTTTACTTGCGAGATGGCGCCGGATCTGCCGGCGGGCGTGCGGCTCGACGAAAAACGGCTGCGCCAGGTGCTGCTCAACCTGCTCTCCAACGCCATCAAATTTACCGAAGAGGGGAGCGTGCGCCTGCGCGTCGGTTGCCTGCCGCCCATGCGGCTGCGGTTTGAAGTGCAGGACACCGGCATCGGCATAGACGAAGCGCGTCTGGAGACGATCTTCCGGCCTTTCGAGCAGGTGAGCGATGCCCAGCACCGGGTTGGAGGCACGGGGCTGGGCCTGGCCATCTGTCGCCAGCTCGTGCGCCTGATGGGTGGCGAGATCCACGTGGAGAGCCGTCGCGGCGCGGGGAGCGTCTTCTCGTTTGAACTGTTGGCTCCGGTGGTGGCGCCTCAGGCAGTTGTCGTCCCGCCCGAGTGGACGGCAAGCGGCTATAAGGGGCCGCGCAAGACCATCCTTGTCGTGGATGACATTGCGGCAAACCGCGCGGTGGCGGTCGATATGCTTGGCCAGCTCGGATTCGACATGGTGCAGGCCGGCAACGGACAGGAAGCTCTGGAGAAGGCCAAAGCATTGCGGCCGGCGCTAATCCTGATGGATATCGTCATGCCCGGGATTGACGGGCTCGAAGCCACCCGGCGCCTGCGCGAAATACCGGAGTTCCGGGATCTTCCTATCGTTGCGCTCTCCGCCGGCGCCTCGGGGAGTGATGCGGCGAGAAGTCTGGCGGCCGGTGCAAACGCCTTTCTTTCAAAACCGGTTGAGTTCAGTGCGCTGTTGTCAAAGATTGCGACCCTTCTGAGTATCGAGTGGACTAGCGAAGTTCCGCAGGCTCAAGCCACCGTAGCGGACTCAACGGCCATACACGCCGCAGATCTTTCCACGGCGAACTTGATCGGGCCGCCGCCGGGCGAGATCGAAACGCTGCACCAACTGGCGCGACTGGGCGACATGCGTGCCATCGTGGAACATGCCACACACGTAATCGGTCTTGACGAGCGCTATCGTCCTTTCGCCGACCACCTTTGCCAGCTAGCAAAGAATTACCAGTCCAAGGCAATCCTCCGCTTCGTCGAGCAATACCTGGAAAGGAGGCAAGTCCCATAACTGGGGCCGCAGACGGCGTGTCCGGAGGGCGTGACGGAAGTTGTGGTGAACGGTGGTCAGTTTGCCGCTCCGGGCAAACGTGTAGATCGGATCCAGTACAGCCGAGCCCTTCGGAGTTACGAGAGCCACATTGCGGGCGTCGATAGTCTGTATCGCGTCAGCGAAAGGCCATGAGGGAACGTTCGATGAGGCGGCAAGTTTTTTGAGGCGAGCCGAAACGGATCGACGGCACACATTTTACTGGCAGGGAGATGCGGCTCTGATTGGGCGGGCTGCACCCCCGAGCGGCGTAAGGCGTGTTCCGGGGGAGGCAGATTGCGCGTTGCGTAAATCCACCACCAAACGATCCGGAGACAAGCCGTGCGTCGTTGTCGGCCGGAGATCATGGCGCGTGTGCGTCACGCCTGGCACCGAACGCCGTTACGGTCGCGTTAAAAGCCGAAGAATGCGTGGATCCTGGCGCACTTCTACGGCCATGCTGATTTAAATGCGCACCGCGTCTTCATGAGCAGGATTCAGAATATAGTTGAAGGCAAACGGCATCAATGCACTCGGCACCTTGAGAAGGGCCGAAGTGGCGTGCGTTGGGCACTCGGTTCCGGCATCCAGCGTCCACGGCGTTGTCACGTTACCGTGGCGGTCGCGTAAGATGTCGCGATGAAAAGACGAACTCGCTCTACCACGGTCACCGCTTTCCCGCCGCAGTCATCAGTTGCGCGGTGCGTTGGTATTTCCGCTTCCAACTGAGCCTGCGCGATATTGAGGAATTGCTGTTCGAACGCGGCGTGGTGGTGAGCTACGAGACGATCCGCCGATGGTGCGACAAGTTCGGCGTGGGCTTCGCGCATCGCGTCAAGGTTGCGCGCCGCAAACCAGGCAGCACCTGGCATCTCGATGAGATGTTCGTGACGCTGCGCGGTGAGCCATACCTGCTGTGGCGGGCCGTCGATGAGCATGGTGCCGAACTCGAGATCCTGTTGCAGAAGCGGCGCGACAAGGCTGCAGCCAAACGTTTCTTCAACCGCGTACTTCGCTCATGCCCTGTGCCGCGCAAGATCGTGACCGACCAGTTGCGCAGCTACCCGGCCGCAAAGGCCGACATTCCCGAATTGGCGAACGTCAAACACGTGTTCGTTAAAGCCGCGGCGCGCGTGAACAACCGAGCGGAGAACAGCCACCAACCGACCCGCGAACGCGAGCGTCGCATGCGGGGATTTCGCGATTGCAAACGCACGCAGGCATTCCTCTCGTGTTTCGGTCCGATACGGCAGCATTTCGCGCTCAAGCGGCATCTGCTGCGGGCTTCGCTCTATCGAAAACACCTCGCGGCTCGATTCGCTGCGTGGCACGAATTCACCGACCTCACCCAGAATCCGTCGAATGCTTGCTGAGCAATGATGACCTCTGCCACCATTTCGTCTTGCTACCGGCAAGTTGACAAAGCCGTGGCGACAAGTCCACGCAGTCCGAGGACATCAAACGGGCGAAGGCTATCGCGAAAGAGCTGGAGGATTGAGATGAAAGTAAGCGAGTTGATGGAGTTCGACGCTTCGAAGTACCTGAAGGACGAAGCCGATTACCGCCTGTACCTTGCGCAAGCATTTGAGGGTGGCGATCCGGTCGAGATTCAGGCGGCACTCGGCGACGTAGCAAAGGCGCGGGGCATGACAGCACTCGCGCGCGAGTCGGGAATTGCGCGTGAGGCGCTGTACCGGGCGCTTTCCACCAAGGGCAATGCCGAGTTCGCGACGATTATGAAGGTGATTGCGGCGATGGGCCTGCACCTGACGCTGACGAAGCCCGATGAAGATTTAGACGCGAAGGTTAAGGCAAAGGCAGCACCGAAACCTGTCGCGGCGAAGAAGGTCGCGCCGGTCGCAAAGCATGGCGTCCGCGCGGCGACGAAGGCTCGTGCCAATGCTGCGGCCGGGAAGACCAAGGGCCGAACCCGAGCCAGCGGCGCGCACGCCCACGCCTGAAGCACAATCGTCCACGCAGGCCACGATCAGCCGACATCGGCATCGCAAGTTCTTTCATTCGGAACATTCAACAACGCATGGAACGCGAATACCCGTTCGGCTTGAGCTGAAGCGGAACGACTTCGCCAACGGAATTAGATCGCTGTTCACAAAGGACGAGCGAGACAGATGACTATCTGGGCTTTCGGTCAACGACGAATGGCTTACGCTGACGCGGATTTTCACAGCGTCACCGGGCAGGTGAATGTGTCTGCGATCACCCCGCGGCTGTCGACCGGCATGTCTGCGAGGCGCATTAGTTGCTTTTTCTCACGCTGCAGATCTTCTGTCAGCCTTTCAATTTGACATAATTAAAGTTGTCACGCGGACCCTAATTTTCGCGGATCGGCGCCTCTTTGTCGCCAAGATATCCGACGCCAAAAGGGTCGGATAGTTGTGGCTATCCGCCCCTTCGTTTCTGGACACGGGCGCGCTGTGGCAGCTTTACATTGAACCGAGATGGAAGCGCATCCCGGCCTGCGAGTTTGAGCCGGAGACCTTGCCGCGTCCGCTCAGTGTTTGCCGGCATCCAAATTGCCGACCGAAGCGTGACGGAGATTCTCTCTGACTGCAGGAACGCCCGCGCGCGACGTTGCCGCGGCAGGAAGTCGACGGCGCGGACGGCTTGCTGCCGTGAAGGGCAGGCTTAGCGGTTGCGCGGGGGTTTCAAGCGATCAGTCCGCAACCAACGGGGAGTCGGGCGCGCGGTGTTCAGAATCCCACACCTACGCCGACGCCCACCCCACCACCAAAGCTGCCGCCTCCGACGCCAACGCCGATGCCGGTAGCCGGTCCGTAATAGCCCGGGTCATAGCCTGGATAGCTGTCGTACGGTGGAGCGGACACGCATCCCCAAACGGTAGCTGCGAGCGCCAAGACGCCGAAAAGTCTGAGCATGATCGTCTCCCGTGCGCTAACTACGAGCAAGAGCCGATCCCGTTACGAAAGATCGGTCGGCGCTAGCGGCGGAAACCTGACGGCCTAAAGCGCTTCGGTCCACGGGGGTGGCGCCCGGCAGGGCGCAACCCGCCGGAGACGGCGCGGTCACGCCGAAGCATTGGCGTCGCGACGCGATGTGTTCTTTTTCGCCGGCAGAAGCTCTTCCTTTCGCCGGTCGCCTTCCGTGCTGCAGGGGGACGAAGTCCAACGTTCGGGTAGGTCTGTCAAGACGGGCGTCGCTCAATCGAATCGTTTGGGGCGAAAATGTACGCTGCATCTTTCACGCGGAAAACTGCCGTAGACGTTGCCCATACCCAGTTCCCATCGAAAAGCAATTTCCCAAGTCTTTGCTTAAAATGGCTTTTTGAAGCAAACCCCCAGAAATGGCACGAAAAGGACGAACGCCCCGCGTTAAGCGCCGTTCGGTCGCCTGAACCCCGCGGCGCGAACGTGATCCAGATCGAAAACCCCGCGGCGCGGAGGCGTTTTGGCGATCTCGCCGAGGCCTAAAGTTTAAAAGTCGAGTGCCGATAACCACTGATAACCGATAGTGAGCTTATCGACTTCCACCAGCCGCTCAGGGACCCAAGCTCCACTGCCAGATATCTCCCGGGACCGCAGTCAGCCCCCGCGATTGCTCGGCGCTTCGGCACGCAAGCTTTCGACACGAAAAACGTCACCCGATCAAAGAATTCGATACTTCGCGCACCGACGATCAGATTATGCCCACGTTTGACTTGCGTACCGTCCTGTTGATGGCGTCTGTTATGCCCGGACTGATGGCGCTAGTAATGTTTGCCATAGGAAGATCATTCCCCCGGAACATCCGCGGCGTAGCGCAATGGGCGCAGGGTTCCCTTGTTTTTTCCGCTGCTGCGTTTCTGATGGCGCTGCGCGACGCGCTCCCGGATTGGCTCTCCGTTGTCGGCGGCAATATATGCATGGTTGGCAGCATAGGACTCTGGCTCATTGGCAGCCAGCGCTACCTCGGTCGAGGACCATTGATTCGCTTCGTCTCAGGGATGGTTCTGCTCGACGCGCTCGGCCTTAGCTGGATGACATATATCGACGCCAATCCTTACGGGCGTTCCATGTGTACAAATGTCATTCTTGCAGTGCTTTTTACTCTTTTAGCCTATGAATTGCTGCGGTTTGGACGGAAAGACAGCGGTGCGAGGGTCGTTGGATTCATGTTCGCCGTTGAGACGCTCATAACCTTAACGAGGATCGTGACATCGCTAGAACCAGGCTCTGCGCATGAAGGCTTGTACGCGCATGATCTGGTGCAATTGATCTATCTGAGCAGTGGTGCATTCATGTCGCTCACCATAACGGTGGGATTCATGCTCACCGCAGTAAATAGACTTCGAATTCACCTCGAGCAACTTTCCCACATCGATCCGCTCACTGGCCTCCTCAATCGCCGGGCTCTTTTGGACGCCCACAGGATCGCGCAAGGAACACCTCGCCGCAGAGGATCATACCTCGCACTCCTCCTGATCGACCTGGACCATTTCAAAAGCATCAACGACATGTACGGCCACTTGATGGGTGACGCCGTCCTGATCGACTTCGCCAGACGGGCTGCTCTCGCGCTACCTCAGGAAGCTCATTTTGCACGCTGGGGCGGAGAGGAATTCGCGGTGTTGTTTCCATGCGGGACGGTCGATGAACCACTGAGTCTCGCCCGCGAACTGCAGGCGCAAATCGGGTGCAAGGACGGTTCAGCTTTGCCTTCGTACACCTGCAGTATCGGCATCGCTTATGTTGACGTCCCTGAAGCGACTATTGAACGACTATTGAAGCAAGCAGACGGCGCTCTGTATCTTGCGAAACGCAATGGTCGTAATCGGGTGGAAGTCGGAGCCGAATTCGTCGCCGAGGGGACTTGACGACTCTCCAATGAGGCACGGCCGGTCCAACTTCTCGCGTTTCCGCCGCACCCCCAAAGCGGACATTTGAATTGGCTTTGACAAATTCGCAATCCTATGTTTACCAAGCCGAAGGGGTTTCAATTTGTGCAGGAGGCTGCTGCACAAATTCTGGATTCGGCCATGCCTTCAGGTTGCGCGGTGACAATTTGCGCAAAGCGGGGAGGGCTGGCTTGCGCTGGATCAGTGTGGCGACACGCTCCTTTAAGTTTCTGATGATCGAAACGTCGAAGGGGACGATTGCCTGTCTCCCGAGGCCACCATGAAGCGTCTCGAATTGACGATTGGTGACCTGCCAAGGTGTTGGATGCCGTGGACATGGAGGCTGACTGATCGCTGGAGGAGACTGAGCAGGCGTCAACTCCGTCACCATCGCCTGGCGTGTGAATCCGAAATCAGTAGCTCAAACCCGCCAGTTCTCTTCGGAGCCTGGCGGGTTTTCTTTGCCTGCGGGGCGCGGGCTACATACAGCGGTGGAGTCGCTCAGCCGTTCAGTTGCGACTCGACGTTCAGGACGATCCGTGCAACCGGGTTGTTGTCTGCGGATTGCGGCGCGAACTTGATCTGGGCGAAGGTGACGATACCGAGAGCGACGACCAGGAGTGCTCCAGACGCGGCGATGCGGGGAAGGTATTTCACAGGGACCTCACTTTGATGATGTAGACAGAAGCTGGGCGTAGCTGACAGGCGTGGCGATTCACCTTCATCAGCGGCATGTCTGTCCGCAACCCGGCAACGCCGGACGCGGTCGTCAGATCGCACTTGCCGATCGGGCCGAGATTGTGCAGTGCACTATAAATGATTTATCCATGTGCCCGGTGCGACATTCTGTCGCGAGCGGATGCTTAATTGCTTGAGCGTTTCGTGTATAAAAGATTTCTGTAGGCCGTAACGTGCCGTGATGCTACGCGGGCGATTCTCGCAGGCACGGACGATGTCGAAGTGACCGCCTCGGCAGTCTCCCCGCTGGACCCCGCTAGATCGAAGATGGGTTTGCGGACGGTATCAATTGCGCTATCATTAGGCATCAACTGATACTTTAGTCGGGAGTCGCATGTCACTGATCACGCCTGAAGCAGTGGCCGCGGTGATGGAACTGCGGCAGGTCCCGCACACGCTCGCGGAACTCGAGGCACTTGTCCGCGACGGCCTGCCCAAGTCCGCGCTGCGCGCGGGCGTCGAACATGCGACGCGGGGTGCCGACGCCCGGCGTGCGCTACTTGCGCGCATCATCCCCGAAGCGACCTATAAGCGGCGTCGCGATCGGCTGACGCCCGACGAATCGGAAAAAACTGAGCGGCTGGCCAGGATCGTCGCGACGACGGCCTACGTCTGGAACGACGAAGAGGACGCGCGGGAATTCCTGTCGACGCCGCACCCGGAGCTCGAAGGGCGGGCGCCGCTCGATGTTGCGCTGACCGAGCTCGGCGCGCGCCGGGTCGAAGAGCTGCTCTGGAAACTGTTTTACGGGTTGCCGGCGTGAAGTTGTTTCGAATCGCCGACACTCGACACACGGTCTGGAGTGGCACCGGCGCGATGCTGGTGGGCGGCCGCTTCAATAGCCCGGGGCGACCGGTCATCTACGCCGCGTCGACCTTCGCCGGTGCGATGCTCGAGGTTCTTGTTCATGCGCGCATCGGCAAGGTACCGAAGACACACGGATGGGTTGAAGCAGCGGTTCCCGACGATATTCGCGTCGAACGCCATTCGGCCGAATCGTTGCCGGGGGGATGGGATGCGCCAGCACTGCAGGTGGCAAGGGTGTTCGGCAACGCCTGGCTGACCGAGTCGCGTACCGCGCTCCTGATCGTACCTTCCGTCGTGGTCCGTGCAGAGTTCAACGTGCTGGTCAATCCCGCACACCCCGACGCGACGCGGATTGCCGTGACCGAGCCGCAACCCGTGGTGTGGGACGAACGCCTCTTTGTGATGCCGTCGGTCGGACACTCCTAGATCATGATGGTGGTCGGCTAGCCTCGTCTCGACGCTTTGCTCCTCGAGGGAGATGACCAGGGCGTCGCTTCTGGTTTAGTTCGCACTCGCTGCTCGCAATGGCCAGTGCAGCGCCGTCTTATATTTTCCTTGTCTGGTTGCAGAGCCGACACGGCTGTCAGTTTTTGTCAATCGCTCTGACAATTTGACATAACATAATGATCACTTTTCGTGAACTTTTTAGTTATTTCCCATTATTCGTTGCAACCCGATTGTCTGCAGTCCGCCACTTGAACAAGTATGGTTGGCCCGCGCTGCATCGCCCATGACCCACGAGGCGGGCGAAGCAGGGTAGGCTGCAGCGTATTTTTGTGGGCCGGCAATCGACCCGATGACAGAGCATCCCTAATTTACGACTTTGCATAAAACTGAATTTAGTCTATATTCGGTCTAGAAGAGGCTGCAGCCGGAGGATCAAACATGCGCCTGGCAGACCACGTAAAGCCAATTAGCTATCTGAAAAGCGACGCAGCGCAGATCGTCAAGGATTTGACGGCTTCTGGCGAGCCGCTGCTGATCACGCAGAATGGCGAAGCGAAGCTCGTCGTTCAGGACGTGCAAAGCTATGAGGACACCCAGCAGACGCTGGCGCTGCTCAAAATTCTGGCCTTGGGCCAGAAGCACATCGAGCAGGGAAAATTCAAGGATGCCGACGAGTTTCTCGCCGAACTCGACGACCTTGATCGGAAGGAGCAAATCCGCTGATGGGGCAGACGAAGTTCAGGCTCCTGGTTCTCGACGAGGCGCAGGAGGATACGAAGGATCTGCGCCGCTACATCCTCAAAAGCTTCGGTGCTCAGACGTGGAAGCAAACGTCCGCGGAATTGGCCGTCACGTTTGACAATATCAGGCAGTTCCCGCAGAGCGGTTATGTCCCGGCGGAGCTTTCAGATTTCGGCGGTCTGAATTTCCGGGAAACGTTGAGCGGCCACAATCGGGTTATATATGAGGTGCGCGACAACACGATTTACATTCATGTCGTCGCCGACACGCGCCGTGATCTGCGAACGCTTCTTCAGAAACGACTATTGCGTTCTCGGTGGTAGATCCAGCCTTATTGGTGTCGTCACGCTGTAGTGCCGGACCATTCGCCAGTTGGTGGCGCTCGCGTGGTCCCGGGAAAGCTCACCGTAACGAGGAATGCTGATTTTCAGTACGCAACTAGTCAGTATGACTCCGCGAGGTAGAGGCTGGCCCGCCGGGAGGACTCAAACGCGGGTTAGTATTTCTGCCAGAGCCGCACGGTGTGGGCAGGGCCACACCCGGCGATATCCATCACGGAGGCCGGCGGGTAGCAGCAACGCATTGCTGCGTCGCCGCCCCCTAAGAACGCAGCGTGCGACTTTCACCGCACTGCGCTCAAGCACAGCGTTAAGTGTCGTCCAGACACCGACCATGTTGACTACACATGGACTTCGCATACGTCTCATCGTTGATTCACCGTATTGCAAGGCGAGAGGCGCCGAACCGCAGTGATACCGGTCTCTTCCAGGCTTCCTCTCGTCGAATCTCAGACGATGGCATACGACAGCTGCACCATGCGGAAGTGGGCACCCTTTCAGGTCAGGGCAAATCTTGAACCCTTATGCGGCCCATTACAGGCCGCCGTTCGCTTTTTCCGCAATCCCATGCCCGCTCCCCCAACAGCTTTCCTTGCGGATTGCCTGCCTTCATACCGGTTCACTGGAATGAAGGCGAGAAATCGGGTTTACCACGTTCCCATCCTTGCCGACCCACGTCGGTGGGCCTATCCGGTTAGCACCTGCCTGTTCCCCGATGGCGCTTCGACGACGTACTTCCACACGCTAAGGAAGTAACCGGCCATTCACCTTTTGGTTCAAGCCTATCAGCAGCTTTGGCTTGTCCGTTTTTTCGAGGATTCGAGCGGCAATTCACTTACGTTGTGCGTTCGGAACTTGCCTAGCCTTCACACCGCGTTGCTGCTTGCAGTGTCGGCCCCCTCGTCACCGAGATGAGCCGTCATTCGAAAAGTACATTGTCCCAAGAGCTTCACACCCGACAGTTACCCATCGCGCATGTCCTGGTAGGCAACTGCTGGTCGTACAGCAGGTCACAGCTCTGCCGCAAATAGCAATGGCGGCGGAGTGCGACAAGACAGGGAGGAGCTTTGCCATCCAATACCTCAACCGGTTTACGTCCGGCAGACGGCGACACGTGTCGCAAAGCGTGGAAAACGATAGCACACTGTACGTAGGGCTCGACGTTCACAAGGATTCGATCACGGTTGCCTATGCGCTGGGCACAGGCGAGGTCGAACTGCTCGGCAAGATTGGCACGACGAAGACGGATATTGATCGCCTCTGTAAGCGCCTGCAATCGAAGGCGCGGTACATCCGTATCGTCTACGAGGCGGGCCCGTGCGGCTATGGACTTTACCGTCAGCTCCTGGCGAAGGGAATCGACTGCATGGTGTGCGCGCCGTCGCTGATTCCGAAGAAGCCGGGCGATCGGATCAAGACTGACCGGCGTGATGCGATCAAGCTGGTGCGGTCGCTGCGCGCTGGCGACCTGTCAGCGGTGTACGTGCCAAGCGTGGAAGACGAAGCATTCCGCGATCTGGCTCGTGCGTGGGTCAGCGCCAAGGACGATCTGAAGCGTGCGCGGCAACGGCTGAAGGCCTTTCTGCTCTTGCATGGCGTGCGCTATGCCGGCCGCGCCGACTGGGGATCTGCGCACCGGCGCTGGCTCAGCGCCTATGCTTTCGACAGCGTCTGGCAGCAACTGGCGTTCGAGGAGTATCGGCGCACGATCGAGGATCGCCTGGCGCAATGCGACCGGCTGGAGGCCGCGTTGCGCGAGGCTGTCGTCAACTGGCGATTCTATCCTGCCGTGCTGGGCCTGCAGACGATGCGCGGCGTGCAGTTCACCACGGCAGTGGGCATGCTCGCCGAGCTCGGCGATCTGTCACGCTTCGCCCACCCGCGCCAGTTGATGGCCTGGCTGGGAGTGACGCCGTCCGAACACTCGTCGGGCGACAAGCGCCGTCAGGGCAGCATCACCAAGAACGGCAACAGCTATGCAAGAAAGCTGCTGGTGGAAGCGGCCTGGAGCTACCAGCACCCGGCCCGCGTGAGTCCCGAAATCCAGCGCCGCCACGAAGGCATCCCCAAGCCCATCGTTGACCGCGCCTGGGACGCGCAGATGCGCCTGTGCCGGCGCTACCGGAAGCTCGTCGCGCGCGGCAAGCAGAAGAATATTGCGGTGGTCGCGGTCGCTCGCGAACTCGCCGGTTTCATCTGGGACATCAGCCAGCTCGCCATGTCGCTCTCCGTACGGCCCGAGGTGCACATGGCGTGACCTAACCCTTAAGCAACACGTAAATCAACCTCACCACCCGAGCAAGAGTTTCCTGAAGGCGGCGTAGCCCGGCACCCGAGCAACCCGCGAGACGGTTAGGCAACGGATTTGATTCGACTTGCGGCACTAGATAGCGGCAGGCTCGCTGGGCGGACTTCTGTAATGCGGTAACCAACCCGCGGATATCAGCATGATCCACCGTCGAGATTTACTGCTACGTCGCCCTCAGGAAATTCAGATGGCAGATCAAAACCCAAAACCGATCCCCTCTTGACAAGCGGAGTCATATCAACCGTCTATCCGACTGCGTACACCACAAACACAAACCCGTCTACAACACAACGGGCACGTGAAAAATAACGGGCACGTATATCGCTTGGCGGACATCGATCACGGATACCTGGTGAGGCTGGACCGTTGCGTCATTGACGATTGCGCTGCTTTCAACTTCTGCTCATCGAACGCCGCTACAAGCTCTCCGGCCTCGAGGAGAAACTCACACTCGCCGAATTCGACTGGGGCTTCAATCCCAAAGGGCCTCGCCAGGCCTGCTTCCAGCTGCACACACTGAAGTTCATCGCCGCCGGCGACAACGCGCTGATCATCGGCAAACCAGGCACCGGCAAATCGCACGTTGCGAAGGCCGTCGCCTACCAGGCCGTCCTGCAGGGCCACAAGGTGCAGTATCTTGAGACCGACGACTTCTTTAACCGTTACGCACTAAGCCCGACTACCCAGCGCGAAGCCCGCCTGCGGGCCATCCTTGAGAGCGACCTGCTGGTGCTGGACGACCTGTTCCTGTCGCGTACGATTCCCGACGCCGCTGGCGCGCTTCTGCAAACCCTGATCCACCAACGCTACAAACTGCATCGCAGCATTCTCGTCACGTCCAACCGCGTTGTGCAGGATTGGGGCGCATACCTGGGCGACAACACGATGAGCACCACGATCCTCGACCGGCTCATGCATCACTGCCATCTGCTCGAGTTCGATGGCCGCAGCTATCGCCTTAAAGAGGCCGCCGAAACGCTTGCACGAAAACCAAAAACCAGCTAAACAAAAACCTTAGTCCTGCTTCACACAGGGTGGAGGAATTTACGCGACCATAAGTGGGGAGTTTCAACTGACCGTCCGGGTAAAAATGCCTCTTTTCGTTTTCTATACGCTTATACCTTATAATCCAAAGATAGGGTATAAATGTCAGGTTCATGTTGATCTTTCATAACGAAGCACTTCAGACGCTTTATTCATCGGTCACCGAGCGCGCAAGCACGCAGGGGGCCGTCCCACTTCATTCTCCTGGTTCGGCGTCGCGAAAGACCGTCGACGGGAAGGCATACGTCTACTGGCGGGTTTATCTGGCGTCCGGCAAGCACAAGGAAACGTCGTTGGGTCGGGATGGCGAGCCGGCGACTGATGCGGCACTCGAGACCAGGATACTTGATAGCACGGAGATGCGAGCCGTTGCAGCTGACGTCCAGCTGTTGCGTAAAGCAGGCTTTGCTGCAGCCGATAACTCTTCGGCACTGACCATCGCAACGCTCTACAACGCAGGGATATTCAGTCACGGCGGCGTGCTTGTCGGTTCGCATGCATTCGGCGCGCTTCTGAATAGTCTGGGTGTTCGTTTGCCAGCCAACTACAAGACCGAGGACATAGACATCGGAAGTGCTGGCTCGATTTCGCTAGCGATTCCGGAAAACCGTAGCTTCCTCGACATCCTCCGCGACAGTAGCATTTCATTTCTCGAAGTACCCGAGCTGGACTCACGTCGACCGTCGACATCGTTCAAGGCGCGGGGACAGCCTCTGAAGGTAGACCTGCTCGTTCCGGGCACTGACGCGTATGAGGTCAGGCCGCTGCCGCATATACGCGCACATGCGACTGGACTTCCGTACTTCAGATACCTCGTGTCGGACTCAACTCGCGGCTTTGTTCTGGGTAAGGAGCATGTCGTTCCGGTGCAGTTGCCTGACCCTGCGCGGTTCGCCCTGCACAAGCTCATCGTCAGTACGCTACGGGATCCCTCACGTGCGGTAAAGGCGGACAAGGATCGACGTCAGGCCTCTGTGCTCATTGATGCTCTGATGGAAAAATTTCCAGACTGGTTGGCAGTTGCGGTCGACCAACTGGACGAGGCCGCACGAGCGAAGGTAGCCGACGCTTCAGCACTTACGTTGAGACTCGGTCTGGATCTGTCGGAACGTACACGTGACTTCCTCGCAAATCTGGGTCGTTAGACATGTCGGGTATCAGGTAACGAGCGGAGGCGGTGACAATGTCGTGCTCGTCGGCATCGCACTTGATGCATACGGGTCGACTCAGGTACCGTTCTACATCTTCTACGGATGGCCGTCTGACAGACTCGGCATAAAACCGGTCTGGGGTGTCCATTTAACCGGAGTTAGCGATTTGCCTCCACGTGCGGCTCGGCGAAGGTCGCTCCAGGCTGGGCGGATGTCCGCGTTGCCGCGGCGGCTTTGGAGGAACGGCCTTTGGGCGCTGGGTCATAACAAGGTCTTGGTAACGAACCGGTCCATGGGCGACAGCAAGCTCCATGGCCCGATAGCCCGGATGGTCACTTCAAACTCCCCCACTTGTGGTCGCGCAAACTCCTCCACCCGGCAGCAGGACAAGATTGTTTTTTAGCTCGCTTTGGTTTTGCGCGCAAGAGTTTCAGCAGCCTCCTTCAGCCGGTAACTTCGGCCGTCGAATTCAAGCGAGTGACAGTGGTGCATGAGTCGGTCGAGAATGGTGCTGCTCATGGTGTTATCGCCGAGGTAGGCGCCCCAGTCCTGAACGACGCGGTTGGACGTGACCATGGTGCTGCGGCGTAGTTTGTATCGTTGATGGACGAGGGTCTGCAGCAGCGCACCAGCGGCATCTGGAATCGATCGCGACAGGAACAGGTCGTCCAGAACTAGCAGATCGCAGTCGAGAATGGTGCGCAGGCGTTTCTCCTGCTGCTCGGGCTCGCTGAGATTGAAGCGGGCGAAGAAGTCGTCGGTTTCGAGATACTGTACTTTGTAGCCTTGCATCACCGCCTGATTCGCGACGGCCTTCGCGATGTGCGATTTGCCAGTGCCGGGTTTGCCGATGAGAAGTGCGTTCTCGCCAGCAGAAACGAACTTCAGCGTTCGCAACTCCAGACAGGCCTGCCGAGGGAGTTTTGGATTGAATGTCCAGTCAAACTCGGCGAACGTGAGCTTCTCGTCGAGGCCCGACTGTTTATGCCGACGATCGATCAGCCGGGACTGACGACGATCCAGTTCGTCCTGCAGAATGATCGAGAAGGTTTCGATGAACGGTTGATTTGCCGCCTGTGCCTGCAGTATGCGGGTCTCCAGCGTGTCGCGCACGCCGGACAGGTGGAGCTGTTTGAGCGAACGCTCGATTTCTGGCATCGACATGGTCATTCGTTGGTCTCTCCGTTGTTCAACGACAATGGGTTGAGTTGCTGTCGTGCGCCGAGGCTGAACAGCTCACCGTATTCGGCAGCTGGACGGATTAGCGCGTGATTCTGGGTAAGAGGCAAAGCGACCTGGGGCGCCTGATCAAGCTGTTCCAGTGCCTGCTCGAACAGTCGCTCGACCAGCTTGCGAACCTGTTTGTAGGATTGGAGGCGGTACTGCAGTGCCTGGCTGCAGGCTTGCTCGACGATGCGGGCCGGGTATCTCTTTGCCAGACCGACGATGCCCCACATGCCCCGCTGGCCAACGCGTCCCTGGGCTTCAAACATTCGCTGGCAAAGTGCCTTCGTTTGCGGACCGATGTCGCCTGCGGCTGAGAGCAGGAAGGCGGTTTGCCGGGACGGATTGAACGGACGCTCGTCCTCGGGCAGTAGCAATTGACCGGGCTCCGTGAAACGCGGGTGGATGCGTAACAGCGCTTGTGTCTGTCGATCCCGAACTTCAATGGTTGAATCGAAGACGCGCACCAGCACCGTGCTGCCGATTGCGGCGGGACGGGCTGCGTACCAGCTATGGTCGATCCGGACGGTCGTATCGTCGGAGACAGTGCGAACGACCTGCTTGAAGTAACGGAATGCAGTCAGCGGCAATGCTCGGAGGTGCGGCTTCTCCTCCTCGAACATCGACTCGACCTGGCGGCGAGCGCGCCCATGCAGGCGCTTTGACGCCCAGTTCGCCTCCCAGCGCACAAGGAACGCGTTCTGCTCTTCGATAGAATCGAAACTCCGGCCGCGCAGCGCGGTGCCTTGCGTATGCTGGATCGCGTTCTCAACCGTACCCTTCCGGTTCGGATCGCGGACGCGTGCAGGATCGGCGATCACGCCATAGTGATCGAGCATCGCAGCGTAAAGATGATTGATCTCCGGCTCGTACAGGTCCGGTGTGATAACCCCTTCCTTGAGGTTATCGAGGACGACGTAATGAACACAACCACCGAAATAGCGGAACGCTTCTTCGTGCAGTCGCGCCCACACCTCCTGCCCGGATTTCCAGACAACCCGCCGGAAACTGTGGCGCGAATAACGCAACGTCATCACAAATAGCCGCGGTCGCCGATAACGTCCAGTCTTTGGATCGCGGGTCGGAGCGCCCTCGCCATAGTCGACCTGGGCCTCCTCGCCGGGCAGGAAATCGAGCCGGTCGAATTGCTCGGGATCGACGTGTCGCAGCGCGCGCACGAACCGTTTGACGCTCTCGTAACTCGCAGCGAACGAAAACTCGTCGACCAGATCCTGGTAAATTGCCTGAGCGTTTCGCTGCAGGCGGACCTGCTCTTCGATCCATTGCCGGTGAGGCTCGCACAACGAGCGGGCAAAATCGAAGTTATGTGTCCCGGCCGGTGCGACCTCAAAAGCCGGTGGTCGCGGGGGTGGAGGAGTTTGATCTGGTGGCCTCGAGCCGATGGTCACCGCAGTGGGGGAATTTGCGGACGCGCTTGCGCGTGCAGCGAAGATCGCCATGTAACGGCGGATCGTCTTGCGGTCGATTCCAGTGATCCGATGAATCTCGCGCTGGCTCTTGTTGAGTTCCAGCAACGTGAACACCGTACTTTGCTGATGCGGCTTCAAGACGTTCAACTCCCACCTCCCGGGCTGGCCAAGGAGGTAAAAATAACGTCCGGCTACGCGGTGCGATCGGCGACGTCGGTCTGCTCAGATCGGACCGCAAGGTGGGGGAGTTTGAAGTGACCACGCCCGGAGGAATTTGGGTGACCGCCCGGGATAGAACAGCATCCCTCGGCTACGTGAGCGGCGGCGGTTGAAACGGAACACGAACTCGTCCAGATAGCTGGGCAAGTGTGCAGAATCCGCCGCTCCCTGGTGGGTGCCCAGTAGCCATCGTTTTGCGAGTTTGCGCGGGACGCTATTCGATGCACACCTGGCAGAACTTCTCCGGGGTCTCCGCCCCGCGTTGACGCGGCCCGCTGGCTACGGCGGTCATGAATGTACCCATTCTTCTCCAAACCACCGGTAACCCTGCCAGGCATCGGTGATGACCGTCGCCCCCGGCTCATCGCTATCCAACACGAAGGAGCGAAGCGATTCTGAGGAGGCATCCGCCACGGGCGCCATTCGACAGCGTCCGAATCCCTTCGGCTCCAGGATCTCGATCGCGATACACGTCAGGATCTTCTTCCCTTTGGCACGGCCTCCCGAAAGTCCGGATTCTTTGTTTCCGATGTAGGTTTCGTCCACCTCGACTGTCCCGCAAAGGCGCTCCCGATCGGGGCGAACCAGAACAGACCGCAGGCGATGAAGAATAGCCACACCGTCTGGTAGGAGCCGATCTCCAGGGTCCGCTTCAAACTCAGCGCGGAGATCCCATCTTCAGCGGTAGCAAAATGCCAACAGACCGAAAACCAAACCGTGAGCGGAGTACGTGTCCGGTCAAAGCTGGTGCCAGCCATCACTGATGTGCGGCTACCGCATCCAGTACACATGAACCAGTTGTCCCCAAGCCACCATCCTGCGTGATGCCCACAGGACGGGCAGACGAAGCCGCAAGGCCATCGCAGCCATTGTAGTCCAGGCAGTCTGCATCAGTCGGGAACCAGGCCTGAAACTCCCCACGGGACTTAGGGGAGTGGATGCTGGCGTGAGCGCGTTCCATTGCCCCAGTCTACGCTTAACTCCGGTTAAATGGACACCCCATAAACCGGTAATCGCCGGCCGCCTCCTGGTGTTCGCGATCGGCAGTTTCATCGCGGCAATCGGACATTCAATGACCTGGATAGTCATCGGCCGGGTTGTTCAGGGCGTTGGTGAAGTTTCATCCGCAGTACTGGCGCTGCCAGCTGATCTGGCCAGGGAGGAAAATCGTACCAAGGCGATGGCGGTGGTGGGCCGCAGTATCGGCTTGTCGTTTTCGATTGGGATCATTGGCGCGCCAGTTGCGTTCCGGTGGGTTGGTATGAGTGGACTTTTCACGATCATTGTCCAGGGAATGGGTGCTGAAACAGCGGGAAAGGCAGAGAAGGCGTGCGCCCCCGAAAGGGCACGGAAGAAGCGCGTTTCTGTTTTGGTCGCCGACCGGCCCGCGACTTAAGGAACCGGCTGGAAGTGCCGCTTGCCGGTGTTGACCCCAAGCGCGGAAGCGTTCTTTCTTGTGCTCTTCGTCGAAGTGGGCAAGAGACGGCTTGACCAGATCGCTGCGCGAGACAGTGCCGACTTGCAAGGTCTCGGAGTCCATGACTACGGGCAAGCGTTCGAGAGGTCGACGACGAGCTAGCCCGCGAACTCGCTGACAACGAGCTCGGTCAGCGGCTTCTCTCGATTCCCGGTGTCGGCCCCATCACCGCGAGCGTACTTGCCGCCGAAATGGGAGACGGCAGGCAGTATTCAAGCAGCCGAGACTTCGCGGCATCGGTCGGGCTCGTACCCCGGCAATACAGCACGGGCGGCCGCACGCACCTGCTGGGGATCAGCAAGAGGGGCGACAGGAACATCCGCAGACTTCTCGTCCAGTGCGCGCGCACCTATATGCACAGGGTTATCAAGCAGACTGGCCCTCTGGCCGATTGGGTCCGTTCGATGCTAGCCAGGAGGCATTCCAATATAGTCGCGTGCGCATTAGCGAACAAATTCGCGCGCATCGCGTGCGCGCTATCGACGCGGAACGCCTTGTTCAACCCGACTGGAAGCGCGCTAGAAACGTGATGCCTTTAGTTCGAATCGTGCCTCACCTGGATCCACCTACCTGGCTTTGCGACTGTTGAACTCTGATGACGTGAACGGCACACCCGGCCTGACGGACAACCTGTGGAAAATATCGGCTTACCGAAGCCGACGTGCTTTTTAGGACCGTCAGGCGCGAATCTCATCGTGGCGCGGGGAGCGATCCCCACAACGACGCCGAATAGATTTACGCAAGCCAACCACCTCACCACTTCAAATTGCAAAAACGGGGGCGATCATAGATTATTTTCCGTTTTCTCAAGCGATCTCAAAAAACTTCAATGCTGCGTGTAAAAGCCGGCCGGCATTTCGCCGTTACGTCCTTTACGACCGTGGCGTGATGCGCACTCGGAGTTGCAGATCTGGCCGGCCTCGAGGCGGCAATGCCGTGATGGTCAAGGTGAAACGTTGCGGCGCGAAGTGCGCGTGCCACGACGGTTGTACTGGTTTTTCCAGTGGGAATGCCGGTTGCTGCGCCAACAGCGTGGATCAGGTCCGCAACGTAAGGCACGATTCTGGCCATGCGTTTGGTAGCGACTCCAAAACAGCGGGAGACAGACAGTGAACACGAGAACACAGACATTGTTAGCTGCAGCGTTTTTGATCACAGTGTCCGCGCTATGCAGCGGGTGTAACCGTTCCAACGATTCGACAAGCGATCACTCCCCGAGCAGTATGCAAGCAGCTAGCGGTCCGCAAGTCGCGGCGCCCGCTACCGCCGCGAGCGATCACGCCGCAGGCGCAAGCCAGTAGGTCCCGGTTCGTTGCACCGAGAGGCGCGCATATGGGCATCTAGCCCTAAGGGTAACTGATCGAATGAAGGGATCTTCGAACCGTCGCGCCGGCGTCAACACCAGGCTCGGTGCGGGGCGCTCAGGGCGCGTTTGCTATGCAACCGCGAAGCGCGCGCGTCTGCATTTCCTTGCGGCCGTTGGCATCTCGGCCGCAGTGCCGAACGTGGCCGGAGCCAGTGTCCCTGTGCAGCAAAGTGCCACGCAACCCGCCGGCGTGCAGGGGCAGCACATCGCTCAACTGTGGAATCTTTCGCTGGTCGTCTGCGGGGTCGTATTTGCTCTGGTGCTTCTCGCGACACTTGTTGCGTTGATCCGCAATCCTGACCGGGACGGGCAAGGACCGCCCATGCGGGCCCCTGACCTGGCTTCGCTCACGCAGCCGGAAGTCCGTACGCGACGCCTCGTCATTGGTGTGAGCATGTTGTCGGTCATCGTCCTTGTTGGACTCATCGTCGCAGACGTGCTCACGGATCGCGCGCTGTCGATGCTGCCCGTGGACAAGCCCGTACGGATTGAGATGGTGGGAGCGCAATGGTGGTGGCAGGTCTCGTACCCAGCCGGAGCCGGACAGCCGGGTTTTGTCACTGCAAACGAGCTGCACGTGCCGGTTGGGCGTCCCGTCATCGTCTCATTGCAGGCAAGCGACGTGATCCATAGTTTCTGGGTGCCGAGCTTGCATGGCAAGAAGGATATGCTTCCGGGCATCGACACCACCATCGAATTTCGCGCTGACCGGGAAGGCGTGTACCGCGGTCAGTGTGCGGAGTTCTGCGGCGCCGAGCATGCGCTCATGGCCATGCTCGTCGTTGCCGACCCGCCCGAGCGCTACGCGGCTTGGGTCGCACAGCAGTCCCAGCCTGCCGCCCGGACAACGGACACCGTAGCACTGCATGGCCGCGACACCTTCGAACGGGCGAGTTGTGGAAATTGCCATACCGTTCGCGGCACTGGCGCATCCGGCACGAACGGTCCAGACCTGACTCACCTGATGAGTAGAAGGACGATTGCCGCGGGCGTTCTGACCAATACGCCGCAAAATCTTGCCGCGTGGATACGCAATCCGGATGCACAGAAACCAGGTACGACAATGCCGGCGGTGCCGCTTTCTGAACCTGACCGCCTCGCGGTCGTCCGATGGCTTGCGACCCTCCAATGAGCACCAAAGAAACACACCATGACCCCGAGGCCCGCTGGCAGGTGAAAGACGGCCCGGACGCGGTTGAAGGCGCGCCCGCCGCGCTTGCACAAACCTGGCGCGATCCGCGCGGCGTGGCCGGATGGTTTAGCGCGATCGACCATAAGAGCATCGCACGGCGTTTCATGGTCACCACATTTGTCTTCTTCCTGGTGGCGGGGTTGATGGCGCTCATCATGCGCGCACAGCTGGCGCGCCCAGCGAGCCGCCTCGTCGGCCCGGATATGTACGACCAGCTCTTTACGATTCACGGCACCGCAATGATGTTCCTGTTCGCCGTGCCGGTAATGCAGGCGGTGGCGATGTACCTGATTCCGCTGCTAATCGGTGCACGCAGCGTTGCGTTCCCGCGCATGAACGCCTACGCCTACTGGATGTTTCTCTTTGGTGGCGTCACCTTGTTCGTCGCATTCGGGCTCGGTGCCGGACCGCGCTCGGGATGGTTCAGTTACGTGCCGCTCGCAGGCCCGGACTACGCAACCGGCAAGGGCAGCGATATCTGGGCGCAGATGATCACGTTTACCGAACTGTCCTCGCTGCTCGTTGCAATCGTGCTGATCACGACGATCCTGAAAATGCGTGCACCGGGCATGTCGCTCAATCGCTTGCCGCTTTTCGCGTGGGCCACGCTCGTTACGCAGTTCATGGTGCTTTTCGCGATGCCGGCGGTGATGCTGGCAAGCACCGCGCTGATTCTCGACCGCCTCGTCGGCACGCAGTTCTACAATCCGGCGCTCGGTGGCGACGTCCTGTTGTGGCAGCACCTGTTCTGGTTCTTCGGCCATCCCGAGGTCTACCTGATTTTCATACCGGCACTTGGTTTCATGTCGTCGATCATCGAGACGTTCGCGCGCCGTCCGATCTTCGGCTATTCTGCGATGGTCCTATCCCTGATCGCGACGGCGTTCCTCGCGTTTGGACTGTGGGTTCACCACATGTTCGCGACGGCCGTTCCCGACCTTGGCAAGACCTTCTTCACGGCGGCAAGCGTGCTGATCGCGGTGCCGTCGGGCGTTCAGATCTATTGCTGGCTGGCTACGCTGCTCACGGGGCGGCTGCACTTGAAACCGCCACTCCTGTTCGTTCTCGCATTCTTTTTTATTCTCGTGCTCGGCGGGCTGACAGGCATCATGCTCGGCGCGGTGCCACTCGATCTGCAGGTGCACGATACGTATTTTGTCGTGGCCCACCTGCATTACGTCCTGCTCGGCGGCGCCGTATTCCCGCTATTCGGCGCTTTCCACTACTGGTTTCCGAAATTCACTGGCCGCATGCTCGGGGAACGGCTGGCGCGCTGGCAATTCTGGCTGTTCTTCAGCGGCTTCAATGTCACGTTTTTCCCGATGCATCTGCTCGGTTTGCACGGCATGCCTCGTCGCGTGTGGACCTATCCGGAAGGTATGGGGTGGGACGGCATGAACCTGATCGCGACCGTCGGGGCATACACGATTGCGCTAAGCGTCCTGCTTTTCATTGTGAACGTGGCCACGAGCCTGCGTCGCGGCGCGCGCGCCGGGAATAATCCGTGGGGAGCGGGCACGCTCGAGTGGAGTGTGCCGAGTGCACCGCCGCCGCATAACTTCGACGCGCTGCCCGTGGTGCGCGGTCGCGCGCCGCTGTGGGAGGGGTACAGTGGGCGGGGCGGCGTGGCCGGGCTCGCAGTCCATGCGCGTGAAGTGCTGACCACTACCGCGTTGGACGCGGTGCCGGACACGCGGCCTCTTTTCCCGGGCCCGTCGATCTGGCCTTTCCTGAGTGCGGTCGCTACGACGGTGTTTTTTATCGGCTCGATATTTACGCCGTCCGCCGTGTGGTGGGGAACGGTGCCGGTCGCGGTGACGATGATCGTCTGGTTCTGGCCCAGCCGGCGGGAGAATCGCGTTGCGCGTGCGCTCGAACGCTGGCCCGAACCTGGTCCCGAGCACAAAGCGACACGACAAACGCGCCCTGCGAACGCGCGCAACAGTACGTCGGAACGCGGCAGCAGGCGGGAGCGCAAAGCGGTCGAAGTGGTCGACGTGCGAGCACTCCCCAGCTTCGGCTTCAGTCATCGCAGCCTGATGTGGTGGGCCACTGCGGGGCTAATGCTGATTGAAGGCACCGTCTTTGCCATGGCAATCGGCATGTACTTCTATCTGCGTACGGTGAACGCGGCATGGCCTCTGCACGCGCCGCCCCCTTCGCTTACGTGGGGGACAATCAACACCGCACTGCTTGTCGCGAGCCTTTGGCCGAACCAGCTTGCGAAAAATGCGGCGCAACAGGGGCAGCGTGAGAAAGCGCGCTCGTGGCTGCTTGTCTGTCTAGCGTTCGCGCTCGCGTTTCTCGTCGTGCGGGGATTCGAGTTTTCCGCGCTGAACGTCATCTGGTACGCCAATGCGTACGGGTCGATTGTCTGGGTTCTGCTCGGGTTGCACACCACACACCTGATTACCGACACCGTTGACACAGCCGTGCTCACCGCGCTGCTCTACACGGGCCCGTTCGAAAAACGCAGGCTGCTCGACACGAGCGAGAACGCGGTCTACTGGTATTTCGTCGTGCTGACTTGGCTACCCATTTACGCAGTCATTTATCTCGTGCCACGGGTGCATATATGAAACGCGCCGACATGTCGGTCTGGCCAGGGCTGCTGGCGGCGCCAGTGGCGGTGGTCGGCGCGCAGAGCATCAACTACGCTCTCGTACAGGAGGCTTGCAGGACCGGCAGCCACGTGGCGCTTGACGCGGTGAGCGCGGCCGGCTTCCTTTTCTGCGTTGCCGCAGCGTGGCTCGCCTATCGCCGTTGGCGCA
The DNA here is from genome assembly GCF_003634175.1 of Paraburkholderia sp. BL17N1. Taxonomy (NCBI): domain Bacteria; kingdom Pseudomonadati; phylum Pseudomonadota; class Betaproteobacteria; order Burkholderiales; family Burkholderiaceae; genus Paraburkholderia; species Paraburkholderia sp. BL17N1. The sequence continues at coordinate 481,802 of NZ_RBIW01000003.1, forward strand.
CCGCTGCAAGCGTGCCCGCCGCGAATTATGTCTCGCATGGCGCTCGTCGGCCGTTTTTCGCGCTCATGGCGATGGTCGTGGCCGCGCTGTGCGCGCTGATCCAGTTGATGATGTGGTTTCCACAATGGCTCCTGTCACCCTGTCGATGAGAACGGCGCTTCGCACGGCATGCCGCATCGCCGCGCCTGCCGCCATGCTGCTGCTACACCCTTCGCCGACGTGGGCGCATGTGCTTACCGACGCGGAGAAAGCCGCGCCATCGTTCGGCTGGTCCTTCGACGCGTGGGTTGCCGTGCTCCTGTTTCTCAGTACGGCCGCCTACGCGAGCGGCTATCTTCGATTGTTGCGGCGCGGTTCGCGGCGCAGTCGCTCGCGGCGGACCTGGCACGCCGGCGCATTCGCGACCGGGACGCTCGCCCTGATATTCGCGTTGTGCTCCCCGCTCGACACGCTTTCTGCAGCGCTTTTTTCCGCGCACATGGTGCAGCATGAAACGATGATGCTGATTGCCGCACCGCTTCTCGTGCTCGGGCGCCCGCTCGGTGTCTGGATCTGGTCTCTGCCGCGAGCGGGACGCCGCTGGATTGGGCGGTCGGTGCTGGCACCCACGTTCGCGCGCGTCTGGCGCCGCATCACATCACCGCTTGCGGGATGGATCCTGCATGCCGCCGCGCTGTGGGGCTGGCATGCACCGGCGCTGTTCGAGGCTGCTCTCGCGCATCTGTGGATACATACGCTGCAGCATACGAGCTTCATGCTGAGCGCGCTGGTTTTCTGGTGGACCGTATTCGGCGAAGGCGTGTCCCGTCGATCGGGCGGCCATGCAATGCTGTCCGTCTTCACGACCATGGTCCATACCAGCGCGCTCGGCGCGTTGATCGCGCTCGCGCCGGGCCTGTGGTATCCGTCTTACGTCGAGCCCACCAGTGCGCTGGGCTTCGATCCGTTACACGACCAGCAGGCGGGTGGGCTCATCATGTGGGTGCCGGGCGCGGCGGCTTATCTGATTGGCGGCCTGACGATTGGGATGCGATGGCTGCGAGGCTATGAGCCGCCACGAGCCCGCGCGGAATCCGCGGCGGCCTCGCCGGAGGAGAGCGTGCAATGAGCGCACTACGTACATTGCGCAGACGTGCGGCAAGCCGGTCGTCGTTGATGCTGGGCGTCATACCGTTCATGCTGGCAGTCGTTTGGCCAGCTTCGGCACTGCGCGACGTGTACGGTGAGGAAGCGTCAGCCGCGCGCATGACCGGCGCGGCAGGTAAGGGTGCGGCCTCCGGCCTCGCGGCCGCTTTGCCGACGCTCGCAATGACACAGCCCGACGCTGCGATGCTCGCCCGCGGAGCGTATATCGCCAAAGCCGGCGATTGCGCGGGTTGCCACACCGCGACCCAAGGCGGTGCGCCGTACGCGGGCGGCCTCGGCATCAGTTCGCCATTTGGCACCATCGAGTCGACCAACATCACGCCCGACCCCCGTTTCGGAATCGGCGCATACAGTTACGACGACTTTTCGCGCGTCTTGCGCAAAGGCATTGCACGCGGCGGCAAGCGGCTCTATCCGGCCATGCCGTACACGGCCTACGCGAAGATGGACGAAGCCGATCTGCGGGCACTCTACGCGTTCATGATGCACGGCGTTGCGCCGGTGCCGAAGCCCAACATCAAGTCAGATGTCTCCTTTCCATTCAACCAGCGTTGGGGCCTGTGGATCTGGCAGATGGCCTTCGTGCCTGGCAAGCCTTATGAGCCGCGTGCCGCCCATGACGCACAGTGGAATCGCGGAGCCTATCTGGTGCAATCCCTCGGACATTGCGGCAGTTGTCACACGCCGCGCGGCGCGGGGTACCAGGAAAGCGGGACCGACGAATCGTCGGCAAATTTTCTGACCGGCAGCGTCAATGACCATTGGTTCGCGCCGAATCTTACGGGCGACCGCGGCTCAGGCCTCGGTCGCTGGCAGGCGAACGAAATTGCCGCGTTTCTGAAGACGGGACACGCTGGCGGTAACGTCGCCTACGGCAGCATGGTCCAGCAAATCGAGGACAGTTCGCAATATCTCACGGACGACGACCTGCTCGCCATCGGCCGCTATCTCAAGTCATTGCCGCCGCGCGGGGCGTCGGGTACTTACGCGCCGCAGGAGGACGCTGCGCGCAAACCAATCAACGGCAGCCGGGTGCTGGACACGCTATCGGTGGGCTTCAATATTTATCGATCGTTTTGCGCGCAGTGTCATGGCGCGGCGGGCGAGGGGTTGCGCAACGCTTTTCCCGCTCTTGCGGGCAATTCGTCAGTGCTCGCGGAGGACACGACGTCGCTGATTCGCCTCATGGTGGAAGGTGGCAATAGCCCTTCGACGCTGACCGGGCCGCGGCGCCAGCAGATGCCGCGTTTCGCCGGGACGCTGGCCGACGTGCAGATCGCCCAGGTGCTGACTTACATTCGCGGCGCGTGGGGCAACAACGCACAGCAGATCACTGCGAACGACGTCAGTTCGCTGCGGGACAAACTGCACAAATAGCGTTCTGCAAAGGGGGATGGGCATTGAATCGCCGCCCTCTTTTGCGGCCAGCGGGCACTGCCGTTGCGCCGTGACAGGCTCCGCTCACCGTATGAGGAGTGCACCGTCGCACAGCGCAAGACCATCGATGATCTGTTTGTCCACATACTTTCCGATATCTATAGTGCGGAAAAGCAGTTGACCAATGCCCTGGCTAAGCTGTCAAGCGCCGCTTCCGATCCGCAACTGGCGAAGCGCTCAAGCTTCACCTTGAAGAAACGCAAGGGCGGGTGGAACGGATCGATCAGGTTGTCGAGACGTGCAACATCCGTTTGAAGCGAATGAAGTGCGTGGCAATGGAAGGATTGATCGAGGAAGGTCAGGAACTGATCGACGAGATCGAGAAAGGGCCGGTCCTGGACGCGGGGCTCGTGGCCGCGGCGCAGAAGGTCGAGCATTACGAAATCGCTGCATACGGCAGTCTTTGCGCTATCGGTAAGCAACTTCGTTTCGCCGAGGGGGTGAAGCTGCTCGAGGCAACGCTCGAGGAAGAAAAGGCGACTGATTCTGAAGTTGAGTGAGTTTGCCGAAAGGGCGGGTAACGCGAATGCCTCGCAGCAGGACGGCGAAGATGAAACCACACGAAAGAGCAGCAGTAAGTCGAAGGCTGGCCACGCGAAAGCTGAGGCCTGAACGAGCGTAGAGCGACCTCGGACTGCGGAGCGCGCGAGTGCTCCGCGGCCACTGATACCCTTTGCAAAATTCCAGCGATTCACGCACAGCGGTTCAGGGTATGTGGCTTGCTGCGACGATGCCGAGTCGTCCGTCATCCTGAACACATCAAGAGGGTTCCATGAAAAAAGCATTTGTTGTCACATTCACTTCCAGTATTCTCTGCCTCGCGGGTCCTGCCGCTTTGGCCCAGACGCAAGCCGCATCGACCACCGCCGCTAATCAGCTGCCGCAGGTGGACAAGGATTTCGTGCAGGCCGCGACAATGTCTTCGTCAACCGAGATTGACGCTTCAAAGCTCGCGACCAGCACGTCGACCGATAAAGACGTGAAGTCGTTTGCTCATCATATGATGATGGACCACACCAAGCTGACACTTCAGTTAAAGATGGCGGCGCCGCATGGTGTAGAAGTTCCCAAGGACAATTCCGATACGGCGGTGCTGGACTCCCTGAAGCCGCTGAAAGGCAAAGCTTTCGACCAGGCGTACATCCAGAAGGTGGGCCTCCAGGGGCACAAGGCGGCGATAGCGGCGTTCGAGAAGGAAGCCGAGCAAGGGCAGAACGCGGACCTCAAGGCAGCTGCGCAGAAGGCCTTGCCGACCATCAAGGAGCATTACAAAATGGCGCAGGATCTGGCCGCGAAGAAAGGTGTATCCGAGTAACCGGACGCTTCTGTGGCGAGCCTTCTGAGTGGGGCGCGGGCGGAGGTGCACGCGCCCCACCATGGTGTCTACCGGACCGATCGCGCGCTACTGCGCAAACAGCGCGAGCCCATCAAAATCAGCAAGGCGCCCATGCCGAGCGTTGCCAATGGAAAGGTCCCGGCAGTGTTGATGGCAATTTCGCCAGGGCGCTGCGCAAGCAACCGCATCCGCCGCCGCGTCATGCCAGCCCCCAGAGTACGCAGTTCGCTCTTAAGCGCCCGCTCGGCAGCGGGTAGCAACACGGCTTCTTCGTCAGCGACGTGATGAATAACTTCACGCATCAATTGAAAAAACGAGTTGTCGTAGGCTGAGTCATCGGGGTTCATCTCTCGAAGTTTGCGGATCATTTTCCGCATTTTGTCGTGTTCAGGCTGGCTCTTGCGCAGCGTATCGTCGTCTGGCAAAACGCGGGCAATGGCGGGATAAAAGATTTCTTCTTCGAGTTGCGCATGAATCTCCAACGCGGCGCAGGTCGAAGAGACGATAGCGCGCTTGCGCCAGCCCAGACTATCCGGATGGTACCGATGAAATGCCGCAAGGGCATGCATATGGTCCAGGCGAATCATGGAGGTGATGGTGGGCGACATTGAGAGGTTATCTGATGGCATGTTTTTCCAGATCAAGGTGAGAGTGCATTGCCGGACGGCCCGCTTGTCGACGGCGAAGGCCGCGAATGCCCCCCGGAAAAGGGCTTGCTGATCAACACGATCCCTCCGGATGCCGACCTCGGCTTACGAGCGGAAGCTGGTTGAAATAATGTTCAATACGTGACAGCGCATAGAGTGCGGCGGCTGAGCGAACGTCGTTGCGCTCGCCGCGAAACCGGCGGGTTTCTGAAAAGGTCACGAGAGCTTCTTCGCGCGTGCGGAATGACCAGGCAAAACATTGCGTGCCCGCAGGCGGATCGCCTTCAGGAACCTCGTCGGCCACGCCCGTGTTCGACACCGCTACATCTGCGCAGCAACCTTCCTGGCAAAGCGCACCTTCTGCCATTTCTTTTGCAACTTCCTCGCTGGTCAGCCCGTAGTCACGGATCGTAGTTGCTTTTACACCGAGGAATCCGACCTTGCCCGAAGGGGAGTAGCTGATGAACCCCACATCCAGACAGGAGCCGCTGCCGGGCACCCTTGCGAGATACGACGCAATTTGACCTGCCGTGCAGGATTCAGCAGTCGCGAGTCTGAGGCCACGCGACGACAGGAACGATACGGCTGATTCCGGAATTTTCATCGTGCCCCCGACCATTGTCTCCACACGCGTCTTAGCGCAATTTGCGGACCACCTACCAAAGCAAAGGCAGCAGACTTTCTTTGATTCTGTGGCTGCCAGGCATAGCGCATGCGTCAACGATAGACAGGGTTCGGCGAGGGGAAGCAGGATCAGGCGGCGGATCACTCGGCGCCCCATGCATGCGCTTCACGAGATTCGCCTCTCTCGCACATTATTGCCGGTTCTACGGAAGCTGCTTATGCGTAGCTTGCGGGCATGGGGAACAAGGAGAAAGCCGATAAGGTCTTCGGTTATACCACCGCCGGACTTTTTGGCTACTCACATCTGACCGGAGGCTATCCCGGCGGCCAGGCGGAATATGTTCGCGTTCCGATGGCAGACACTACACACGTCAAGATTCCGGAGGGACTCACCGACGAGCAGGTCCTGTTTCTCGGTGACATTTTCCTAACTGGGTGGCAGGCCGCGCTGAACTGCGATATCCAGCCTGACGACACCGTTGCCATCTGGGGAGCGGGACCGGTCGGGCAGATGGCGATTCGTAGCGCGATCCTGCTAGGTGCGAAGCAGGTGGTCGTGATCGACCGTGTGCCTGAGCGGCTCGCCATGGCGCAAGCGACCGGGGCAGTCACGATCAACTTCGATCAGGGAAGCGTCCTTGATCGCCTCAAGGACCTCACGCAGGGAAAAGGTGCGGAAAAGTGCATCGACGCGGTCGGCATGGAATCGCACGCTACGCGCTCGTTCGACGCCGTGTACGACAGGGTCAAGCAAGCGGTGATGCTGGAGACCGATCGCCCGCATGTGCTGCGTGAAATGATTTACGTGTGCCGCCCGGCAGGCACGCTCTCGGTGCCGGGCGTGTATGGCGGACTGATCGACAAGATCCTGTTCGGCGCATCGATGAACAAGGGGCTGACCTGGAAGATGGGGCAGACCCACGTCAACCGATGGACCGATGACCTGCTCAAACGCATACAGGAAGGTCAGATCGATCCTTCTTTTGTCGTTACTTACACAGTGTCGCTGGAAGATGGTCCTGGCATGTACCAGACATTCCGCGACAAGGAGGACGGTTGCATCAAGGTGGTACTCAAACCGTAGCGCGAGCGGACAGCAGGCGCGATCGAGGGGCGATGTAATGCGACCGGAACCCGCGCGCTGAACGAGACGATTGAATTGAATCGACGAAATAGCGATTCAAGTTCAAAGCAAAAGTCCACGCATTGCAGGAATACCGCTTGCAGCGCCATCCGTCATGCAACGGACGCACCGCGCGCGACGCTTACGCAGCGTGCCGGGCACGAAGGTGTCGGCGTGGTCGAAAAGATCGGTGAGCACGTGCGCGATTTGAAAGCCGGCGACCGCGTCGTCATTCCGTCGACAGTGGCATACGGCTATCGCTGTGGCGATTTGCAACGCGTTCAAGATCGCGTCCGGGGTCGAACATCCGCGCCAGTTTTACGGGCTGCCTAATGGTGACATCCTTGTGGGGGTCGGGCGCGCATGCGCCTGTCGTGACCGGCTTCGTGCAATGGCGCAACGCCCGTACCTCTGCGAGGCATGCCCAATGCTCACTTATCGGGCGACGCCGTGCGCACGTTCCTTACTTACCAAGGCAGGCCTGCGGCTATACCGAACAGGAGCTAATGCCATGAACCGCGGACTGAATTACGCCGCCGCCGTCCTTTGTATTGCCGCCATGGCAGCAGCCGGAGCAGGCTGCAAACGTGCAGGTAACGAGAGCGGTAAGGTTTCTTCAATGGATGCCGCCAGCAGCGGCGTGATAAGCAACTCCGCGGCGGCGAACGGCACGGATAGTAGCGACGCCGCGAAACGTGCGAACGCTTCCGCCGGTTCGGCGGCAAGCAGCGTTGGCCCTGCCGGCAGCGAGGCGACGATGAATCAGTCGCCGAACGCGCAGCCCTCCAGTTCGCAATAGCGCTGCGCCGGCTCTGTGCTTCAGGTTGCCAGGTGGCGCGTGGCGTCCAGGTGCCGCTCACTTGAGCGCCGGGTGGGCGCAGCGCCGAATGAAGAGCGCCACGATTTCGCGAGTCGGAACGCTCGCCGGCAAAGTCGCAATCTTTCGAGGGGTGAACCATCCACACGCCGCAATTTCATTGCTGGCGCGGGCTGGCACATCCGGCGCCAAATTCGGCGAGAAAAACATAATGCCGTTTGGCGAGCCCGCCGAACTGAAACAGATAGTCGAGACTCAGCGGGCTAATCGACGTCTCTTCCACCAATTCCCGACGGCACGCTTCGGCCGGGGTCTCGGACACGGTTCGCTTGCCGCCGGGCAATGACCACCTGGTCACTCGTGAGGAGTGCTCCCGAGCGACGAGTAGTATGCGCCCGTCACGAATGCATATGGCGGTCGATCTGTCTTCCATGGCTTCTCGTATTTGGGTCCGCTGTACATGAATGGCCACGTAGTTCCATAGCGAGCCAGGACTTCTCTGTCCGCCGGTCGCGCGATGCAGTCGGCAGGCGGCTGGATGCGAAAAAAATGCCCACCTCGCTGGGTGGGCGGCGCGCATGCGAACCACGCAAATCCGGTGCGGTAGAACCTGCGCACCGTCCCCAACTTTTAAGCTCGTTTCGAAAGTCCCGCCTGCCAGGCCGAGTTGCCGCGCCAGGCAATCAGTGATTCAAAGCAGACCGAACGACTTGCGATTAACTGCCTGTCCGCAACCGCTGTTCCCGGCACCCGCCAAATGTCTGATTGGATTCGGAACGCTACGATTGAAGACCGGAAATACCGGTTGCATGAGCGGATACGTACTGTCCCATCTGCAAAGCAGGCCGAATCATATGTAAACCGATCCCACTATCGTGAACTGGTTGTCGGTGTCGGACATGTATCAACTCCCCGTCTCGGCGGGTGGCTGCTGTGGGCGTCGCGAAGCGACGCACGCATCACACCGGCAATCGAGCAACGGGTATTCCTGGCGTAAACCAGCGCGCCGTCGGCCACTTCCTACAGTTCGCCGCGCGCAGCGAGTTCGACGATACGGTCGGCGGTCCGGCAGGCTATGGCCTGGATTGTCAGCGAAGGATTCACGCCGCCCACGGTCGGAAACACTGAACCGTCGCAGACCCACAAGTTCGGGATATCCCAACTGCGGCAGTCGGCGTTGACCACGCTCGTCGACGGATGCGCGCCCATGCACGCCGTGCCGTTGAGGTGGCACGTGTCGTCGGTTTCGCGCCAGATGTCGATGCCGCCAGCTGCCGCGAGCGCCTGTTCCATGAAGTTCAGCGAGTGCGTGATCAGCCGCTTGTCGTTGTCGCACATCGAATACGTTACGCGCGCGACGGGCAGACCGTACTGGTCTTTCTCATCGGCGAGCGTTACGCGGTTGCGTTCCTGCGGCAACATCTCGCCGACTATCTTCAGACCGGCCTGATGGTTATACTTTTGCATCTCGCGGGTCAGTGCATCGCCCCACAAACCGCGCCCGTTCTGCACGCTCGCCCAGGCAACAGGCAGCGGCCCCTGGCTCATATACGAGTAACCGCCGAAGAAGTCTTTACCCGTGTCCTTGTAGTTCCAGTGTTCGGTAATGGCGAGCGAAGGCGGTCCCTTGTACCAGCGGATTTCTTCGTCGAAGGTGCCGTAGACGGCCTGATTCGACTGCGCCATCAGGTTCTTGCCGACAAGCCCCGAGCTATTCGCGAGACCGTCCGGATAGCGTCCGTTCGCCGACATCAGCAACAGGCGCGGTGTTTCGATCGCGTAGCCCGCCACCACCACGTTTTTCGCGCGCTGGAATTGCCAGCGTCCTTCGCGCAGATATTCCACGCCGGTAACAAGGCCTGCGTCGTTGGTGGCAATTCGACCCACCATTGCCAGATCGCGTATCTCGGCGCCGGCGTTCACCGCGCGTGGAATCCACGTGACGAGCGCGCTTTGCTTGGCATTGGTCGCGCATCCCGACGTGCAGAATCCGCGATAGACGCAGGGATGGGCCTTCCCACGCGGCGCGGATAGTGTTGCGAGCGGCGTCGCGGTCCAGTCGATACCCAGCGCCTGCGCGCCGCGCGCGAGCACGAGCGCCGCGGCATTCAGTTCGTGCGCGCGATACGGATAGCGCGGGCGCTTCGGTCCCCACGGGTAGTTGACCGGCCCGGAAATCTTCAATGCGTCTTCGACCTGTGTGTAATAGCGCCACATCTCCTGCCAGTCGAGCGGCCAGTCGGCGCCATAACCGAGCACGCTGCGCGACTTGAACCACTCCGGTCGAAAGCGCAGCGACACCATTGCAAAGTGCACCGTGCTGCCGCCAACCGCTTTGCCGCTGTTGTTATTGCCGAGCTTGAGCGGGTTTTCGCCGTCGCAGATGCGCTCGTCGGTCCAGTAGAGCTTGGACTGGTGGTGTTCGTCAGAGGCGAATTCTTCGAGTGGGCGCCACCACGCGCCGGCATCGAATGCGACGACGCTAAAGCCCTGTTCCGCCAGCCGGCAGGCGAGCGCGCCGCCGCCCGCGCCGGTGCCGACAATCGCGAAATCGACTTCCTCGCCGTTCGGATATTCGCGCATGGGTATCCAGCCGCCGCGCTCGAACACATCGGGAGCGCGCCCGTTCGTGCCACGTGGATGATGTTGCGCTTCATCGAGCACGCTGGTTCTCCTTACGGGCTTTGTCCGTGTCGCCGGGTTTGGCCTCGGCGGCCTCCCACGGGTCGCGGCGGTCGTAGTAAAGGCGCACGTAGCCCCGCGGATTCGCCGGCCCGCCAAAGCCCATTTCGCTCCACGCGTGGGGGTGTGCGTAGTACATGCCGCAGATATCGTGCAGCAGACGTTCGGCGAAGAACACGGCGGCGGGCATGCCGTTCCACGCGTCGCCGGTCAGCTCGCCGCGTTGCATCGAGTCGAGCAGTGCGTGCTGACCCGGCTTGTCGAGGCTGCCGAACGGCAGACCGTGACGCGCGCGGCTTTCCACATCGAGCGCGGCAAGGCCCGTGCGCCACGCCTGCTGCAGCGGCGGCAGACGTGCGTCGCGATACCCGTCGCCGGTATTTTGCGCGAGCTTTGCATCGAGCAGCTGCGCAAGCGGCACCACCGGCTGCGCATTCGCCTGCGGCACGATGCACGCGCACACGGCGCACACCGCCAGCCATTCGACGGCGTTAAAGAAATGCGGCTCGGCGGGCGTGGCGAGCCGCTGCGCGATCACTGCGCGAGTGGCCTCGTCCCACGACGGCGTGTCGCGTTTGTCGAGCACGTCGTAGCCCGGATAGCGGGTGGCTCTCTTCGCGTGCCTGGTATCGTTCATGTTTCGCTCTCCCTCAAACGCAAAGCGGCGAGACCGGCCAGTGCCAAGGCCGAGAAGCTGGGTGGCGCGGGCAACGGCGGTCCGCTGAAGATGTTCTGGCTCCAGTTGCGCCAGCCGCCTTGCCGGCGCGCGATGCCGCGCGCGTGAAAGCCCGCGCCGACGAAACCGAGCGCCGTGGTAGCGCGCAACCAGAAGCGTGTGAACCAGCGCTCGCGCGGCACGGCGAGCGCGGCCTGGGCAAGCAGCACGGCGGCGAGTGGCGGCACCGAGACGGGTGCATACATTGCGCGATGCTGGAACGCGCCGCGAAAATGCAGCAGCGCGGCCTCACCCGCTGTGCCGATCAACCCCGCGCTGACCAGCAGACCAAGCGCGCGCCCGGCCGGCATGCCGAACAATTGCGGATCGTGCGTCGGCTCGTCGCGCAGTTGTTCCGCCACCGCGCCCAGCGCGCCGGAGAGCAACAGCGCCATTGGCGCACCTAGCGGCGCGGCATGAAAGAGGTTGTTCCAGCTCCAGCCGCCGGGCCGCTTCGTGACGTTGTACAGATGGAAACCGGTACCTGCTATGCCCGCGGCGGCGGCCGCCAGATAGATGGCATGACGCACCTGATGAGTCTGCTGCCGGTGATCGCGGCCGCCATGCAGACCGGCCAGCAAGGACAGCGTGCCGGAGACGAGCGGCGTGAACATCGCCGGATTGTCGAACGATCCGCGATAGTGCTCCATGGCGCTGTCGGCGAGCACCGAGAGCGCGAGCAGCGCGGAACTGTGATTGAAACGCTGAGCAGCGGCGATATGCGCTCGAACACGCGGTGTCCGCAGCGCGGGCGATCGGACGGGTCTCGCGAACGCGTCCCTGATTGCACCGATCTCCTGCGTGCCAGCCGTTTCGTGCTTCGCCGGACGCAACGCCAGCGCCGCCACGGCGGTCACGCCGGCGACCGCGTACAGCAGGCCCGGAAGTCGTTGAGAGGTCATGCGTCGTTCCCCGCTATTTGATCTGGTACGAGGTTGCATCGCGGAGTTTGAACTCGAGGCCGCAACCGGGGCGCGTCAGGTCCGGCGCGATCGCACCGTTCGCCGCGCGCGGTGCGCCGTCGAACAGCAGCGATTCGATCCGCACGTGATCGTGAAACCACTCCTGATGACGCAGACGCGGCACCGCGCACGCAACGTGCAGATGCAGCGCAGGCGCGCAGTGCGCCGACAGCGGCACATGAAACGCGTCGCAAAGCGCCGCAGCCTGCATGAAGCCGGTGATCCCGCCGCAACGGCTCACGTCGGCCTGCAGGACATCCACGGCTTGCGAGCTGAGCAGATGCCGGAAATCGTCGAGCGTGTAGCCGTATTCGCCGGCGGCGATCTCCATGCCGGGCGGCGCGTGTTCGCGCACGAAGCGCAGACCAGATCGGTCGTCCGAGGAAACCGGTTCTTCGAACCATTGCACCTGCTGGTCGATACAGCGCCGCGCCCAAAGCAAAGCGGTTTGCGGCGTGAACGCGCCGTTGGCGTCGACGAACAGGCCGGCATCGCCGATCGCCGCGCGCGCTGTTTGCACGCGCGCGGGGTCTTTATCCGGCTCGCTGCCGATCTTGATCTTCACCCAGCGGCAGCCGTCGCGCTCCACCCAGCCGCCTAGCTGCTCGCGTATCTGCTTATCGCTGTAGGTCGTGAAGCCGCCGCTGCCGTATATCGGCACCGACTCGCGCGCGGCGCCGAGCAGGCGCACGAGCGGCACGTCGAGCAGTTTCGCCTTGAGGTCCCACAGTGCGCAGTCCACCGCAGAGATAGCCGTGGCGGCGAGACCCGAGCGGCCGAGGTTGCGCACCTGGCGCTGCATGCGGTCCCAGATCGCGCGGATGTCCCACGCGTCGCGCTGCAAGATGCATTCGCCGAGCGTGTCGCAAATCAGGCCGGTCACACTTTTATCGCTATACGTATAGCCGATTCCGCTTTGGCCGGCCGCATCCACTTCCACGACGACAAGTGTGGTCGCGTTCCATTCGAACGTGCCGTCGGCTTCCGGCGCATCGGTCGGAATACGGTAAGCATGCGCGCGCACGGCGGTAATCGGCGCATGCAGCGCGCCCGTCTGCGGTGGGGCGCGCCTGGTCATTTGCCGTGATGACCGGGCAACACGGCGCCGAGCACCTGCTTCGCCGTTTCCACGATCACGTTGCCTTCGTTCGGATCGCCCTTCATCAGCGTCGAGGCAAATGCCTTGGCCTGCCCGAGCGTGATATGCGGTGGCAACGGTGCGATGTTTGGATCGGCCTTGACTTCGATCACGACGGGGCGGTCCGAGGCCAGCGCCTGGTCCCATGCGGCGCCCATCTGTTCTTCGTTGTCGACGTAGATGCCTTTCAGGCCGATTAACTCCGCGAACTTGTGATACGGCACCGACGGAATATCCTGCGACGCCTCGTATTTCGGGTCGCCTTCCATGACACGCTGCTCCCAGGTGACCTGATTGAGATCGCAGTTGTTCAGCACCATGCAGATCCAGCGTGGATCGGCCCAGTCTTTCCAGTACTTCGATACGGTGATCAGCTCCGCCATGTTGTTCATCTGCATCGCGCCGTCGCCGACCAGCGCGATCACCGGACGCTCGGAAAACGCAAATTTGGCGGCAATAGCATATGGAACGGCCGCACCCATCGATGCGAGTCCACCCGACAGCGAGCACATCATGCCGCGCTGCACCTTGAGGTCGCGCGCGTACCAGTTCGCGCAGGAACCCGAATCGCTCGTGACAATGGCGTTCGCGGGAATGCGTTTGGACAGTTCCCAAACGGTGCGCTGCGGATTGACTGCGTCTTTGCCCGCCACGTGTGCGCGCTTATCGAGCGTTTTCCACCAGTCGGCGGTCCAGCCTTCAATCTTCTTACGCCACGTGCGATCCTTCTTTTCTTCGAGCAGCGGCAGCAGCGCGCGGAGCGTTTCCGCACTGTCGCCGACGAGATTCACTTCCATCGGATAGCGCAGGCTCAGCATGTCGGCCTTCACATCGATCTGCACGCCCCGCGCTTCGCCTTCTTTTGGCAAGAACTCCGAGTAGGGGAAACCCGAGCCGATCATCAGCAGTGTGTCGCATTCCATCATGAGGTCGTAACTCGGCTTGGTGCCGAGCAGACCGATCGAGCCGGTGACCCACGGCAGATCGTCGGGCAGCACGGCCTTGCCGAGCAACGCCTTGGCGACACCCGCTCCGAGTTTTTCGGCGACGGCGATGACTTCGTCCGTGGCATGAAGCGCGCCCGCTCCGACGAGTATCGCCACCTTCTTGCCAGCGTTGAGCACGTTCGCGGCTTGCTGTAGATCGTCCGGGAAAGGCACGATGCGCGGCGCGCGATAGCCAACGCCCGAATGAAGCGTGCCGTGTTTGCGCGCGGGCGCTTCATAAGGGGCGTCCTGCAAGTCGTTAGGCAGGATCATCGCTGTTACTTTGCGTTCCGAAAGCGCGGTGCGCACGGCGCGGTCCACGATATGACGCACCTGCGCGGGCACCGAAGCCTGTTCGACGAATGCGCCGGCGACGTCCTTGAACAACGAAAGCAGGTCGAGTTCCTGCTGATAGTGACCGCCCAGCGCAGCCCGTGCCTGCTGGCCCGCAATGGCGAGCACCGGCATATGATCCATTCGTGCGTCATAAAGTCCGGTAATCAGATGCGACGCACCTGGACCTGAGGTGGCAATGCACACGCCCAGCTCGCCAGTGAATTTTGCATGCGCGGATGCCATGAAGGCTGCCATTTCTTCATGGCGGACCTGAATGAATTCGATGGGCTGCGTCGGATTGCCCGACTTCGATTTTTTCGCCTCTGATTGTGCGCGGTTGAGTGCGCCGAATACGCCGTTGATGCCGTCGCCGGGATAGCCATAAATGCGACGGACGCCCCACGCATGCAATCGTTCAATGATGAAATCGCCGACAGTTTGTGCCATGGACTGCTCCTGAAAAAGTCCTCTTTGCAGTGTCCAGCCGCAAACGCCGTACCGCTGTCTTTCAGTCGGTAATGCTGAACTGCTCCTCGCTCTTCTCCTATAAGCCAGCGTTATCAACGTGAGCGAGACGCGAACGGATAGCCGAGCGAGGTCCGCTTATTGCTGACGCCTCGGAAGTGGAGCAGGTCTTCAACGCGTGTGGAGTTGCTCGCACGCTGAACCGATGGAGATAACGGCATGAGCAAGGTCGCGGTCATTACCGGCGCTAGCGCGGGCGTCGGGCGAGCCGCTGTCGAGGAATTTGCGCGGCATGGATACGATGTGGGGCTCCTCGCGCGCGATGCCGCCCGTCTGGAACGCGCCGCCGCCGAACTGCAAACGGCCTATGGCGTGCGTGCGCTCGACATTCCCACTGACGTGGCCGATTCGGCAGCAGTGGCGTCTGCGGCTGCCCGCGTCGAACAGGAACTCGGACCGATCGACGTGTGGGTCAACGTTGCGATGGCGACGGTCTTTGCACCGGTGTCGGCGCTCACCGCGCGAGAGTTCGAACGCGGCACACAGGTCACGTATCTGGGCCAGGTGCATGGCACGATGGCGGCGCTCGCGCGCATGCGCACTCGAAATCGCGGCACCATTGTGAATGTCGGCTCCGCGCTCGGTTACCGATCCGTGCCGCTCCAGTCCATTTACTGCGGTGCGAAATTCGCCGTGCGTGGCTTTACCGACGCGTTGCGCTCCGAAATCATCCACGACCGGCTGAACGTTCATCTGACCATGGTCGATTTGCCCGCCGTCAATACGCCGCAATTCGACTGGGCGCTCAACAAGATGGGACGAAAAGCCCAGCCCGTTGCGCCGATTTTCCAGCCGGAAGTGGCGGCGCGCGCGATCTTCTTCGCGGCGACGCATCGCCGCAGGCAAGTCTGGGTAGGGTTCTCCACGGTCAAGGCGATTCTTGCGAACCGGATTGCGCCGGGATGGATCGACAAATATCTGGCGAAGGCAGGCTACGACGGCCAGCTTACCGATGAGCTGTTGGAACCGGATACGCCGGGCAATCTGTTCGATCCGATACCGGGCGCTTACGGCGCACATGGCCGCTTCGACAGTCAGTCGAGAGCAACCAGTTGGGAAATGCTGACGAGTCGGCATCGCAACGCCTTCTGGGCGCTGGCCGGCATCGGTGTCGTGAGTGGCCTGAGTTTCCTGGCGAGCAGAAAGAGAAGAACATGAAACCTTTGCAAGGCGGGAAATGTGAGCCGGCCGATTGAAGATTATGCACTGCTGGGCGATGGCGACACAGCCGCATTGCTGAGCAGGGACGGCACTATCGACTGGCTCTGCTGGCCGCGGTTTGACGGCGACGCCTGCTTTGCCTCCCTGCTCGGCAAGGAAGAACACGGGCAATGGTCTCTCGCGCCGGCTCAGGCGCCCGGCGCGGTGCTGGCGCGCAGTCGTCGGTATCAGGACGACACGCTTGTCATGGAAACCGACTTGTGCACGGCGAGCGGCGAAGTGCGAATCATCGATTTCATGCCTGTAAATAAGGCGTTTTCTTCGATCGTACGCATCGTCGTTGGGCTGAGTGGGAGCGTGGCCATGCGCAGTTGCGTGCGCTTGCGCTTCGACTACGGCGCGCTTGCGCCGTGGCTCGAAATGTCCGGCGACGATGTCATCGCCAAGGTCGGGCCCGATCTGGTGGTTTTGCGCGCGCCCGTAAAGCTTCGCATAGAAGGAGAGTCGGTCGAGGCGCGATTCAACGTAACGGCAGAGCAGCGCATAGCGTTCGTCATGAGCTACGGGCAATCGCACGAGCCGCTTCCAGCATCGATCGACGCGGAAGCGGCGCTCACTTCGACGCAACATTTCTGGCGCGACTGGATCGGCCGCTTCGACGACGGCAAGACGCACTGGCCGCGTCAGGTTCGCCGCTCGCTGATCACGTTGAAGGCTCTGATTCATCGGCACAGCGGTGCGCTCGTTGCCGCGCCGACCACCTCGTTGCCCGAAGCGCCCGGCGGCGAGATGAACTGGGACTACCGTTACTGCTGGCTGCGCGATGCGAGTTTCACGATGACCGCGTTGCTCAACGCCGGCTATCACGAAGAGGCGCAGGACTGGCGGGACTGGCTGTTACGCGCGATTGCGGGCTCGCCGGACAAAATGCGGATCATGTATCGGGTGGATGGCGGACGCCGTTTGCCGGAACGGAGCGTGAACTCGTTGCCCGGTTACCGTTTCGCCACGCCGGTGCGTATCGGCAATGCCGCTTCCAGCCAGCATCAGCTAGACGTGTACGGCGAGGTAATCGAGTGTCTCGATCTGGCTAGTCGCGGCGGGCTTGCACCGTGTGAGCAGGAATTCGTCGTGGAGTACAAGCTGATCGAGCACGTCGAATCGATCTGGCAGAACGCGGGCTCGGGCATGTGGGAGTCGCGCACAAAACCACGCCATTACACGTATTCGAAGGTGCTGGCATGGGTCGCCCTCGACCGCTTTGTCAAACGCCACGAAACGCGAAGCGTGGTGAGCACGGCCATGGTGGAACGGATCAGCGCATTGCGCGACGCCGTGCACGAGGAAATCTGCCGCGAGGCATGGAACGCGGGCCTGGGCACCTTCACCCAGCACTATGGAACCCATGCAATCGATGCAAGCATATTGCTGCTGCCGCTGGTCGGCTTTCTTCCCGTCGACGACCCGCGCATGGCGTCCACTATCGCCACCATCGAGCGCGAGTTGAGCGAGGGTGGCCTGATTCGCCGTAAGAAGCCCGTGACCGACGGACCGAACGAGGGCGTGTTCCTCGCATGCTCGTGCTGGATGGCGGAGTGCATGCAATTGCAAGGCCGCCAGCAGGATGCGCGGGCGCAGTTCGAACGGGTACTCGCTGTTGCCAACGACCTCGGCCTGCTCGCGGAAGAGTACGACGTACCGGGCCGCCACCTCGCAGGCAACTTCCCGCAGGCGCTCAGCCACCTTGCTCTCGTCAACGCGGCTCTTGCACTCAGTGGTCCGACGCTAAGGCGTGGCGATTACTAGCGTGTCCGAGTAAGGGCGCGGCGCCGGCTTCGATACGCGCGCGGAAATAGCGTGCGGTCAGCGCGAGGCCGTCGTCCAGCGACGTGCGTGGCTGCCAGCCGAGCAACTCGCGGGCACGTGTGATATCAGGCTGTCGATGCGACGGGTCGTCGGCGGGAAGAGGCCGCATTTCGAGCGGCGAATTTGAAGCAGTGATCGCCACGATGCGCTGCGCGATCTCGCGCATGCTGACTTCATGAGGATTGCCGAGGTTCACGGGTGCGTCGAGATCCTCTTCCGTGTTCATCAAGCGGATAAAGGCGTCGATCATGTCGTCCACGTAACAGAAAGAGCGCGTCTGCGAGCCGTCGCCGTAAAGCGTGATCGGTTCGCCCCGCAAGGCTTGCATCATGAAATTGGAGATCACGCGGCCATCGGCCGGATGCGTGCGTGGTCCGTACGTGTTGAAAATGCGCGCGATGCGGACCGACAGACCATGCTGGCGCCTGTAGTCCATGAACAGCGTCTCCGCACAACGTTTGCCTTCGTCGTAGCAGGAGCGCGGGCCGATCGGGTTAACATGACCCCAGTAGCCTTCGGGCTGTGGGTGCACGCGTGCATCGCCGTAGACTTCGCTCGTCGATGCCTGGAAGATTTTCGCCTTCACGCGTTTGGCGAGGCCGAGCAGATTGATCGCGCCGTGTACGCTGGTCTTCGTGGTCTGCACCGGATCGTGCTGGTAGTGAATCGGCGAAGCAGGGCACGCGAGGTTATAAATCTCATCGACTTCCACATAGAGCGGGAACGTCACGTCGTGGCGCATCAATTCGAAATTGGCGCAGTCGAGCAGATGCGCGATATTGTCCTTCATTCCAGTGTAGAAGTTGTCGACGCACAGCACATCGTGGCCTTGCGTCACGAGCCGTTCACACAAATGCGAGCCGAGAAATCCGGCGCCACCGGTAACCAGAATCCGCTTGCGGGTCAATTCTTTCATAATGCGTGGTCCTTGCTTGAAGTGCGGTGGACGGCGAATCAAGCGGTTACCTGTAAGAGCGTGTCGTGCCAGTCCTGCGCGAAACGGTCGATATGAAAGCGCTCCAGTGCGGTGCGCCGCGCGCCTTCGCCAAGCCGCCGTGCTTCGGCGGGATTGCGCAGCAGCGAGGTCATGATATCCACCAGCGCGTCGACGTCGGTGTGAATAAAGCCGTTTTCGCCATTGCGTATCACCGTGGCGAGTTCGGTGGTGGCGAGACCGATAATGGGCATGCCGATCGTCATCGCCTCCACGATGGCAAGGCCAAGACTGGTCCAGCGAATCGGATTGAAGAAAAAACGGTAGCGCGCGCTGAATGCCGCCAGATCGAGATTGCCGATCTCGCCGATTCCACCCAGCCGCTCTGCGTCCATGCCCACGAGATCGAGCGGGACACGCGTACGCGCCTCGGTGAAAACGTCCGCGCCGAGCCGGCGCCCGCGCTGGGCGAGATGATTGACCACGACAATGCCGCGTTCGAGTTCGCCGTTGTAACGCACGTTATGGGGAACGACGACACCGTGCTCGATAACACGCGTGGGCGTAACGCCCGAGTCCCACATGAGCCGGTTGAAGTGCGTGACGTGAACCAGCAAAGTGTGAGGATCCTCGACCCAGTGCATTTGCTGGAAAGGGATCTCCTGCGGTGGATCGTGCTCGATATAGACGCGCGGCAGGCGCTGCTGCGCCGGGCTCAACAACTGCTCCCTGTCGGTTTCCCAATGGCTTTTGTGCTGATACAGCACCACGTCGAACTGCGCGTTGGCCACTTCGTCGGCACTGATCTCATGCACGTTGTCGTCCCACGGCAGTACGCCGACTTTGCCCGCGTAACCGGGCGGATTACCTGGCTTCGTTACGACATAAAAGTCGTGCGGCGTCTGGGTCAGGTAGTAAAGGTAGTTGCCGTGGACGTGCCACGTCAGAACGCGTAGCCGACGGCAGTTACGCGGCATGATGAATTTCCTCTGTGAGTCCGCCGTCTCCGTGCAACGCGTTGGGCGCACCCGGTTCGGCGCCCGGCGCGAGCGCGAGTTGGACGCGCGCGGTTTGCACGACCTGTTCGACGCTGATGTTCAAAGCGCACGGATGACCGTACGGGCATTCGCGAAACATGCAGGGGCGGCATGGCGGATAGTCGGCGAGTACGCGGTGCTGCGCGTGATCCGACGGCGCCCAGCGGCGCGTGTCGCTGCCCGACGCAATCACTACCGAAGCCGTCTTGAGCGCCGCGGCGATGTGGGAAATGCCGGTGTCGTTGCATACCACGAGGCGCGCCTGCGCGACCAGCGCCGCCAGTCCGCCGAGCGAGGTGGCGCCCGCCAGATGCAACGCCGGCGAAGTCATCGCGCCCAGCACCGCACTGGTCAGCGGCGCCTCGGCGGCCGTTCCGGTGATGGCGATCTGCCAGCCGTCGGCGGCTAGGTTGTCGGCGACGGCGGCGAAGCGTTCCGCCGGCCAGCGGCGCGAGGGCAACTGCGCGCCGGGGTGAACCAGCACGAGGCGCGTTGGTTCCACGCCGTGTGTCGCGGCGAGCGTGGCATATTCGTCGCGGTCCCGGTGGTTCAACGGAAACGCCAGCCGGCGCTCGCTTCCTGGCGCGCCCAGGGCTTCCATTAGCGCGAGATAGCGTTCGACTTCGGGCAGGTCGTCGGGCCAGCCGATGAAACATCCGGACCGTTCCACTTCATCGGGTTGCACGAAGCCTGCTTGAGCCGTCGCGCCAAATTCGCGCAGCAGGTCGTTGGCGACACCACCGCTGCCATGCAACTGAATCGCGAGGTCGAATCGCCGGGCGCGCATCTGTGCGAAAAAGTCCGGCAGACCGGCGTCTGTCTCCGGCTGTTCCGGAAAGCCCATTGCGCCAGGAAACACGATCAGTTCATCGACGAGCTCCACATAGCGCTCGACGAACGTTTGTGCCCATGGCAAGCCGATCAGCGCAATATGTGCGTGCGGCACCGCGCGGCGTAAGGCGCGCAACGCGGGGACGGCGCAAAGCATGTCACCGAGTTGCAGTGCGCGAAACACGACGATGCGGCGCGGCGCGAGCGCGCCCAGAAACGTGGGTGGATTCATGGAAAGAACACCTTGAAGCGGCAGGCGCCATAGAGCCGCCAGTAGATCGACAGAAATGGAATCGGAATCGACGTCCACGCCATTTCGAGAATGTGCCGCCAACTTCGATCGCGTCCGCGCAAACGCATCGCGCAGAAGTAACCGGTCAACCCAAGCCATACGATCAGCGCGACGAGCGCGACAGCATCGCGGCCCGTTAGCACGGCAACGCATGCAGTTAACACCGCGCAGAGGATTGCGTAGTACAACAGCGGCGGCGTCGCGCGAATGCGCGTTCTGAATAGCTGCGGATGCTTCTTGTAAAGCAATGCGTCGAACTGACTTTTCTTTTGCTGCGAAATGCTCAGGCCCCAACGTGCAGGGCGTACCGGATGCACGACCAGCGCGTTGGCCGCCTTCACGATCTCGCCGCCCGCCTGCAACAGCATGAATTGCAGGTCGGAGTCTTCACGCCACGCGGACGTGAAGCGTTCGTCAAATCCGCCGGTCAGCACGAGATACTCGCGCGCCACGAAAGCGTTCGCTGTGGCGAACTCCGCGCGTTCGAGGCCGCTGGCGTCGGCTTCGTAGTCGGTCGGCAGGTCGGGCAAGGGCACGACGATTTTTCCCGATGCGGCTGCAGCGCCGTTTCCGAGCGCCGCGATGCCTGCGGTGAGCCAGTTCGGGTCCGGCAGGGTGTCGTCGTCGGTGAAGGCAATCAACGGCGAGCGTGCCCGCCGCCATCCGGCGTTACGTGCGCCGGCCGGGCCTTGAGTGCGTGTGACCGGCACGTAGTGCACCGCGAGTCCTCGCTCGGCCTGTGTCGCGGCGAAGCGCGCGACGCAAGCGTGCGTGGCGTCGTCGGGACCGTCGTCGCAGACAAAGATTTCGTACTGGTCCGCCGGGAGATTCTGCTTGCAGAGTGCGTCGAGGCACGTTGCGAGCATGTCGGGACGACGGTACGTCGGCACGACCACAGAGACGCGCCTTTGCGGCAAACTGCGCAACTTGCTCCGCGACACTAGCCGAAGCCGCTCCGCTCCCACCTGGCGAGGCGGCGCGCCAGGCGCCGTATTCCGCCGAACCGGCAGTGGGCGAACTCATGCGGTGGCTCCCGCTATTTCGACGAGAAACGGCCCGATCACGAGCGCGTCCAGCGGCGAAGTCCAGAACGACTCGACGGCATCGCGTGGAGAATTCACCATTGGCTCGCCGCGTGTATTGAACGAAGTATTGACGAGAATCGGCACGCCCGTGCGCTGTCTGAACGCATCGAGCAGGTCGTAATACAGCGGATGCTGCGAGCGGTTCACGGTTTGCACGCGCGCGGTGCCGTCCACGTGACGAACTGCCGGAATGCGTTCCGCCTTATCCGCGCGCACGTCGAACACGAACAGCATGAACGGCGCAACGCGCCCGTCCACGAACCATTCGTTTGCATGCTCTTCCATGACGACTGGCGCGACTGGGCGAAAGTCTTCGCGGTCCTTGATCTCGTTAAGCCTGGCCTGCATGCGCGAATCGACCGGCGAGGCGAGAATCGAGCGCGCGCCGAGCGCGCGAGGGCCGAATTCCGTTCGGCCCTGATACCAGCCGATCACCTTGCCGTCCGCGAGCAGGCTGGCGGTGTCGCCTGCAATGTCGTTCAAGCGCCAGTAGGGGATTTTCGACCATGTCAGAAACTGTTCGATTTCCGCTTCGCTATATTCGGGTCCGAGGTACGCATGATCCATTTTCCAGTGACGCGTGCGGTCGCCGCGCGCGGCGCGCTCGCGATAATCGGTCCATAGCGTGGCGCCCAATGCGGTGCCCGCGTCACCGGCTGCGGGCTGGACCCAGACTTCGTCGAACGGACCGGCGTCACGCAGCTTCGAGTTCATGACGCAGTTCAGCGCCACGCCGCCGGCCATGCTGAGTTTGCTCAAACCGGTTTGCCGATGCAGCCACCCGGCGAGTTGCAACACGGTTTCTTCCAGCACCCGCTGCAACGAATGCGCAATGTCGAAGTGACGCTGCTCCAGCGTTGCTCCGCGTTCGCGTGCCGGACCGAAGCGTTCAACGAGACGCGGCGCCTCGACGGTATACGTTCCGTCGCTGCGGAAGCGGACTATCTCGCGGAATACGTCGAGGTACTCCGGCTTGCCGTACGAGGCGAGCGCCATCACCTTGTACTCATCCGAAGAATGCAGAAAGCCGAGCCAGTCCGTTACGGCTTCGTAGAGCAAACCCAGCGAGTGCGGCAATTCCACCTGCTTGAGCCGTCTATATTCGCCGCCGACAAATTGCCCCATGCTGGTGGTCACGCCTTCGCCGCGACCGTCCATGGTGAGCACGGCCGTGTCGTCAAACGGAGCGGCAAGAAAGGCGCTGGCTTCGTGCGCGAGATGGTGACCGACGAAATGCCATTTGAAGCCCTTGTCGCGGTCCACGCCCTGAAAACGCTTCTTCAGATGATGTGGCACGCCGTCGAGCAACTGCGCCCGAGCGTTGGCAATGTAGCTGAGAAACAGAGGGTCCCATGGCGACGCCGATGGATCGCTAAGGCGCGTGCCAGCCGGATCGAAAGGCAATTCGATAACCGCGCCTGGCCGGCTCGGCATGCCGCCGAACAGGTTCGGGTCGTACGAGTAGGCCACGTGATCGACTTCCGCGAGCGTGATGCCGGCGGTATTCAGGCAATAGTCGATGGCGTCGAAGGGCAGTTGCCACGTCGAGAACGGCACGGGGCGTTTGGCGTGTTTGACGTGCGTGAAGCGCTCATCTTCGGCGGCGGCCAATACCACGCCGTCGCGCAATAAGGCGGCTGCACTATCGTGATAGACCGCGTTGATTCCGAGTGTGTACATGATGGCTCGCAATAAAGAAGGATTTTCAAAGGGCGAGAGATTGTTCGGCGGGCGGCGTCGCGCCGACGGTTGCTGTCGGAGCTTCGGATCGGAGAGTCTCGCCGCGCGCATTCGGCACGCCGCGCAATTCGAAGGCGGCCCGCGCGACTTCGGCGGGTGCGACGCCGAGCAGACAGGCGTGATGCTGCTGCGGACACACGCTGCGATAACACCAGCGGCATTCGACATCGCGGAACAGCACGCGGTGCGGCGTTTGCCAGGGCGTGTGCTGGGGATTGGTGAGCGCGTAGAGATCGACCACGGGCGTCTTCAATGCGGAAGCCAGATGCACCGGCCCGCTGTTGTTCGAGACCAGCACGCTGGCGCGCTCGATCAATGCCGAGAGATTACCGGTAGTTCGAGCGAACGGGAACTGGTCGCCGCCGTAATACAGGCATATTCTGCGGGACTTTGCGCAGACCATCCTTGGTGCTGTACGCGGGTCGGATATTGTTGGCCGCATTGACGGCGACGAGTTTCTCATGGTTCTTCCAGGTGCATCGCTGGACGAAGCGTCGGCCGCCATCGAGCGAGTGCGACATGAGATGTCTGGACGTACAGTCTGGACAAGCGCGGGACGGAGAATTCGCTACGCGTTTTCTGCCGGGGTGTGCGAGGTCCTGCCTTCTGACGATGCGCGCGGCGCACTGTCGCGAGCGGACCGCGCACTATACGTAGCGAAACGGACGGACCGAAACCAGGTGCAGCGGCGATAACCATCGCAACGGTACCGGTACCTGTCACTCCGTGACAGCTGGCGGAATTTCGTGCAAGTGTCCGTATCCAAATACGAAAGCGCGACCACTGGAAAACCGAACTCTGCTCCGCTCCGCGAATGCCGCCATGGCTACGCACATCAGAGCGCGAAAAGAATGGAGTGCCCGTTGATATTTCCGTATGCACCCCGGTCTTGGTACTCCCGGCGACCCGCAACATTTGTTGTTGTGAACATCGAACGCGAAGCGTACGATGATACGGTATATACGGTTTTCTAGGTCGTGACGATGTGGGACTCTGATTGCAGGGGCGCTCTGGGGCCGGGCCAACGGAATGGTTTCTGGTGAAATGGACGCAGCGGCACTCATAACTGCGTCCCGGGCGTTGCGCGGAGAAGTCAACATGTCAGAAAAGCACCTTTCCAGCAGTTTTGAGGCGGATCTCAACCTTCTTTCATCGAGACTGCTCGAAATGGGTGGACTCGTGGAATCTCAAACCGCGCTTGCGCTGGCGGTTCTGAACGAATTCGATGGGGCGCTGGTGGCTGCCGTCCTTGAGGGTGAACATCGGCTCAATGCGATGGAAATCGCAATCGACGAGGAAGTCAGCCATATCATTGCGCGTCGACAGCCCGCCGCTCGTGACCTGCGATTCCTGCTGGCCACTTCACAGTGCATTACCAACCTGGAGCGCGCGGGCGACGAAGCGCGAAAGTTGGTAAAACGCATGCGCCGAATTCACAGGGATGGTGCTCCCCGAGCGTTCAACATCGCTGAAATCAAAATCTCCGGTGAAATGGCCTTAAAGATTCTGCACAAAGCGCTGGATGCATTTGCGCGAATGGATGCGGTTGGAGCTGCACAGATTGTTCGGGAGGACGAAGCCGTCGATAAGGAGTTCCGGGCATTCGTGCGCAATCTGGTGACATACATGATGGAAGACCCACGAACAATCTCGACGGGGCTCGAGTACCTGTTTATCGCGAAGGCCATCGAACGTATCGGCGACCATGCGACCAACATTGCCGAGTCTGTCGTCTACGTTGTTCGGGGCACTGATATTTGAAGCGCCCCGAGTTTTCCGGAGACTCCAAATCTTGAGAAAATGGAGCTATGGAAAACGTCAAGAAGAAGTCACCGAGGTATTCGCCGGAAGTGCGTGAACGGGCAGTCAGGATGGTCCACGAGCACCGCGGCGAACATGAATCGCAATGGAAGGTGATCGCGTCGATTGCTGCCAAGATGGGCTGTTCCGGCGAGACGCTGCGTAACTGGGTACGACAGGACGAACGCAATCGGGGCTTGCGTGCCGATGGCGACACTGCGGATCAGGAACGCCTGAAAGCGCTGGAGCGGGAGGTTCGCGAGTTGCGCCAGGTCAATGAGATCCTGCGCAAGGCATCGGCGTATTTCGCACAGGCGGAGCTCGACCGCCGACCGAAGTGATGATCACGTTCATCGATGATCACCGGCAGGTCTATGGGGTCGAGCCGATTTGCAGGGTGCTGCCGATCGCCCCGTCGACGTATTACCAGCATAAGGCTCGGCGCGCCGATCCAGCACGCGTGCCTGCGCGGGCCCAGCGTGACGCGATGCTGTGCGGGGAAATCCGGCGCGTGTGGGAAGCGAACTTCCAGGTATACGGGGTACGCAAGGTCTGGCGGCAACTCGCACGAGAAGGCATCGAGGTGGCCCGGTGCACGGTAGAGCGGTTGATGAAGAAGCTCGGTCTGCGGGGTGTGCGGCGCGGCAGGTTCATCAGGACAACCGTCAGCGACCGCTCGACGCCGTGTCCGCTGGACCGCGTGCAGCGGCAGTTCAAGGCAGAACGACCCAATGCGCTGTGGGTGTCAGATTTTACGTATGTATCGAGCTGGCAGGGCTTCGTCTATGTCGCGTTCATCATCGACGTGTTTGCCCGACGCATTGTCGGCTGGCGTGTGTCGGCGTCGGCGCACACGGACTTCGTGCTGGACGCGCTGGAGCAGGCCCTGTACGAACGACAGCCGGCGAAGGACGGGCTGATCCATCACAGCGACCGCGGCGTGCAGTACGTTTCGATTCGCTATACGGATCGTCTGGCCGAAGCCGGCATTGAGCCGTCCGTGGGCAGCGTGGGCGACTCCTACGATAATGCTCTGGCCGAAACGATCAACGGACTGTACAAGGCGGAAGTGATCCATCGGCTCGGGCCGTGGCGCAATCTGCAGGCCGTTGAGATGGCCACACTCGAGTGGGTCGACTGGTTCAATCATCGGCGACTGCTCGAGCCGATCGGCAACGTTCCACCTGCCGAGGCGGAAGCCGCTTATTATGCAAAACTCGCTGGGTCAGCCACCGCGGCATGACTCAAGCAAAATTGCCTCCGGAATTCCCGGGGCGCTTCACACCGACCCGTCGCGCGCAGCCATCACAGGTCATCTGCGTAAGCCCGGCGCGCCTTGCCAGCACCCCCGTCGGCGGAGCAGGATTACAGTAAATCCTGTTAGCCCGGAGAGCACCATGCGCACCACACAGCGGTTCAGCATTACGCTGCCCAGTGAGCTGGCCGAACTCATTCGCACCAAGGTCGCCAGCGGCGAATACGCTTCTGAAAGCGAAGTGATCCGCGATGGGCTACGTCCCCTGGCGGCCCGCGACAGGGCCATTGAGGCGTGGCTGCGTGACAAGGTGGTGCCTGCGACCGAAGCGCTGCGCGCGGCTCCCGCGCGCGCCCACGCCCGAGCAGGTGCGCGCTCACCTGGCGAAAGAAGCGCTCTGGCATCCCATGAACTACCGGGTGCAGCTTGCCCAGCGCGATACCAGCTTGAGGACATCGAACGGTTCGTCAGTGAAATGGGGTTCACCCGTCACGCGCCGTCACGATGGCGCAGCCTCCTGATGCAACTCGCCGCCTTGCATCAAGCGGCGGGCGATACCGGCCGTTTGCAGCGTCGCGCGTTTCGTCGGTGAATGGGCGGCGCGATAGCGGACGATTGCAATGAGAACGTGGCGGCCCTCGCCAGTATTGCCCCACGCAGTAAACTGCCGGACGCCGGCTTCCAACATCTGATAACCGGTGGATGCATTGAAGTTTGACTGCGCACCTGCTATTGCGTTGCCGTGAGCCTGAGTCCCGGGCGCAGTTCATGAACAGCGTCTTCCTGGCGCTTGCGCTGATCGGACACCTGTTCGATGCCTTGTTTAAAAACTGCTTCGCAAAATGCGATGCGTGAGCGGTAATAATCCGCATGCATCTGCGCATCGAGGACACGCTGCTCGGCCTGGAACAGCTCCATACGCAACTCGTTTAGCGCCCGTTCCGACCGTTTCTCGGGGGTAGGAGCGTGATGTGAAGCCCAGTTTGTGATCCACCTCAGCATGGTGAAGCCCTCCTGTTTTTTTGCATGTTCTTCTACTGGTCTCAGGTCAACGACATACCGGCGCCTTCACCACGATGCCTCCGGCGTCTGGTGCAGGAAAGACTACCAACATCGGGGCAGCTTCTATGTGCCCTTGCGCACCTGTTGTGAAAGCGACTCACCATTTGTCGGGGTAGTCGTACTTTCCCTGCAAAACTGGCGGTTCGGTCCTAAAAATCCATATTGGTCAAGCACCTGAACAATCGCCCGTTGAGATACTCTGTATTCCTGATGAATTGGGTGGCGATCTGCGACGACATCCTGATCGGTCGCGATGACGCCGGTTATCAGATGTGGCGATTTCTCTTCATGCCGCTTTCCGGTCGTCGCCCGTTGACGAGCGATAAATTCGTGATTGATCTGCCGTGCCGTGGCGCTTCCGACCGACCCTGACGGCGCATTGCGAAGTCAATGTACGTTGAGTTGATCCGGTTGCTGCAGAACCGGACCGCCCTCTGGTCGTGATTGCGTGAAGGCCGGCCGATCGGGTAGGGTGGCGATATCCCAACCACGACGAGGAATCAACAATGAACAAACAGGAACTGGTGGATGCGGTCGCGGCGCTAACCGATGAAAGCAGGACCGCGACCGGCGAGATGATCGACGCAGTGATCGCTGCGATCACCGGCGCGGTGACGAAGGGCGATACCGTCCAGCTGATCGGCTTCGGCTCGTTTTCCGCGGGTGCGCGCGCCGCACGGGTCGGCCGCAATCCGGCGACCGGCGCCGAGATCCAGATCCCCGCGGCGAAGACCGTCAAGTTCACGGCGGGCAAGGCGCTCAAGGATGCCGTCAACGCGTCATGACGAAGGTGGCAATCGCGCCTGGCGGCTACGCCGGGCTGCACAAGGAGGTGGCCAGTGTCGTCGAATCGGCGCGAGGCACGGCGGCACGCAACGTCAATGCCGTGATGACCGCCGCCTACTGGGAGATCGGGCGGCGGATCGTCGCCCGTGAGCAGGGCGGGCAGGCGCGTGCTGGCTATGGACAGGCGCTGATCGCCCGGCTCGCTGACGACCCTGACGCGCCGTTTCGGACGCGGGTTCGGCAAGGCGAATCTGGCCAGCATGCGCGCCTTCTATGGCGCCTGGCCCGAGACAGAGGTTTTCAAGACAGTGTCTGGAAAATCGGCCGCCCCCGAAAATGTCCAGACGCCGTCTGGAAAATCGCTGCCGGCGAAAGACGTCGTCGACGCCACGGCAACGGCGCCGGATTACATGGCGCGAGCCACCCGTTTTACGTTGCCATGGTCCGCGTATGTGCGCCTGCTTTCCGTGAAGACGGCGGCCGCCGTGCCTTTTACGAGACGGAAGCGTTGCGCGAAGGCTGGTCGGTGCGCCAGCTCGACCGCCAGATCGGCAGCCACTTCTACGAGCGGCTGGCGCTGTCGCGCAACAAGGCGGCGCTGCTCAGGAAAGCCGGCGATGTCCAGCCGGGTGACATCATGACGCCGGAGGAAGCGATTCGCGACCCGTTCGTCCTCGAGTTTCTCGATGTTGGGTTTGCGCCGGCAGCGGACGAAGAGGGCCTACAGATGCGGAAAAAGATCTAGACGTACCGTACCGGCGCGAAATCGTATCGCTTTATCTGGTCATCGTGGGTCAGCAACACAATTCCTTCTGCCATCGCTTGACCGACGAGGAGCCGGTCGAAGGGGTCCTTGTGAAGAGGTGGGAGGGCTCCGACTTCGAGTGCATGCTGTGCTTCAATCGACAGCTCTTCATAACCAGCATCAAGCAGGTGCCTGCGAAGAACACGTGCATCGAGCTGAAAGTCCTCTCGGCCCAGTGCGCTTTTGATGACAACTTCCCAGATGCTGGCGACGCTGAAGCAGAGGGTGTTGTCGGCGTCCTCGATGGCAGCGCGCGCTTCGTTCGACAAGGCAGGGTCGTCAGCCGCAGCCCAGAGCAACAGATGAGTATCGAGCAACAGCCTCACGTTGTCTTGCCCTCAAACATCTCGCAGATCTCGTCCGCTGCCATAGTGTCAAAATCTGCCGGTACTTTGATCTGCCCTTTAAGGAACCCGATGCGCCGCAGCGGCTTTGAGGCTTCGGCATCCACGCGCATTACCTTGACCAATGGCTTGCCGGCCTTGGCTATAACGAACGGCTCGCCGCCGTTGACGGTTTCCTCGATCAGCCGCGACAGATTGGTCTTGGCCTCGTGGATGTTGTAGATATGCATGGCAGCACCATATGAACTTAGTTTAACAAACTTAGTTTAGTTGAATCTTTATGCTCCCGCAATCCGTCCCATGAAGCTCGTAGTCGTGATTTATCACGCGCACTGCCTCACACCACGCGTTCGGAGCCACGCCCGCAGTGAGATGGCCAAGTTTCAGCTCAGTTTTCGAGGCCGAAGCTGGGGCGAGGGCTGTCCGTACTGGAGGCAGGTGAGGTTTCGAGAGAACTTTGACTGAGCGCCCGCTAACTTGACATAACATAATTTATCAACAATTTTAACGGGGTGCGATGGTATCATCGCGGCGACTCCACGCTGGCTCCGCTTGTCGACTGCCGGTTCCCCCACGATAATTTCCTTCCGGGCGCGACAACCGGTGCCCCGACTACCAAAGCGCATGAACAAAGATCTGGGTACGCCCGCATGGGCTGAGGATTATCACCACTGGTTTGCCGAACTCAAGCAGCGCGTCGAGCGCGCGCGGCAGCGCGCCGTGGCCAGCGCGAATCGCGAACTGGTCACACTGTACTGGCAGATTGGCCGCGACATTCTCGACAGGCAGCAGCGACAAGGCTGGGGGGCCGGCGTTGTCGACCGGCTCGCGCGCGACCTCAAGGCAGCGTTTCCCGACATGCGCGGATTCTCGCCTCGCAACCTCAAGTACATGCGCGCGCTGGCACAAGCCTTCCCGCAGCCGGAATTTGTGCAACAGCCCGTTGCACAATTACCGTGGTCGCACGTCGTGACACTGCTGGACAAGCTCAACGACGACGCCCAACGGTTGTGGTATGCGGAAAAGTCGCTCGAGCACGGCTGGTCGCGCAGCGTGCTGACCATGCAGATCGAGACGGCCGCCCATGGGCGTGCCGGCAACGCAGTCACGAATTTCGCCGACCGGTTGCCGCCACCGCAGTCCGATCTCGCGCGCGACGCGCTTAAGGATCCGTATATCCTTGACTTCCTCGGTCTGGCCGAGAACGCCCAGGAGCGCGACATCGAGCGCGCGCTCACCCAACACATCACCCGCTTCCTGCTCGAACTGGGCGCCGGCTTCGCATTCGTGGGACGCCAGTACCGGCTGGAGGTAGGCGGCGACGAGTTTTTTGTCGATCTGCTTTTCTACCATCTCAAGCTGCGTTGCTACGTCGTCGTCGAACTGAAAACAACACCGTTCAAGCCCGAATATGCAGGCCAGCTGAACTTCTACCTGTCCGCGATCGACGCGCAGGTCAAGGCGGGCGAGGACCAGCCGACAATTGGCCTGCTGCTGTGCAAGGAAAAGAACCGGCTCGTGGCGGAATATGCGCTGCGCGGCGTGGCCAACCCAATGGGCGTTGCCGAATATCAGCTTTTGCGCCATGTGCCTGAATCGCTGGAAAGCGGTCTGCCATCAATCGATCAGATCGAGGCGGAACTCCGGCCCGATTTGCCCGATGCACAGCGGCAGTGATCAGCCCGGATGACTGGACGATTGCCCGATCGTGGGGACGGCGATGACGCCCTGGTCTGCCAGGGCGTGCATGCGTGGTCCTGATCCGCGCCTATCTACCTGCGCTGCCCGTCCCGCCAGACTGCCGCTTTGCTTCAGCAACCAGCTCCTTGAGTGCCTCGATTCCAGCATCCGTGAAGGCGGTTACGGAGACCAACTGCTCGGCGGGGACGTCCAGATCGTCGATGATCCCGAGACGCCCGTCCTCTGGCTCCAGGTTCAGAGTCGCCAGTTCGTCCAGCCAATCCACCGGCTCTCGGAGCATCTTCGCGACACAGGAGATCGTATAGACAAAACTCGGTGCTGCCATCGTATTAGATCTCCTTGGATTCATGGGCATCCAGCCCTGTAATGCCGTTCTACCCCGGTTCCGGACGTCCATGTGAGCCCCAGTTTCTGTCGCGTGCCGCGGGCGGCAGGTGGGCGTGGTCTGCGTGAACATCGCCGCGGTGCCGGAACTGGGTCGACGCTGGATTTCATCTGTTATGCCGGCCAGGCCTGGTGCAGGAGACTAAAAAGCCGGTGCGCTCGTCGCGCAATGCGGAGATATCGAGTGCATACTGCGCGCGAGTCACGGCCACGTAAAGCAGCCGAAGCTCATCCTCGTCCGGCATCGGGCGGCCGTCGGCACCGCGCAGGCGAAAATCGTTCGCCACCTTGACCCGCTTCCATTCGAGCCCCTTGGCACGGTGTACGGTTGAGATCCCATAGTCTGCGGCGCCTGCCGTCGCCGGGCGCGGCGCCAAGGCTTGCAGATAGCCAGTACCGAGTTCGTCGACGATGCGCACAACCGACAGCAGGTCCTGACCAAATGCGCTGCGCGCAAACGCCTGCGCATCGCTCCGCCGCCGGGCGGAATGCCCGCTGGCCGGCCAGCAAGCGGTCCGCGCCGTCAGCGTATGCGAGAATCTCGGCCGGACTCATCCGGATCGCAGGTCGATGTCCCGCCTCGAGTGCCGCGGCGAACTGCCCAGATCGCCGTGACATTCTTCCGGCACAGGATTGCGTCGACCGGCGGCGCTAGCGCGGCATCTTCCATCAGGATCGAGCCGATGGTTTCCTGTTCCCGGATGGGCGTGCGCTCACCGAGCAGTGCGAGCACGCGTCCGCGTTTGATCACCGGAAGCAGCACACCTGGCGTTGCGAGAGCCAGCAGCATCCGTCACATGTCAAGAAGCTTAAGCCCGTTTTCGGCACACCATTGCCTCAGCGCGCTTTCGACAGCATCGGTTTCAAACGAATACCAGCGCTCGAGAACGCCCTCACGGTCCAGCAAATCCTTGAAACGCGCATAAGCTCCTTGCCGCCGGAATAGTCCTTCGACCTGGTCATAACGCGCAGGCAACTCCTGTGCGACAAAGCGCAAGGCGAGACGTCTTCCGAGATCGAGCTCGTTCCTGTGCGGTATCGCAAGGTAGCGATCGGAAGTTTCAAGGTCGTCAGGAATCTCCTCGTCGAGCGCGTCGCTGGAATCAGAAGTCCAATAGATCTTGCCTGTATCGAGCGAGACATACGCGTTATGCTCCGTCGGCGCCGCGTAGCTGACGAAGTCAAAGGCCAAAGAAAGATCATCGTGCTTGACTGCGACCATGGCTGCACCCAGCAGGTTGTACATGGCAGGTCGGCAAACCGGTCCGGGGATAGGGTTTGTCGCCCGTTTCGCCGCGTCTGCAACGCGACTCAAAGCTCTTCGCTCGGGTCAGCGATATCGAGCCGGAACTGCCATCCTTCCATGCTCATGAGCATTTGCCCAAGATCCTCCCACGAGACCTCCTTGCCGTCGATCACCACGAGTCGCAAGCGCCCCGCCTGCGTCTCATCCCATTCGATATGCCCGCGCACCGTACTGTCAATGATCCGGCGCTCATGAAAATCGATGTGCCTGACCGACAGCGCGCGACGCACCTTCTCAACGAGGCGCCCGAGCAACACGAACACATCTTCGTCAGCTTCGCCGATCAACTGGAACCGGTAGCCCGCGCGAAGCTCTCCCCGAAGCTCAAACGCATCCAGTGCCATCCGGTTGCCCAAAAGCCGAAGCCGGAAATGGAACTGGTGCGGCTCCCCGTGGCAGTCGATCATCCGGATGGGGTCAAGGCGGACGTTCTCGAAATCGGTGAATCCAGTGGACTCGGCAATCCTGGCATTGAAGCACAGAGTGCAGAGCAACTCATAGCGGCCATCGCCAGATCCGCAGTGTATGGTGTCCCAGGGTGGCGTCTGGTTGCCGCATTGTTCGCAACGCTCGTGTGCCATGTCGTGCCTGCAGTAACGGTTCTTCCCGCGATCGCTAGGCGTCGGACTGGTCGTTGGTGATCGGCAAAGAAATCTCTGGCGCCAATTATATCGTTCAACGGATGCTCAATAAGGATATGCCGGCTGTACCCAATCTCTTTGTTCCGATCGTCGACGTTCGTGACGTGGCGGATGCGCATATTCGGGCAATGACGCATTCCTTAGCTGCGGGAGAACGCTTCCTGCTTTCAAATGGTCCCGCACTCCCATTGAAAGAGATTGGGGCGATCATAAAAGCGAACCTCGGTCATCAAGGTAGTCGCGTTCCTACGCGCACGATCCCTGATTTTGTCCTACGCACTTTCGCGCTTTTCAATGCCGAACTGCGGGCGTTCATCCCCGATTTGGGCCACGCAAAGAGATCGTCGAACGAGAAGGCTAAAAGAGTGCTGGGCTGGACTCCCCGGGCTTCCCGGGAACCAATCGTCGCAGCAGCGAGAAGCATGATAGAGAAAGGCTTAATAAAAGTGTAATCTTGTTCACTTTCATTTTGGTCAAAAGCAAGAGGTTGGTTAGGTTAATACTCCGCCGACCGGAGCATTCACGCTTTGCCCAAGCGATTAATCTCTCACTCCCCTCTACTTTTTCAAACCCGAGGGAAACGCTTATTCAGCTCGATTGAACCGCCCCCGGAACAAGCTGCCCCCCAAGAGTTGGACACAACCTTGGAGGTTCCGTGAGGAAATTCGATGTAAAGTTCCAGGGGAAGGTGGTTCGAGAGTATCTCGCTGGCAAAGGGTGCTATAAATCGATCGATAGAGGTTTTGCGAAGTGGCGACCGAGTCAAGCTCAACGCGCTGCTGTTTTTTTGAGCTTCGCGTAGTGGAACGGTAAGAGGTCACTCACGTCGGCATGCGGTTCGCGCTTCGGTAGTTCGGTGAGCACGTGCACAAGGTAGGCGTAGGGTTCGACGTTGCAGGCCCTGCAGGTCAGCATAAGGGTTCTGGTGCAAATGGCGACGTGAAATCGGTTAAGGTGTGGGACTGAACGAATAGAGAGCGGACGATGAGCAAATCGAAGAACCTGGAGGAACTGTTCGCAGGCCGGCACTTCGACCGTTAGGTGATCATTCTGTGTGTTCGCTGGTACCTGCGCTACAAACTCAGTCTGCGGAATCTTGCCGAGATGATGGCTCAACGCGGTTTGTCGCTCGCACATACGACGATCCTGCGCTGGATGCAGCGCGATGCGCCGGAGTTCGTCAAGCGCTGGAATCGATTTGGCACGCCGACGGGACAGACGTGGCGTGTCGACGAGACCTACCTGAAGATTCGCGGCAGGTGGGCGTATCTCTACAGGGCGGTTGATCGGGCTGGCCAGACAGTGGACTTCATGCTGCGCGCGAAGCGCGACGTGAAGGCGGCCAAAGCCTTTTTCAGCAAGGCCATCAAACATCAGGGCCAACCGCCGAAGACCATCACGCTCGATGGTTATGCAGCGTCGCACCGCGCGGTGGGCAAAATGAAGGCCGACGGCCTGCTGCCCGAGGATACCGCGATTCGATCCTCAAAGTATTTGAATAATCTGATCGAACAGGACCATCGCAACGTCAAGTCCCGGACGAAGACCATGCTCGGCTTCAAACGTTTCGGGAACGCCGCGATCACACTCGCGGGGGATCGAGTTGATGCATAGCATTCGCAACGGAAAATTTGGCCTTGCCTGCCTACGACTCAAAAATACGGATGCTGCTGCGGTCCGGAATGCTGTCCTTTTATTTAATACGTTATCCTAGTTATAAACGTAAAATCGTTCCGACCGGCTATTTGCACCAGAGCCCTAAATGGCTCCTGCCTCCTCTTAAACGATCGTTCGTTTCGCGCCCCGTATAGGTCAGTGCGAGAATGCGCTCGACGACGAAGATGAAAATCAAGACCCGCAAATGTTTCGGCAACAGTTCACCGTGCCGCACGAGGCGTGCATAGCCTTCCGGCTTGCTGTGGGTAGGTGACCTTGCCTGATTAACGGAAGCCTGTGGCGTGCGCCCGAGGCTGCAACCCGGAGCTCATGATTGCCGCCTTGGCGCTCCACGACTCAAGCTCCGGTGATGCAATCGTCTCATCGTCGACTTACAACGTCTATTGAATAAAAACCGCGATGCGTTAACCGTTCTGTAAAGTCACTCGCCGGTAAAAGCGAGACTTTAGACGACCGGATTCGGTAGTTGTGCTCGGTCGCGCCGCGCGTTATCGAACGCGCACTCTTCCCGCAGGACCTCGACGAATGCCTGCTGCAGCGCCGTGCCGAGCCAATCGCTGCGTACGGTATAACCGACTGCGCGGCTTGCTTCCGGCATCTCCAGTTCCAGCGCAACCAGTTCGCTGCCCGGATAGGCGTCGCGAATTTGCGCACGCGACAGCAAGGTAATGCAGTTGCTCTCCTGCAGCATCGCGATCATCATCGCAAGTGAACTCGTTTCGAGCACGAGAGGCGGTTTCACCGGCAACTGCCCGAAGATCGAATCGATTACCGCGCGCCGCGGCACGTTATGCTGGGGCATGACCCAGTCGTAATCCGCGAGATCGAGGACGCCGACCGCTTTGCGCCGGGCCAGCCGGTGCCCCTTGCGCACGGCCACCACGTAAGGATCGGGAAACAACTCCGTTTCCTGCACGGAGCCCGTGAGGCGAGGCTCGCGCAAACCCCCGACAATGATGTCGATCCCGCCGCCGCGCAATTCCCGCAGCAACGGCGCATGCGAGCCCTCTTCTACCGTGACACGCGCAGCGGGGTAGCGCCCGCGCAACCGTTGAATGGCACGCGCAACGAGACGCGGGGGCATCAAGGGCAAGACGCCGATCGCCACCTTCCCCGTGAGCTGCCCGCGAGCATATGCCAAGTCCTCGCCAGCCTGCGCGATCTCGCAGAGCGCGAGACTCAGGCAGCGCGCGAATTCAATCCCTGCAGGGTTCGCCGAGACACTGTGCACGCGCCGCCGGTAAAGCGAGACGCCGATATTCTGCTCGATCTGACGCGCAGCGCGATGCACTGCGGGCTGCGAGATACCCAACGAGAGTGCCGCTTCAGCCGCCGACCCTGCGTGGGCAATGGCAATGTGACAGCGCACCTGCGCATCGGTAAGACGGCGGCAGATCTTGGCGGCGTTCGCCACCGTCGCTTGTCCCGTCACACTCATCACGGCACGCTCGATCTGATCGATCATGCGACGCACGCGCCGTTGCAGTATCACGCCCTCGTCCGTCAATTCGCTGCCGCCGAAACCGCGCTCGAGTAACTGACCGCCAAAGCTGGTTTCCAGCTTGTTGATGGCGACGCTGACAGCCGGCTGCGTACGTCCTGCGCGAACCGCTGCCTGTCCGATCCCACCGACTTCACACACGGCGTCGAACAGAAAAAGACGCCTTAATCGCGCCAGATCGTCGTCCAACGATGCACGCTCGACCGTCTCCATCCATCCCCCGTTTGACTATGTGAAAACCCTTAGATTAACTGAAATTTATGCCTTATGTGCCACTTCGAATTGATGACTTCACGCATAACGCGCTTACAGTAGCACCCATTCCATTGAATAGTTTTCAGCCAGGAGCAACTTCATGTCTGTCATCATCGACACGCACACTCACGCAATTTCCCCGGATAAACAGCGCTATCCGCTCGCACCAGTGGGCGGCCACCAATCGGAGTGGTCGGCGAAGCGCCCGGTGAGCTTTGAAGGGTTGCTCGCCTCGATGGACGAAGCCGGCATCGACTGTGCCGTAGTCGTGCAAGCGTCGACGATGTACGGCAATGACAATAGTTATGTGGTGGAAGCTGTGCGCAGCCATGCCGATCGCTTCGCCGGCGTATTTTCGATCAATGTCCTGGCAAGCGACGCCGTCACGCAAATGCAACGCTGGCTCGACGCGGGCCTCTCCGGCCTGCGCCTGTTCACGACGGGCAGCACGATGCCCGGACAGGCCGGCTGGCTCGACGACGAACGCTCTTTCCCGGTATGGGAATACGCGCAGCGTCACAACGTGTCGATCTGCCTGCAGATGACCGCGCAAGGCATCCCCGCATTGCTGAACATGCTCGAGCGCTTTCCGGACATCCGTGTGCTGCTCGATCATCTCGCACGTCCCGAACTCGCCGGCGGCCCTCCGTATGAAGCAGCCGCACCGCTGTTTAGCCTCGCTTCTCATCAAGGCGTGTATCTGAAGCTCACGAATCGCACGATCGCTGAAGCCGGGCGCGGTTCATCGACACCCGCAGCGTTCTTTCCTCGTGTGCTCGATGCGTTCGGCGCGCATCGCATTGCGTGGGGCTCAAATTTCCCCGCCGCCGAGGGCACGTTGCCGCAATTGCTCGCAGACGCTCGCGAGAGTCTCTCGAGCTTGCCCGCCGAAGCGCGTGAAGCGATTTTCGGTGGCACCGCACGTACGGTTTATCCGGCGCTCGCCGCCTGATACGTCCACTTCGAATACAACAGGAAACACGCTTGTGAGCACGTCCATGCATCCGCTGCGCCTGAAGACCGCGCTGAAGACCTATTTGCACACCGAGGCGTTGAAAAGCGGCAAGCTGACCGACCCGGCCGTCGAATTCATATTCGAGGACGTCGAACCGATCCATCGCGCGTTCGCCCCGATGGCGCGTCGTCAGGTCTACGACGTGAGCGAGTTGGCGATCGTCACGTATCTGCAGGCGAAAGCCTACGGCAAGCCGCTCGTACTGTTGCCCGCGGTAGTGGCCGCGCGGTTTCAGCAAGGCTGCATTATTTATAATGCCGGACGCGGCAAGCTGGATGTCGGCAGTCTTGCAGGCAAGCGAGTTGGCGTGCGCGCCTATTCGCAAACCACCGGCATGTGGGTCCGCGCTATTCTCGGCGATACCTACAACGTACCGCTCGAACAGATCGAATGGGTGACGATAGAAGGTGCGCATCTGGAAGAGTATGCCGATCCGTCTTTCGTTCACCACGCTGGCGCCAGCAAGCAACTGCTGACCATGCTGCGCGACGGAGAACTAGACGCCGCCATTCTCGGCAACGATCTGCCGGACGGACCGGAATTCAAACCGGTGATCGACAATGCAGCAGCAGCCGACCTGGAGTGGTACGCGCTGCACCGCTATGTGCCGATCAATCACGTGGTGGTCGTGACGAAAGCGGTGGCCGACGCCAATCCGCAAGCTGTCCGGGCAGTGTATGACCTGTTGTGCCGCGGCAAAGCCGGGGTCGCCGAGCAGAACGCGGGCAAACCCGACAAACTGTTATTCGGCTACGACGTGCTGCGCGGGCCGCTTGAAGAGACCCTTGCGTTCTGCGAGGAGCAGCAATTACTACCTCGAAAGCTGACCGTCGACGAGATTTTCGCCGACAGTCTGGACATTCTGGGCGACGCTGGACGCTAGCCGCGAATTCGTCCGTTTCACGATTCCTGAGCGAACCCAAGTTCGCCGCAGTTTGTTAAGGAGACACCATGAGCTTGCCCGGCAAGTCCACCGCCTCGACACCCAAAGAACGGCCGCCGTTCTATCGGGACCTGTCTTTCCAGGTTCTCGCTGGGATGGCGATCGGTGTTGCCACGGGTTACTTCTTTCCGAAGTTCGGCATCAATCTGCAACCCATTGGCGACGCTTTCATCCGCATCATCCAGATGCTGATTGGACCGATTATCTTCTGCACGGTGTGCAGCGGCATCGCTGGCGTCAACGACTTCAAGAAAGTCGGCCGCGTAGCGATCAAGGCGCTGTTTTACTTCGAGGTGGTGACCTCGCTCGCATTGGTGCTGGGCCTCGTGGTCATCAACGTGCTCAAACCCGGTGTCGGCATGAACGTGGACATGCATAACGTGCACTCCGCCGCTGTCGATACCTACGTCGCCCAGGCCCACCACGTCGTCACGACGAGCGAATTCCTGCTGAACGTGATTCCGCACACGGCGATCAGCGCGTTCGCCGGCGGCGACGTGCTGCAGGTGCTGTTCTTCTCCGTCCTGTTCGCTTTCGGGCTCGCCGCCATTGGCGAGCGAGCAAGGCCGGCGTTGAATCTGATCGACTCGGTGTCGGGGTCGCTCTTCTGGATCATCGGCCTGACGATGAAGATCGCCCCGCTCGCGGCTTTCGGCGCGATTGCCTTCACTGTGAGCAAGTTCGGCTTTGGCACGCTGATTTCACTCGGCAAGCTCGTACTCGAGTTCTATCTGACCTGCGCCCTCTTCATCCTGCTGATCTTGTGGCCGATCGCGAAAGTCAACGGCTTCAGCTTGCTGCGACTGATGCGCTATATCGGTGCAGAACTCCTGCTCGTGATTGGCACGAGTTCGTCGGAGACGGTGTTTCCGCAACTGATCGACAAGCTGGAGCGGCTCGGATGCGAAAAATCGGTGGTCGGTCTGGTTCTGCCAACGGCCTACACGTTCAATCACGACGGCACCTGTCTGTATTTCGCCGCTGCCGCAGTCTTTCTCGCCCAGGCCACCAACACGCCGATGAGCTGGCACGATCAACTGGTGTTGCTCGCCGTGCTGTTGCTCACGTCGAAGGGCGCAGCGGGTGTATCGGGGGCCGCCATTGCCGTGCTGGCCGCGACGCTCGCTGCATCGAACACGATTCCGGTCGAATCGATCGCGCTGATCCTCGGTATTCACAAGGCCATGTCGAGCGGCTTCGTGTTCACCAACATCATCGGCAACAGCGTTGCGACCATCGTGGTAGCAAACTGGGAAAAGGCACTGGACCGCGTCGCGCTGCGCCGTGAGCTGAAGACCGGCTTCAAACCGCTGGACGCGCCGCCCACCCGCCTTACTCAGACGAGCAGCGGTTCGGCAGGTAACTAGCAACGCTGCACCCGAGGCCGATGGCATGAATGAATAACCGCCACCGGCCTGGCAAAAACCCGCAACAGCAACAACCAGCAACAACCCGCAACAAAGGTTGAAAGCTGATGATTTACTTAGTGATACGAATCGTATGGCGGACGCTGACATTGACAGACGTCCAGCACACAACGACACCAGATCGGAGACATATTATGAAAATAAAGGCTTGGAGAACTTTTGGAATCGGCATCTCGGCTGCGGCTGGCACGCTGGGCGCATTGCCTGCGCACGCGCAGTCGAGCGTACAGATATATGGCACAGCAGACGGCGGCGTCCGCTACCAGACCAACGCGGCCAAAGGCGGCGGCAGTGTGGTGACGATGAACTCGAACGGCTATTACAGTTCGAACAAACTCGGCTTTCTGGGCAAAGAAGATCTGGGCGACGGCTGGAACGCGCATTTCCGCCTCGAAAGCGGCTTCAATCTCGGCAACGGGCAGTTGGACAACACCACTGGCACGCTATTCAACCGGCAGTCATACGTCGGTATCGGCCATGAGAAGTACGGGACGCTCGACCTCGGCCGCCAGTACACCATCTCGCACGACATCATCAGCATCTACGACCCGTTTGGCTTTCACTTCACGCCAATCCTGCCGTTGACCACCGCCTCCGACGGCACGCGCAACAACAATGCAGTCAAGTACAAGAACAACTTCGGCCCGTTGTTATTCGAAGTGGACAACTCGTTCGGCGGCGTCGCGGGTAACTTCAGCAGCGGAGCGACGCGCTCGGTGGGAATGAGCTACAACGCCGGTCCGGTCGACGTTGGCGGCGTATACGGGCACCGCAATATCCTGAACGGCATGGCGTATGTCAGCGACAGCTATTACATGGCGGGCGTAGGCTACCGGATCGGGCCGGTGCGCATTTCCGGCGGCTTCATGTCGGAAGACCAGGAAAATCCGACCGCTCCGCACCAGGTGACGAACAACGCGTTCGGCGGTCTCGCGTGGACCATCCGGCCGGACATTATTTTCAGTGGCGGCTATTACCAGACCACCGTCTCGACCGACAAGGCAAGCCGCCGCGGTCTCTCGATCATTTCGCTCGCGTATCTGCTGTCCAAGCGCACCACGCTCTACAGCGAAATCGACTACACGTCGTACAAACACGCGGTGGTCAGCACGCTGAACCCGACGGGCGCGTCCAGCCAGACTGCGGTCACCGTCGGTATCGACGTACTGTTCTAGCACCTCAGATTCAATCTCAGGCGCGTATCGATGCGCGCGCCGAACTACCCTGGAGCCACTCATGATCATCGATATCCACGGACACTACACGACTGCGCCCAAAGCGCTGGAGGCCTGGCGCAACCGCCAGATCGCCGCGATCGGCCAGCCGTCGGAGCGCCCCAAGCCGTCCGAACTGAAGATCAGCGACGACGAACTGCGCGAATCGATCGAGACCAACCAGTTGCGTCTGATGCGCGAACGCGGTCTCGATCTCACCGTGTTCAGTCCGCGCGCCAGTTTCATGGCGCATCACATCGGCGACTTCGAGGTGTCCAGTACCTGGACGGCGATCTGCAACGAGTTATGCTACAGGGTCAGCGAGCTGTTCCCGCAGAACTTCATTCCGGCGGCGATGCTGCCGCAGAGTCAGGGAGTCGATACGGCGAGCTGTATTCCCGAAATGGTGAAATGCATCGAGCAGTACGGCAACGTCGCGCTCAACCTGAATCCCGATCCGTCGGGCGGCCACTGGACCAGTCCGCCACTGTCCGACCGCTACTGGTATCCGATTTACGAAAAGATGGTCGAGTACGACGTGCCTGCGATGATTCACGTGAGCACGAGCTGCAATGCGTGCTTTCACACGACGGGCGCGCACTATCTGAACGCCGATACGACTGCGTTCATGCAGTGCCTCACGTCGGACCTCTTTCACGACTTCCCTACACTGCGTTTTGTCATTCCGCACGGCGGCGGCGCCGTGCCGTATCACTGGGGACGCTTCCGCGGTCTGGCTCAGGAGATGAAAAAGCCGCCGCTGGAAGATCATTTGCTGAACAACGTGTTCTTCGACACCTGCGTGTACCATCAGCCCGGCATCAATCTTCTGACCGAGGTGATTCCCGTCGACAACATCCTGTTCGCGAGCGAGATGATCGGCGCGGTGCGCGGCATCGACCCCTACACGCAACACTATTTCGACGACACGAAGCGCTACATCGAAGCTGCCGACATGCCTAGCGAACAGCGTTTCAAGATTTACGAAGGTAACGCGCGCCGCGTGTATCCGCGGTTGGATGCCGCGCTCACTGCACAAGGACGTTGATCATGTTTGAATTGGGAGTCGTTTATCGCAACATCGCACGCGTTGATCAACGGGTAGCCGACGCGCTCGGCGCACTGGGCAGCGCCACCGTGCACGAAGCAATGGGCAGAACCGGTCTGCTCAAGCCCTACATGCGGCCGATCTACCCCGCTGCGAACGCGTCGGGCACCGCTGTCACCGTGCTCCTCCACCCCGGCGACAACTGGATGCTGCACGTCGCAGCCGAGCAGATCCGACCCGGCGACATGGTGGTAGCCGCCATCACCGCCGATTGCACCGACGGCTATTTCGGCGATCTGCTCGCCACCAGTTTCAAAGCGCGCGGCGCATGTGGCCTCGTCATCGACGCAGGCGTGCGCGACGTTAGCGTGCTGGCCGAGATGGGCTTTCCCGTGTGGAGCAAGGCGATTTCGTCGAAAGGCACCATCAAGGCGACGCTGGGCTCCGTCAACGTGCCGGTGGTGTGCGCGGGCGCGCTCGTGACACCCGGCGACGTGATCGTCGCGGATCGGGATGGTGTGGTCGTCGTCCCGTTTGCAATGGCGCAGAAGACGCTCGAAAGCGCGAGTGCACGTGAAGCGAACGAGGCGAGCAAGCGCGCGAAGCTCGCCTCCGGCGTGCTGGGACTCGACATGTACCAGATGCGGGAACCACTGCAAAAACTCGGGTTGCGCTACATCGACTGATCCATAGCGGCACCTGGCGCCGTGCGTGCGGTGCCACGCGCGCCGCGCCGCCAATTCGTTCGAACCATTGCTTTCCCTGTCTCGATGCCTGTTGCAGTGCGGCCGATGCGTGTGTCGGGCTGTGCGCATGAACCGGCCTCACCAATAACAAAAGGAAACAGGAACGTGACTGCCCGACGTAAGTTTCTGAAAGACGCGCTGGTCACCGGTACGGCTGCGATGCTGGTGAAGCCGGATACGGGCGCCGCACAAACCGCGGCTACCGACAAGGAACAGCAGTTAGCAGACCCTCTTCGGCGCTCACTGCGGCCGAAACGCTGGCGCCCTCGCTCGACGAAACGCCTGCCGCCGACGCGGCGCACATCGGCAATCCAGGCTCCGACTTCATGGTCGATCTGCTGCGGGCCGCCGGCATCGACTATGTCGCCGCGATGCCGGGATCGACCTTTCGTGGTATTCACGAGTCGATCGTCAATTACGCCGGGGATACGCATCCGCAATTGATCGTCTGTACGCACGAAGAGGCGTCGGCCGCGATTGCGCATGGATATGCGAAGGTCGCGGGCAAACCGATGGCCTGCCTCGTTCACAGCACGGTCGGTCTGCAGCATGCGTCGATGGCGATCTACAACGCGTGGTGCGACCGCGTGCCGATGATGGTGCTGGCAGGCAACATGGCCGATGCCGCCAAACGCCGCCCGGGCGTGGAGTGGTATCACACGGCGCAGGATCTCGGCGCGCTCGTGCGCGACTACACCAAGTGGGACGATTACCCCGTGTCGCTTCAGCATTACGCCGAGTCGTTCATGCGGGCTTACACGATGTCGGTGACGCCGCCCATGGAGCCGGTGTTGATTGTCGCGGACGCCGAACTGCAAGAGC
Organism: Paraburkholderia sp. BL17N1; assembly: GCF_003634175.1. NCBI lineage: Bacteria > Pseudomonadati > Pseudomonadota > Betaproteobacteria > Burkholderiales > Burkholderiaceae > Paraburkholderia > Paraburkholderia sp. BL17N1. The sequence goes on from NZ_RBIW01000003.1 coordinate 525,954, forward strand.
AACCTAACGCCGATCCGCGGGATATCCGCGTACCGCCGCTGCGCGAAGCGTCGCCGCCCGTGGGAAGTCCCGAAGCACTCGCCGCAGCGGCCGCGCTGCTATGCGGTGCAAAGGCACCGGTGATCGTCGCAGATCGTGCCGTGCGCACGCAGGCCGCGATGGATACGCTGGTGAAGCTCGCGGAGTCGCTCTACGCGCCCGTCGTCGATCTGCTCGGGCTCATGAACTTCCCGACGACCCACTACCTCAATCATTCCTCACGGCAGGCCACGCTGCTTCAGCACGCGGACGTCATTCTCGCGCCGGAAGTCGGCGACGTATGGGGACTGACAGCAACCATGCCGGACACGATCACCCGCCCATCGAAACCGCGCGCAAACGGCGACGTCAAGGTCATTAGCCTCTCCACCGCCTACCTGTACGGCCAATCGAACGGTTGTGGTGCAAAAATTTGGATCGGGGGCGAGCGAAGTGTGTGCCACCCCCGTCGCGTCATGCCGCGAGCACGGCACTCCAGATTGCAGACGGAGTTTGGTCTTTGATGCGCAGGCGACCGATGGCAAACCGGTTCTTGCGAATGCGATGCAGGAGTTCGACGCCGGCCAGCGTGATCGCCGCGCAGTCGAAGTTCCTGAACCCCCAACATGGGGCCAATCCGCGACTTGACGCCGCGATGATCCTGCTCGATCAGATTGTTCAAAATATTTCGATGAGCGGCGCTTCGTGTTGCGCCACGCCGGATTTTCGCCGGGCAGTTCGCGCACTGCCCGATGTGACGCCGCGTAGCCATCGAGCGTGATGCTGGTGGGAGCCCGGCCCTGGGTTCTGAGCGCCTTGCGCAGGAAGGCTTTAGCCGCCGCCACGTCACGTTTCGGACTGAGCTTGAAGTCGACCATATTGCCATCGCGATCAACGGCGCGGTACAGGTAGACCCACCGCCCGCGCACCTTCACGTACGTCTCGTCGACGCGCCACGAGAGGCCGGTTTTGCGCGCATAACGTGCCCAACGCTTCTCGAATTCCGGCACGTAGCGTTGGACCCAGTGCATGATGGTCGTATGTGCGACGTGCAGTCCGCGTTCCACCATCATTTCGACGAGGTCCCGATACGAGAGCTTGTCGCGGCAATACCAGCGCACACAAAGAATGATGAGCTCGCGTTCAACGTGCCGACCTTTGAACAGTTCGTCCAGATCCCGGAGCTTCTTCGCCATCCTGCATCACCGCCGCTAAAGCCTCTACTTTAGCTCACCACGAATTCGCACCAGAACCGTTCGAACAGCAGCTCCTCGATATCACGCAGACCAAGCTGAAACCGGAAGTACCGCCGAACTGCGAGGCTGATGACCGTTGCTGGGAACCGATGTCCGTGGTAAAGCGATTTTGTTTTCTTCATGGGGTAATTTTACGCGACAGCTTCGTCAACGTGACAGAGCCGGCGTGAGCAAGCTGGGACGCCGCGAAAGCGCGAACGCTGCTGCATGATTCCATTTGATCTTTGTCATTTCGGTTCCCATGGTTGAAGGAGTACTGCAATTCATGAGATTACTCATCCGAATTGACAATGATGTGAAGCTTCCCCGCTTCGTCTCACCGCTGCATCGCCGAACGCGTCGCTACGGCGATATCGCCGGACACGGACGCAAGCGCTCGACTGTATGCCGCCATCATTGCATCATAGCCGGGTCCGCTCACGGGTTCATGCACAACCGTCCGTCCGCTGAGAGTCTCCCCTCGCTTCGGCGGACGCACCGACCAGATAACGGCCAGCATTTCGGTGCCACCCACTGACGAATCGAAGCTCTGCACGTCAACCGATACGCGATAGGCGTTATCGTCCACACGTTGCGGATAACTGGATACGATCGCACCCGGAATACGTTGCGCGAGATCCGCGGCTAGCACGCGTGAAATCTGACTCTTCAACGGCTCGGCCCAACGCGCGAACTCGTCGATCGACACGCGGTTCGCGTCCAGCCAGGAAACGATTTGCGGTCGATCGACCAGTTCGGGAACCGTCACCGGATCGATCGCGATTGAGATTGAAACCGAATTGGCGGGCGCCGCCGGTCCAGCAACCTCAATCGGGCTCAACGTATAGAACTTCGATTCCGGCGACGTTGCGCACCCCGCGAAAAGCGTCAGCCCAAGGAGTACCAAAGGTAACTTCAAGTGTCGGTTCACCAGTCTGCACCTTAGTCGGCTCATTTACTTGTCCTCAGTCTTGCCGCGGAGCAGCGCCTCTGGATGGCGCTGAAGGTACTCCGCCAGCGCGCGGAACGAGGCCGCGGTCCGTGACACTTCGCGCATGGTTTCCGCCAGGCTTTGCTGCAATGGCGAGTCGCTTTGCAACGTGCGATTCACCGACGTGATCGCATCACGTGCTGTGGCCAGCGTCGCTTTTGCCTCCGGCGCCACATCGGCATTGATCGTATTCGTCAGCGTATCCGCATCATTGAGCGTTTTGCGCAGGTCGTTGCCGATACCTTCAAATGGAATCTTGTTCAACTTGGCGACGAGCGCTGTAATGGAGTCCTGCAAGCCCTGCAGGTTGCCAGGTATGGTCGGCAACTGAGGCGTCGCCTTACTCCAGTCAATGGTCGCCTTCGGCGCCGAGGGAAAGAAATCGATCGCGATATAGAGTTGACCGGTCAACAGGCTCGCCGTTCTGAGTTGCGCCCGCAAGCCCTTCTTCACCAGATAGTCTGCAAACTCTTGCCGCTCTTCCGGCGTTGCCGCCATAGCGTTTCCGACGTCATCGCGCGAAATCAGGCGCTCCGGAAAAAAGCTGACCTCGACGGGGATACTGAATTCCTTCGTCGCCGGATCAAAGTGCGTATTGATCGCCGACACCTCGCCGATGACGATCCCGCGGAAGTCGATCGGTGCGCCGAGAGTCAATCCGCGGACAGACTCCTTGAAGTTCAGCACGTATTTGTCGACGATCGTCTCATGCTCCTTCATCGCATCGGCCCGACCGCCGAAAAGTTGGAACTGACGCTTCGGGTCTGCTTCAATCCTGTTGGTTGTGTCAGGCGGATTCTCGAACGCCAGGCCACCGATCAGGATCGATACCAGCGACTCGGTGTTGACCTTCACGCCTGTCGTGTCCAACTTCACGTCAACGCCGCTCGCTTGCCAGAAACGGGTGTCGTTCGTGACATACTTGTCGTATGGCGCGTTGACAAAAACGTGCACGGTCATTCCCGCGCCGTCGGGATCGAGTGCGTAAGAAACGATCTGGCCAACCTGAAGCTTGCGAAAAAATACGGGTGAACCTATATCGAGCGAGCCGATGCTGTCGCTCTTGAGGACGAACTCCCGCCCCGGCGCTCCCGAAGCGAGAACAGGCGGAGACTCGAGACCGGTGAAATCACGCCGCGCTTTTTGCGACGTTCCGATGTCCATGCCAATGTGAGACCCGGATATCAATGTACTGATGCCCGATACGGTGCCCCCCGCAATGCGCGGCCGAACCACCCAGAAGCGGGAATCGTCGACAAGCATGCTGGACGCGTTGCGCGACACCTCCGCGCTGGCAAGCACGGTCTTGTGATCGTCGGAAAGTGTGAGACTTCTGATCACGCCAATATCGACATTCTTGAACTTGATCTTCGTCTTGCCGGCCTCGATGCCCTCACCTGTGGTGAAGCTGATGGTGATGGTTGGGCCTTTTTGCATGATCGACTGCATCGCAAGGCTGCCCGCTATCAGGACGGCAACAATCGGCACGATCCATACGAGCGGCAGGCGCCACTTCGACCGCTTCGCAGTCACTGCTGTTGGAAAATCGGCTGTCTCTTCACCATCGTTCTGCACTGGCAACTTATTCACCGTCCAGCTCCACTGCGTCCCAGATGAGCCGCGGATCGAACGACAGCGCGGCGAACATGGTCAGCACAACTACTGCGCCGAACGCTATCGCGCCGGGACCCGCATCGATCGTTGCAACCGAACCAAATTGCACGAGCGCGACAAGGATGGTTATGACGTAGATATCGAGCATCGACCACCGGCCGACCAACTCCACGCACCGGTAAATGCGCGTACGCTTGCGCGGCATGTGGGACGAGCGCAACTGGGTACTCCAGGCGAGATAGGCTAGCGACAGGATTTTGAGCATGGGCACCACGATGCTTGCAATGAAAACGATCGTGGCAAGCACCCACGATCCGGAGGTCCAGAGAAACACAACACCGCTTAAAATCGTGTCGGATTGCGCGCTGAATAAAGTACTGGTGACCATGACCGGCAGAAGGATGGCCGGGATATAGAGAACCATCGCGGCCAGCAGGAATGCCCAGGTGCGTGCGAGGCTATTGGGCTTGCGCAGATGCAACACGGCGTTGCAGCGCGGACAAATTCCGCCACGAACATGACCGAGCGGTTTTGACAGCAGGCCGCAGTCGCGACAAACGAATAGACCGGCACGTGCTGCAGTAGCCGCATTGGCATCTGCCTGCAGCGCATGTGACACGACAACGACGCCTGCCACGCTTTCGACACGTGTCCAGATATCACGCGGATTGAACGAAACAGCGGCTGCCGCGAGCAGCACCATCACCGCGCCGAATGCCCAGATCGCGATGCCAGGAACGACGGTCGCGAAGTGCTGGAGTTTGACGAGCGCGACCAGCATCGCAAGCATGAGCACTTCGATCATCCCCCATGGCGCGACGTGCCTGAGCACACGCAGAACAATCTCGGGACGTTGAGGCAATCCGCCGATATGCAGCGGCAGGAGCAGATAGATCACCGCCGCTATGTTCAATGCCGGCATCAGAATCGTCGTCACCAGAACGAGCCCCGCTACAGGCCACATACCGTCGGCGTACAGCGAAGAAACTGCTTCAAATAGCGTAGTTTCAACGAGCGCGCCGTTGATCTGCAGTCCGATGATCGGAAAACAGTTCGCAATCGCAAACAGAACCGCAGCAGCGAGCGTGAACGCGAGCGCGAGCGCGCGATCGTGCATGGCCGGCAAACTTCGGTAGAGCGCTGCATCGCATCGTTGACAACGCGCGGTACCGCGTTCGAATAGGGGCGCCTTCCACTGAAGCAAATCACATTCGTGACACGCAATTAATCTGGTTTCGTTCATTTTCGGTATCCGCTTAGGGGCGCATAACCCAGAAGCGCGCGGCCCTCATTCGATCGACGCCGTTGGGTTCGTACCTGGGCCGCAGAGAGACAACTCATGTGAGGCGCCACAGTAACACCGCAATTTCAATTTGTAACCCGCCTAGACGGTTTGTTTTTAGACCGGACCACTGAGTCAAAAGGGACGCTCAGACGCAGATTCGCCCGATTGCCCCTCTATTCGCACCACCCGCGCGGGTCAGCCCGCAGACCGTTTGCGGCGTTTTGGCGGTGACGCCTGGCCTTGCCAGCTCTCTTCGTCGAGGAGTCGATCGAACAGCCGGTTACGAGTCGAATCGGCCAGCGGCGACAATCCCAACAGAGAATGAAATGCGAGCCCGCTGGCAGCAAAATATCTCAACAACGACAAATCGAGGTCGGCCGCTTCATCTTGCAACGCCTGCATTTTCCCGGCGTCAGCGACCTTCATGTCGTCAAGCAAGGTCGGGCTTTCGATAATCGCTGCGAGAATGGCGCGTGCCACGGAATGCGGCTGATTGACGGATTCCCGATAAATTGCAATCTGGGCGGCCAGGTTCGGTTCGGCCTTCGACGCCCCTTCTTTCGCAATATAGCTGCGCGCAATCTGCTCGAACTGCTGCCGCTGATGTTCCAGCAGCGCGTAAAGCACGCCTTGCTTGGTGCGGAACTGATGCAGCAGTCCGCCCTTGCTGATGCCGCTTTCGCGCGATAACGAATCGAACGTCAGTCCACCGACACCGTCCCGGGTGAGGATGGAAAAAGCGGCTGCAATTGCCCTTCTGCGGGAAATCTCCGAACGGGTCTGATTATCCATTGTCGATAGTGATGAGATCGCGATGATTGCGGCGCCGGCTCAATAGCTGCCGCGTAGCTATGTGTCTGGCACGTCATTCGAAGCGGTGAACCGGAGTCTGCGAGCCCTGCCGCAAACCGCCGCCGCAAGAGAATTCATGCCGGGGATTGGGATTGTACCGTACCGGTCACCCATAAACAACCCGGATAGACGGTTTACAAACTATAACGGCGATGCTACTGTTCGGCCTCATCGACTCCGCCTTGACCCAAGACGCTTTTCTCCGCCCGATCTACCCTCCCAGGAACACCCAATGTTTAAGAAAAACGTCGTCCCGCCTCTTTTCACTGCCGCAGCGGTACTGACCTTGACCGCCTGCGCAGGCGTGCAGCCGGTCGCCTATACGGGGATCTCCTCTTCGTCGCAATTGACGCAGAACCGCAGTGACGATTCACGCAAGGTGCCCTACAAGTACACGGCTCCGGTGGTCTGGTCACGATACACGCAGGTCATGCTGGACCCGGCCGTCGTCTATCAGGGCAGCGATAACCAGTTCGGCGACATGAAGGCCGCCGACCGCGCCGCGCTCGCCGAGTACATGAGCAAGACGTTCTCGGAAAAACTGGCGGCACGGTTCACTGTTGCGAAGCAGCCCGGCCCTAACACCCTGCGCATCAGGCTGACACTGACGGGCGCTGAGAAGACCACGATGCTGGTTGGACAGGTCATGCACTTCGACCTTGCGGGCAATCTTTATAACGGCGTGCAGTCGATCCGTGGCGGCCAGGGCGCGTTCAGCGGCTCGGTTTCCTACGCCGTGGAAGTCTATGACGGCGCCAATGGCCAACTGCTGAAGGCATACGTTTCGAAGCAGTATCCGAACGCGATGAACCTTCCGGCAGCGTTCGGTTCATTGAGTGCCGCGGAGACCGGCCTCGATAAGGGCGCGGACGCGTTGGTCGCCCAGCTTCGTTAACGGGTTCTTACTCGCAGAGTCGCGCCGACTGGCGTTTTGCCCGGCGCGCGGCGCCACTGACGTATGAATCGCCGTAACTTGCCGTGAAGGAAAAGCGGCCGTTCCGGATTGAGTGGAGTTTTCTTCCATGCACGCATTACCTGGCATCGCTGCTTCCCTTGCGCCCCCGCCTTTGATGGCCGCCATCGTGTTCTCGGTCGCGTACCTGCTGGTGGGAATTCCGGTCCAGTTCCGACGCGGCGTCAGCGCGCGAGACGTATCCGGCACGCTGGCCGGCGTCTGCGCTGCCCTCGTCTACATCACGCTCGTCGTGTGTCTCCGTTCGGCCGCTGACACGACCCAGCAATAGCGCGCATGCTCCGCTATGCGCGTGCGGCCTGCCGGTATGTTTGCCGGATTGCGACGAACGTATGGGACGTAATCCGCGGAACACTGTGAATGCGACTTAGAACCCTTAACAAAATGGCTTATTGGGTCTGTTAAGGAAGGTCTTATGTGGACGCCTCTTAGAGATAACGTCAAGTCTGGTGTATGGGCAGTTGATGGCCAGAGACGTCAAGCGGCGAGTTTCTGCTGACCGGGTTGATCGTCTTTCACCGGTTCGCCGTCCTTGAAGTCAATGCCTTCCAGCAACAGCTTGATCTGTTCGGGGCCGTTGATGCGGCGCCAGGTTTTCTCGGCTTCCTCGATCAGCTTGAATGCCAGACCAAGGAAGGTCGGTCGCGACACGCAGTTGCGCGTGCGCGTAGTGCGGTGGCGCACGGTCGCGAACGTCGACTCAATCGCATTCGTAACCGGCATGATATAGCCGGTGCCTCACGGTCCCGCGCCGTGCAGTTCTGGCGTATGGTGTGACCATCCGGGACAAGGGGTACTGGGGAGCACTTCGGGTGGGCAGGCCGTTGTTACACGATGAGCCGCGAGCTCGTGTTAGTAGTTGGCCGCCCCTGCGACCCGCCCGGTTGCGCTGCGAGCGCGAATCCGTAGTTGTCGTGCTGCCCCACCGGCTCCCAACATTCATCTGAATGGGAGAACGGTTATGCGAATCGTAGGACTGGATGTTTCGCGCTCCGTTGCTGAGATCGCGTATCTGGAGGACGGCGTGCTGCATGCTGGTGGTCGTGCCGGGCTCAGACGCGACGAACTGGAGCGCTTTGCCGCAAGCCTGCGCAGCACCGATCATGTGGTGCTCGAAGCGACGGGCAATACCGCCGCCATCGTCAACGTACTGCGCCTCCGCGTCGCGCGTGTCGCAATTGCGAATCCACTGCTGGTACGGCTCATCGCCGAGGCACGCGTCAAGACGGACAAGATTGATGCGGTAGTGCTGGCCCAACTGTACGCAAGCCATTTTCTGCCGGAAATCTGGATGCCCGACGAGAGCACCCTGGCGCTACGCCGACAGGTCTCGCGCCGGTCCCAACTCGTGCGGCAACGCACAAGGCTCAAGAACGAAATCCATGCGGTGCTGGCTGCGCATCTGATCGGACAGTGTCCCGCCACTGATCTGTTCGGGAGGACGGGGCGCAGGTGGCTTAGTGCTCAGCCATTGCCGATGGACGAGCGTCTGGGTGTCGAGCAACGTCTGCGGGAACTGGACCGTCTCAGTGAGGACCTGCACGAGGTGGATCGGGCTTTGGCGCAAGCCACTATCGGCGACGAGCGGCTACGCAGACTGCTGACCATCACCGGCGTCAACACCATTGTGGCAATCGGCCTGATGTCGGCGATCGGCGCCGTCGAGCGGTTTCCCAGTCCGGAGAAGCTGGTGAGCTACTTCGGGCTGAACCCGTCGGTCTATCAGTCGGGCCCAACGCCCGCCAGGCACGGCCACATCACCAAACGGGGACGTTCGTACGCGCGAGGATTGCTCGTCGAGGCGGCCTGGGGCGCTGCACAGGCACCCGGCCCTCTGCGCGCTTTCTTCCTGCGCTTGCGCGACCGCCGCGGTCAGCAGATCGCGATTGTCGCGACGGCACGCAAACTGGCGGTCATCGTGTGGTATGTGCTCACGCGCAATGAGCCGTTCGCCTGGGATCGTCCCGCGCTGACCGCGCACAAACTGCGCGCCCTGGAGTTGCAATCCGGTATGCCGGCGCAACACGGCTCACGCAAAGGATCGGCTGCCGCTTACAGCCTGAAGAGCGTACGTGATCAGGAACGGGCCGTAGCCGGGCAGGCCGAGCGCACCTATCAACGCCTGTTCTCACGATGGAAGCAGACGCGTCCCAACAAACGCGAGTTACCACTGGCGTGGCCGGGAACGCCGACCTCATAAAAATATCAAGCGGGGGCTTGTCGATTTCATCCGTCGTGCGCAAATGCTGCCAGTGCTCGGCCGGGAAGTCGTAAAACGCCAACAGACTTTCCCGGTCCTTCTTCAACGTTTCGGTCGCCTTCGGATATTTCGCCGCATAGACCGTCACGAAACGATCGAAGGCGGCGTACGCCTCGACGCGTGTCGCGGCCATCCAGATCGCCTGCAGATCCGCCTTGGGCCGCCCCTGTTGCGATTTTAGTACTACAGCCGTAGATGTAGGTAAACTGGGGGCACACATCCTCGTCTTCGGTAGTGGCACTGCTGGGCGCGGTACTGGTGTCGGCGCCGCCATGCCGACCAAGACAACACGTACGCGATAGAGCGAGCGCCGCGCCACAGGATGCGACAGAGCAGCCGGCAGATCTCCTGCACACTGAGCGGCACCAAACCTTCAAGAGTTTTTTTCCGCGCACCCGCAGGGTGATGAGTACCGCATGGGCCAGCAGGGCCAGCGTGATGTGGCGATACCAGCCCTGCCATCGGCGCACCTCATACTGATCGAGTCCGCATTCGCCTTTGGTCGCCTCGAAGCCGGTCTCGATTTCCCACCTGCGGCCCGCGACGTTCACCAAGGTTTGCCATGTGGCCTTGCTGCGCGGCGCGGCTTTGTCAAGTTGATGACCGTGCCGGGTAAAATGACGGGATGAAGAAGAGCAAATCACCTTACTACGGTTTCCGTTTCCCGGCATCGGTCATCAGCTGCGCAGTACGGTGGTACCACCGCTTCAACCTGAGCCTGCTGGACATCGGGGAATTACTACTCGAGCGCGGCGTGAGTGTCACGTACGAATCGGTGCGCAACTGGTGTGACCGGTTTGGTGCGCAGTTTGCGCGTTGCGCGAAGGCCGTGCGTGGCAAGGCGGGTTCGACCTGGCACCTCGAGGAAGTGTTCGTGAAGCTGCGCGGCGAGTCGTACGTGCTGTGGCGCGCGGTGGACGAACACGGCACCGAACTGGACGTTCTGTTGCAAAAGCGGCGCGACAAGGCTGCGGCCAAACGCTTCTTCAGGAGGGTATTGCGGTCACACCCGGTGCCCCGAAAGATCGTCACCGATCAACTGCGTAGCTATCCGGCGGCAAAGGCGGACGTGCCCAAACTGGCCGGCGTGAAACGTGTATTCGTGAAAGCGTCGGCCCGGGTCAATAACCGCGCGGAAAACAGCCACCAGCCTACGCGCCGGCGCGAGCGCCAGATGCAAGGCTTTCGCGATCCCCGGCGTACGCAGGCGTTTCTCTCCCGCTTCGGTCCGATCCGTCAGCACTTCGCGTTGCCCCGGCACCAGATGAAGGCTGCCTGCCATCGCGCAGAACTTCAGGCACGTCTGCTTGTCTGGCAGTCCTGGGCCGACGTGAGTAGCGTCGGAATTATCCAATAAGGATACCTTATCTTGTCCAGACGGCGCACACCATCTTCGGCTAACTTGACAAAGCCGTTTGCGGTGCCCACGGATGGTGTCAAACGGCTCAGAAAGGTTTCAGCAGGCTTCGCCACTCGGGCAAGCTTCCCTCGGGTTCGAGCGCCTTGACCAGTGGCGCAGCGCGCGCCGCGAGTTCCTGTTGCACGTCGGCAATCGCGCTGGCGAGGGCGCTCGACATGCCCAAATTTTCGAGCATCAGCGCGGCTTCGCGCATTTCCTCGGAGCGTCGTTGTCCGTGCTCGACGACCCGGCCAATCAGATACGCTTCGTAGCCCTTATCCCATCCCATGCCTGGAAAGCTTGCGGCAAGCGACGCAAGCACGTGGCCCTCGACGTCGAACTGTTTGGCCGCCAACATCGATTGAACACAAAGCGCCTCCGTGCCTTTGATCATAATGCTGCGGCACAACTTGATGGCTGAGGCGAGGCCGACTTCCTGCGCCACAACTTCCGTGCGCATGCCCAGCCCGTTGAGAACGTCCGCAGTTTGCGCTGCGAGCCGCCCGCCCAATAGCATCGGCACCCTTACACCTTGCGGCGGGACCGGCGCCATCACCGCAGCTTCCACGTAGTCCGCGCCGTTGCGCTCGATCTGCTGGCAGTTGCGCCGCTTGACGGCGGGCGATACCGAATTGAGGTCTAGAAAGGTCTGGCCGGTCGTCAGATATTCGGCCGCAGCCGTGGCGACCGCTTCTGCCTGGCTTGCTGTGACCACGGAGAAAACGAGTTGCGCATCGTGCAGTGCGGTTGCGAGGTCGTCGGCTACATGGGCCCCACAGTCGCAGGCCCGCTGCACGATCGTCGGCCGCGTCGCAGCGTCTTGCAGCTTGATGTCGAAGACCGACACTTCATGGCCGGCGGCAGCCAATGCTTGAGCGAAGATGGGCCCGACTTCTCCGAAGCCGATGATCGCGACGCGGCCTAAATGCTGATTGCTGTTCTGATCCATGCTCATTCTCTGCGAGTGGAGGTGTAAGTTGAAGGCGAGGGAGCCCGACCTGCACGCGAACTCAAAGCCAATGTTCGGTTGCGGATAGGGCGATGGTTCGGCAGCGCGTGACGGCGGTTGACGTAGACGTCGAGTTTCTGCTGGTCAAACATGCGCTCCCCTTCCGCCAGCACGCGGACCGCAATCGAGTTGCCGATAACTTCGGTAGTCGACGCGGCGGCCGCGAAAGAGTGGTCGATGCCGAACGGCAGACCCGCTCCCTTCAAAGGCAGGATGCGCCAAGACTGTAGCGTCGCCGCAAAGCCGCCCGCGCGCCAGATACAGACAGCCGCCGTCGATATTGAAGCTATCGCCGGTCTTTTCCAGCTTGGTGAAGAGACGGGAACCGCGACCCTGACTCTTTGCCCAGGCTATCTACTATCTCCTCCTGCTGGTTCCATACCATGGCGAAGCTTGACGGAATCAGCCTGGGGCGAGGCCAGAAAGGAGATCAGTTCCCCGGCGGCTGCATGCTGATCAGATGCCTTGCATACTGCAGCCGAGAAGACGGTAATGACCTGAATTCCGGGCGGCAGGGAGCCGATGACATCGATGCCCGGCAAGTGCATCAACTCGCTCAATTGCTGGAAACCCAACTCGACTTCCCCGCGCGCGACAAGCGCGCCAACCGGGATACCCGGAGGCGCCTGCACAATGCGCGGCGCAATGGTCTCGGCGATGCCCCAGCGTTCGAACAGGCGGCCCAGGTGCGAACCGCTCGGCCCCGTCGAGTAGCCGATACTACGCGCGGCCAGAATGGTGTCGCGCAACGCGGCTTCAGTGCCGATCTCGGGCCGCGGAGCGCCGGCTGCTACCGCAATCGCAACGCCCGAACGCACCAGTTCGATCCGACTGGCCGGATCGATCCGGCCGGCTGCGGCAAGCCGGTCGAGCGCGTCGGCCGCAAGCACGACGATGTCGAACGGCTCGCCTTCCTGGACGCGCCGGGCAGCGGCGACGCCGCCAACCGACTCGATGGCCACCCGCCGCCCCGATATCCGCCCATATTCTTCGACCAGCTCGGCCAGCACCTGACGCGTGGCCATCGAAGAGATGCCGGTGATCTGCTCACTCATGCTTTCTCTGCCTTTCGGTCGATATAGCGCAGTCCAGCCTGTTGCAATGGCTCGCGCATGTTGTACATATCCAGGCCGAGCACGCCGGCGGCCAGCTTCGCGCGCTTTTCGCCTTCGTTGGCTTCCCGCGCGGCCGCTTTTTCGAGCACCTGCGCCGCCCATGCTGCGGGCACCACGACCACACCGTCGTCATCCGCGACGACGACATCTCCCGGATTCACCAGCGCCCCGGCGCACACGACGGGAATGTTCACGGATCCGAGCGTCGCCTTGACCGTTCCCCTGGACGAGATCGCCTTGCTCCATACCGGGAAGTTCATCTCCGCCAGCACGCGCACGTCGCGCACGCCTGCGTCGATGATGAGTCCTTGCGCGCCGCGCGCCTTGAAGCTCGTCGCCAGCAGGTCGCCAAAAAAGCCGTCGGTGGAATCGGCCGTGACAGCGGCAACCACGATGTCGCCCTGCTGGATCTGCTCCGCCGCGACGTGCAGCATCCAGTTGTCGCCTGGTTGCAGCAGGACCGTGACAACCGTGCCGCTCGCCTGCGCGCCGCTATAGATCGGACGCATGTAGGGCTTCATCAGTCCTGTACGTCCCATTGCCTCGTGTACCGTGGCAGTCCCGAGCGCACCGAGCTTTGCGGCAACGTCGCTGCCTGCCCGCTGAATGTTGCGATACACCACTCCAAGTTCATACATGATCAATGTCCCTTCGCTTTCAATGCTGCGTCCAGACGCGGGTACACGCGTCGTGCGTTGCCCTCGTAAATCTTGTACCGCTCGTCTGCGTCGATGTGCGCGGCCTCGATGTAGCGCTTGGTGTCGTCGAAATAGTTGCCGGTCTCCGGATCGATGCCGCGCACCGCGCCGATCATCTCGCTAGCAAACAGGATGTTGTCCACAGGAATGACGCGGGTGAGCAGGTCGATGCCCGGCTGGTGATAGACGCAGGTATCGAAGAAGACGTTGTTGAGCAGATGCTCCGTCAGAAGCGGCTTCTTCAGCTCCTGGGCGAGCCCGCGAAAGCGACCCCAGTGGTACGGTACAGCGCCGCCGCCATGCGGAATCACGAAGCGCAGCGTCGGAAAGTCGCGGAACAGGTCCGAGGTCAGGCACTGCATGAACGCGGTTGTGTCCGCGTTCAGGTAATGTGCGCCAGTGGTGTGGAAGCACGCGTTGCAACTCGTGCTGACGTGGACCATCGCAGGCATGTCGTACTCGACCATCTTCTCGTAGATCGGGTACCAGTAGCGGTCGGACAGTGGCGGGCTGGTCCAGTGGCCGCCCGACGGGTCCGGATTCAGATTGATCGCAACGTTGCCATACTGTTCGACACATTTCACCAGTTCGGGAATGCAGGTGGCGACGTCCACGCCAGTGCTCTGGGGAAGCATCGCAGCCGGAATGAAATGCTCCGGAAAGAGCTGGCTCACCCGGTAGCAGAGTTCGTTACAGATGGCGGCCCACGTGCTCGAGACTTCGAAGTCGCCAATGTGATGTGCCATGAAGCTCGCACGCGGGCTGAAAATGGTCAGATCGAGGCCGCGCTCGCGCATTAACCGCAACTGGTTGCTTTCAATCGATTCGCGCAACTCGTCGTCCCCGATCTGCAATTCGGAAACCCTGGGCATCTCCGAAGGACTCCCGATGCCCGCAATCTGGCGGTTGCGCCACGTCTCGAGCGCCTTCGGCGCGGTCGTGTAGTGGCCGTGAATGTCGATGATCATCGTCGCTCCAAAAACTGGTTGAGTTACCGGCGCGATGGTGCGAATGATGCGCGCCGACTTCGTTAGCGAGTCTTTTGCGACTGCAGAGTCGCCTCGCCTTAAAACGTATGCTGCATCCCAACGCCGTATGTACTGCCCGACGGATTGGCCGTCAGTTTGTCGTAGGAATAGACCGCGTATACATACGTGCGCTTCGACAGGATGTAGTCGTATGCAATGGAGCCGGTGTTGCGTACGTTGCTATGGTTCAGCGGTGCGCTGTGCTTCGTGCGCGCCCATTCGGCAAGGATCACGTTCGACGGCGACAACGGTATGGAAACGCCCAGCTCGTAGGTGTGCGAGCCAGTCTCGACGTCGTTGTTGCTCGTCATCTGCGCGGCCCCGTAGAACTTGGCGAGCTTTGCATCGTACGCGGCGCCTGCAAGATAAAGGTACTGACCGCTTGATGGCGCGACTGCCGCCGTCCGAACGCGCTGCGCAGAGAACACCGCTGTGAGCGGCCCGTTTGCGTAAGTCAGATGCAAACCGATGTTGTCCTTCCCCTGTTGGCCCGCGGTGCTACTGACGCCATAGATTGCGGTGCCGGTGAGGCCGCCGTAGCTGGGCGAAACATACTCGATGGCGTTGGCCCAAACGGTGTCGCCGATCTGCGTATTGTTGTAGCTCGCCGTGTACGACTGCACAATCAGCGGCGAAAACACGACAGACGAACCGAACGGATTGACGAAAATCTGGTTTATATAGGTTGGATTGGTCTGCTCTCCGAACTTGAATGTGCCGTATGCGCCGGTCAGGCCGACATACGCATTGCGGGAAAACAGGCCATCCGTCGTGTTGCGCCCCATTTGCCCCGTGTTAGGCCTGAAAAAACTTTCGAGAGCGAAAAACACCGCATTGCCACCGCCAATGTCCTCGCGGCCTCTCATGCCCCAGAACGACGTGGTCATCCCGCCGCCGCCTAGCTGTACCGTGCTTGCGCGCGTCGTGCTCAGTTTTGAACTGGCGAGATACATACCGATCAGTCCATACAGCTGAACTGCCGAGCCTGCCATCGTCGCTGCGCCCGCGGCTGCCTGTGAATCGTCAGCGTGCGCCGCAGGCGCGGCGAGCCCACTGGCCGCGAGCAGTGCCGCGCCCAGCCATGCCGTGTTGTGATTCAAGAGCGCGTAGGTGCGGCTGTTCTTACGGGACATCATATTTCGTCTCCAAACCAGTTGTTGTTTTATGCGCGAACGTTTCCCGCTGCCTGCGCCGCTGGCACAGGCAGACAGACACGGACATACAGGAGGGTTTTTCTCGCAGCTAACCGATCATTCGATGTGACGGCGCGACATTTCGGCGTTCAGTTTCGAACGATCAAGCTCGTGCTCCCAGGCGGACACGACCAACGTGGCGACGCCGTTGCCGATGGTGTTTGCGATCGCGAGCCCGGTTCCCATGAAGCGGTGGATGCCGAGGATCAGCACCATTCCGGACACAGGAATGATCGGGAACACCATCAATGTCGACGTCAACATCACAAAGGCCGCGCCAGCCACGCCGCTTGCACCTTTTGACGTCAGCATCGCCACGCCCACGAGCGTCAGTTGCTGCGTCAGGGTGAGTTCGATGTTGAAGGCCTGCGCGATGAAAAGCACGGCCATCGTCAGATAGATGTTGGTGCCGTCCAGATTGAATGAATAGCCGGCCGGAATCACGAGACCCACCACCGATTTCGAGCAGCCAAGCCGTTCGAGCTTTTCGAGCATCCGCGGCAGCGCGGCTTCCGACGAACTCGTCCCGAGCACGATCAGAATTTCCTCACGGATATAGCTAAGGAAGCGCAAGATGCTGAAGCCGAGTAACCGGGAAATGATGCCGAGCACCACCAGAACGAAGAAGACGAGCGTCAGGTAGAACGTCCCGATCAGCTTGACCAATGGCAGTACAGCGCCGATCCCGTAGGTGCCGATCGTGAACGCGATCGATCCAAATGCGCCGATCGCCGCGACCTTCATGATGATGTGAACGATGCCGAAGAACGTATGTGCAAACCGGTCAATCATGCGAACCAGCGGCAGGCCATATTCTCCCGTAGCCGCAAGCGCTGCCCCGAACAGCACCGAGATCAGCAGAATCTGCAGCACGTTACCGGTCGAGAATGCACTGACTACGGTGTCGGGAATGATGTGCATCAGAAAGTCGACCGTGTTCTGTTCATGCGCGGCAGTCGTGAATCCGGCGAGCGCTTTCGTGTCGATAGTCGCTGGATTCAGATTGAAGCCTTTTCCGGGATGGAACAGATGCCCGGCTACGAGCCCAATGACGAGCGATACCGTGGATACGATTTCGAAATACAGCAACGCCTTGCCGCCGACACGCCCGACCTTCCTGATGTCGCCCATGCCGGCAATGCCAGTGACGACGGTGCAGAAAATGATCGGGCCAATCACCATCTTGACCAGCTTGATGAACGCGTCGCCGAGCGGTTTCATCTGCACGGCGAGCGACGGCGCGAAATGACCGAGCAGCACGCCAAGCAGGATCGCGATCAAAACGTGGAAATACAGCGTGCGATAGAAGGGTTTCTTCGCGCTGGGCGCGGGGGACGTCATGACAGCACTATTGTTCATGACGCTGCTTCCTGATCGGCCGAGGGGGCCGCATTATCCGCGTGGCGATGCATACCGGTCATCGTTGTCTCCTGATTCGAATAGTGAACGAAAAGCCGGTCGATTCCGGATTTCCGCCTGACTGCCATTCTCGGTGTGGCAGTTCAAAAGTTTGTTAGCCGAACGAGCCGCTAGAACCGGTAAAGCCGCGCCGGGTTAGTCACGAGCAGTTGTTCGCGCAGCGCCTCGTCCGGACAGAAGCGGAACAGCAGATCAACCAGTTCGCCGTCGTTCGGCATGTCCTTGCTGATGTTTGGATGCGGCCAGTCGGTACCCCATAGCACGCGGTCGGGCGCGGCTTCGATCAGGGTGCGCGCGAACGGAATCGCATCGTCGAACGGACGGCGGCCCGCGGACACGCGCTCGGCCCCGCACACCTTGACCCAGGCGAGCGGATTGCGCATCAGTTCCAGAAGCTGGCGGAAAGGCTGCTGATCGACCCCGGCTTCCGCGCGTACGCGGCCCATGTGGTCGATCACGAACGGTACCTTGATACGCGCGATCCGCTCGGCGTATTGGAGAATGTCCTGTGCATCGAGATGCAGCACGACGTGCCAGCCAAGCCGCTCGATACGTTCGAGCACGCAGTCGAAAACGTCGAGATCGGGCGCACCGCCCAGATGCGCGACGAAATTGAAGCGCACGCCACGCACGCCGCGCGCATCGAGGTCAGCCAATTGTTCGTCGGTGACGTCGCCGTCAACAATCGCGACGCCGCGATAGCGCCCGTTGCCGCGCGCAATTGCATCCAGCATGGCGGTGTTGTCGGTGCCGTGGCAGCTCGCCTGGACGATCACGCCGCGGCTCGCGCCAAGAAAATCGTGCAGCGCAACAAGCCGCTCGAAAGGCGCATCGGGCGGCGTATAACTGCGGTCCGGCGCATACGGGAAGATTTCGGCCGGGCCGAACACGTGGCAATGCGCGTCACACGCGCCGGCGGGCAGACGCTGGCCGGGTTGAACGGGGTGGGGATCGGGCGGCAGGCAGGATTTCATGAGCGTCGTCTCGATGTCATTGCCGCGGGGCGGCTTGCTATGGGTTGAATGCATTGTGGCCGCGACGATGGATTGATACAATCGCCATATTCAACTAGCTGATATGTGAATTTCGCATGGGTTATCCACAATGGACCTGAAGCAGCTCGAGGCATTCGTTCACGTCGCAGAACTCGGCAGCTTTACACGTGCCGCGATCACGCTGGACTCGAATCAGCCCGCCCTGAGCCGGCTGGTGCGGCATCTGGAAGTGGAATTGCGGCATACGCTGCTCGAGCGCACCGGCCGCGGCGTGACGCTGACGCCGGCCGGCCAGCGGATGCTCGCGCATGCGAAAGGTATCCTGCAGCAGGTGCAGCGCGCCTCGCAGGACCTGGACGAGTTGCACGGCGCGCCCGGCGGTCATTTCGGCATCGGCATTACCCCCAGCTTTGCCAGAGTCGCCACGCATGAACTCGTCCGTGGCTTTCGTTCCTCCTTTCCCGGGGCGACTATCTCGGTGGCTCAAGGCTTGTCCACCTATCTGATCGAATGGCTGATGATGGGCCGCATCGACGTCGCGGTCCTGTACGACACATTCGATACGCCGTTGATCGACAAGCGAACCATCTTTACTGAGGAACTGTTTCTAATTGGCCCGGACAGCGGCGATACACTCACAGAGGCAGTACGCGAGCCCACGGCAACGATCGCGCTGCGGGAAATCGTGCGCTACCCGCTCATCATCCCCGGCCGCATGCACGCGATCAGGCGGATGGTCGAGGCGGCTGCCGCGGAGCAGGGCGTAAGATTGCGGATCGAACTGGAGGTCGATGCAGTGACCTCGATTCTCGATCTGGTCAGCGAGGGTATCGGCTATGCAGTGCTATCGCTCAATGCGACTACTAGCGATGCGCTCAAGCGGCGCTTCCAGATCATCCGCATTACCGAGCCGACACTCTTCAGCCGTCTTGCGATTGCAACCAGTACCAAGCACACGCTGTCACAACTTGCCATTCAGGCGATCGCCATGCTCGAATCGAAAATATTGCCGCTCTACGGCACCCCTGCCTGACCCGGCGTTTACTTCGCACGTCCGCTCTCCTGGCCAACTCCACATCCCTGAGCGCCGAACTGCTCAATCTCGCCCAATTGCGTGTGTTCACCATCGTTGTCGAACACGGCAGTGCAAGCCGGGCAGCGGCGCTGCTCTTTCGCGCGCAATCGGCTGTGACGCGCTCCGCGCGGGAACTCGAAGAAACGCTCGGCGAACGGCTGCTGGAACGCCGGCCATCGGGCATGCTGCCCACCTCGCTTGGCCGTGCCATGGACGAACGCAGCCGGCGCATCTTCGCGCGATTGGAGGCACTCGCACATCGACGGCCCCATCCCCAAAGCGGCGGGCTTCGTAGTGTAGAAGGGGCGAAAACGCGCTCGGCGCTCTGCGGAGCAATCGCTAGTCTAACGCACGTTGCCAGGCGGCGGATTCAACCGGTGTATGCAACCTCCTACTGCTTGCGCAGTCTTCAGTGTGTTGCATCCACCGGTTGAATCCGCCGTGAACAGCTGCGATCCGAAGTTGTTATGATCGCAGTGAGTGGCCGATTCGAGGAAAAGTCATCCTCGTATGATCTCGATCGCTGAGCGAAAGACCGCGCGACATGGAAGTGGCCCTGGCTGTCAATCATGGAACCGAAGAAAAGCTATCAGCGACCCTCTGCGTCGAGCATCCCTTCCTTGAAGGCAAGTCGCATTAGACCTGTGATATCACTGACGCCAAGCTTGCGCATCAGACGCAGTCGATAAGTCTCCACTGTCTTCACCGATAAATGCAACGACTCCGCGATGCTGGCGCTCGTGCGCCCCCGCACCACCAGATTCAGTACTTGCCGCTCACGCAGCGAAAGCGTCACGGCAGGCTCCTGCACCGCAGGCGAAGACATCGCCTTCTGCGCCGTCGCGGCAATCTCGGCGCTCCAGTAATGGCGGCCGGCAAGCACGTTGCGCAGTGCGTCGATCACCTCGCCGCCCTTCGATCCCTTGAGCACGTAGCCCATCGCGCCCATCCTCACGGCGTCGAGCACCTGGCGTGGCTGCGAAAGCATGCTCAGCACCAGCACGCGTGACGGCAGCTTGCGGCGGTGCATCTCGCCAAGCAGTTCGAGACCCGAATGCTCGCCGAGCGACAAGTCAAGCAGTACGACGTCGGGCGGTGCGCGCATGATGTCTTGAAGCACCGTCTGCGGAATCCAGCCTTCGCCTACGATCCGGTATCCCGCCGGTTCGAGCAGCGCGCGCAATCCGTCGCGCAACACCGCGTGATCGTCGACCAGATAAATGGTCCCGCTCACGGCGCATACCTCAGTTGGATCGTCGTGCCACGCCTTCTGGCGCCAGAACTCACGCTCAGCTGCGCGCCAATGCCCAGCGCGCGCTCGCGCATGCCCACGAGCCCGAGGTGCCCAGGTTTGAGCGCCTGTTCGGCACGACCGAGGCCGCGGCCATCGTCACGAACGGTCAGGACTAGCCCGGCTGCGTCTAGCGCTTCTAGCTGAACCGCAACATGCGTGCCACGCGAGTGCAGCAGCGCATTAGCAATAGCCTCACGCGCCACCATGAACACCGCATATTCGACGTCGGGTGCCCAGCGCCGGTCGGCAAGCGCATCCGCCGCGTCCAGCGTCACGCGCACCTCGGAATGTTTCGCCGCCTGCGCCTGAACTTCGTTGTCGAGCGCTACCGCAAGCCCCTGCTCCTGCAAAAACGCGGGCCGCAATTCGACCAGCACTTCGCGCACTTCTCGCATGCCTCGATCAATGAGCGACGATATCTGCGACCATCCGTTCTGCACGATGGAATCGTCGCTCGTGGGCAGACGCGCACGCACCGCATCCACAAAGATGCGCAGTGAAGTGAGCGTCTGGCCGAACTGGTCGTGCAGCAGTTGCGCCAGGCGGCGGTTAGTCTTCTGCTCGGCGTTCATCAGGTCGCGCGTCAATGCCGACAATTGCTCGCGATAGCGCTCGACCGCCTGCTCGGACTCGACCCGCTCCGTCACGTCGCGCGCGACGAGCGTGATGAAGCTCCGCTCTCCGGCGCTCGTGCGTGTCGCGGAGACTTCGAGATGCTGCATGCGTCCGTCGTGACGTTTCCCCGACAAAGTCCGCCGTGCATCGACGAGCAATCGCAGGCCGTCTCCTTGCGGCAGAATGTCGGGCAGCGGACCGTCCTTCAACTCGGCGTCACTGTGGCCGAAGATGCGTTCGGCCGCTGGGTTGCAAAGGATAACGCGGTCGCCGTCGTCGATGCCGAGAATCGCATCGCTCGCCGCGGACACGATTGCCGAAAGGAGTGCCTCGCTCTCACGCACCTGCTGCTCGGCGCGGCGACGCTCACTCAGATCGCGCGCCACCATGACGAGTGCATAGACGACGCCTTCGTCGTCGCGCTGCGGGTAGAGCCGCAAATGTCCCCAGAACGACGACTCTTTCGTGCGTCCGAGCCAGCCTTCATATTCCGGGCGTTCTCCGGCACGCGCACGCGTCAGCAGCGATGCGCCTACGCCCCGCTCGGCTCCGTTCAGGGGAAACAGGATATCGAAAGGGACGCCTAGCGCTTCTTTGGCGTGGGAGTCGAACAACGCGGCCGCGTTGCTGTTCCAGCCGAGGATGTGGCCTTGGGGCGAGAGCTGGACCATCGCGATATCGATCGCCGCATCGATCAGCAATTCCGCCTGATGCTTGGCCGCGCGCACCTCCTCGCTCAGTTCGCTATGCGTGCCGAGATAGCCGACGAAGCGATCGTTATCGAAGAGCGGCGTCGTGTACCACTGGACCCAGGAAAGACGTCCGTCGCGCCGCACGTGCACGGCGCGCCCACGCAGCGATACACCCTCCTCGCGCATGCGGCGGAGGATCTCGCAGATGGTGGCGCGCTGACTCTCCGGTATCCAGAGTCCAATTGGCGATTGGCCAGCGAAGTCGGCAGACGAATAACCGGTCATGACTTCGCTCGCGAGGTTCTGATAGACGAGGCGAAACTGGTCGTCGTAGAGCACGAGGCCGAGCGGCATGTCCCGCAGGAAATGCCATATGCGGCCGGGATGGGTGGCCGCGAGCGCGGCGGCATGGGCCTCGCCGATGCGATCAAGGCCGCTGTCCTCGACCCGCCGGTACCACAGGTTGGTGGTGCCCCACGGCTCCGCGTCCTCTGGCGAGGTCTTCGAACTGGCGGGATCGTCTATCGGGGCCACTGTTTTGCGGGATGCCACGCGCTGCGCGTCCTTCACGTTAGGGTCTCTACGGGGTCTTTCGAGCATAGCCGATTCCACTTCGCATAGGGTAATCGAGCAGCGCGATGTCCGACTTCCCTGACAACGGCTGCGGCCTTCGACTCCTAGAATGACTTGGTCGATGAACGCGACCTGTCGGTGAACGGCTTAAGCGAACGTCATTGAAATCAACTGCCGATCGAGAGGAGTGGCTATGAACGGAACGCTGAGTGAGGCGGCCGCACTGGTGTCGCGGATGACAGTCGAGGAGCAGGCGCTTCTCCTCTCCGGCGACGGCTGGTGGCGCACGCACGGCATCGAACGTCTCGGGTTGCCCGCGATCACCTGCTCCGACGGACCGCACGGACTGCGCAAGCTAGAGGGGCTTTTCGGCAACAGCGTGCCGGCCACCTGTTTTCCGACCGCACCGGCGCTCGCGGCGACCTGGAACACGGGCCTGATCCGCGAAGTCGGCGCGGCACTCGGACGCGAGGCGCAGGCTGCCGATGTGCAACTCCTGCTTGGCCCCGGCATCAACATCAAACGCTCGCCGCTCGGCGGCCGCAACTTCGAATATTTCTCCGAAGACCCTGTGCTGTCGGGCCGCATGGCGGCCGCTTACATCGACGGCGTGCAGGGCGAAGGTGTGGGGACGTCGCTCAAACACTTCGCGGTGAACAGTCAGGAAACGCTGCGGATGGCGACGAGTTCGGATATCGATGAGCGCACGCTGCGCGAGGTGTACCTGCAGGCCTTCGAGATCGCGGTGCAGCACTCGCAGCCGTGGACCGTCATGAGCGCTTACAACCCGGTGAACGGCGTGTATGCGTCGGAGCATCGTCAACTGTTGACGGATATTCTGCGCGACGAGTGGGGCTTCAACGGCTTCGTCGTATCGGACTGGGGTGGGATCAACGACCGCGTGGAAGCCGTGGCGGCGGGCACGAATCTGGAAATGCCGGGCAGCGGCGACTACAACCGCAACCGGATCATCGCAGCGGTGCGGGAAGGACGCCTGCCGAAGGAAACGCTTGCACGGTCTGTGACCGAAGTCGTGGCGGTCGTTCTGGAAGCGAGCGCTGCAAGAAAGTCCGACGCTACCTTCGATGCCGAAGCCCATCACGCGCTCGCGCGGCGCGTCGGCGGAGAATCGATCGTGCTGTTAAAGAATGACGACGGCGTGCTGCCGCTGCGCGCTGGCCAGAAGGTCGCGCTGATCGGTGACTTCGCGAAGGCGCCCCGCTATCAGGGCGCGGGCAGCTCGCAGGTCAACCCGACCCGCGTGACCAACACCTATTACGAACTCACGACTTTGCTCGGCGCGGAGAACCTGGTCCATGCGGCAGGCTGCGCCGACGAAGGCGACACCAACGACACGCTGATCGAGGACGCCGTGGGCCAGGCGGCCTCGGCGCACGTCGCAATCGTCCTCGCAGGTTTGCCCGACAGCTACGAATCGGAAGGCTTCGATCGCCGCTCGATCGATATGCCGCCCGGTCATGTCAGGCTGATCGAAGCGATTGCAAAAGCGCAGCCAAACATCGTGGTCGTGCTGCTGAACGGATCGGCTGTCTCGATGCCGTGGATCGACGGTGTAAAAGGCGTCGTCGAGGGCTGGCTCGGCGGTGAGGCCGGCGGCGGCGCACTGGCCGACGTGTTGACAGGCCGCGTCAATCCATCGGGCAGGCTGAGCGAAACCTTTCCGGTCGGCATCGAACAGACACCGGCCTTTCCTGCATTTCCCAGCCATGCAGGAAATGCGCTTTACGGAGAGGGACTTTTTGTCGGCTATCGACACTACGACATGCGGAATATCGAACCGCTGTTCCCGTTCGGATTCGGCCTGAGCTATACGAAATTCGAGTACTGCGGCATCGACTGCAGCAGCGACGCGTTTGACGCGGATGCAGGCGGTTCGGTCAGGATCCAGGTGAAGGTCAGAAACGTCGGCGCGCTCGCCGGGCAAGAAGTCGTGCAACTGTACGTGCACGAACAGGCACCGGCGCATCCGGGGCCCGTCAACGAACTGCGCGCATTCGACAAAATCATGCTCGCGCCGGGCGAGGAAAAGACGCTGTTCTTCACGCTCGATCAACGCGACTTCGCGCACTACGATCCGCAAGCGCACGCCTGGTCGGTCAATCCTGGCGCATTCGACGTGCGCGTGGGCGGATCGTCGCGAGAGCTGCCGTTGGAGGCGACGCTCGAAGTGCGGGCGCGTCCGTTGCCGAGAAAGCTCACGCGGCAATCGCTAGTGCAGGACTTCAGCGCGATACCGGCCGTGTATGAAGAGTTCGCACGTGCGCTCGGGTTTGCTGAACTGGTCGAGCCGGAGTCCGCGGCGGCGTCCGCGAACATGACACGGGAGCAAGTGATCGCGGCTCGCAAGGCGCGCGTGGCGACGCGGGCCTTCGTCAACGAAATGCCCATCAACAAGGTGCCGGCGTTCTCGAAAGGAAGCTTGAGCGAGGCCCGGCTTGACGAGATATTGCGCACCGCATCGGCGTAGCACGCGGGCGGTAAATGACGAAGTTGCATTTTTCAATGTGCCTTGGTGGATGAGGGCTCAACCGCATTTTTTGTTCGGATGTCTGGAGGAGATAGAAAATGAAAATCCGCAAGCTTATGGGCGCACTTTGCGCGGCCGGTCTTCTGTGTAACATGGCAGCGCCTGTGCAGGCAGCCGAAGCTTTGTCGGTGTTGCACTGGTGGACCTCAGGCGGCGAATCAAAGGCCGTTGGCGTCCTCAAGGACGACATGCAGAAGCAAGGCTATTCGTGGAAAGACTTCGCCGTCGCGGGCGGTGCTGGCGCCGCTGCGATGACCGCACTGAAGACCCAGGTGATCTCGGGCAACGCGCCGTCGGCGGCACAGATCAAGGGGCCACTGATTCAGGACTGGGCCGAACAAGGCGTGCTTGCGCCGATCGACTCTGTCGCCGGAGACTGGAAGAAAAGCCTGCCGCCACAGATCGACAAGATCATGCGCACCGACGGCCACTATGTCGCAGCGCCCTTCTCCGTGCATCGCGTGAACTGGCTTTACATCAACAAGGCGGCGCTCGACAAGGCAGGCGGCAAGGTGCCGACGACATGGCCGGAATTTTTTGCGGTCGCTGACAAGATGAAAGCGGCAGGCCTCGTACCGGTCGCGATGGGCGGTCAGCCCTGGCAGGATCTGACGCTGTGGGAAAGTGTGGTGCTCTCGCAGGGCGCGGACTTCTACAGGAAAGCTATCGTCGATCTAGACCAGAAGACGCTGACCTCCGAGAAGATGATCCAGGTATTCGATACGGTGCGCAAGATCGAATCATATTTCGATCAGGGCCGCACCGGTCGCGACTGGAATCTGGCCACCGCGATGGTCATCAACGGCAAAGCGGGCATGCAGTTCATGGGTGACTGGGCGAAAGGCGAATTTGCGGGCGCGGGCAAGAAAGCGGGAACCGATTACATCTGCGCGGCGGCGCCGGGTACGGACAAGTCCTACACGTTCAACGTCGACTCGTTCGTGTTCTTTCAGCAGAAAGGCCAGAAGGACGCGACACCGGGTCAGCTTGCGCTCGCAAAGACGATCATGTCGCCGGAATTCCAGGAGCAGTTCAGCCTATACAAGGGATCGATCCCGGTTCGCCTCGGCGTTTCGATGAGCAAGTTCGATGACTGCGCGAAGAAGTCGTACGCGGATGAACAGATGGCAATCAGTGCCAATACTTATGTGCCTTCGCTCTCGGGCAGCATGGCTCAGCCGGATGCGGCCGCTGGCGCGATCACCGATGTCGTGACAAAGTTCATGAACTCGAACCAGGATTCGAAGAGCGCGGTCGAGGCGCTCGCGAAGGCTGCAAAGACGAAGTAAGGGAGTGGCAACTGCCCGGCTGCGGTTTGGTCGTGACCGCACGCTGTAAAGGATGCCTGTCGAAGCAGACCGGCAGCAATAATGGCTATAGCGTACCGCGCTCCGCTCCCTCGGGGGAGCGGCTGCTCGAGTGTCTGGATTGCTGTGCCTATGGATGGCGGGCTCGGCCGATGAAGGAACATTCGTCCGCGCGAAATGAATGGTCGGTTGGGGGAGGTATGCGACGTCCGAACGGCCGGACAACGGTGCGGGCGAATGTCACCTCCTGGCCGACAAGCGCACGCTCGCCGGCCACCGGCGGTCATACATCCGTTTGCTCGGCCATCTCGAGTGCATCGTCTACCTCGATCCCGGAGTATCGCACGGTGCTCTCAATATATGTATGACCCAACAGCAAATGGACGGCGCGCAGGTTCTTGGTGCGTCGATAGATCAACGACGCTTTCGTTCTTCGCATGGTGTGCGTGCCGTATGCGGTGTCATCAAGTCCGATCGACGCGACCAAACGATGAACAATGCGCGCATACTGGCGCGTCTACACATGAGCTGAGGCATGCAGTCGACTCGAAAACAAATAGTCGGCTGGCTTCAATCCCCGCGCCGAAATCCAGGCGGAGACACTTTGACGAGTCTGCTCCGTGACTTCAAACTGCACTGGTCGGTGCGTTTTCTGTTGCATGAAAGTCGCGCGAGCTACGACATGAGGTCGGAATCCGTGGACGCCAACAGGTTAAGCAGCGATTTTACGCAAATGGAATCGATGCGTGAAAGCGGCTGGCGACAGATAGTCCAGACGCTCCTGTGTGCGCGGCCGGTTATAAAAGATCCCGATGTATTCCGTGATTTATTTGCTGGCCTGATCGCGGGTCGCGACCTTGCGATGATCGACGAGTTCATTTTTCAGCTAGCCCCAGCATGATTCTATGGGTGCGTTGCCGAAGCAATTTCCACGTCGTCACACGGGGACGATCTGGTCACTCGCAAGATCGACCGGCAACACGACCCGGGCCCCCACCTCCGTCGGCGGTGCCGCGTTCGCCGTGCACGTGCTGCTGCCGCTCTTAGGCACGACAACAGCGCGCTGCGCGTCAATTCGGGCTGATCAGAAGAAGCCTGCCATATAGGTGAACCGACCCTGGTCGTCGGGGCGCACAAAGTTGTAGCCCGTCGTCACCTTGGTGCCGTCGGCCTTGAACAGCGACCAAACAGCCAGCAGCTTGTCCTCCTGCGCCAGGATCTGGTCAGTGGTGAAGTAGACGCCCGGAAAGCCCTGCTGGAACTTCGCGATGTGTGCGTTTAGTCCCGCGCGGGTGTTGCCATCGCCGGCGGGGTTGGTGAACACCACGTCGTCGGCGACGCTTTTTTCGAGGAGACGGACGCGTTCGTCTTCGACGGTCGATCCGTAGGCCGCCATGTAGGCGTTCCAGTTGTCTTTCAGAGTTTCGAGATTCATCTTCTTTCCTGCCGTGGCTTTCGTGGAGGCTCGTTCGAGCGGGGTCGTTGATACATTCGAGGTCCAACGGAACGAAGTCTAGGCAGTGGACTCAGGATGGTAAATAATCAGATCGTTATTAAACGTTACGTAGCGTCCAGACCTGCGTGGATCCACTGCTCGATCTCATCCGCTTGCTCCGCCCTCGCGCCGCCCTGTTCGGCGCGGGCTTCGACGCCTTCGGCGAGTGGCGGCTCGACTTCCGCAAGCGCGACGATCTGCTCTTCTGCTGGGTCGAACAGGGCGAGTTCCAGCTGACGTTTGCATAAACGATCGATATCCGCCTTCAGCGTTCCGATTTTGCCCAACAGTTCGACGTCGCCCATATCGATCGCGTACGCCACCGTGATCGACTCCTTGTGAACATCCAGACCGACAAACACCGTGCTATCGTGGTTCACGCTGGCCTCCGCGCTGGAAATCGCCGGGGTGTGCCCTGTGCACACCGTGCGGCTCTGGCAGTGATGCTAACCCGCGTTTGGTTCCTCACGGCGGGCCAGCCACTGGCTCACGGAAAGTCATACTGCCTAAACCGCTCGCGCGGTAGGGGCTACGATCCGACGCTGGAGGTGAAGGTCAAGCCGGTCACGCGGTTTATGTTGGCGAACGAGGCAATCCGCCTCGCTCTTCAAAAGGAGCCGAATCATGACCTCCTTACCGGCAAACGTCAGCCCATTGCGCCAACGCATGATCGACGACATGCGCATGCGCCAGCTAGCCCCCAGGACGCAGGACGTCTATCTGCACATCGTGCGCGAGTTCGCCCGGTTTCTCGGGCGCTCACCTGACACGGCCACCGTCGAGGACCTGCGCCGCTACCAGCTCTATCTGGTCGATCACGGCACATCGGCCGTGTCGCTGAACCACGCGATCACCGGCCTGAAGTTCTTCTTCACCGTCACGCTCGACCGGCCCGAACTGATAGTCAGGATGCAACCGGTGCGCGTTCCCCGCATATTCCCGTCGTGCTCAGTCCCGACGAAGTGCGGCGGCTGATCGAGGCAGCCGGCAACCTCAAGCACCAGACTGCGCTGTCGGTCGCCTACGGTGCCGGGCTGCGCGCGAGTGAAGTGGTAGCGCTGAAGGTCACCGACGTCGACAGCGAACGCATGACACTGCGTATCGAGCAGGGCAAGGGCCGCCGCGACCGCTACGCCATGCTCTCGCCGGTGCTGCTCGAGCGGCTGCGCGTATGGTGGCGCATGGCCCGTGCGCAGGGCAAGATGTTTGACGGCGGGTGGCTGTTTCCCGGGCTCGATCCACTCGACCAGTTGAGCACGCGACAGTTGAACCGCGCCATTCATGCCGCCGCCGAAGCCGCGCACATCGACAAGCGTGTATCCATGCATACCTTGCGCCACAGTTTTGCGACGCATCTCCTGGAACAGAAGGTGGATATCCGCGTGATCCAGGTTCTGCTCGGCCACGCCAAGCTGGAGAACACCGCACTTTATGTGCAGGTGGCCACCGACCTGCTGCATGAAGTCACCAGTCCACTGGACCGCCTGCCTCCTGGATAAGCCCATACCCTGCAGCATCTCATGCTGGAGGTTGCGGACATCTTCCGCAGTCACGGGCCAGAGTGGCGAGCCACGACACACCTGAGCCTGGGGCAACTGAAGGTCATGTCGGCCATCGAACGGTGCCGCACGGCAGCGCTGGGCGGACACGTGCTGCGTTGTTCCGGCTGCGCTGGCACAGAAGTGTCCTTCAACTCGTGCCGGGACCGGCATTGCCCGAAGTGCCAGGCTAGCGCCGCACACCGCTGGCTGGAGGCTCGCCAGACCGACCTGCTACCTGTCGAGTATTTCCACATCGTCTTCACGCTGCCCGCGCCCATCAGTGCGATCGCCTGGTACAACAAACGGATCATCTACGGCCTGCTGCTCGACGTCGCCGCCGACACGCTGCGCACGATCGCCGCAGATCCCAGACACCTCGGGGCACGGATCGGCGCCACGCTTGTGCTGCACACCTGGGGCTCGGCTCTCACACATCACCCGCATGTGCACGGCATCGTCCCCGGTGGCGGACTGTCGCCTGACGGCGAACGCTGGATCGCCTGCCGCCCCGGCTTCTTCCTGCCCGTGCGCGTCCTCTCACGCCTGTTCCGGCGCCGCTTCCTCGAAGCACTCGCAGACGCACACAGGCGCGGCCAGTTGCAGTTCTTCGGCGAGTACACCGGCCTCGCTGATCCCGCTACCTTTGCCCGGTGGCTTGCGCCGCTACGTACCTGCGAATGGGTGGTCTACGCCAAACGCCCGTTCGCCGGACCCAAGGCAGTGCTCGAGTACCTCTCACGCTACACACACCGCGTCGCCATCTCCAACCAGCGCCTCGTCGCCTTCGATGGGCGCGGCGTGACGTTCCGCTGGAAGGACTACCGCGCGAAGGGACACACCCGCTACAAGACCATGACCCTCGAAACCGGCGAATTTATGCGCCGCTTCCTGCTCCATGTGTTACCCAGTGGCTTCCATCGCATCCGTCACTACGGATTGCTCGCCAACCCGGTGCGCCGCGCCAGACTCGCGCGGGTGCGCGATCTGCTGCACATCGCACCCGCGACCAGCCCATCACCGGACCACGCCATCATCGAAACCAGGCCCGTCTTCATCTGCCGGCACTGCGGCGCACCGATGATCGTCATCGACATCCTCGCGCGCAGCGCCCCGATCCGCGCTCCGCCCATGCGCCTGGATCAGCCATGAACCTCACGGCTCCTCGAACTGCCTGTCCAACGTTGGCTTTGCGGCGACGCGGCCCACGAACGGACGTATGCGCGCGTCGCTTCGCGATGTGCTTCGTGCGCCCGCTTCATCATCCCGAATACGCAACTGCACCGCGTCGCGATGGCGTTAGTGCCCGATCGGCTTCTCGCCAGACTGTGTCGCACCCGACATCACTGAACATCCCGCGCTATCAATCGCCATAGCCGCGAAAGCTCCAACCGCATTGGGGTACTCCGCGGTTTCCTCCATCGGGCTTATTCGACGCCTGCCGGCACGCGCCGAGGTACCGTCACGTTCCTGTGGCCGACGGCAGGCATCGAATAACCCTGATATGCCTTTCCTTGTCAATCGGGATGTGTGGTTCGCAATGTTCCCATACGCAATTGAATTCCCTGAGGGCGACGTAGCAGTAAATCTCGACGGTGAATCATCCTGATATCCGCGGGTTGGTTACCGCATTACAGTGGACCGTCTCATGAGCCTGCCGCATTCTTAAGCCGCAAGTCGGGTGATATCCGTTGCGGGATTATGCCGTGGGTTGCTCGAGTAACCGGGCTACGCCGCCTTCAGGAAACTCGTGAATCTATAGGGATGATGAGCGACGTGGTGCTTGGGAATCAGGTTGCCTCTCTGCGATAAGGTATCGCGAGCGACATCGCCAGCCGCCCGATGTCCCAGATGAAGCCCGACAGCTCGCGGGCAACGGCCACGACCGTGGTGTTGGAATGCTTGCCACGCGCGGCCAGCCTCCTGTACCGACGACATAGTCGAATCTGCGCGTCCCAGGCGCGGTCAATGATGGCCTTGGGAATGCCTTCATGCCGACGCTGAATGTCGGTGCTGACACGTGCCGGGTGCCGGTAGCTCCAGGCGGCCTCCACAAGCAGCTTTCTGGCATAGCTATTGCCGGTCTTGGTGATGCTGCCCTGCCGTCGCTTGTCACCCGATGAGTGTTCTGACGGGGTGACGCCGAGCCACGCCATCAATTGACGTGGATGCTCAAAGCGTGACAGATCGCCGAGTTCGGCGAGCATTCCAACGGCCGTCGTGAACTGCACACCGCGCATGGCCTGCAGACCCAGGACGGCCGGATAGAACCGCCAGTTTGTGACTGCCTCACGCAAGGCGGTTTCAACACGCTGGCATTGCGCGAGCCGATCTTCAATCGTGCGCCGAAGTTCCTCGAACGCGAATTGTTGCCATTCGCTAGCGAACGAGTACTGGCTCACCCAGCGCCGATGAGCTGGCCCCCAGTCGGCGTGACCGGTATAGCGTACATCGTGCGCAAGTAGGAATGACTTGAGCCGTTGCCGCGCCTGCTTCAAATCATCTTTAGCCGTCATCCACGCTCGGGCGAGGTCGCGAAATGCTTCGTCCTCGACGGTCGGCACGTAGACAGCTGACAGGTCCCCGGCCCGTAGCGATCGCACAAGCTTGACCGCATCGCGCCGATCTGTCTTGACACGCTCTCCGGGCTTTTGGGGAATCAATGACGGTGCACACACCATGCAGTCGAATCCCTTCTGCACGAGTTGACGGTATAGCCCATAACCGCATGGCCCTGCTTCATAGACAGCCACCACGTGTCGTGCTTTCGATTGCAGACGCTTGCACAGGCGGTCGATATCGGTTCGCGTCGTACCGATTCTGCCGAGCAGTTCGACCTCGCCCGAGCCAAGGGCGTAGGCGACCGTGATCGAGTCCTTATGAACGTCCAAACCGACGTACACAGTGCTATCGTTTTCCATGCTTTGCGACACGTGTCGCCGTCTGCCGGACGTAAACCGGTTGAGGTATTGGATGGCAAAGCTCCTCCCTGTCTTGTCGCACTCCGCCGCCATTGCTATTTGCGGCAGAGCTGTGACCTGCTGTACGACCAGCAGTTGCCTACCAGGACATGCGCGATGGGTAACTGTCGGGTGTGAAGCTCTTGGGACAATGTACTTTTCGAATGACGGCTCATCTCGGTGACGAGGGGGCCGACACTGCAAGCAGCAACGCGGTGTGAAGGCTAGGCAAGTTCCGAACGCACAACGTAAGTGAATTGCCGCTCGAATCCTCGAAAAAACGGACAAGCCAAAGCTGCTGATAGGCTTGAACCAAAAGGTGAATGGCCGGTTACTTCCTTAGCGTGTGGAAGTACGTCGTCGAAGCGCCATCGGGGAACAGGCAGGTGCTAACCGGATAGGCCCACCGACGTGGGTCGGCAAGGATGGGAACGTGGTAAACCCGATTTCTCGCCTTCATTCCAGTGAACCGGTATGAAGGCAGGCAATCCGCAAGGAAAGCTGTTGGGGGAGCGGGCATGGGATTGCGGAAAAAGCGAACGGCGGCCTGTAATGGGCCGCATAAGGGTTCAAGATTTGCCCTGACCTGAAAGGGTGCCCACTTCCGCATGGTGCAGCTGTCGTATGCCATCGTCTGAGATTCGACGAGAGGAAGCCTGGAAGAGACCGGTATCACTGCGGTTCGGCGCCTCTCGCCTTGCAATACGGTGAATCAACGATGAGACGTATGCGAAGTCCATGTGTAGTCAACATGGTCGGTGTCTGGACGACACTTAACGCTGTGCTTGAGCGCAGTGCGGTGAAAGTCGCACGCTGCGTTCTTAGGGGGCGGCGACGCAGCAATGCGTTGCTGCTACCCGCCGGCCTCCGTGCCGGAAATCGCCGGGTGTGGCGCCGTCCACACCGTGCGGCTCTGGCAGAGATGCTAACCCGCGCTTGATTCGTCACGGCGGGCCAGCCTCTGCCTCATGGAAAGTCATAGTGTCTTAACGCACCCAGCCGCTCATGACCTGACGGCGGGGAGCCGTACGATGCAAAGCGCATCAGTCAGTAGTCGGCCAGGAGCCGCCGCTCGAGGTCGCCATCCAGTTTGATCGGCCAAGGTCATGTTTGCCCTTGCTCAATGGCCGGTTTCTGGCGAGCGAGTTGCAGGCGGGAGCCGCCTCAACCCCGCCAACATGCGCCACCCACCGGCATCATCAGTCGGACATTCGAACGACTGCGGCAAACCGAAAGCCGCCGCTGGCCGTCATCGGCGCAACCTCGCAACGCGCTTCGGAGTCTCCGGAAATCTACCATTCCGGACGACGCTATCGAGTAACGCATTTGCGTAGACTGTGCGTTCGAAACGTACGTGACACGCGGCGCGGGTTGCCATTGTCATTGGAGCTGCCCACTGAATAGGCGCATCGATTGCGAGGGCATTCGCGCAGAATGGTTGCTTCGTCTACGTGACTGACATCAACGATGCGCGTGGCGGAAACGTTGCGGTATCCATGGTCAGCGGGCTGCGTACCGGTCGCTTGACGTCAGGATGGAAGACAATCGGCAGCGCGCAGGTCTTGGCGGAGCGTGGCCGCCTGGATGTATTTGGTCAACAACGCCGGAATTACCGGCTTTGCGGCTCAGGTCGCGCCGCACGATCCGGTGCACGCGAGCCTGGAAGACTGGCGCGCAGTGCATCGAATAAACGTCGACGGCGTGTTCCTCGGCTACAAGTAAGCCATACGAGCGATGCAACGCTGTGCTCAAGGCTCAATCATTAACAGCTCGTCGCGCTCTGGCCTGGGCCGCATTCGAGGGGCCGCTGCTGCATCTGCCTCATCAAAGGCCGCACTTCGCATCCATACGAAGACGGTCGCACTCTACTGTGCAGGGCAACGCCTCAAGGTCAGGTGCAATTCGATTCAACTGCAGCGAACTTCACGCCCATTTTGGAACCCATGCTGGGCATCGGCGCTGGCCGCGAAGAACGAAGGCGGCACTTGAGCGGGATACGCCCCTTCGACGGCTCGGTATGCCTGATGAGGTTGCCGCTGTCACGTAATTGCTGGCCTCCTCGCAGGTTCGGCGGCGACACCTGACGTGATCGCAGACGGTGACAGGTCGTAAGGCCGCTTACCGCCACTAACACTCGATTGCGCCCGCCGAGCTTCGCGACGTAGCGCCGCAGAACAACGAAACCGGCAGGAACAACGAAAAAGCCCAGGAATCGCGCGACTATCCCGGGGCTGCATGATCACGAATTGTGGCGGTTATGGTCGGCGCATGCCGTTAGGGTGGGAAAATTCTCCACTCGATCGCCGCGCCAAGCGCACGGTGACGCTGATAGGGAATATCGACGGGAACGCGGGCGCTGGCTGGCGCCCTAGCTCACCGACACCCAGCAGGTGCCGATTCCATCGACGATGCTAACGGCATCGAAGCGATACGCCATCAGCGCAGCCAAGCCGCGCCGTCCGTCGATCGAAGCGGGCGCACTCGTAAAGCCATGCTTCGCGATTAGTGCGGCTTCGATGGCATCGGCGGCCGCCTTACCCGTCTCCAGCGCGCCTATCGCGCTTTGCACATTGTGTGCGAGTCCGGCTGCCTGAGTGGCGGCGACACCCATCGCATGACGCGTGCGTGTTGCGTCGAGCCCATACAGCCGCGCGGCCACGAGCACGGCGCCGAGCAGACCGGTAGCCGAAGCCACGTTCCATCGCGCGCGGAATTCCGCGCTGTCCACCGCAGCGAGCAGACGCGCGGCGGCTTCGATTCCGATCGCCGTGGCTTGCACCATGTCCGCTTCGGATGCGCCGGTCGCTTCGCCGACGACCACCGCTGTGGCGAGCACCGGCACGTCTGGTTTCATGGCCGCGCTAGCGAGCGTGGCACCGAGCGTCCACGCGCGCACGCGTAGATCGTCGGCGCTGCTGCCTTGCGAGAGCAACAGCGCGGCCAGTTGCGATGTCACAGCGTTGCCGTCATGCAGGTGTGTGCGCGCTTGCGCCACGCGTGCACGCGCGGCCTCGACCGCAGCAGAGGCGTTCGCGCCGAGCGGTCCCACGGCAAAGGCGCTCAGGGCATCGGACACGGCAGAATGTTGAGTAGGTTCATGCATGATTAGTTCTCCTGCGGTGCGCACAGCGCAAACAGCGTGTCGAGCGAAGAGGCGGCATCGAGCGATTCCACGGCGGCAGCCAGCCGCGCGGCGCGGCCAACGCCCAGCACCGGATCGATCAGCAGGCGCACCTTTTCCATCAGTTCATCCTGGGTGAGCGGCCGCGCGAGGCTGCCGCGCGCGTGTTCGACATGATGTTCGAGCGCAGCGCCGCCCTTGAGCGTCACGCGAATGAACACCTCGTCGCGATTCACCGTCGCATCCGGTGCGAGCTTCGTGAGCGCTCGAATGCGCCGCACGTCGTCCTGCACCACGCGCGCGTCCTCGTACTGCGCGAGCCCCACGCGTTTGTCGCAGAGCGCCGCGGCCACGCCATGAATCGCGCTGAAGCGGGCCTGCAGCCCGTCTTTCGGCTGCGGGTTGCCCATCAGTTCCGGCACGAGCGGGTGGCAGCGCAGCGTGATCGTTTCGATTTCATCCACCGCGTCGACGCGCGGTGCGATGGCGAGGCCCGCATCGATGGCCGGATGCGCGACGATACCGCACGGGTAGGGCTTGTACGTGTTGAAGAGCAGTTCCCAGCGCTCGCCCCACGCGCCGTTCATCTGTTCGAAGTCAACGCGCGTCGACATCGAGTGCGAGTAACCGCCCTGCGCTTCGAAGATGTCGGCGGCGGCCTGCTGGCCCGCGAGCGCGAGACGCGCGGCTGCGATGCCGTTCGATGCGGCCTTGCCCGGGTGGTATGGCTTGGCCATCGTGCCGAATGCTTCGCGCTGGCCGACGAACATCGACGTGGCGATCGCGACGGCCTGCGCGAGTTGCGCTTCGTCCAGGCCGAGTAGGAGCGCCGCGGTCGTCGCGCAGCCAATCACACCGCACGTGCCGGTGATGTGCCAGCCGCGATCGTAGTGTTCGGGCGAGATCGACACGCCGACGCGCAGTTGCGCTTCGCAGCCGAGTGCGAACGCGGTAAGCGCGGTGCGCCCGTCCGGTCGTGTTTCCGGCGCAAGCGCAGTGAGGACCGCGAGGACGGACGCAGCCGGATGGATCACCGTCGCAAGGTGGGTATCGTCGAAGTCGTCGAGATGGCCCGCGAAACCTGTGGCGAGCGCGGAAAAATGGGCATCGACGCGCTCGGTGCGGCCGGGCACCGGCGCACGCTGCGCGACGCCGAGTTCCTGCGCCGCGGCGAGGATCGCATCGACGCCCGCGTGGCGCGATGCACCGATGGACGTGCCGATCACATTGATGAGCGAACGCTGCGCCTCCTGCGCGACGTTTCCAGGCAGCGGACGCTGTGCGAGGGCATACAGGCCGTGCGCGAATGCGGCGGCAATCGAACTCATTGAGACAACTCCTCTAAACGGACGCCGTTGGTGCGCGGCCCGAGGGCACTCACCATCACGACGATGACCAACATCGCTGACGAAATCAGCACGAATACGGCAGGCACGCCCGAGTGCTTGAGCAGTGCCGCCACCCAGAAGCCGACGAAAATCGAACTCACGCGGCTCCAGCTAAACACGAAGCCGACGGCGCGCGCGCGGATGCGAGTCGGGTACAGCTCGGCCTGATAGGTGTGGAAGATCCCGATCAGCCAGTTGTTCGCGATCGTGACGGCCGCGCCGCACAGCAGGATCGGCAGCGGGTCGCGAACCATGCCGAACAGCACACCGGCCACGGCCACCACGACCGCGCTGCCCACCAGTTGCCACTTGCGCTGCACGCGCTCGGCGAAATACATCGCGCCGAGTGCGCCGAGCGGCGTGGTGAACGCGATCACCATGGTGTAGAGCAGCGAGTGCGTAAGGGTGATGCCCTTCGTGAAGAGCAGCACGGGCACCCACGCGCCGAAGCCGTACACGCCGAAGGTCTGGAAGAAGTTGAAGCAGGACAGCATGATCGTGCGCGGCAGGTAGCGGCCCTTGAATATTTCCGACCACGATCCCGTGTGTTCGTCGCTTGCGCGCGGCGCGAGAGCAGACGGCGGCGGAAGCTTCTGACCGGTTTCGGCAATCACGCGCTGTTCGATGTCGTCGACGATGGTCTGAGCTTCCGCGTGACGTCCCTTGCTTTCGAGCCAGCGCGGCGATTCGGGCAGCCCGCGGCGCATGAACCAGATCAGCACGGCGCCAGCCGAGCCGCAGATCATGACCCAGCGCCAGCCTTCGAGCCCGAGCGCCGTGTACGGCACGAGCAGATATGAGAGCACAGCGACGGTGGGCACCGATGTCAGAATCACGAGGATGCTGAACGCCGAATAGCGGCCGCGCGTGTGGCTTGGCGTGAGTTCGGAAATGTAAGTGTCGACAGTGATGAGCTGCACGCCGATGCCGAGACCGGCCACGAAGCGCCAGATGTCCATGCCGATCGGCGTGGTCTGGAAGGCCGCCACGAACGTCGCGATCGAATAGATCAGCATAGCCGCCGTGAACACCGCGCGGCGGCCGAGGCGGTCGGTGAATCCGCCGAGTGCGACCGTGCCGATGAACATGCCGGCGAAGAACGAGCCGAGGAAGCTGGCGAAGCCGTGCACGTCGAACATGCTCGATGTCGTCGCGCGGTACAGGCCGCTGTGAATCAGCCCCAGGGAGATATAGGCGGCCATGAACATCTCGTAAAACTCGAACCAGCCTCCGATGGCGATGCGTGCCACGAGCCCTCGGAAGTAGCGTGTCGGCGGCAGGCGGTCGAGGCGCGCAGATACGCTCGCCGCGGTCGCTCCCGCCACGATGGCGTCTTGCTCCAGGTACATGAAAGTCTCCGATGTTGTCAGGTGCGGCTTTTGTAGTGTCGACACTTCATTCAGTGTACCGGCAATTCGCGTCGCGCTTCAAGATAAAATGCGCTAAGTGTATACACTAAACGGTGCTGAGGCCGCCGCGTCAGTCCTGAGGACCGGCCGCCGGGTAGAATCGCGCCACAGCGCGCAAGACGCGTCGCGGAATCTCGAGGGAAGCGTGAATGAACGACAATGACGCCGCAATGGACGCCGACGACATCGCCGCAGCCGGCAACGAGAGCCCGCGGGTCGGGGAAATCGTCGAGTGGGTGGCAAAGGGCATCATCGAAGGGCGGCTCAAGCCCGGCGACGATCTGAATTCGGTCGATCTCGCCCGCCGTTTCAATGTGAGCCGCACGCCGGTGCGCGAAGCGCTGTTCGTGCTGCATCGCGAGCGCATGATCGACTGGTCGCCGCGAAGGCGTCCTCGCGTGGCCGCACTGAGCCTGAAGGACGTGCGCGAGATCTATCACCTACGGGCGATACTCTACGCGCAGGTGTCGCTGGCGATCGTCGAGCAGGCAACGGATGACGACATCGCGTCGCTCTGGCGCGTCCATCGCGCGCTGGCCGAGGCGGCGGCGAACGAGGATGTCGATGGCTATTTCTGGGCGAACGTGGCGTTTCGCGACGAGGAACTGCGCGTGAGCCGCAACGCCATCTTCAAGGAGGTGCTGGACTCGCTGCGCATGCGGATCAATCGCATGCGGCACCTGAGCGTCTCGCTTCCTGGGCGTATGCGGCGCTCCTGCGTGGATCACCAGCGGTTGTGCGAAGCGTACGCAGAGCGCGATGGTACGCTCGCTGCCGCGTTGAACCGTTCCATTGTGATGAGCGCCCTGAAGTCAATCGAGAGCGCCTGGGGAGAATGAGCGCCGACTGCCTGCCGCAGGTCAGGATCGACGGGTAGCCTCAGCATGGTCGAGGTCTTCGCTGGCGCCCCCCGGTCGCAAACGTAATGCAGGGGCGCGGACAGAGGCAAGGGCCGGCCCGGGCACGACCAGCATCAACCAACGGGTGACTGCTCAGCACTCGACAGCTGCCGTCCGGCTATCCGTGCTGCAGTGGACCGGATTGGGTCGGAAGTACGCACTGACGACTGGCCGCTTCAGGGCAGCGAAATTCCACTGGCCGCTTTCTGGCATTGAGTTTGAAGCGCGGACTGACGCGGCCCGACCCACTGCGGTCAGTCAGATTTCCAACTAGCAGACGTTGTTGATCATCACCATTCCGATACAACTATCGCTCATTTTTAACGCTGCCCCATCGGCCGATCGTCGCCAAATTCCGCGTGATGAAAATGGCATATGACGACACGTTGCCGCAATCCAATCTCGCACCGCTTCGACCGAGACTTTCGCGGTTCAACAGCCGTGGCCCGCACAATCAGAGCCTATACCGTTCTGTGCGGCACCGCACACATTGCGCCTAATTACTAGCGCAGGCTCGCAAAAACGCATGGTTGCCTTGATGTTGGGGTGTGCAAGGCCGTTTAAGGTAGGGCGTAGTAAGCAAGCAATTACGATTTTGAAGTGATCGTCTGTATTGGGGGATGCATGGACTTGGTTGTCAAAATTCGCGAACATCTCCTAGATTCGCTAGCCTTGTTGCGGATCTGCCTGTTCCCGCTCGCTTTTCTAAGCACGGTTAATTTGATCCTTTTTGGCTCCGCTCAGGGCCTCGAAATATTAGAGTCTCTCAATGACAGACCCATTACTTCGTGGTCATTGTTTGCGCTTGCCATATTTAGCCTTACCTGCGGATATGTCGTAAATTTTCTCCTGACACAAATTACGCCCTACTCACGCACTGATCGTTCGTCAAAAGCGGATGCATGGAGCACCTTATTGAGGCTCATGATCCCTACCATGGCAATCGCGCTCAGTGCACTTCCCTTCGCCACTTGGCGCGTCGTCCTTTCGTCGGATCTGCATGGAGCTAGTGAAAATGCTTCAAACATGGCGACCATAGCGATCTGCTTCTTGATTGGCACATTTGTAATCCTGAGAAAAAGACGCCCGCTTATATTTTGCATCGCGATGGTCTCTGGGGCGTTAATGTTGCCTGATATCGTAATGACAGTACGAGGCGCAGATCGGCTGATGCATCGGTACCCCCCCGCAACGGTAATCTGGTCGCCTATGGAAATGCTCGCATATTTCTATGTATATTGGATTGTCGTGGCCTTGCTATGTGCAATACTTCTTGCCGTCACTCCCGGCAAAAAATGGCTGCGCTTCACTGATACCAGATCAGAAAAATTTGGCTATAAAAACATCTTTATTTTTGCCTCCCTTTTTTCATTCTACTTGTCAATCACATTCCACATCGTCAATAACAGCACCGTAGCCAGCAGACAATTTTCCCCTATGGGCGTTACGTTATATGGGTTCGGCGCGTGGATGCTCCTACTAAGTATTTTATTTATTTATCTGCCACGTCGAATGGGACTTCCTTCGTTATCCATGTTGCTAATTTGTTTGTTCATTTGGTTTAGCCGAACGAATGATAACCACGCGATTAGAATCACGGCTCAAACTGAAGGTGGTTATGCTGGTGCAAACAATCTCCCGGATTACTTTGTTGGATGGCTGCAATCCCGGCATCCGCGGTCAGGGGAGCGCTTTCCTATCATTATCGTTGCTGCCGAGGGCGGTGGAATCCGGGCAGCTTACTGGACAGCAACAATACTCGCGTCTTTGGATGCCCAAACCGAAGGGCGATTCAGCAATCACCTTTTCGCTATTAGTTCGGTGTCGGGCGGAAGTTTCGGTGCCGCGCTCTACGCAAGTGCGCTTGCGGATCGGCGAGACGGAATCCTACCTCGATCAACCGACGTCACCAGCTTGGTGCAGGAGGTGGCTGCAGAGGACTACCTCTCCCCGTTGATAGCTGGAACACTTTTTAACGATTTTGCACAACGGCTCTTGCCGTTCGTGATGATTAAGGATGACCGGGCTGCGTTCTTCGAACGAGCGTGGGAGGATACATGGAACAGCAAGACAAATTCTCGCCGCTTCGAGCAAACGCTCGATTCCTTATATTTAACAAATCACCGAACAGACTACTCATATAAAGTGCCAGCACTGTTTTTCAATGCAACTGAGGTGAATACCGGGCGAAAATTCTTGATTTCTAACATTCGGGTCGATCACGCAGACTTTCCAGAAACTTACTTTTTAAATGAAAAGGATCATCCACTCTACGACCTATCAAAAGCACCACTCAGTGCCCTTGCACACATGAGTGCTCGATTCCCGTACTTGAGTCCAGCCGGAACGATTACAGGAAAACCAAGCCCCAACATCTATCACGAAGCAGAGCGCTTTGGGTTAGAAAAAAATCTCCCGGCGATCGATCCTAACAGCAAGTATCAGTGGGGAGCCGTCGTTGATGGCGGGTATCTTGATAATTCTGGAGCAGGGACAGCGGCAGAACTACTAAGGGCGTTACGGTTCTACGAGCCCCAGGTAATGCGAACATTGGCGCTCCTCCCAGGAATCACAGATCTCCAACTAGACTACTATATAGTTCTGGTTTCGAATGATCCGGATTCTTCATCAGTCCGCCCAAACGTGTATCAGTACAGGGAGAGTACTTGGTGGCAAACCTATGTTCTCTCCACTGACGACAAGTTCGCTCAGGAAAGAGCGATAAGCGGGCTTCCTGCAAGGCCGGTTGAGCCGTCTGATGCAGTTCTGTATAGGCTTTTCGGAAACGCGTTTAAGCTAGATCGCGCTCCCGATACAGTCAGATTGTTTCGATTGGCCACGCCTGTTTCCGAGTTGACCAGTCCAATCTCGGCCGTTTTGAATGCCCGCACTGCCCGAGCTGACGCTGC
The DNA here is from genome assembly GCF_003634175.1 of Paraburkholderia sp. BL17N1. Classification (NCBI taxonomy): domain Bacteria; kingdom Pseudomonadati; phylum Pseudomonadota; class Betaproteobacteria; order Burkholderiales; family Burkholderiaceae; genus Paraburkholderia; species Paraburkholderia sp. BL17N1. The sequence continues at coordinate 567,861 of NZ_RBIW01000003.1, forward strand.
TAAAACCTTGCTCGCGGCCTTGGCGAACGAGCCCCCCGCAGGATTCCTTCAATCGCGATGCTGCGATCCGGACTCAGTCGCACAAAGCGAGCTACTAGGGGACTTCAACCCATGCCGGCTATCGCCAAGAGCGTTTGAGTTCAGCTTAGGGGAAGCGCTGCCTAAATCACGCGGTGCCGATCCTCTGGTAGAAAACGTTCCCCCTCTTGGTTGGTACCTGAGGCGGACGAGCCGCGACGCAATGAACGAGGCAGCAAATGAATTGAGTTTTCAAGGCTTTGATGTGCTTACGCAAGACGTAGTTAACGCGTATGCAAAAAAAATAGGATACCCACGCTCGTCATGCGAAGTCTCGACAGTCGGCAATACGACCGACAAAGGAATTCTAAACTTCATTGCGAAAAATCACTCGAGCTATAACTCCCCCGTTGATACGCGTACCCTCGAGACGCCGCCTCGTCAATAGCTGATTCAATTTCTCACTTCGCGCAAACTTGATGCGACGTAAGCGGCATTTCGATTGGACGATCGTCAACGATTGTCGACGTGAAGTCGAACGTCCCTTCATGGGCAGAACCCGGAAAATCCAACTGCCGCTGGCCATCTTCCTAGGCCACCGCCCCGCCGAACTTCCGTAGCCGACCCACTTCGGCCGCTCGGCGTGCTCCAAAGCTGCCTCTGGTGCACGGCGCGAGCTAGCGTTAAAGTTCACCCTGTTCCCGGAGATCAATAGGCGCAGAGTTGGTTAGGGGTTCCAAGCCGGAGTCCCAGAATATGCTGTCACTGTAAATCCCAAGGTTTAAAAGCAAAATCCATCAAAAGACTGAAAGGTTCTGAACGATTGCAGAAATGTGGTCAATGAAAAAGCACCTTCGGGGTGCTTTTTCATCATCTGTCTGTCGGGTGCCCTAGGCAGCTCCACCTTCTGGCACGACAAGGCCGAGAAAATCTTCGTTTGACATCACATGGTTTGAGCTAAAGGGTTCAGGAAACTTCTCATTCAGTAATGCGATAGTCCCTTTCAATGCTGCCTCTGTCCCTTTGTCGCCCGTCACAAGGGTATCTTCTGAATTCAAACTCAAGGTCAGTGAAATGTAGGCATCTTCACAGTCATTGGGATCAATATTTAATGCTGATTCGCCCACTGGAAGCTTATTGGTATAAAGATAAAGGCGATGCAAAATATAGCCTGTGTACGGTGCAGTTGAAAAAAATGTTTTTGCAAGCAGGTTTGGATTCGAATCTGTAGAGAGCGATTTACTGGAGTAAAGAAGAGTTTCAAAGAGTTTATCAGCCGTCAGGCAATGACTTCCGTTCAGCAGAGGATCTAACTTCAATGATTCAGCCAAACTTTTAACACTGGCGATGTATTTTTTTTCTTCTTTATGTAAAATCTCTGAAAATTTCCTACCTACCTGTTGACAAGAGGCGGTAGCGCCATCTGGGTATGTCAGAATCTGCTCTGCCAGTTCCCCCAATGTTGCAGATTGCGCTACTTTGCTAATCAACTGCTCCAGAACAACGCGATCCTCTTGGCGCGTCGCATTGACTGGCGTTTGATTGTGCTGGGAGAGAAGCCAAAATGGATCGTCCAGCATTTTCAATTCTTGGCACTTCAGGAAGTTGCCGCGTATACGCGAGTATTCTTCATTTTTGTCAGAGTCATTCAGATGGCTGGCAAGTTCAAGGACAGATAGCGTTGAAACGGCAATGTCGACCTTCTCTGCCGCTGCCTTGAGAACCTTTCTTGAAATAGCACGAACCGCTGAAGTATCAAAAATATACATCTTCTCCGCCTAATTATGTGGTTTGATGAATCTGATTAGAAGCGCCTCCGAATGGTATTCGTTCGGCCTCCCCTCGCGAACTAGCTCAGCGGCTGCAGCGGTTTCAAATATTTTTAGGATAATCGCGGATTGTTTCAATCTAAGTGCCCAATTCGAGCGTCCCTTTATAGCCGAAGTCTGCTCGACGCGGCCGGCAGCAGCCCACCCGATGCCGTCAGTCGAGTTTGCGAGAAGCCGCCCCTTCGGCTACTGTGCTGAAAGAATTTGAAGAACAGCGGCACGACTTATCTCGTTGTGCTGAGAAACAGAAATCATTTGAGCGACCCGCTGAATCAAATCCCAATTCCGCTCCACTAGTTCAGTGACCTCGCGCCAAAGCTGTTCATATTCATGCTCGATGCCAAGGGCTGCAAGAGTCGCATGAACTATCCTCAAATCAGCGTTTGCTCCATCTGGATCAGGTATCAGTCGCTGAGCCGATGTTTGTCGACGGAGAAACTCCTCTTCGGCGGCCTTTCCAGCGAGAGCTATACGCACGTACTCCCGTCCAGAGGGCAAATGGTGCTCCTTCTCGCGAGTATCCCGTATGCGCGTGACTCCAGAGATTGCTGAGAGCGGACCATTCAGATCGATCTTTACGGCGGGGTCAAGAAGGCCAAAGTAACTCGAAGCGTGAGTCACGGCCAAATGTCCAGCCTCGTGAAAGGACGTCACAAGACGTTCTTCTTCCGGGGTCGCACGGCGACTAGTATTCAAGATGCGTTGCTCAGGTAGGGTGAGTGCCTCCGGCAGCGCCGGAGGTGTTCATTGTGCGCGTGGGCTCGTCGACAGTCCGTTTTTGGCCAATCACTTTATGATGCGCCTAACCTTGCAGGCCGCGCGCTTGGGTTAGAACCGCCTTGCCATACTCCGTGAGACCATGGATTTTCTGTTCTTTGAGACTTAGCTCTAGCATGCCTTGCTGCTGCATTGTGCTCAGCCACAAGCCGGCCGTTTCCCGCATAACCCCACCGAGCGGGTGCCCCGGCACATCATAGCGGTCAATGAACGCTTGCATTGGTACAGGCTCGCGCTGCTCGTTCAACCAAGTCAGCGCATCGACGACGATCTCAATGTTTGTTGTCGGCATGTGGCACATATTCCTTTCTGGTTTTGGTTTCGCCCGGACGAGTGAGATTTTCTCGACTCCCGAGCGCATCTGATTGTCGACGATTTTCGAGGTGCCGTCGAACGGCCGCTCGTGGCCGGGTTGAGGCAGTGCCACCGGCAATTTGCTCGCCGGAAACCGGCCATTGAGCGGGGGCGGACGAGACCTTGGATATTCAAATTGGATGTCGACCTCGACCGGCGGCTCGTGGCCGATTGGGTGAGGTCGCCAATAGCCGCTTATTGGCACTCCAGTTCGCAAAACCTTGATTCGACTGCTGACCGCTTCGGAGAAGGTCGTCGGACCGGAGTGGGTCGGGAGTGTGAGTTCGCTGATCGAGAAAGCTGTCACTCGGTGGCGACGCCAAACCAGCGGTCGCAGTCCGCCACATTGCTGACGTAGCGGTCGTCCGGTCCCAGCGGCAGCAAAGGCCGAGTTGCGCGCGTAGCGCGTCCGTCAGGTTCCGGAGCATTGCTGCCGCATTAGGGTAGCCCGTCTGAAATGTGTCACAACGCCGCCAGCTAATGGAGAAGAACTTTCGTTCGACGCCCCCGGCCAACCGTTTGATCCTGTCGAGGAATCCCTCAATGGGTCGCGAGAAAGACGGCAACACCGGCTTCCGGTTCGCAATGAGCCGCGCCAGCACGCAACGCCTGTTGTCGAGTTTCGTGGCTGAGCGAACAGTCGACGCATTCCCCGCGGCCATATCGAAGCCGCGGGGTCGCGCTCTTCTCCTCGCTACCCCGATCACGCCTGTTCTTTCGTGACGTGCGAAAGAATACGCCCATTCTGAAACCCACGGTTTCCCAAACTGATGGGCAAAACAGCCTCTATTCGTGAAGACAGGACGAAGCTTGAAACAGGGGTCATCCTCATGGGGCAGTACGGAGCCAAGGCGACCCTCTCGACGAACGGCGAACCCCGGCAATCAATTGCTTTTGACAGGTTGCGGACGGCGTCCTCAGTCTGGATCGTCGACGTGCCTCGTCGTCGGGGGCGCCCAAACGTACCGCGGTATCGTGCAGAATTCGGTGATAGGTCATTGCGCCCTCGTCCCAACCACGCTCATGGTGGCGCGCACCTGCGTGACACTCAATTCGATGCGGGTCGTCCGGTTTGACGCCCCGTTCAGAACAGGGATGCCTGACGCGGATCGCGCGCGGGCGGTCGCGAGGCGGTAGCCGCGTTGCGACTGCGCGCCGACCCGTGCCGCTGTGCGACACGGCGTAGATGCGCGATCAGGGACACGGTCTGCATGCCCGCCGTAAGCGTGAGTGCAAAGTGTCCGATGTCTCCCGGCGCTCCCGGGCGACAGGCGCGCAGCGACGGACGCAGTGCAAGGCGCCGGGCGCGGGCGGTCAACTGGCTGCGGCTCGTGCCGGGCCAGCAATCCACGACGAACTGGTGGACGGTGGCGGGCAGTGACTCGGGGGCGACGTCGTCGGGCAACGCCAGGGCAACGAGTTCAAATGCATCAGCCATCGGGGAACACTCTCCTTCTCCAACGTCATGCGAAGCAGGCTGGCGAACATTTCTGCCTGCGGGTTCGCGAACCCGTATCTGCTATCCGGTTCGGATCCTGCCACAAGTCGCGGTCTGAATAGCGCCGCCATCTACGCCTGATCATCCACTACGGTCCACGCCACCGCCTTGATGTTACCGGAGGCGCCGATGCCTGCAAACGCGTCGTGACTCTGTGAACGACAAACCACCGCGCTCGATCACAGCAACAAGATCGAAGCTCTACTCAGAATCGTCATCTGACCGGGAAGTCGCGACGGTGGCAGCCCTCCATCTGGCGAACGCATGGGTCGGGACGCACGAACTCTGAAAGTTGCACTTCACAAACGGTGAGCTAGAATCAGGTGCATTCTTCACCAACGGATCGCTCACCATGCAAATGCAAAGCTGGGTAGGAACGATCGAGCGCGAATGGCATCAGTTGCGCCGTGCCGACCCTACCCTCGATGTTGAAAAGTTTTCCCGTCACGTCATTGCAGCAAACAGGACTGGCTTCCTGTCCGTCGAGTCGATCGCCGCCATCGCCAATGCGCTTCTCACCAGCACGCTCAGTCGCGCGCCGGACCTGGGTCGCTGGCTGCTGGAGCGCATCGGCACGAACCGGCATCCCGCCTGGCGGATGGCAATGGCCATTTCCCTTGTCACTCCAACGGGAGGCGAGGCGGACCTTGAGAAGGGTAATGCGATTTTCGAAGATGTGATGAAGGATGAGACCGCAGACGGCCATCTTCGCGGCATGGCCGCCGCCGCGCTGGCCGACAGCGCACGACTCGGGCGGGGCATGCAGGCAGATGTGAGCCGCGCGCTCTCGCTCTACGAGCAGGCCATCAAACTGGGGCACAAGGCATCAGCACACAATCTCGGGCTTTTCTGGGAAGGCGCGTGGGGTGCCGAAAACAGGAGCGTTATTCCGGACCGCACGAAGGCCATACAGAGCTACCGGCGCGGTGGAGATGATCTACGTTGCCAACGCCGTCTGGCAGCGCTGCGGTGAAGCAGTCCTGCCGCCTGCGAGTCGAACCGGGGCAAGAGGTCAAGAGGTGGAAACGCGTTGTGGGGGTCGCAGATACGGATATGCGCCCGCAGGAAGACTGACGCCACATTTGCCGCGCCCGAAACGAATCCGTCGGATCCGTACGTCGTCAGAATCTCAGGCTTCGCCGGGCGCATTCATGAAGATACAAACCGAGCCACCATCGGCGGCCCCCTTAGGACTTGCATCGGGGATTGGCGACATCGGGCACTCGACGGACGCTTTCGTCAATGGATACTGGCGACATTGCGCAGACGAGACTTTCCGTCCCTCGTGATGCGAACGCGCATTGTCCGAATGCATGTCCTCGCGAAATGCAAGGGGACGGGATCACGGCGTGAGTCGGCGAGCAGGCTTTCCTGATCGATACCAGCGATGCGATTCAGCAAACGGGTTGCGTGCGCTTCCGTAGCGCTTCGGAGGTCGACAGGCTTATGCGTCGCCGGCGATATGAGCGCGTATAATGCCTGGCAACCCGAATCATTTTAACCTGGAGAAATCCGGCCAGACTTTTGCGCGGCTGACTGCGCAGGCGGCGCCGTTTCCTGACCAACGACGGATCAACCGCCGGTGGAGTTTTGACGCTGAACGTGAGAGAGCCAGCGAATCGGTCTTCAGTCGCCGGTCTGATAGCTGATGGTTTTTTCACGTGGTTTGCGGAAGGGAGACCAAGCGCTGCTTTACAGGTGGAATAACCAGATCGCGGTTAAAAATGCGGACGCTGACGCAGTACGGCACTGTGGCTGCCTCCATTCATATGTCATCGGCCCATGGAGTCGTCGACGCGTCAGACGAAGCATCGCCTCCTCTATAATCGGAAAGTCAGCACACCAATCGCATGGAGCCCACTTTATGGGTCAACCCCGCGGACGATATGCGGGATCTCGGGACAGCGGCCAGCGCCAACCTCGTCACGTGAAGCAATCTCAGCCCACCCGGCAGAGACCATCGTACGTCAATGCACCTGCCCGGGACTCCGCCCAGACTGCCTCCATTTTCAAGACACGATCGTTCCAGTTTCTGGTCGATACGGTGGGCGCAGAGAATATCGCCCTGGGACTTGGATCGAACATGGCGCGGGTGGCCGAACTGACGAAGGGCGAGAGGTTCACGCCCGAGACCGCCTTTCACATGGAGACCACGCTTGGATTGCCTCACGGTTTCTTTGACCAGCCCAATCCTGCGCTCGCGGCCGAAACCATCACCCGCCTGAAATCACCGCTCGATTTCGTTCAAAACGACGACGAGCCGGAAGCAGCGTCGGAAACACCCATGCCGCCTTCCGTCCTGGACGGCGGCCAGCCACCATATCCTGAAGACAGTTTGTCTGGGGAAGCGCAGATGCCGAAGAAAACAGCGGGCGGGTCGCCTAAGGCCGTCAGGAACAATCGAAGCCAGATGGCCGAACAGCCCACCCCTCCTGGGCCGCGAAAAGGTGCGCCCTCGAAAGACAGGACCTCGCCTCGAACCATCCAGCAGCACGCGCTGGCACTAAACGACAGTGGCGACGTGGAGAAAATCCGACGCGCGAACCTCCACGTTCTCACGGGTCGCAAGGGATCGAAAGCAAGACTGGGTGTCGTCATGGCGATGACCGGATCCAATATGGCCCATCGGCTGTATGGGAAGAAACGTCTGGACGATGTCGAAGCCAACCGTTTCACGGAGCGACTTGGTTTACCAACTGGCTGGCTGGATACGCCGCGCTCGGAAGCCGAGATCCCGGAGTCGGTGTCGCACTTGCTTATTCCCGCTTCGCGCGGCCGCGCATCCGTCGAACAGAGCGAACCGCTCGCGGCCGCAACGAAGGATGGCGTCCCAGGAAAGGCCGCCGGGGCAAAGATGGATACGGGGCGCGCTCGGGCGGCCGTCGTCCGGACCGGTCCGGAAAGCTCCTTATCAGTTGCGGCGGATGTCGTCGGAGAGAAAGGGACGAATGCGGTCAGCCAGAAGGATCATCTCGCTGATGCTCCCGACGAGCCTGCCGGTCGTGTATCAGACGAAAGTGATGGTGAAGTGACTGCAGCCACGCCGGCAACCCCTCAGTCGCTCCCACAGGCCGCAGCACCGCAGCAATCGCCCGAGTCGCTGCGCCCTACCGCGACAAGCCTGGGCGATCTTCACGGCATCGCGCCCGTCGCGGAAGCACTGCTCAAGACGCTGGCAGGAAAGGCACGCACGGGTCGACTCGACGAACTGAAGGCGCTCGAACTTTTGCAGCAGGCAGTCCTCCTGTGAGTCGGTGGTAGCGTGCTACGATCTGTTCTCCAATGACGGATGAAGCGCATCGGGACAGCGTGGCCCCGGTGCGCGCGAAGCATCGCCCTGCCCTCTGACCGGCGGTGAGATCCCGTCCATCTGGACAACGCAACGCGCCGACGCCCGGGTTGGCGGCTCAACGGTCGAGAAACTGCCGCAGCTTGTCGGCCCGCGCCGGGTGCATCAGTTTTCGCATCGCCTTGCTTTCGATCTGCCGGATCCGTTCGCGCGTCAGGTCGAACTGTTTGCCCAGTTCCTCGAGCGTATAGTCCGATGCGGTATCGATCCCGAACCGCATCCGCAGCACCTTCGCCTCGCGTGGCGACAGCGCATCGAGCGCCTCATCAATCGCAGCGCGCAGGTTCGCCTGCACGGCCGCGTCCGCGGGCGACGCCGCCGTCGGATCTTCGATCATGTCGCCCAGCGTCGCGTCGGCGTCCTCGCCCACCGGCGTCTCGAGCGATACCGGTTGCCTTGTGACCTTCAGCATGCTCCGAACCTTCTCTTCCGGCAGTTCCATGCGCTGCGCGAGCGCTGCGGGATGAGCCTCGCGCCCGGTCTGCTGAAGAATCTCGCGTGAAATCCGGTTGAGCTTGTTGATCGACTCGATCATATGCACTGGCACGCGAATCGTGCGTCCCTGATCAGCAAGCGAACGCGTGACGGCTTGCCGCACCCACCACGTAGCATAGGTCGAAAACTTCCACCCACGTCGATATTCAAATTTGTCGACGGCTTTCATCAGGCCGATATTGCCTTCCTGGATCAGATCCAGAAAATGCATGCCGCGGTTGACGCACTTCTTCGCAATGGAGATCACAAGGCGCAGGTTAGCCTCGATCATCTCGCGCTTGGCCTGCCGCATTTTCGACTCGGCCGCCATCATCTGCCGGTTGATCTTCTTCAACTGTTGCAGCGGCAGGCCGGCGTTCGCTTCGATATCGACCAGTTTCTGCTGTTCGGCCTGAATCGCGGGCAGACTGCGTTCGAGCGCGGCGCCATACTCGCGCGACCCCGCGGCCGTGCGTTCGGTCCATCCCGGATCGGTTTCGTGCCCCGTAAACGACTCGACGAACCTCTCGCGCGGCATCCCGCACCGATCGACGGCAATCTGCAAAATACGCCGTTCTACCGCGCGCACCTGCGCGACCTGTTGCTGCACGTCGGTACACAGCCGGTCAATGGTTCGCGCTGTGAAACGAACGGGCGCCAGTTCGTGCTGCATCGCTTCGCATGTCTGTGCGAGGGCCGTGCGACTCTTGCCTTGCGCGGCATCGCCACGCGGAAGCTGATCGAACAGTTCACGCACCCGCGCGAATATCGCGAGGCAGTCGGTCGTAAGCTGTTTCAGACGCGCTGCGTTCGCCTTCACGCGATCTTCGTCTCCAGTCTCGCTGTCTTCATCGCCATCACCGCCGTCTTCGTATTCATCGACTGGGTCCGCGTCGGTGCCGGCTGTGTCAGCCATCTCCGGGACCGGATATCCGGCTGCGGCGGAATCCTCATTGAGACCGTCGACCAGTTCGTCGATGCGCAGGTCACCGGCCTCGATCTGCTCCACGCTCGCAAGAATTGTAGAGACAGTCGCCGGGCAGGCTGCAATCGCCTGGATCATTTCATGAAGGCCGTCTTCGATGCGCTTCGCAATCTCAACCTCGCCCGCGCGGGTCAGCAATCCCGTTGCGCCCATTTCACGCATGTACATCCGCACGGGATCGGTTGTGCGTCCAAATTCGGAATCGACCGTCGAAAGCGCGACCTCCGCTTCCTCGTCGGCCTGGTCGTCCGACACGGCTGCCGGCGCGGCGTCGTTCAATAACAGCGTCTCCGCGCTGGGCGCGTGCTCGTAGACCGCGACGCCCATGTCATTGAACGTGCTGACAATGGTTTCCATCGCAGCGGTGTGTGCGACATTGTCCGGCAGATGATCGTTGATTTCGGCATGCGTCAGGTAGCCGCGCGTCTTCCCCAGTTGGATGAGTGCGCGCATCTGGCGCTGCCGCTCTTCGTCCTGCAACGCAGTGGACACTGCGTCCATCGGGAGCAGGGCTGCGGTCGCCCTGTCCTTCGATGTGCGGCGTCCCGCAGCCTTCGGCGCGCCTGCAGCTGTGTCTAACCTTGAATGTTCCCGATCAAAAGGTGTCATACATTCTCCGTGGACAGATTTGCCCGGCGATAGCCAGACCAGCGGCTAGGCAAACCACGGCGAGCGCGCGACGAGATTCACGCCTGCAGGCGGGCGTGAGTTGCAGGTCGCAACGGGTAATGGACGCGGCCTGCCTGTATCAAGCGGACCGGATGGAATAGCGCGCGAAAACAGCGCGTGGAAATCACACCGGTATTGTAACAGAAATTGCTGCACCGCACCAATGACAGCCGGTCACGGGCTCATTCATCAGCGGGAGGGAGAATGGATCGTCTTCTGGCGCGGGCTCAGGATTTGCGTGATCCAGTATCTTAAGATGGCGTTGGAGGCCGATCATGAAAACGCACGCAATCACTCACGTGCAGTGTCCATGCGGACACCACGGATCAATTATTGAATGTTTTGGCGATGAGTCGACAGCCGAAGGGTGGTACCTCAGCTGTCTGCGCGAGCTTAGCCACGGCGGAGATTATGAGGGGCTCGATCCGTTGTTCGCCGACACAACGCCGGCCTGCCCACTGCGCGGACGATCCCTGTATCCGGAACACGTCGTTGGAACACGTCGATGCACTTGGCGAGCGCATTCACGCAACACGGACTTAACCGGGTCCGCAGCGCCCTGAACCAGGAGCTACCGGTGGCAGCCGTTCCGGTGCAGGTAGCATGCGCACCGCATCCATGAAGTTTGCGCCGTACTTGTCGGCGGCATGCGGCGCGAGCATGCTCCACTCATCGTTGCCCACGATCCTATCGTTTCGGCCCCTTCATGCTTTCCGACTCGATCGCGGCGTTGCGCTCCTCGTCTGCTTCAATGGGTTCCATCGCTTCGTCGACGGAAGCCATCGCCCGCTCGGCGGCAGCTTTCATCCCATCTGCCGGAGCATCCGGTTCGTCGTCGCCGTCATCCGGCGGCTGTAGCATGTCCTTAAGCATCGCACCCAGTTCCGGCGTGTTCCATGGCAGGCCACGCTGGGTCCGGACCTTTATGTAGTGTCTCACTTCCGCGTCCTGCTCTGCGGTAAGCGGTAACCCCCGGAAGGTGCTTTCCGGGTCATCGTGCGTCATGGCTCTCTCCTGCTTCCATGACTGTAAGTGTAGTCCCATTGCACCATCGTGACCGGGTTACTCCCGGGTGCGCCAAGGACGCAGGTCTGTCGCAACACCAGTCAATGCTCAAGGCCAGCATCGCGAATCGATGGCTCGCCACCGCGACGCGGCGTGGTATCCGGAGCGATGTGATGCCCGCACGTATGTCAGGCGCCCCGAAGTGAATGTGTCGACGGTGTCGAGCAATGCCGCTATCGACGCAGGTTTCCGGAAGAACACAGTCCAGTTGCGGAGCTCACCGACAGGCTCTGGCATCGCCGACAGCAGCACGACCGGTAGGTCGGAAAATACGGCCCGACACCTCAGGTGGCGACACAGCTCCCCGCCGTCCAATTGGGGATCTGGAAATCGGTGATAACCAGATCCGGAAAATTTTCCGTGGCCTTTCGCTGTGCATCACATCCATTCCCGGCCAGCACGACACGGTGTCCGCGACTTTCCAGCGCCAGTTGCAGCGCCCACTGGTTTTCGAAGTCATCGTCGACAAGCAGGACGGTAGACATGGCACGGTCCGGTTGGAAGGACGATTCGAATTCCGCAAGTCGCGTGCCTCCGGAGATTCCCTCCGGCTTCACGACGCGGTGCCGCCCTGACGGCAGCAGCGCTGTGAACATCGTCGGCAGCGGCATCAGTGAAGGCCCTGGACCGGAAGTGATGACCGCAGCGACACTTGACGGCTCTCAGGTGATTTCCTCAGACGGGGAGGACGTCGGCGAGATCCCGGGACATCATGCTCGACATGCGCAGCGGCAGGATCGCATATGCAGTGCTGTCAGAAGGTGGTTTTCGCGGGATGGGTACGAACCTGCATGCGACACCGTGGAACGCACCCATGCTCGATACGGGCGCAGAATTTTTTCGCGTTGGCGTCGCTGGTTAGCGTCGCTGCCCAGCGCATCAAGGACGACCCGGGTTTTGACAGGGACAACTGGCCTTCGATAGCAGACGCCACGTAGGGCACCACGGTTCACCAGTACTACGACCGCGCCCCCGTGCGGTGAAGCAAAAGTAGCAGCGTTTGGGAAGTAAAAGTCGCAACACCCAATTTGGCAACCAAAGACGGCAGCGCCAGGCGGCGGCCTTGGGTGCACCGGCCGTGAAGGCAGCGAAAGCTGTAGAAGTCAGCCGGTCGCGGAACGTCGGCCGACGCCCTCGATGAGTTGCCACGGAGATTCCCGTCACCATGCGTCTCGTCCATCAGCCTTGGAGCCGTTCCTGGACCTGTCGGTCGGGCGGCGCTCGCTAGCCGCTCACCGCAGCCAGCATCGATCCCTTGCACCGCTTCGTCGCACAGTGGCACGCGTAGTCGGCGACCAGTTCGGGAGTGATCGCTTCATCGAGCGTGAGCCCATAGGCGATAAACAACTCGTCTCCCGGCAGCACGTCGCGGATCGTCTCGATAAAAACGCGCCCCCGCTCATCCTCGATCGCCTCACAGTTCGGCCTGCACGAATGGTTCAGCCAGCGGGCACTGTTGCCACCCACGCTGCCGTCAATTACGCGTCCGTCAGCAAGGCCGAAGAGAAACGTGTGACCGGGCGCTCCGGACCGCCTGTGTCGGGCACCGGCCCGCCGCCAGGAGGTGACTTCACCGCGATATTCAAGGATCCGCGCGCCAGCGGTGATAGCCTGCAGCGCGAACACGCCCCGCCCATGAACTGAAGATTTTCTGACCGCCACACGCCGCACTTCCGGACCCCTGGTTCGTTGAAGGCAGCGAGCATATCGGGCGCTGCGTGGCACCGCAACTGCCCCGTGGCATTCAGAACAGGGTGGTCTGACGGGGATCCCGCGCCGGCGGGCGGGAAACGGCAGTACGGCCAGGTCGACGGTTGCGGCCACGACTATTCCGCACCCGCTGCAGGTGGGCCAGCATCAGACAGCCCGACGTCCCATCACTGAAACGGAGCTCGAACAGCCCGGTTTCGCCATGCGCGCACCGCCCTGTCGCGCGAAACGACAGGCGCAGACCCCTCGACTTCGCGCGTGCAATCATCTGGGTGCGGGTCATGCGCTGCCAGCAGTCGGCGATGAACGCCTTCACCGCCCCGGGCAGCGACTCATGCGTGATGCCGGCGGGGAGCGTCAGCCCGGTGAGCAGATAGATATCAGCCATGCAGCGACTTTCCAGAATGCAGTGATCTGCTGTTTATACCGCTTTTTTGCGACGTGTTCCCGGTTTGGCCGCGACCGCAGCGCGGGACGGGCGGGTCGCACGCGGGGCGCTCCGGACCGTGGAAGGAACAGGAACTCGATGCGCGTCCCGAGCCGCGATGAGCTCCGTCTGCAGGCGCGTGTTCTCCGCCTGAACCGCATCGAGCCGCCCCTGTAGTACGCCCGTCTGATGACGCGCGTCGCCCAGTTGCGATTGCAACGTGTCAACTGCCCGGCGATGGTCCGCATCCTTGCGGTCCGCGCGGCGCGCGGCTTCGTCGACCTCTTTCTGCAGCTTCGCCGCATGCCCGCGCTCGCGGTCAATCTCCAGCAGGGCGCGTTTTTCGGACGCCCTGAGCCGATCCTCGGCCCGGTCGGCCGCTTCGCGCTGCTTTTCCAGATCCCGCGAAAAGCCTTCCCTCACTTCCACGAGTTCGCGATCGCGCCCAGCCAGCGCGTCCCTGAGTCGCGCGAGCTCCGCTTCGAGTGACTGTCGCTGCGCGTGGCCTTCAGCGTGTGCCTTTTCCAGCTCCCGAACCTCGACCTGTGCGGCCAGCAGCGCCGCGGTGCGCTGCTCGAGTGCGGTCTCGGTACGACCCAGTTCGTCGCGGGCGGCGGCGACCGATTGTTGCGCCTCGACGCGTTGAGCCTCGAGTTCTTCGCGCAACGCACCAAGCGCGGCCTCCGCTGACGCGCTCGCGCGCTGCCAGAGCGTGGCGACCAGTTCGCCAGCGGCCGCCCCGAGATCGGCGGGCAGGTCGGGATGGTCGATGCGCACGCGGCTTTTTTCGCGCAGTTCGGCCCAGAACTCACCGAGGACCTGGGTCGGCGTGCTCATGCTGCCCCGCTTCACCAGCTGGTAGAGGCGGTTCGCGGTCGGCGTGATGCCGAAGCGGAAGAACAGCAGCGCGCAGACCTCGCGGTACAGCTCGCGGGTCTTCGGGAACCGGGCCTTGAGGTGCTCGATCTCGGTGGCCAGCGCCGCGTCGGGGGAGAGGACGTCACTCATGAGGGTTTTCGCGAGCCGATTTTCTTATATATTACTACGTAAACCGCTCAATATCGAACGCATTCCTGCCGTAATTTTGACATTAGTACTATAATGTTGATTATTTTGCCTTTTGTGCGACAATCCTTGCGTGACATCTGAGCCCGGATCCGCTGCGTCCTCGACCATGAAAACCGCCCTGCCCGCCCTGCGCCCGATCGAGACGCTCGAAGAACTGCCCGCCGCGCTCGATGGCCGCCACGGCACCAACCGCGCAACCGGCCACATGCAGGTCACCGCTGATACCGACCTCGACGCAATCCGCGCATGGCTCGCCCGCTTCGTCGGGACGAAGACGACGTTCGACAACTACCGCAAGGAAGCCGAGCGGCTGCTGCTGTGGTCCACCCTGCAGATGGCGAAACCGCTCTCCTCGCTCACGCACGAGGACCTCCTTGTCTACCAGCGCTTCCTCGCCGATCCGCAACCTGCCGCGCGGTGGACCGCGGATGGCGGACGCAAGCACCCACGCAGCGACCCGCGCTGGCGGCCGTTCTATGGCCCCCTGTCGGAATCGAGCCAGCGGCAGGCGATGGTGATCCTCAACGTCATGTTCGCGTGGCTGGTGCAGGCGGGTTATCTGGCCGGCAATCCCCTGTCGCTCTCGCGCCAGCGCGCACGCCGGGCCAGGCCACGCATCGTCCGGTATCTGTCGCCCGAACTGTGGCTCGAAGTCAAAACGTTCATCCAGGGCATGCCGGGTGAGACCGGTCGCGAGCGCGAACATCACGCACGCGTGCGCTGGCTTTTTACGCTGCTTTATCTGGGTGGCCTGCGGATCACGGAGGTGGGCACGAATACGATGGGTCGCTTCTTTCGTCGTCCTGACGAGTACGGCAAGGATCGCTGGTGGCTCGAAGTGATGGGCAAAGGTGGCAAGGAACGGCTGGTGCCCGCCACCACGGAAATGATGACGGAGCTTGGCGCGTACCGGCGAACCCGCGGGTTGCCCGCACTCCCCTCGCCGGGCGAGGACACGCCGCTCGTGCTGCCGGTCGGCCAGTCACGCAAACCGGTCACGCGCGCCGCGTTGCACCGGATCGTGAAGGACGTCTTCAGCGGTGCAGCCGAAGCATTGCGTGCACGCGGCGACGACCATGCGCAGCGCGCAGACCGCCTCGAGCAGGCATCGGCGCACTGGCTACGTCACAGTGCAGGGTCACATATGGCGGATCAGCAACTCGATCTGCGACTCGTGCGCGATAATCTCGGGCATGCGTCACTGACGACAACCAGTCAGTATCTGCACATGGACGATGATCGCCGGCATCGCGAAACCGACGAGAAACACCGGATCGACTGGTAACGCTCGACGCGACCCGGACGATGACGGCCAGAGGCCGACTCCGGCACCACTGCCCCCCCTCGCCCGGCCGGCGACAACTCAACGTTTGATCAGGAAATCGTCGGCCGTGAGTCTGACCACTTCGCCCGGATGCAGACGGACTTTTCTTTCGGCGACCGCGACAATGCGACGTCGTCCGTCAGCAAAAGCCTTGAGCATGCGGACCTGGTCGGCACCGGCGGGTAACCAGAATTGCGCTTCGAGTGCTTCCCGCGTGATCGCACAGGCAACCTCGCTGCGCTGACCAGCCAGGCGAAATGAGATTTCGCGTCGGTCCGCCGTCACGGCTGGCATCAACTCAATAACGTCCATGATTAGCTCCCAAATCCAGCTGCGACCTTTTAACCTGCTGTCCCTTTTCCCGGAATGTAGCAGAACAGGCGGCGAACGTATGCCGCGCAGGTGCCCTGCCGTGTAGCCCGCTGCGGGCCTGATGAAAAACCGGGCCTGCGGTGTGACGGGTACGCGCCGACGAACGACGGTAATCAGTTGATCAGACTCGTCGTTTCACAGGAAACGCGCTCGTTCGATTCCGCGGACAAGGAGCGAGGCCGCCCTTGACCTGTTCGTCCACCGGACTGCAGTGGTGCGAAGGATGTCTTCCGCACGTATCGCTAGTCTTAGGTGTTGTTCAATAACGAAGAAGCAGGTCGACCGCGTGCGGATCGGGTCGGCCCGACGCCGTCGTCATCGGTGGCAGCGCGCACAAAAAACTCATAGAAGCGCTCAAGGCTCGCAGTAAAGGACGAAACCGGCTCCCGATAATATCCATCCTCGGTGGCATACGCGCCGATCTGGAATAGCGCCTCATACTTCTGCTGTCGAAGATCTACTAACGTCTGACGGGCCGCGCGGGCACTCGGAAACGTACCGCCCATCGTCGGTGAACTCCCAAGCCAGTGTCGTACTGGGTGGCTGACTCTCGCGCGGCAATCCGTCCTCGTCGTTGCATTCGAGGCAGGAAATAGAATTGGGGGGTTGTTCACAAAAAGTAACTCCCGGGGCGGTGGTGTTAGCGTGGCCCACCGGAGAAGGGCTTGAAACAAAGAAAAACGACTTCTCCGTCAAAAAAAGAGGCCCGCCGTACGAGGTCGGCGGGCCGAAAATTCGAGGGACGGAGTTCGCCCTGAGAGATGCGGTCCCTCGAGTGGCCGTCGGAGAGTGTAACCAGCCGAATCCCAGTTTTACTGCGCCCGGCCGAATAGTTCCACCACTTGACGGAACCGCACAAGAAAAAGCCCGCCGACGCGAGCTGGCGGGCTGAAAAGACTTTTGGGAGGAGACGCTAACCTGAGAAATCTCCCAAACGGTCCGAAAGCGAGCACATTCTAGCGTGATGGAGTGCCTGGAAGGCATGGCATCGCTGCCTGAGACAAGCTCTTGTCGGAATAGACCCAAAAAAGCCAAATTAAGACCAATGGACCAAGACATCAGGGGATCAGCCCTGCGATCGGCTGTGAGTCTGGATGGGGACACCTCCCCAATTGTGTGACGCAGGAAAGTGCGACGCTCGCTCAATATGTAGAGGCATGGGCGATGAAGTTGGACACAAAAATATGCTGGAAGGTAAGGAGCCGGTATCTGTGCGTCTACGGAAGGCAATCGACGCTTTATGATAATGCATACTTTCGCGACAACCCTCTCGCTGGGCACCTTCAATTCGGCCCCCTATACGAACCGGGACCACTCCCACCGCCCGATACCGGTCATCGTCAGAATTGCGCCCCATAAAATGCGCGAGCGCCGACGCTCTGCAATGCCAAGGTGTATGGGGTTCGTTCATGGCCGTTTCCACTATTGGTGAAATCGTTGCCCCCAAAGCGGCGGTTCCGACTTATCGATAATTCAACCGGTTCGCTCGCCTCAGGACATAAGAACCAGCACTGGGCGACCTCATTTCTCCTAGTCGCTGATAATCGCTGACCCGCTAAAAGGCGGCGGACCTCTGTCGCCAGGAGTTAGATCCTGGCCGCACGATTCGATAGGGATCGTGACACGCTGTGCGACGAAGTTGGGCAGGCGCCCATAAGCGGGTCTTCGACAGCCCAGTCCGCGCCGGCCTTGCGGCATCGACGTGACAATCGAGTCACCACCAACCCTGCAAATTATATTTCGGCTTTGATTGCGCCCGGTGACAATGAAAGAACAGGCGTGCGGCCCTCGGGCCGCAGAATCGTCGTTTTCTGCCTCAGGTATTGCTTTTCTCCCTGCTTCCCCGCCAATCGTGCTTTCAATAGGTCGGGCCACACGCGCCATACGGAACCGATCTAAAAAAAGCCCAACTCTTCCCGGTGGGCGTAGACCGTGCCATAGCTCACACCCAGCAGCTCTGCGGCGAACCTTAAGGTCAAAGCCATTTCCATTGCTGGTTCTACCACGCCTTCCCTCTTTAGACACGAAAACGGGAGCGTAGCCGATTGGTGCCCCCCCGAATTTCGATTCAACCATCGGCACCGCGTCATCGTGTCGCATCAGCCTCGACGCTGCTCTAACGCGATCTGGGCCGTCGGCCGCCTTAGTATCAATATAGTTCGCCAGATCCTGGATGCGAACTCCCTTGGCGCTCTTCCTCGAACGCTCGATGCGTATGAGCGGTAACTCAATTTCGCCCGCCAAAATCTTCCGCACGAGTGTCGGTACCGTCAGCGGCGCGAAGTGGTCACGACATACAACGTCTATCGGAACGACGGCCTTTTTGCCGTATTGCCCCATCAATAGGTCAACTGTACTCATTTGACTCTTCACGAAGTTGGGCGACTCAGTGCGGCCGCGCATCGGCTCGCCGCCAGCGAGAACAACCCAAATTTTTCTGCCTTGGGATTGCACCGATTACGTCATCACTGTCGTTCTAGCGGCGATTCTTGGAGCCCCAACAGGCCTTCGCGAAAGATACCGAGCGACAGTATGCAGATCACCAACGACGGCCACGCATTCTTGAATTGGTGCCCGGAACCGGAGTCGAACCGGTATGCGCCGATAGAGGCGCGGCGGATTTTAAGTCCGCAGTGTCGCCTACCAATTTCACCATCCGGGCATCGTGGTGGGCCTCCCGTGAGTCGAACACGGCACCAACGGATTATGAGTCCGCTGCTCTAACCAAGCATGAGCTAGAGGCCCTTGGCGGAAGCGGTGAGATTCGAAATCACGGAACGATCACTCCTTCGCCTGTTTTCAAGACCGTTGCCTTAAACCGCTCGACCACACTTCCACTGGAGCGGGTGAAGGGAATCGAACCCTCGTCGTAAGCTTGGAAGGCTTCTGCTCTACCATTGAGCTACACCCGCTCGGTCTTCCGCACATTGTGCGAAGTGGCACGATCATAGCGTATACGTGGCTGCAATATGAGCGAGCACGTCTCGTGGCAGCCCGCAGGAAAGCTGAATAACTGGGTGCCGCACCCCTGATCGAGCAGTGTCCGATCAGGAGGATTTAGATAGCGCCTCATTCATCGTCAGCCGGAATTCGCCCGGGTGCCATTCCGCGAGGTTCGTGCGACGCATGACGACCCTGTCGGTGAGCATCAGCTACGCTTCAGGGAACTTGGGATGACTCACTATCGTATAGCTTGGTGAGGTACTCGATCGGAGCGGTTTGCGCGAGGTGTCTAAGCTGCACGAGCTGCCCCCCATCTCTCGTGGTCGCTTCGATCTGTCTATCGAGGGTGTGCCGTGTCCGCACTTCGCGGTCGGCAATAAAGGCCATCAACACCCGCGCATACAGCGATTCCTTATCCTGGATCGCCTCGTACTCATTTATGAGGTCAACGATTTCGTTCACGATTTCCTACGTCAAGCGGCAGCACGACCCAACCGAATAGATTAAAGATCTGCCCGTGCTCGATGGGCAGGTTAAAATTCAGGGGTGTAAGTGGAGCGCCCCCAAGATGGCCGGCAACGATCATAAATCGATAAATATTTGTTGCGAGGAAAGTGGCGGATAAGGCCAACGAATTGGCTCAGTGAAACATCAAAAAAGCTGGCTCCGCGACACACGGAAAAGCGAATATCGCAGGGAAAAGATTAGTGCGCGATATTCTCGATGGAAATACCTGCTGCCATCAATTGGCGCATTCGGTCAATAGCTTGGTCTGTTCCGCCGTTCGGGTCGCGTTCAATCATTTGCGATCTATCATGGTCTTCACGCTTCGCGGTCGACCTTTGGGCTACAGTTTCCCGCTTGGAGCCGCGTGAGATAACCGTCTACCACTCCTGATTGCTCATGCCTTCGTCACTGTATCCCGATACCGGCGCCCAGGCCGAACTCCTGACTTTTCTCGTGGTGTCGCAGTTACTTATGCGTCACGTCGGACGCAGATGGCTGACAGTCGAGCAGGTGGTGGAATCTACGCATCTCTGGCTTCGCTCCCACGGCGACCGTGTTGACTGGCTAGAGCGCATAGAACTAGCTAGTCGCTCCCAAGGATTGGCGGAAAGCGTGACGCGAGTCGAAGACGTAACCTTCAAAGCTGGAACCTTGAGACGGGCTTTCTTGGGTTGTGGACGCCAAGACTATCGCTCTCCCGCGGCAGCGCGGATTTACGGTGTTTGCATAGACTATGTAATTGATCGGAATTCGGCTAGAAGCCGGGGGCGCCCTGGCCAGCAATAGGCACCCACAGGCCGCTATCAACGCTTCCGGCGCGATCTCCCCAAGACCAGAATAGGTTTGATCAACATCGAGCGCGCGAACGCAATCTACGGCTGGTAAAATCCGACGACCACGATGTGGCGAGACACTCCCCTTTCCAGACACACGGAAGCTGTGACATTGCATCGTTTAGACTTGGAAACAGCGAAATCCACGGTCGAGTTCTGGTTTCACGTCGTCGCTTGCCGCTGTGGTACTGGATTGTGGCACTGGTCATGGTGGTAATTTGCTTTTTCGATCGCGCCGAAAGCTGACGCGCCCCTCCCCGTCCAGCATCCGCATTCGACTATCTCGATGTCCCTCGCGGGGTTTGTGTTCTTGACGCAAGCCTTCGATTGCTGGCATCACCCGGCGGCCCACCGAACGCCGCTGGCACCGCCGCTGATGCGAACGCGATATGGGCGCGCCGTCGCAAACGCTCGCTCAATTTTGAGAGGCTCCCGCCGTTTGCTGGCGACGACGCGCAGCGTTGAACTGGGATTTAAGTCGTTTGAGACTGGGCATCGTTGATGTCGTTAGCTCTTCTTTGAACGTCAGGTTGGACTGAACCGCGAACGTGACACAGAATTGTGGCGAACTGTTGCTCTACGCCGTAGAAGTGCGGCGTCTAGCAACGCACGCGCGACGCTGCCCGCACCTCGTCACGATCGCCATACCAAAAACTATCATCACCCCGCTTGTCACGTCCGATTACTTGGCTAGCGAGGAAACGATTGAAGCATATCTTGAGCTTTGCCGTAGAGAAGGCTATCCCGAGCTACTCCGTGTCGGGCTTGCCAATGCAGAGTCGGCACGGGTGCGCCTCTCGAAAAGCACTCCCCAGACACCGGGCGCGCCGTAGTCACGTCTCCATCGAACGCGCCAAGTGGGCATTCAATTCGATTGGGATCGGAAAGTATCTGTGATGATGCGTGGCCGCGCATCGAGCGCCGACACGACGGCAACGTGGCTGTGCCGAAGAGCAACCAGCGATAGTGTTCTGACGGCCTCAATTTCCGCTGCGACGATGGTCAACCGCTGCGCGTGACCTTCGCGCATGACTGCTGTGACCGCGAGACCACGAGTTGGGCAGCAACGGCCGTTGGTCATAGCGGCCGCGGTGTGTGACGTCATGCTCGCAGCTGTGGAGCAGCGCTTCAGCGACGTTTTGAAGGCTCCTGCGGAAATTGAATGGCTCAGCAACGAAGTCTCGGGCCACATCGCAGAGAAGACGCGCGCGTTCGCTTCCGACCTCGGCCTGAGGCCGCTCACGACGCCTGTGTGCAGCCCACAGAGCAGTGGGGACGGCTGAAAGCTTCGTGAAGACAACGAAGCGCAATTACATTGACCTGATGCCGAAGCCTGATGCAGCAATGGCCGCTCGCAATCTGGCCGTCGCTTTCGAGCATTACAACGAAAGGCATCCGCATAGCGCGCTGCGATACCGCTCGCCATGCGAGTTCCGGCGCAGGACCGATTCATCGACCTTGGTCTGAGGTGGTGTGCGGTATTACAGGGGCGACTCCAATCAGCTTCGGAGACCTGGTATGTTTAGACCGGTCTGGTCTGGCTACGCCCTTTTTCGTGTCCCCTTCGGTCAAGAGCATGACACCAGCCGCCGCATGCGTCCGCCGCCAGCTCCGAACGACTAAGCTTAGCTTCGGTCGTTGGAGGCTCGCCTATCTCAAGCCAAGCCCACCCTCAATCTTTCAGCCTACTGATCCCTCGGGCGGTAGATTCTTTCTCGTGGACACCTTCAATATCGCGCGGTATGGATCACGTCAGGGACTACTCGTGCGAGGATCGGGAAACGCCGCAGATACCGTCGCTCCCGAAGCTAAATGACAGCCCCGCGCATGCTCCGGTCCATCCACGATTGTAGCCGCGGTCCACCGCCGTGGACGAAATAAAATTCCGCTACCGCCGGACAATCACTTGACGTTTGCGAGGAAATCATGCCGCTACCAAAGGTAGACAATTTCATCAAAAACCAGCGAAACGGCGTCACATACAACATCTGCGCCTATCGCAAACTTTCAGCTGAAGAGATGACGCGCGCAATGCAAGTCTTCATTCAGCAACAAGGTGAGCGTCAATCGAAGCAAGGATCAGTCGTCAAGATCTTCTCGCTGGTCGGTCTTTTCGACCATTAGTCGTGGTGAAGCCCCAGACACAAGTTAGCGGAAGTCGGGCAGAACGAGCGGCCGGCTGTGCCGCGAACTGTCAAAGCACCTGAGCGTCGCATCATGATGCATCGTTTTTGCCCGTCCAATCAGGCTCCGACTGCATCTGAACGTACGGCGCCCGCTAGTCGAGCATTGACAGAAGATCTGCAATGCTCGTGTCAGGCAATCGCTTGGCAAGCATGTCCCAAAAGATCACAGCGTGCATCGCGCTGGCATCTTCGGCCGTTTTCCACTCGCGCGCTCCGACGATAGAATCGGCCGTTTCGCGAGCGGCGGAAACAATTGTCTGAATGTCTTGTTTGTACATGAACTTGTTAACGTTCGTGCGCAAAGCTTTGTTAGCCTCAAGCACATTCGTTTGCTAAGATTTTTTCTACCTCAACCCTGCCTGAGACAACCCCTGTGGGCGAACAACAAGCTGAACGAGGCGCTTTACATCATACAAGCGCGCCGCGTGCGCAAAAAGGCAGGAAACTTCTTACTCGCAAACCCGGGCAAATCGCGCACGAACACCTAATGAACGATCGCAGAAGGCACGCGCCCAAATGGGCACAATGCGTTGGTTCGCGTGGCTCCCTATCGTCGGTTAGTCCGGAAGGCGATCGACAGGTTAAAAGCGTGAGCCCATAACGACGCTCTGTCCTCCTACCCGTAATCGCCAGGTTCCGCGCCAACGGGAGAGTCAAGTCGGCTCGCAAGTTGTCACATTGAATCAATGCGCAGGCGACCGTATCCCGGGACGCATCTAGCTGCAGAGTCTTTGCAATACAGACAAGGCACCAGACTAAGGTGTGGGCAGGCGAAGATGTACGTGTGCACGCTTCTGCAAGCGCATCTCCTGAACGACCGGACATCATTCTAACTCTTCCCGTGTGCCGGGTCGCTTTACGGCGGTTATCGGGAAGCTTTTGTCGGAGAAGACCAAGTCGTTGACTTGTCGCGTGCTCCAAATGGCTTCGTATTACAGCCGTGTACGACACGTGTCGCACACGGCTGTAATACGAGGAGGCCCGTTCAAAAATAACCCTGAGGGTTGTTTGCTTTTCCGTAAATCGGCTAACCTTGGGCGCCTGAACAACGGACCAAGGAATGCCAGCACCGATCATTGATGACGAACTGCGTGCACTGATCGAAGCGCTACATTCGCTGGCCAAACTGCGACGCAAGCGACATCCGGGGCGCCTCCCAGCCTCGGACCGCACAGCGCTCAATGGCATCCTGTTTGTGCAGAAGACAGGGATGCACTGGAACCATCTACCGGCCCAGTTGGAATCCGCTCGGAAGTGACCTACTGGCGTCGGCTGCACGACTGGCGGCAGGCTGGGGTGCGGGACAAGTTGCGCGAATCTGGCCAGCTCGATCTCTTATGCGCGCTCGTCGGCTCATCGTCCGAGCGATCCCGACCGGCGCGAACCACAAAGATGTTACGCAATTGCCGCCGCTGATCGATCCCATCCCGCCAGTTCTCGGCACACGCGGCGGCCGCGTCGCAATCCGTAAGTCATCTACACAACCGACGCTTCGATTCCGTTGCGCATCGCGCCGCCTTCGCGATTGCGGCATCAGGCCGATAATCGCAAGGCGCCGCACCGGACACGGAAGCGGCTTCGGCAGATGCCGTTGGGTCGTCGAATGAACTCACTCGCGGCTTCATGGTTTCCGTCGTCTTCGCATTCGCTTCAAACGTCGCGTTGACATTCATGACGTATTCCTCAAGCTAGCCTGCGCGCTGATCTGCTGGAAGATCTTCAGCCGCGCTGAGCTGCCTTTTTTAACTCACCTCTAAGTCAAAAATATATGCGCTATACATTCCGTCTCGGTTTCGTCGAGACGTGCGCCAGTGCACTGGAAATTTACCTGTTCACAAAGGCCGAATCAAACGGCCTGCAGGCTGTGCGATATCTGGCCGCCCTGTGTCGTCAACCGTCAATGTGTTGGCCAATTCGGCCATGAAATATTTCAGCGAGAATCAATCGTATAGCATGGGGCAATAAGAAAAATACAGAGTCTTGGGAGAAGACTTTGCAGACCACACATTTCCGGGGAAAAGCAGATGGACTTGGTACATACTCTGCCGCACAGCTCGCGGCAAAGTGCCGTGTCGGCGCGAACGAGTTCTCTAACTCGCGTCGACATAGCGTTGTTTAACGGATTCGCATTGCCCACAGTCGCGGCAATCATCGAGATTTTCCAGAAGGCTAACTCGCTCACCGCGCCGCGATCGGGCCGCGCACGTTACGACGTTTCGCTGCTGTCCGCCGCGGGCGGGCGCATCGCCAGTTCGTCATCGGTATTTGTCTGGACCGACGATGTCCAGTCGCATCGAGGCACGAACGACACGTACCTGTTGTACATCGCCGGCGGTGTGGGGGTAGAACAGGCATGCCGCGACGAGCGGTTGAGCAACTGGTTGCGCCGCAGGCATCCGTTAAGCGAGGTCGTACATCCGATCGCGGAAGGTCAACTGCTGTTGCAGGCAGCTGGGCTGCCCGGTCGCTACTGCCCGCTTCTTTATGACGGCAACGAAGGATACGGCCAGCATCCGGCGCGGTCGCTGACAGAAGCACCGGACGCCGTATCGACGGCGCTGCGGATCGTCGAAGAGGATCTCGGCGCCGATCTGGCACAGCAGGTTACCGAGTCGGTCGCGCCGCAACCCAAGACGCCGTCCAGCTCGTCGATCGCGCCGAGCGTACCGCCGCAGATCAGCCAGAAGATACTGGCATCGGCGCGCTGGCTGGAAGCGAATATCGATCGCCCCATTTTGATCGACGATGCCGCACAAGTTGCGGTGATGAGCGAGCGCAACTTCCTGCGCCGCTTCAAGAGCGAAATCGGTATGACGCCTTCCGACTATCTGCTTCGCGCACGTCTGAATATGAGTTGCCGGATGCTCGTTGAGTCCCGTCTACCAGTCGACAAGATTGCGCGCCGCTGTGGTATCGGCAGCGGCGCGCAGTTGTCGAAGCTGTTCAGAAAATATCTGGCGACGACTCCGACAGACTATCGGATGCGCCACCACGTGGCACCGTAGCAGCCTCAAGCTCACGCATCGGATCAACGGAAAACGAGCCCGATCCAAGGAGCACAACCGCCATACCCCACTTTGGCATTACGCCGTCCGGCGCACTGAAATTCGAAACAGGTTTGCCTGCCGAGCAGGCTCAAGCCCTGCAGCGATCGCCGGCCTTGGGCCTGCTAACCGACTTGTCGGCCGACGAACTTGCTTATGACATGACGCTCACCCAATGGGGACGATATCACCGAGTCACGTACCGAATTCAACGGGCTGCTCGTCTATGGGCAGATCCGGTTGACCGAGAACACTGCCTTTACGTACACAGTATGCCGTTGTCGAAGTACGTCGCCAAGAGTTAGTGCGCACCGGTGTTGCTTGAGGTGATTTTTCAAGGAAACCGATAAGGGCTACGGCGGCCTCTAACATAAACGGGTGCCGCAGGTTCCCTGCTCAATTACTGGCCGCGACAGTCTGCCGAGACTAGATGAGTCTCTTCGCATGCGCGTTAGCAGCCAAATCGGGCGCGGCCAACACGTCCGAGAATCCTGCAATGGGCGCATGCCGTTTTTTTTGGCGGTAGACCTGGACTACATCGGCCATTATCGTGGTTCATTCAGCCGCATTGTCATTGCACGGACACGGTTTCGGTAATATCAGAACCAGTCAACTCCGTTCAATTACAAAGAACGATTGTGCCAGGCGGTCCGCCATCGATGGCAACGTTCAAATCGGCGGCTTTCAATTTCAGGGTGTTTAACCTATCGATGTACTGGGAGTTATGGGCGAATTTATTCCTGAGTATCTGATCCGCGAACAGGCAGCCGTCGGTGCGCTGGTGTTCTTCAGCATCCTGCGCATCGTCGCCGCTGCTGTCGCTTTCGAGAAGGGTTGGCGTTTGTCGATCGTGCAAGGTTGTTGCATTGTGACCGCCTCGCTCTACTGCCTACCTCAGCTATTTGATCTATTTACTTACTCGTATGGAATGCAGGCCGTGGTCGCGGCCGCACAGCTGGAGGGCAAGGCTGCGGGCTCGGCGATAGCACTCTTTTTCGCGCCCATTCTGAGTCACAAGCTCGGCTACGAATAGTTAGCCTTCACGACTCAAACCCATGTTGTCCCACGTGTGGGCGCTCGAGTCAATGGCCACTCCGGTGTATGGCGGTCGGGAGGAATTTTAGAAGGCGGTGGCGGTTGCGTGAAAATGTCGCTTTCCAAGGTGATGCCCAGCAACTAGAAGCCCACCACCATCGCGACGTACTCATGAAGCGAGCAGCAGTCAAACAGCAGCAACAGAAATGCAAGGGCCGTCCGGGCTGGATGAGTTAATCCAGCAGGGTGCGCGGCGGGTAACAGCGAGCCTGTCAGACTTTCTGTGTGCCGAGGTCACGAGACGATAACGGAAATAACGTCCTATGACCGAAGCAACCGTGACAAAGAAGAACAGGAACCCGAAGGCACCGAAGCTGTCTCCCGATGAGTTGATCGACCAATTGCTTGCGCAGGTGCAGGGCAAGGATGCTGAGTCGGTCCTGGGCGAATCAGGTCTGGCCGGCCAGCTCAAGAAACGGCTGGCCGAGCGCATGCTCGCGGCCGAGTTGAGCCACCATCTGGAAGCCGGGACCGGGCAAGGCAAGACCGGCAACCACCGCAACGGCACCAGCCCCAAGACGGTCATCACGCCCAATGGCGAACTGAATCTGGACATTCCACGTGACTGGCAGGCGACATTCGAGCCGCAGTTGGTGGGCAAGTATCAGCGCCGGCTGCCGGGCTTTGACGATCACGTCATCAGCATGTACGCGCGCGGCATGAGCGTGCGCGAGATTCAGGGCCATTTGCTGGAACTATATGGCCTGCAGGTGTCGCCCGATCTGATTTCCACCGTCATCGACAAGGTGCTGGCCGAAGTCGAACAGTGGCAGCAACGCCCGCTCGAGGCGATGTATCCGATCGTGTATTTCGACGCACTTCGACTGAAGATCCGCGACGAAGGCACGGTCAGGAACAAGGCGGTGTATCTCGCGCTGGGCATTCGGGCCGACGGGCGCAAGGAAGTGCTGGGTTTGTGGATCGAGCAAACCGAAGGTGCCAAGTTCTGGCTGAAGGTCTTCAACGAACTGAAGAACCGCGGCTTGCATGACATTCTGATCGCCGTCGTCGACGGCCTGCGCGGCTTCCCCGAGGCGATCGAAGCGGTGTACCCGGTCGCCCAGATCCAGACCTGCATCGTGCATCTGATCCGCAATTCGCTGAATCTGGCGAGCTGGAAGGACCGTAAGCCGTTGGCTGCGGCGCTCAAGCCGATCTATCAGGCCGCCACCGCCGAAGCCTCTGAGGCGGCGCTGCAAGCCTTCTCGTGAAGCGAATGGGGCAAGAAATTCCCAACGGTCGCCGCGATGTGGCAGCGCCGATGGGAACAAGTCGTTCCGCTCTTCCCTATCCGCCGGAGGTACGCAGAATCATATACACGACAAACGCGATCGAAAGCATGCACATGCAGCTTCGCAAGATCGTCAAGAACCGCGGTCACTTCCCGAGCGACGAGGCCGCCAGCAAACTGCTGTATCTGGCCTTGCGCAACATCGAAGAGGACTGGAAGATGCTGCCTATCACCTGGCGGCAAGCAGTGAATCAGTTCGCCATTCTGTTCGGCGAGCGGTTCACCAGCGCCATCAACTGAGATTTCTAACCAGCCTCAGCACACAAGATTTCTGATACGTCCGTAACAGCCCATTTTTGCCGCGCTGGACTGAAGCATTGCCCCTGTAGCTAATAAGCACTGGGCGCTCCCGCTGATAGGTGTGCAGTCTGTCTCGCTGCTGAATTCCGAATGTGTTCTTGATGACATTGGGAATTGATGGATGAATCAACCCCAGCTTGCAAAAAAAGAAAGTCATTAAAGGAGGCTCTGGCAGGCGCCGCACAGTACCGCGTGCATCGCGTCACCCAGCACACTTCGCACGCGTCATATCGTTGATTCCCCTCGTTACTCAGGTGAAGGGCGCCGAACTGTAGTGATACCGGCCTCTATCAAGCTTCCCTTCGTCGATTCTCAGATACTGGCCTACGACATCTGCACCACACGGACGTCTGCACTCTTTCGAGACGGGGCAAATTTTGAACCCTTACCGCATTACAGAGGTCCGCTCCAATGAGCCTGCCGCTATCTAACCTCGCAAGTCCGAACGTATCCGTTGCGTGGCATTGTCGCGGGTTACTCGTGTGCCGCGCTACGCCGCCTTCAGGAAACTCCCCCTCAAGCGGTGGAATGATTCAGGAGGTGTTCAGATGTCGCGTTACACCGCAGATCCCTCGCACCTCACGGCGAGCGACATTGCGAGCCGGCCGACATCCCAAATGAACCCGCTGAGTTCGCGGGCGACCGCGATCAGCGCGATGTTCTTCTGCTTTGCACGCGCGACGAGCTTTCGGTAGCGTCGGCACAAGCGTAACCATACTGCCCAACCTTGCCCCCTGTCCGCCTTGTTGCTAGCAGACGACCATGCCCCTCACAAGGCACCTGTCGTTTATTGAACGGGGTACGTTGTCCCAATGGCTTCATACCGAACCGTTACCAGTTCCGCATGCATCGGTAGGTTACGGCTGACGGAACAGCCGGTTTCCTGTCTGACAAGAGCCTGATGAACAATCATTCATGTAACTTCACGTCGCACGCCGTCGTACAGGATTGCCCGGCATCCAACGCGTCCCAACTACGAGTCCTTGTGGGTCGTCGTGATCGCTACTTTCACGCCAATATCGTACCGTGTGCGAGCTTTGCCCTTCGCCAGACATTCCACTTCTGGTGCGTGCAACGCGTAGGGCCTATTTATGTCCTTCGGCTTCTGCGACAGGATCCCGCTTAGTGCGGTCAATCATCTCCATCGATGCAGCACGGCCTGGATCTGCCACCTTGGCGACCTGACGCTCCACATCACGCATCAACCGTCCATCGCGCGAGCGCAGTGTCCGCTACGGAAGTTGCCAATACCGGAGATGAACTGCGTGAACTGGTCGAGATGCCACCCGGCGCTTGAATATCGTTGCTCGCGGCTGTCGCGTGAAAGAAGCTCCGTGACGTGTCTGACGCACACGTCGTCCGGCGGCTGTGGTTCTTGTGGTCCCGGCAATGCGTTGTCCAGCAGAAATTCGGCGCACTTGCGCTGATAGCAGAACAGCATGATAGGGACGTCATACACAAAACTCACGATCGCGCCGTGCAGTTTCGAGGTGACGACGCACGTTGCAGAAGTAAGCAGATCAACCACCTCGGTAATCGAATCGCCGTATTGAAAGCGCCCCACGGAAACGTTCGCTGGCGAGAACAGGCGAGCAATGTCTCCTGTTACAGCGACGCTTTCGTCGTCGAGCGAGACGAACAGCACCTCGTCGACGAGGTGCTGGCTGTCGACTTTGGTGAGTATAGCGAGCACAGCATCCATGTATTGCCGCAGATGAATGGACACAACCAGAGTACGTCGATCAATGCTCCTGCGCTTTGGGGTATAGAGAGCAGGTAACGCGAAAGCGAGGTCCTTGAGGTTGGCAGGTGCCGATCCTGTCGCGTCGGCGACTGCGCGGACCGACGCTTCATCGCGGACCGCAATGCACGGGATCGCTCTAAGAACGCTCGCAAACGCGTGGCGCCGCTCCGCCGTTGCGAATGGCCCGACCGATACGCCAAGCGCGGCGACGGGCCTGTTGAACCGTCGCCCAACGTTGACGATCAGCTTTGCGAAGGGCAGTGATGCATGGGCGCCGAATAGCGAGCCTCCACCGAAGATCGCTGCCCGCGCACGCATCACGGCGGCCACATAGGTCAGTGACCGCGCCGCCGCGCCCATTGCGCCAGGACGCGCCCACAATGCACGCGCAACTGGCAAGTGGAACCGATGCGTCAATTCTTGCGCGGGCGATGCACCCACTATCAGCGGACGAATCCCCGGTGCTCTGACCGATATCGATTGCAGCAAGTATCCGAACAAATCGTCGCCGAAGTTGTGTCGCCCATAGAATCCAAAGAAAGCGATGCGTGTCTCGCGGCGGATAGACGCTGGATGGACGTCGCCGTGCTGCGACGCGGGAGTGGAGCGAGGGCTCGATGCGACTGCGGACGGCGCTTCGGTTTCGGGCGCGCTCATTTCAGGACCTCAGGTGAAAGTGTGTGCGTCACGGCCGGCAAGCGGCGGCCTTGTACCGGCGTCAGCAATCGCCGGTACGCTCCCACGTATGAACGGAAGAACTGCGTGTCGCCGAAACGGGCGCGCGCGTGGGCAGTCGCAGCGGCACCCATCCGTTGACGGAGTTCAACGTCGTGGATCAACTGGCGGGTGTAATGTTCCAACTGTTCATCATCATTC
Source organism: Paraburkholderia sp. BL17N1 (assembly GCF_003634175.1). Taxonomy (NCBI): domain Bacteria; kingdom Pseudomonadati; phylum Pseudomonadota; class Betaproteobacteria; order Burkholderiales; family Burkholderiaceae; genus Paraburkholderia; species Paraburkholderia sp. BL17N1. Next base: position 598,599 of record NZ_RBIW01000003.1, read on the forward strand.
GCGAGGAAGCCCGTGACGCCGTGGACGATGACATCGCGGTTGCCGACAATGCGGCTGGCTACCGCCGGAAGCCCCGCGGCTTGTGCTTCTATTAGTGCGATCGGCATGCCTTCCCATAGCGAAGGCAGAACGAAGATGTCGGATTGCAGAAGTCGTCGCCGAAGGTCCCCCGCGGGAATCCAGCCAGTCAACTGAATCGCATCGCGATCGATCCAACGGTCGATTGCGTCGGCTTCGCCATCGCCGATCCACACGAAGTGCGCGTTCGAGGTTCCCGCAATGTTTTGCGCAAGACGCGTGAATCGCCATGGAGCCTTTTGATAAGTGACCCGCGCCGACGTGCATACGACCACGGCTTCGCCTGCCTGTCTGTGGCCGCCCGGATCGAACCCATCGAGTTTCACCGCATTCTCGACCAGACTTGTGCGCTCCGCACCCAAAAGCAGCATTCGTGCATAACGCAATTCGCTCTTCGAACAGGCAACGATGTGTCCACCCGTTGCATGCAGCATCCGCTCGATCAGCAGAAACAGCTTTGCCTTGAGCGGCGAAATGTCCTCCTTGAGAAAGGCGAACCCGTGTGGCGAATAAATGGTATGCGCCGTGATGCCGAGGAAGCGTGCCGCGATCCGCCCCAACGCGGCGGCTTTCGACGAATGAAGATGAACGATGTCCGGCCGCTCCCGAAACAGAGCGATGAGGAGCCGGAACACGCTGACGATATCGTGGGCTCCGATGCTGGTGTGCATGTCGACGACCTGACGATGCACCCTCGGATCGAACAACTGATCCAGCTTCGCAGTCGGCGGCGTGTCTTGCCGCATGGAATGCAGCACGACGACCTGGTCACCTGCGGCTGCCTGACGATTGGCCAGTAGGGCAACGCAATGCAGCACGCCGCCGCCCAGAGCTTCCGTTACGTGTACGATTTTTTGTCGCATGATCGCTTACCCTAGTTCCTGGATTGCTGGAGCCATCTGATAAGGCAAGAACGGTGATTCCCCGTGTCCTTCTTCATCAGTCATGTTGTGGATGCGTCCTGCGAGCGCGATCAGTCCAATGAGGAATAGCCACGCCGCCAGATTTGTCTGCATGCGTCCGGTCGGCGGAGCGAACTGACGCCAGAGGACGACCAACATCAGATTCACGAGGATCAACTGAAAGCGGATGCCCGCATAAGTCACCTGGGTCATGCCGTAAAGCACTGCCGCCAGCAACGCGCAGATCAGCCAGCCGATAGGTGGAATGGCGAACTGCCGCCGGTACACGATCATCACGCCCAGCATCAGCATCTGGATCATCAGAAAGAGCAGTCCGGACGACGCATTCGGGGCCGCTATGCCGGTGTAGAGACTGGTCTTGTCGGCGAAGTAGTCCGGCATCAAAAGTGAACCACCGATGACGGCAACCGCAACGCCGACAAACATCAGCGTGTGTCCGCGCCGGGTCGTCGCAATGAAAAGCAGGAACAGGAGCGCTGAAGAGAAATGCACGCAGGTGCCGATCAAAGCGTAAATGAAGTATCGAAGCGGTTTCTGGTGCGGCGAAACGCGGGTCGCGAACAGGAAAATCGCCGATGCGAGACCGAATCGCATCACATTCATGGTCAGTTCGTAGAACATGCCGGGCACGAGCACCAGTCCGCCGAACCAGATGCCGAAGCGGCTACGGGAAATGGACCACAGCAACAGCAGCGCAGTAGTCATCGAAATGCTGTTGACGACGAACCGCGGGTCGGGATCAATTGCCCAGAGAAACTGCGCATACGCATTGAATAGCGGCTCGGCGCCGTAGCCGTTGCCTTGGCCAAGGTCCGTGAACGCCTGGTAATACGCAGCCGTGTCAGTACCGCTATGGCCGCGCAAAACGGCCAGAGCGACCATCGGCAACGCACACGTGAGAACGACCGCAGGATTGGTGCCGCCATAGGCAATGCACAGCGCCACGCCGAAGTAAAAGATTAGTAGGGGAACGAGGTAGTAAGTCATTCTGAACGCCTCGCCGGTTGGTGCTGTGCGCTGGATGCGGGTACTTTTCTCACGTAAATCTCCGCGACAGCACGCAGCGCCGAAAATACTTGGCTGCGCTCAACAGGGAAAAACATAGCCATTCGACGTTGCTGATGACTCTGCGTCTGCGAAAGTGGAGGTAGTTATCCTGTTCACCTTTCTGGATTTTCCAGAGTTGAGCGCTCAAGCCGGTTTGCGCACCGAACTGCGCCTTGTAGACGTATGAAAGGGTGACCGGAAACAGGTAGGCCTCGCCTTGCTCCACCAGAACAGCTTCAAGCAGCATGAAATAGTCTTCAGCGTGCCGCTTCTTCTCGTCGAACCGGGCGCCGACATCTGCGCGCATCAGAATGCTGGACGGCGTGAAGCGGTTCGAGAACAGGATGCGCTGTCGCGACATGCGGCGCGGCGCGATGGCAGAAGGCCATGGTTGCGATTCGGGATGCTCGCCGGGCTCGAGTTGCGCCACAGGATGGCCAGTGATCGCCGCCTCCGGACGAGCACGCATCCATCCGTACTGGATCTCCATCTTGGCGGCATGCCAACTGTCATCCGAGTCGAGAAACGCGATGTAGGGCTGTGTTGCAACCGCCCATGCGGCATTACGCGCTGCACCCGGTCCAGCGTTGCGAGGCTGCGGCAGTACGCGGATCCAGTTGGCTGGATACCTCAGCGCCAGTTGGCCGAGAAGGTCGAGTGTGCCGTCGGTGCTGCAATCGTCGACGAGGATCAACTCACCTGGGCGGCACGTCTGTAGGAATACCGACTGGACGGCTCGCCCGATCGTAGCGCGGCAGTTGAAACATGGAATGATCACGCTCACCGGAATCTGTTCGGATAGCAAGGAGGGCGCAATCTGGGCATCCTGCTGAACGTCGGCGACCGGTGCCGGCTTGCGCCGTGCACCGGCCAGGAAACGACGGGCGCACAGCACGGACAGCGCAGCCCAGACGACCTCGCCTGCGACCGACGCAACCGCGGCGCCGACGATGCCTGCGAGCGACACGCCGATCACGCCAGCAATGACACTGAATAACAACGCAGCGAAGGCGCAGCGGTTACGCACGTGAATCAGATTGCGGGTCGTCATCACGGAAGATGCGCTGACGGTCAGGAATCTGAATGGCGTGCTCAGCGTCATGAGCATCACTACATTCACTGATTGCTCGTATTGCCTGCCAAATACCAGTGGGATTGCGAACGGCGCGAGCAATGCTGCGATGCCGGCCAGTGCGACACCGGAGGCGAACATCCATTTGTTGCCGTCCCGGTACACTCGTTCGAGACGCTCGTCGCCCGACGCAGCCCAACGATGAAGGCGCGGCATCAGGAGCTTCTGGAACAAAACGGTTGGCAATAGATAGAGCGCGGTCAGGATCGTCACGGCGACGCTATAGACGCCGACGTCCTGCGACGTGCCGAGGTGCGAGACGATCACCAGCCCGCTTTGTCCGTACGCATAGAAAAGGAGACTGGAGACGCCGAAGGGCATGGCGTAGAGCCAGAGTTCATGGATCGACGGCGTTGGCAAACTCCCGCTCATCCGTCGCGCTGCGGATTTCGCCCCATGTCCAATCAGTTCCACAGCACCACGCCGCAGCGCGGAGACCGAACGCCAGGCGCACAGCGTAACGATTGCGCCCATGCAGCCGAAGCCGAGCGCAATCGCCTCGCTGCTCGCCCCCAGCTGCCAGCAAGCCAGCACCAGTACGAGACGTCCGGCATGCTGCAGTGCCTGCCACATCGCAACCCGCCCGAACTTCTCTTCGAGCTGCAGTTTCGCCGAGGCCATTTCGATTACGCCCTGCGTCAATACCACGGGGAGCATCGACAGCAGCAGTTGGCTGGTGCGCGCGTCGGCCGTGCCGACCCATGCCCAGAGGGCGGCGGCGACGAGGCACACGAGCGCGCTGCGAGTGATGAAACGAACCGATGCCTCCATCCAGCGCTTTGCCGCCCAGCCTTCGGTGCCGTAGGCCTTTAGCCAGAAGGACGGCACGCCGAAGCCGACCGCCGGGGCAATGATGGTCACGACGGCGAGCGCGGCGGCGAACTGTCCGTACTCCGAAGGTGACAGCGACCGCGCCAGCATCGCCTGTACGGCGAACGCCAGCCCGGCCGATCCCAGCGCGCTGACGGAGAGCAAAGATGCCGCCCAGGCATCGCGGCCTCGCTGCGTCATTGCGCGACCTCGTCCAGCACGGGGCGAGGATCTTTGCTTCGCGAGCTCGCGTAGCGATAGCTTCCGTAGGTCGTGCCATACCGGAATCGTCCTGCATGCCGATCGATCCCGTTGAGTACCACGCCTTTCACGTCGACGCCGACCTGCCGCAGGCGGCGCGCACATTCTTCGAGTTCCGCCGGCTTCGTGATGGAGGCGCGCGCCACCAGGAACACATTGCCATTGGAATAGGGCGCAAGAATGGCGGCGTCGGGTACAGGGAGGAGCGGTGCGGTGTCGACGATCACCACGTCGTACCGCGCGGAGAGGGTCTGGAAAAGATCGGACACGCTCGGGCTGCTCAGATGGTCGGCAGCATTGGGCGGCATCGACCCGCTTGGGAGAAAGTCGAGCGTTGAGCGCTCGACGTTGCGGATCGACGCGTCGAGCCCACTGGCACCGGCGATCACGTCAGATAGCCCAACGGCCGAGTGGCAGCCATAGGCACGGCTCAGTCCGCTGCGTCTAAGGTCACCGTCGATCAACAGGACACGTTTGCCCGTCCGTGCGAGAACCGCGGCCACGTTCGACGCGATAAACGATTTACCGATGTTGGGTGACGGCCCGGTAAACATCACGACTTTGTTGCCCGAGTCGGACAGCGAAAACTGCAATGCCGTACGAAGACTGCGCAAACTCTCGATCGCGGGGTCGGCCGGATCGACGAACGCCAGCGGTCGCCGCGGGGGTGTTTTTCGACGCAAGTACCCGGACAACCGGAAGCCACTGCGGTTCGCCATCGGCACCACCGAGAACACGCTGAGATCGGTCTGTTCTTCGATCTCGTGTGAATCGGAAATCCCACGGAACAGCAGATCGCGGATGAACGCGGTAGCGGCCGCTGCAAACATGGCGAGCACGACCACGACGAGACACAACACGGGGCGCCACAACCGGATCGGCTGGTCGGGCAACAACGCGTTATCGAGAACGCGGACGTTCCCGATCCGTCCCACCTCCAGAATCTGCAACTGTTCGATGTTGTTCAGCAAGCCGACGTAGAGGTCATTGCTGATCTTGACGTCACGTTGTGCCGTCACCACCCGACGTTGGGTGTCCGGCAGACGATCGATGCGTTGACTGAACCCGGCCGATTGCGCCTGCAGCACCTTGATCTGGCGATCGAGCGCGACCACCGTTGGATTCGTCGGCTCAAAGCGGGTCAGCGCCTCCGCGCGTTTTTGCAGGAGTGTGCTGACCTGGGTCTCATTGTCGGCGGATTGCTGCAGGATGGCGCGCGCCTCACCGTCGAGATCCACCGATCCCAGCTTGCTCCGAACCACGGCATAGGTACTTTCCGCGGCATCGAGTTTCGCACGCAAGTCGGGTACCTGGCCGCGCAGGAAGGTCAGCGATCGCGCGGCCTGCTCCGCCTTGCGGTCCTCATTCTGGCCGACATAGTGGCGGGCGATATCGTTCAGGATTGCCGTGATCAGCACCGGATCGCTGCCGCGCAGCTTGACCTGAAGAACATTGGAATCCTTGCCCAGCTCACTGATGGAAAGACTGCGTTGAAGCTTGTCGATCGTCTCCAGACGCGATTGCCGCGTGAGCTTGAAGCGCGCGCCAGGTGCCGCGCGGATCGCGCTCACGTGCAAGGTGATCGGACCGTCGCCGCTGACAAAAGTCTCGGTCTTGCCGATCCGGCCAACAACCTCCTGTTCGAGGCCGGCGCCCGAAAGCCGGTAGCTCCCGGCGCCCATAACCGTCAAGCGGTACTGTTCTCCCTCGAATCCGGTGGGAACGTCGAAGCGCTGGACGCTTGCGCTCTCGTCACCCCACGTGTATCCGCCCATGCCGAGGAAGCCAGGTTGGGACAGCCCCTTGCTGGATCGCGCGATGGCACGACCGATGAACGGAAAACGCGCGGGCTCCGCCTCGATATCCAGACGGAGGTTATCGACGGCCGAAGCCACGACAAGCCGCGATTGGAGCACCTGCATCTCCGTGTCGGCGGACGACTTGACGTCGAGCATCGACGAAAGATCCTGGCCCAGCAGCGACGACGCGGTGGTTGCGGCAGAGCCCTCGTCGACCTGAGTGATGATGTTGACCTGATATTGCGGATCCGATAGCAGTACCGCCGCGATGCCGAGAATCGAGACGGCTCCGAAAATCCACAGCATCATGCGGCGATAAAGCATGAAGACATCGAGCATCGCCGCCAGGTTGAACTCTTTCTCAGTGGCGGCTGCTTCGTGCGGAGCATACGGCGGGGTCACTGTGCACCTCCGCCAACGCAGACGGCTTCCGGATAGACGCGGTCGCCTGTCGGTTCATTCAGGCTTTTCAGTCGCCGTACCCAGTAGTCGATACCGTCTGTCAATGCCTCGCGACACGCGCGGAATGCGGAGATGGGCATGCCCATCGGATCATCGATATCCGCATCGTCGAAGCCGCGTATCGAGAAGATGCGGCCGCGCATCAGAGGATAAAGCGACTGCAGGCTTCGCGTCTGTGCTGCGGTCATCGTCAGTATCAGCTCCGCGTCGTTCGCGATCTGTCGGGTCAACTGCGTGGCGCGGTGCGCTTGGATGTCGATGCCCATTTCGGAAAGTACCGCGACGGCCTCGGTCGCCGCCGGTTGTCCCACCTCGGCCGCCAGACCGGCGGAACCGACGCGCAGACCTTCGACGCGTTGCTGAAGAAGGGCAGCAGCCATCGGGCTGCGGCAAAGGTTTCCGTGGCAAACCATTAGAACGTTGGAAATCATCTGGTTGTTCTTTCTTTGTGTTGAGACGTTGCTGACTCGAATAGGCGTTCGCGCATCCAACGTCATGACGAGCGCCATACCGCGAGTTCGTTGATCTCGAGCTTTCCCGTCCAGCCGGTGAAGGTCGTCTTGAGGACAGCCTGAACGGCGCCGGCTGGAACGGCTGCTTGTGCAGACGGAAGTTCATTCGCCGCGCTTTGCGATTCGCTCACGCTCAGCGGAACGCCCCCTGCCGCAAAAAACTGGAACGAAAATGCCGTGCGACCCGTTGTGCCCGTCGCTGTGGCAGTACACGCGGCCAGAACGGTTTCGCCGGGACTGACCGGGAAAGGTGTACGTGTGATCACCGAGAATGGCGCGTTATCCTGATCGTTCGATGCCAGCCGCAAGGCCTGCCTCGAGCCGGCCACTGCGCTGTTTCCGGCAACCGTATCCGAAGCGACGATTTGGCCTTCAGTCTGACCGGGCGTGGCGACTGACATGCTCCAGTGCGTGAGCGCGTCCACGCGCGTGCCTGGGCGATCCAGCGTGAAGAGACTGTCGGCGTTGATCACGCTTCCCCGCCACGGCAGCGCCTGAACCTTCTGGAAGCTCATGGCGGTCACCGACTCGACGGGCACCTCGTCACCAATCAACGCCGTCAACGCCCCCTGCGGTGGAGACTCGAAACGCCACTCGACGCCGGAGGCGGAGAACTTCGCGGTGCCCGCGACCAATTGACGAGGCGCATTGTTCAGGTCCTTGCGCTTCCAGCGTCTCGGCAACACGATCGAGTCGCGGAACACGGTGCGAAGATGCTTACCCGAAGCCGTAGCGTTGACCAGCAGTCCGTCGATACCCTCGATGTGACAGTGGTTGAGCGCCACCGTGCCAAAACGAGCCTGACGGCCGAAATACACCACGTCGCCGTTGAAATCGAACGAGCAGGCATCGAAGACAAAATCCATGCTGTCCGAGTTGATGTCGACGGCACGCGCGGACCCGGCAAACGTGCAATCGACGAAGGTCATCCGTTCGCCGCTATTCACGCTTCTGCCCACCCCCGCAGCCACGTAAACGCCGTTCTCGCGGTTCTGTTCGAACCGCGACGAGAACCACGCGGTGAGGTACGTATTGAGCGGATCGATCCGGAGCGCGCCACGCCAGCCCGTGACCACGACATTGCGGCCACCCGCGTCTCTCACGGCGCCCGAAAATCCGGCTTGCCGGTTGCCCATCACGATGCCCCATCCTTCGGCCCGCGCCTTCCCGGGACCAAGTATCGAGATCGTGCCGCCTGTGCCGTCGAGGAACGGCGAGCGGTCACCCGGAAAACGCAACTCTGTCGCGGGAAGCGTGGTTTCGTTTCTGCAGGTCAAGCCGTCCCAACCCACAGGCAACTGGGAGAAGTCGAGCAGGACGCCGCCCACCGAGCACAGCTTGATCCAGGGCGCGGTGTCGATCGTCTCCGTGAGTACGTATCGACCGGCCGGAATCATCAAGACCGGTAAGCACGACGTGTCGCGCGTGCGCAGTGCGATATTGCGCACGTAGTCGATCGCGCGCTGGAACGTGCCGGTGTCGTCCGTCGCACCCTTGCCCTTGGCGGCGAAGTCACTGACCCAGCGAAATCCGCTCGGTGATCGATTCTCAATGGATTCGCCCCACCCACGCGAGAGAGCCGTGGCACCCAGTATTGCGGCGCCGGCTGAGAGACCCATTGCGGAACGGCGATTCACCATGACCGCACCGTCACGCGCTGGCTTCGGAGAAATCGCAATGTCATGGTCATTTCGTCACCAACCCCGCCGTAAGTCCGGCGTTGATACCAGGAAGCAGGAGGCTCAACACGCGGCTGAAGCGAACCAGCCCGTTTCCGTCGACGTAGACGATGTCCTTCGGTTGTAGTTCGAACCGATTGGCGAGAATCATCGATACGGGCGATGCGGCGTCGAGGTGGAAGACACGTGCGTCCTTGCCGAGCCCGCGGATCACATACAGTTGCGCGGCGTCCGCGGTGGTCGAACTGATGCTGCCCGCCTGTGAAAGCGCGTCGCTCAGCGTCAACTGACCGCTGCGTAGCGGCAGCGCGGTAATGGGTTTTGTCACTTCACCCAGCACGAACACGCCGTTTTCTTCTCTGGCGGAGACGCGAATCAGATCGCCGGGACGCAGCATGATCTTCGAAGGGTTCAAACCGCGCTGCAGCATCCCCGTGAAATTGATGTCGTACGACTGACCGTTGCGAGTCAACGTAATGCGGCTCTGATCCGCAGCCGCGCTGAACCCGCCGGCATGACTGATGGCGTCGTACAGTGTCGTCGGGATATCGTTGATGGATTGCGCTCCCGGCGTACGTACTTCGCCGTCGACGTACACCTGCTTCGCGCGAAACGACGCGATACGCACCGTCACCTGAGGATCGTGGAACGACTTGCTCAGTTCCGCCGCAAGCTTGCGTTGGACTTCGTCGACTTTCATGCCCTCGACGTGAATATTTCCGACGAAGGGAAACCGCAGATAGCCTGTGTCGTCGACGACGAATCCCGGCGGCGGGTCGTAGGTGCGCGCGTTCGCAGGTGGCTGCGCGCCCAAAGCCGCGGCCAGTTCCGGGTGGTCCCAGACCGTGATCTGGAGCACATCGCCAGCACCGATCGTATAAGCCTGGCCGCGGCCGAGCAGGGCGCTGGCGCTGGCGTCGTTACGGCGTTCAGCTTCACTGCGGATCTCGTCAATTGACGACAGGGTCACTTCGGTCATCGGTACGGGCAATTGCTCGGCCGGCGCTTGCTCACTCGCACTGGTTATCGGCAACGTAGACGCTTTTTGCATTTTCATGCCGGGCGCAACCGAACAGGCGGACAAGGCGAACTGGAGCGCCGCAATCCATACAACCCGATTCATCGAAAACATGTTGACACCGCCGCGACGCAGCGCGTTGGACCTGACTTTCAATTGCTTCACTCCGATTCCTTTTTATTGGGCTCGCCGACCTCCTTCTCGCGGTCCGCGGCTCCGCACGATGACTAGTACGCCTGCTTGCTTAAGAACCCACGGACCACCGTGCGTAGCACGATCTTGATATCCATCCAGAACGATCGATGGCGCAGGTAATACAGGTCATACTCGACGCGGCCTGCCATCTTCTCCAGCGCGTCCGTTTCGCCTCGATAGCCGTTGATCTGCGCCCAGCCGGTAATGCCCGGCTTGATGCGATAGCGGTCGAGATAGCCCGAGATCAGCGGTCCGTACAGGTCGTCGTGTTCAAGCGCATGGGGACGAGGACCGACGATCGACATTTCGCCGCGCAGGACATTGATGAACTGCGGAATCTCGTCGAGACTCGTGCGGCGCAGGAAGCGCCCTACGGGCGTGATACGGTTGTCGTTGCGTGTCGCCTGACGCACTACGCCACGCTCTTGCGCATGAACTCGCATCGAACGAAACTTGTAGATTGAAAACGGCCGTCCCTTCAGGCCCTTACGGCGTTGCCGGAAGAAAACCGGGCCCGGCGACGAGAGCTTGATGGCGATCGCGATCGCCACGAATAGCGGTGCAAGCCCGATCAGTGCAACCAGTGCGAAGGCCCTGTCGAAGATCTCCTTGCCGGTCATCGCCTCATCAGAAATGGCCGACGGAGAAAGACTGAGCGAGGGGATGTCGAGTGTGCCGAGCGACGCGACGCCGACGTACAGTCCGAGCGGCATGAAGTCCGGCATCAGCCGAATTTCCACGAGCGTGTTCTTGAGCGCTTCGATGCAATGGGCCGCCGCGGCATGGGCCGACAGCGGTAAGGCGAGCCATACCTCGTGAATGCCGCCGGACTCCGCTAGCCCTGCGAGACGGGCCAGTTTGGTCTGGCCGTGCTCGCCCATGGCGGAGCCGGGCCGGTCGCCAGTGTCGTGCAACTCGACAACTTCCGCGACACGGAAATCGGGGCGATTGCTGGAGTCGACCTTCGCAACGATCAGTTTGAGGTATTCGCCGTTGCCCACAACGACAATGTTACGGGCACGCAACCCGACAACGCGCTGAGAGGGGCGCATGGTGGAGGCAATCACTCGCCATGCCGCAAGCAGTACGACGCCTATACCGGTCCACCATGCGATCCAGGACACAAGCGTCTCGTCCTGGTGCTGAATGGACAGCAGGAGGAGCAAGCCCGCGAACTGCAGGGCCAGCCATGCCGGCAGAACTCGGGTCCAAAGGCGATACAACGAGCGCATGGGTGGTACGGCATAGACGCGCACAATCGGCAAAAGAGCCGCTGACGACATCAGGATAACGATTGCAAACAGCAGCTGAAATGGACCGCTCTGGCGCCCCTGTTCAGGCGCGATATGGGCAGCAATGACAGCCGCGAGTGCAATGCACCCGCTATCGATCATGCGTGCGACAGCTTGTTTCATGGGAATCTCCGTGGAGCCGGTTGAGGAAGCAGCCAGCTATCGCTCGCTTCTTACGAAGCGGGGCGACGTACCCGCAGGATGAACTCCATTGGGGTCACACCGACTTCCTGTTTGAAGCGGCGCAGGAAATTGCGCTCGCTCATCGGCACGGCCTAGTAGGGAAAACACATTACCGCCCGCAGTTTTCTGGATTCTTGTACTTCGTGATTTTTCTCACATACTCCGAAACATTTCGTATCCCATGGCAAAGTCGGACGCCGTCCACTGCGCGCTCTGATGACGGATCCAAGTTGAGTATCGCAGACACACGAAAGCCGATAGACGGTGAATCCTGAAGTTTGCGTACAACGTGAAAGCAATGTTCGTCACAGCCCACCTCAGCGACATTCCGCAAGTTCAAGCCTGCGCAGCGCACGCTACGAAGCACGGCGTGGACGATGAGACGCAATGCGATGGCTGCCCCTCCCACGATGTCGGTCCAATATACAAACAAGAGCCGCGAAATCACGCTTGTGCGACTTAGAGAAAACATCAACAGCAAACCGCGAGTCCGCACGACCACCCAAGCAAGCGACACCTGCGCAATTGACCTCCAAATTGAGCGGCCTCGCCACGATCCATACAACCCAACCATCGGAAACAACCCGAATGCTAAAGCAACCGAAAACGTAATCAGAGCGCCGTCGATCTCCATTTCCGTGAGGTTTTCAGAACGAATGTGCGATGCAAGGAAGGCCGCACCGACAATTAGCACAACGTCCAGAAGTCGTACAATCACTCTGTTAGTCCCCTGCACTTTAATTCCCCGTCTAAAATTGGATCGCATGGGTAGAACAGCCCTTGTGCGCGACCATTTGTGTAGCCAACAATCCAAACTTCACTTTGATCACATCGCGTGGCCACGAATCTGGTTTCGCCAGTCCGTATGCCACCCAATGAGGAATGGACACTGCCTGCTTGGCGCTCAGCATGTATTCCTCAACACGGCTTAAACCCACCACTACTCACCACAGCCGAGCCGATCGAAATAGTCCTTCGGAGTCTTACGTTATGGTGTGCATCGATCCTAGGCGCCAAGTCCTCACCTTCCCCGCGCGCTTTATCCACCCATGCGCGTATGGAAGCCGCCCCGCAGAACTTTTCTGTCTAGAGTTACGCTTGTGTCCATTCGTCTCGGGCTCATCCGCTTCATCTCTAAGTGCGATGATCGCCGCGGCATCCGGTGACACGAGTACCTAGCCCGCTTTACAAGCGCCACCACCTCTGATCACAATCGTCAAGCGGAATCTCTTTCCCGTGACCAAACAGGACTTCTTTTCCATCTGGCAATCGCTAATCCTATGGCGGCCTCAAAAGCGAAGCCCAACACCTATCTCGTATAAGGTGTCGCAATGCCCGACAAAACTTCGTACCAACAGCTTCAACCTGAAGAACGCCTCACCATCGCAAGCCTGCCGCTAGAGGACGCGAGTATTCGGGCCATGGCCCGAATACTCGGGCGCTCGTCGGCCACCGTGAGCCGTGAACTGACGCGAAACAGCTCTTCCGCTCGCTATGCATCGATGCCGGCTGAAGCGCTCAGCGCCGCACGCCGCAGCGCGGGGCCGCCACCCCACCAAGCTTTGCCTGCAAAACGTCTGCTGGCGCATCGTTCTCACCCTGCTCGATTGGAAATGGTCGCCCCAGCAGATATCGGGCACACTGAACCGTATGTATCCGACCGACCCGCCCCGACCCAGCAGGCTTCACATGAAAGCGTCTACACCGCCATCTACGCCCAGCCGCGCGGCGAACTGCCTGCCTGCGCCACGGCCATAGCACCCGTATGCCGCGCACGCGGGGCACCGACCGGCGCCGGCAGATTCCCGACATGGTCAGTATTCACGTGCGCCCGCCCGAAATCGGAGACCGTCTGCTGCCTGGGCATTGGGAAGGCGACTTCATCTACGGCGCCGGAAATCAATCGTCTGTCGGCGTTCTGGTTGAACGTACCAGCCGCCTGGTGCTGCTCGCTAAGATGGAAGACGCCACCGCCGCTTCGGCGCTGGCGGGCTTATCTGCCAAACTCAACTCGATTGCCGCACCGTTGCGACAAACCTTTACCTACGACCAGGGCAAAGAGATGTCGCGGCATCAAGACCTCACTGCAGCCACTCGCATGCGCGTTTACTTCTGCGACCCACACAGTCCTGGCAGCGCGCGGGGCCTGCGAAAACACCAACGGATTGCTTCGTCAATATTTGCGTAAAGTCACTAACCTCTCGGTCTACAGTCAGCACGAGCTCAACGCCATCGCCGACAGCCGGCCTCCCGCGACTCACACGTTCCATTCTCCATTCGAGGTCTTCTCCGCCACGCTCGCCTCAGCGAGCCAACCTCACGGTTTTAAACACTAGACTCCGTGTTGCGCTTCAGTTTGAAACCGCCTATTCATAAAAGCACCTCGCCCGGAATTGCATGTCAAGTAGAACACAGCATTCGCTCTATGGAGACCGTAAATAATCCAAATTGATGCTCCCGCTACTCGCTGCTACCGGTCGACCGCAGGTTGCCAGATCGACATCGGATATAGGCTTTCCTGTCGCTGCGAGAGCAAAGCATTTCGGCACCAGTAGCACAGGATGAATTGACCGATTCTTCAGTTTCACATCTCGCCTTGAGTTGCAGTGCATCATACATAGGCGCCCTTCTGACGTGACGCTAGTGACGGAAAACGCCAACATGTTGGCGGTTTTGCCCATTCGTACACCACGGTTTGGAACATGGGGTTTAAGAAGAGTTGAACCCGCGTCCATCGCCGCGATCCGCGAGCTGAAATTACCCGCGACGCGCGTATCCGAAAGAAGCTGATTTCCTGTTTTTCCTGCCACTCGGCCGCCCTGAGCGACTAAATCATCGCAACGATTATCGCCGGTACCGCGAGACCGATTCGTGTTCCGACCGAAAAAAATGATGGACGCGAAGGCAATGGACCTCATTCAGAGGAATGAGCATGACGCGTCACTCGATAGTTCTCAGAGCGAGGCTAAATCGGGTTTCCTGACCTGGTTATGTGCCGTAAGTGGCGTTTGACATACGCCAACGGATTTTTGATCTCTGTCGGATGACATTTACCGCTTCCTTTTTTGCTTTGCCATACCCGCTACGATTTCGCATACTTAGGCAAGCACCTGGGCAATTTGGGCCACAGATCTGTCTGCTGAACGCCATTTTTGATTGCGGACAACGCGTCGACGGCGTCGAGTGCGCTGCGCGCTATACCGGAAGACTGCTTCCGACGACGCCGCGAAAGAACGCCACGTATGCCGCACCCGAGGAACTCGCAACGAATATCGGCGCAACGTCTAAAACAAACGTCGATGCGACCCATCGCCCGCTATGAAATGACCAAGTACCCGGCAGCAGACACTACATCAGTCAGCACACTAGGAACTGCCCACAGCCTCAAACGCTTCATTAACTGTGCTCTCGAAGAGTCCCAGTCTCCGCGTTCACGATGTGGCCGGAATTCGAGAAATATCAAAGATTGATGGTGCCCCATTCCCACCTTCAACGCGGAAAACACGCTGGAAACCAGATAGACAAACGGCCACGCCAAAGCAGATCTTGGCGAGAATCAAAGGGCTGTAGCGGTCTTATTCATTCATGATCCAACGACCTTTCGTTCGCGATCACGCAACATGCAAACCTCGTTCCGAGAGAGTTCAGCGTCCCGATGTTCTGATAAACCTACCCGCCAAAGACGCGACATGATTCGCCACGTCATACATGACTATTCACTGCAATGCGTACACTATGGGCAGCCAGAGACACATGCGACAAGGCTGGCGGCACAGTGACGCACTTACTAGAACCTACGATCATTTCCTTTCATGGGACGATGCTTGTGCTGCTCAGCTTCCTGACCTCGCTTCTCGACATTCTGCCAGCCGAACAATGAGCGATTCTCATCTACGCACTCACCTCCTTCGAAGCTCGCCGGAAGAACAAGACTACAGTCAAAGCAGCGATGCGAGGATGAGCACGTTCGACAACGCCCCTGCAGCACTCCGCGCGTTGATCGAGTCCGCTGCCTTCGTTGCCGGGTTACTCTATTCCACACCACGCCACACCGAGTACTCCGGCGGAAGGAATCGCGACGTCACATGCACCACGCACGCATGATGAACCTCTGCCGCGACCGGAGACCGATAGTCGAGTTGACCAGATCTGGCAATCGCTCCCGCAAGAGCTTTTGCGTCGAGCTTGACCGTGGACATGCTGAGGAGCCGCGCCGCGAGACACTGAGCCTGAGTGACCAGTGATACGCGCGCCAACAGATCGATCCGCCCATTCGCATACATCCAGAGGTGGGTTGATTCAACCGCCTGTTCGGCCGTCAGCCATTTGCCGGTGAGGCGATGTCGAATCAATTGCGACACGACTAGATACGTCAACAGATCGGCGTGTGTGCAAGTATCAGGGTGAGTTGACCAGAACATGTTCAATCATTTGGATTTGCTTGGTGACGCATGAGAGATGCACCACGTTGATCTACTCGCGCAATTTCGCATTACTGTCAGCCGCCCTCGCCGTGAAATACGATATCGCCCCGCAAATTGGCGCCTCAGGTGGCAAAGATTTCAATCACGGTCTTCAAATCCAGCCTCACACCGGCAAAGAACAATTCGGCCAGCGTTCTGGCGTCACACATCCGCCTGGAAGTTCATTCCAGCTTTTCCGAGTGATGCCGTGCGCGGCATGCAAGCGTCACGCGCTGCCGCCAGTCAGTTTGCCGCCCTTTCAAGCGCGGCCAAGGTCGATTAGATTTGACCAACTGTGTCGCATCAACCATTGACCCGCTTTCTGGCGCATGACAAGTTGCGGCGCAACCAGATAGGCAAGCGGCTCCGCACGTGCATGGTGATCGAGGGCCGGTATCCGGTTCATTATTGAGGGGTGCTGCATCAGCGCCTTTTCTGGAAATGTCTCGGTGTCCCTGGGCATGAGGCCGAAAAGCGTGGTGCAGCCGTTGCCTCGCTACATGGCTTGCGCCGCGCTAGATGTGAGATCCCGCTACGGATAATGCGATGGCCAATCTGACTGGGTCCGCCAAAACATTGAAACATTCCGCCGATCATCGAAATCCACGGACGAGCATCAGAGGCCACCGCATCCCACGCGACCAATTCTCTGAGACGGTCGATCTCCATGCTTTCACGCGGCGCTGCAGCGTGTGCCACTCGGCACTGGAATACATCGCCAGCACCATCGCGACGAGAAGCTCATGCAGTTTCCTTGTCGTGATGCCGGGCTCGCATTCTAGCCCTTGCAGTATTGCCCGCCACGTGCGCTTGAGCGGATCCTCCCGGCTGCGCCACGTGTAGGGGATCCCGGCCTTTCGCTGGTGGGTTGGTCTCACCTCGCCGTCCCGGCCAGTGTGGTGCCGCACTCGCTGGACTTCGCAACGTGCTGCCTTGCTTCACGCGTTCAACCCAAGAGATCCAGTGTGTTGTCGAGCGTCCTGAATAGCGCTCGCAGTTTGCGTTTGGCTGTCTCCGGCACTGAAGCCTATTGCAGGAACGAGCTCGAGCGGCGTCTAGGGCGCTCCATATCGCTTCGTGAGCTTCGCGTGGTGTCATGTCTTTGATCTCAGCTTGAACGACCGTTGGAAGAAATTGATGTAGAGCCGCGACACCTGGTAAGGGGAAGCAAGCGTTGCCGTCGCCTCAGGGTTTCGTAACCTGCCATAGCCGACGAGACGGCGCGCGATGGCACCAATTTCCTGCTCCACCCATACCTGGTCGTTCTCGTATACGCGCGATCGCGTGAGTTCGGTACCCGTCGCTGCGCAGAAGCAGAACATTGCCCCGTTCATGAAGGCGGTATCGTTGTCGCAAACTAAACCCTGCAGCGGAAACGGCACCGCTCGGCTGACCTGCTCGGTGTGCTCCACAACGAATGCACCGCTGTGAAACGGCATGGCCAGAAATTCTCTCCATCCCCTCGCGTCACCGTCATTACAGGCATGTGCACCAGGTCGCCGTTAATGTGGCGCCACAGCAATGTTGCACGAAATCAATCTAGAAATAGCCGGTCAGCGGATCATTCCAGCCCGAGAAGGTCCGGGCCGGCACGGCGCGTCGATGAGCACTGCCGACTCCGCGGGCGCGCCCGCGTTGGCCGCCAAAGGCTTGCGCGTGCAGGTCGGCAGTCGGTCAACGGTGGCGGTGCTGATTTGCTGAGCCGCTGGATTACGTCCTTCGATAGCGACAGGAGGCCATGCCTCGATCAAGCGTTAAGATGAGGACTTTCAGCCGCTTGCCGCAGATCCGATCAGGAGCCTCCCCCCCGAGTGTGATAAGCGCGGCGTGCACCTCATAGTCGTAGCGTCGCTGCCGGCCGCGCTTCGCCTTTGTCGGCTGCGGCTCCCGGCACAGCACACGGATCGCATGCTTTCGATGATATCCCGTCAACTCGATAAATCCGTTCACTATCTCGCGCTTCTCATTCCGGTCGGAACGGCGGTACCGCTCATCGGCCGCCTCAGTAAATGGCTCTCGTGAGGCCATGCTGAGCCGAAACGTCATAAGTCGCTCCCGCATGTATTCGGATGGGAAGCAAATTACAAGAGGCAACGACCCGCAACTCCATCACCAAAACCTAAGCGAATGCAGGGATCAATGCGCCGATGCCGGAACGGCTCGATAAAGCTGATCAGTGACACACCGCAGCAAATAGGCCGATCTTCTGCCGTTCGAGAGCATGAATGTCGTTTCGCGCCAATCTTTTGGCGATCAGGGATAAACCGTCGCTAGTACCATATGCGAACTGCTAGGGGCATTCTTACGCGGTTCTTCCGGAGGGAGCCAAGACCGGCTTCCATTAGTTGCAGCAACTCCATAACAGCGCACCGAAAGCTCCACCCGCAGCCGCTCCTGTCAGAAAACGGCAGGTCCTGACGCGGTGTTGTCCCATAGATCGAGAACTACCAGTCGCGGCACATTACGTAGAGAGTTCTCGGTCCTCATTCCAATTCGTCCCGCATGGCAATTCAAGTTAAACGCACGTCGATTCGCGATGTCAAACTAATCGAGCCGCGCATTGTTTCCGACATGCGCGGCGTTTCGTTTTACAGCTTTGATCAGGAAGACTTCGACGAACATGTGACGCGCGGTTATCGTTTTGTCCAAGAGCGTCACTCTGTGTTGGCGCACAACGTCTTGTGTGGACTTCACTATCAAATTCAGAGTCCGCAGGGAAAACTGGTTCGGGTTATAACCGGCGAACTGGTGAACGTGGCGGTCGATCTGCGGCGTTGGTCGCCCACCTTCGGGCGCTATGTTAGCGCGCGGTTGTCTTCGGCGAACTGTCGTCAACTCTGGGTTCCGCCGGGTTTCGCGAACGGGTTCCTCGTCCTCTCCGACGTGGCGGAAGTGTTGTGCAAGACGACCGAAAAAGGTCTGGCGAAGTACGAACGCACGCTGCAGTGGGACGACCCCGATATCGCCATCGAATGGGGCCTGAGCAATGCGCCCATCACGTCCGAGCGCGACTCTGTGGGTACGCGCTTTAGCATGGCCGAGGTGTACTGAAAAAGGTCTCCATTCACGCGACGATGATCCTCCTCCGTTATACCCGCTGAAGCTCCTCCAACCGCCGCCCTCACGAACCAGCGGCATCTCCTTAGCCGCGTTGAAAGAGCGCTTGCTCGCTTGATAGCGTGACGTCGATACACCGGCGACTACCTTCGAATGCTGACCGACTTCGTTCATGCCACAACGCCGTGCCGGTCAGGCATCTTGCGTTCCAAAAAGGTCCCCGCATGTCCGGCCAGCATGTTTCTGCGCGAACAGCCGGGGTGCGGGAATCAAGCGCATTTCCTTGAAAAAGTTGCAAATTGCTATGCTGGCTAACAGTCCAGACGATAAAAATCCTGCCGATTAAATGAAAATCTCATATCGTCACTCAAGTCACCCATGCTGACACTTATCGAGCATGTGAGTATCGAGTCTGAACACGCGGCGATTTCAGATCGGCAGCAGAGACAGATGCTCTTCAAGGTACTCGCGAAACGCGACACGTACCTCAGGATGCCGCAGCGCAAATTCCACCGTCGCCTTCAAATATCCTATCTTGCTGCCGCAGTCGAAGCGGGTACCGCGATACTTGTACGCCAGCACCTGTTCATCGGCAAGCAGCGACTCGATTGCGTCCGTCAACTGGATTTCCCCACCTGTACCCGGCTTTATTGCGCGCAGGTGTTTAAAAATGCGAGGCTTCAGCACATATCGACCTACAACACCGAGATTTGAAGGCGCCGCGCTCGGCTCAGGCTTTTCAACGATGCCTGACATCTTGATGATCGACTCCTCCCATTCCTTGCCGTCGACGA
The DNA here is from genome assembly GCF_003634175.1 of Paraburkholderia sp. BL17N1. Lineage (NCBI taxonomy): Bacteria > Pseudomonadati > Pseudomonadota > Betaproteobacteria > Burkholderiales > Burkholderiaceae > Paraburkholderia > Paraburkholderia sp. BL17N1. Next base: position 618,304 of record NZ_RBIW01000003.1, read on the forward strand.
TTCCGTACGATTTGGTATCCTGCGCCGGGATTTCCTCAACACCGATCACCGAGCTATGGTAGTGATCGAACACCTCGATCATTTGCGTCATGACGGGGGGACTGCCATAGAGAAGGTCGTCTGCGAGAATCACGGCGAACGGATTATCACCTACCAGCTTCTCGGCGCACAGCACTGCGTGCCCGAGGCCGAGCGCCTCCGATTGGCGTACGTAAAAACAGTCGACATTGCTCGGCTTGATACTGCGCACCAGATCCAGCAGCTTTTCCTTGCCACGCGCTTCCAGTTCTGCCTCGATCTCGTATGACTTGTCGAAATGATCTTCGATGGCCCGCTTGCTGCGGCCCGTGACGAAAATCATTTCAGTGATTCCGGAGGCCATGGCTTCCTCGACGGCATATTGAATCAGCGGTTTATCGACAATCGGTAGCATCTCCTTTGGGCTCGCCTTCGTGGCCGGGAGAAATCGAGTGCCGAGACCGGCCACTGGAAATACTGCCTTTGTAACTTTTAGCATCAGCAACTCCGAAAGTCATTAATATGGTCATGTCGCGGTTAGGTCAACCCGGCACTGGTGAAGAGACGCAACGCTCGGCGCGGTCGACGGAACTCGCCAAGCCAAAGTGAGCGAGGTTCAGCGCTTCAGGCTGAGACCGGTTGGTCAGTGGAGACCACCTGGACTCAGGGACGTCGCTCACACGAGGCAAAACGATGGCGCGGGAGCATAAGGCCTTCGTTGTTCATGTCGCCCCACATGGCGTAGACGATCAAATTTTGGCCGACCTGGCCCTACTCAATGCATTTTCTTTCTCCCAATTTCCGCCTCCCCAGCAAACTTCGCTTCCGTTCTGTACAGTTACTGAAACGTGCATCCATTTACCTTTTCCCAGATAATTGTTTGCTCCGCATACATAACTTGAGCATGCTCCTATCTGCCAAACTCTCCACAAGCCGACAATAGAAACCACTGAGAGACCATAAGAAAGACATCATCTTGGAAGATGATTCAGATCAGGACGATTCTATATTCGGGATGTTGCAGTTACCTTACCTTGCTTCCGCAGTCCGAATTGTTATTTCTGTTTTCGTTGGATATCTAGAGGCTGCAAAGATAGCCACGTTCCACAACCACAATGTTATGGATCGCCTTTAGTACGGTGAAATACCGACTTCCAAGTGGATAGAATCGCATTTCCCCTCTAGATCTGCTTGCTCGTACGATACTCAGTGGGCGTTGTCATTAGATGTTTGCGGAAGAGTTTCGCTAGTCGGCCGCCACTTCCAATGCCACAATGACGCGCCACCTTGTCGACTGGAAGGTCCGTTTCGACAAGGAGGCGACAACTCATATCAAGCCGCACGTACAGCAAGTAATCAGACGGTGTCACGCCCATCTCAATCTTGAAACGCCGGAGGAAATTGCGATCGCTCATGCCAACTATCTGCGCTGCTTCCTCGATCGAGATATGGCGGTTCCCGTTCGCTTCCAGCCATTTTGCCGACGCCTTGATTTGCTCACTCACGCCAACCGAAGCATTCTTACGTACGATCCCCCTAAACGGGGAATCTGTAGATGGAGCGACCCAGTCAGCGATTTGGCGCGCGATTTCGACACCCAAATCGTCCTCAATCACCGCAATGGCCGTTCGAAACGGACTAGCGGAAGCGCTTGAAGAGCCGCTAACAGAACCGGTCTGCACCATTTCCCCCGCGCGTTCGTCGTAGCGCTTCGTCCCATCACCGGCGGCCTTCCCGAAACCGGCGGCGTCGAGGATCGCCCGTCCCTCACCTATCGAGAATACGAGTTCGCCGCGCCAATGCGCCCGGCGAAGCCACGCAATCAAGTGTTCATCGCGTAGAGCATCAGTCACCCCTCCGCCACCAGCAACAAATAAAGCGTGAAAGCGTTCCGAGTCGCGCTGTGCTTCGATACCCTCTGTCCAGACGATGACCGATGAAGAACTTGCAATGCTGCCCCCGGTTGCCGATAACAAACTGACATCGTAACGTGTTGTGCCACTCGGCTCGACCTCTGTGAGTGCATTCGCCGACTGGAATACCTCCGCAATCGCTGCAGCGTCTGGAAGGGCAAAGCCATTAAATAAAACTATGCCTATACGTTTCGCGGTGCAGCTCTCTGGCAAGACGTGAGGTTCCATTGCACATTTGCGGTAGGCGATTGAAGAATACCCCATCAGATTTTTCCCCAAAAATTGGTTGCCCACTCAGACTTGCTTTGAGTCAAATTAGGGGTCTGGACTGATCGTACATAAGGATGGGTTGCGACGTATTTTTCTGGCCGAATTGATCAACATGTTGGCGGATACGATCAATCCTTTGAGCGACATATATGACGGCGCGCTCTGCGGCAGGGAAATCTTCGTTCTAGCGCGGCAATCTTTTCGACCTGCCATCTGAACGAGCGAGTTATTCGCACGCGATGATTTATCAAGGTGTCGGCATTGAGCGCATGACTCCCAGAAGCTACGAGTCCACGTGGACACGTAGCTTCTGTCGACACGAGAGAGAGCCAAGGACTTGCGCATCCGGCTAGTATCTGGCAAGACGGGGGACGGTCGACGCGGGTATGACGAACAGGCCGGGAAAAGATGGCCCTGCTGTGCGGTCAGCCTAGCGATTCACTGACGCTCACGACGGTGAATACGGCATCAATCCGAATCTACTCACCAGTTAGATCACGCGCTATCACCGTTCTCGTATATCGACGACTAGAGCAATGGTCGCCCTGATGACCACATCATCGAGACGCAGGAGTCTTCTGCGAGAGAAGCGGAAATTTCGGCTTCCCTATCAGTCGTCACGCGAACGACGCGGCCGGTGCCGACAGAGTACCGACCGAAGCTCCATGCCACGGCATGCTGGCCCAACGATGTTCGCCTGAAAACACTGTGCGAAGCGAAGCTACTGCGGCCTACGACACCGGTCTTGATGCTTCGAAGGCTACAGTTTCCCGGTTCGACCAAGGTCTGAAGGTCGACCGGTACCGGGATTCCGTTGACTTCAGCATGAGTATCAACAGGCTAACGATCATGGTCGAGCCGAGGCGCCTGCTCGCGAGGAAGAATCACCACACGAGTTCCGGGCCATGTCCTAGTGAGCGAGGCGCAAGGCAGTGGACTAGGGCTCGCGGTTTGAAGTCGTGCAGCGCGACTTCCAAAGTTGGCGCGGTGTTCGAACTTCGCCTCTGGGAGGCCGGTCGGAACAAGCTTGTAACGGCTTCTCTGCTTTCCTGTCGTACCAATCGTCGCCAATCACGCATAGAACTTCATCGACCCGTCTGAGCCGAAATGGCAGGAATCACAGTGACCCGCTCAACGTGTCGCATATACCGCTTGCCGGGCTGCAACTACGCCCGCGTCAAACATGCGGTCGCCATCCGCACGACATGTTTACAAAAGAATACAGGTTGTTTGGATCCGCCAGCCGCTGAACCGATCGATAAGAGAGAGGCGGAAAACATGCACTTCTCGTCCGCCCGAAGAAAGCGGCGCTTAGGCTCCCTGCTCATATGGGCTGAGCGTGGCCATTCAACGTAATGAACACTCTCTCGGACATGCTGGCTCGCAGCGAGCGATATAAAGGCGCATGCAAAAGCACGGCACCAAGCTTATCTCGTCCGACATCAGGACAGTTCCGTCGGACACCACAACGCCGTAGCCGAACAATGGTGCATCAATGTTGTGAAAACAACTGCAAAACAATGACGGTGATTGCGTGAATTTTTGATTTCTTCATCGTTATCTATCCGCGCCGCCGTTGCATAATTCCACAGAACGAAATGCCGATGATCTGCACCACCGGCAGCGGCGAGTAGTCCGCGGCTACCTGATCAGTGTCCCAATCGAACGTCTTAGATTCCTGTCCGGACGACACCTTTTCATGTCACGTTCAGTCAACATTTTGACTCAATCCGCCACGAATGTCCGCTGTCTACTTCGAACGATTAAACTCCTTTTCGGTCTTTCGAGGGGGCGCCTCTCTGAGGCAACCCCGCCCCTCGATTTCGCCTGCCGCTCCCTCGGACGGCAGGCATTTTTTCTTGAACCGCCAAATTCGATTCGCTACCATAACGTCAACGATGCATAAGCTCATATTGCGTACGCGTAGATCGGAACTCTCCTTCCGAGCTTCCGCTATATAGGTCACGCGCAACGGGAGGTTGACATGAAAATTTATTTACTGTTGACAGTGATCAAATTTGTGAACCACCCCGTCGTACCTTTCGTTTTTCGCGCCGACGTATGAAGTCCGGCACGCAGATCCATTTCACTGCTCAGTACGATCCTTCCCACCTGACTTCCTGCAGATGAGGCATTTCATTCTTTCCCCAAGTCTCGTCGTTCGCAACCGTAGGATCGCTGTCACTCTCCGTTTAAAGTGAAAGCGCGGCCGTAGTTGTGCGAGACTACTCAGTAGAAAAATTGTTTATATAAGCGAATGGGACACGTATGGACGAGAAAGTGACGTATGTGTACGAGTACACTGGCGGCTTTGGCACATACCGTACTACCGGGTTGCGGATGATACATCTGCTTCCCCTTGTCGGAGACAACGTTATCATGGCGGTCGACGAGCCGGGGTTCGATAGCGTTCTAAAGGTGAAGTCACGGCTCTTTGAGTACGACAGGATGGGTTCATTGACTATCACGTTTAGTCTGTCTCATACAATCGCTTAAGATTGCCAGGGAATCCCCCGAGGCGATGGGCGCGTATCATAGTTCGAAAAGTATTAGGCGCGATGAAAAGTGGCGGACAAGGCCACGAGATTGACCGAATCCGGCAATGAAACGGGCCGCCGATAGCCACGCAAAGCGCCAATATTGAAGTATCGGAGTGAAGGAAAGTCCGTCGGGAGCGGGGGAGACACCGAACACTCTGAACTCAAGCGCTTCGATAAAGATTCCCAAAAGACAACCCGAAGAGTCTTCGTATTGGAGGCCGCCGGACGACGCGCAACTCGTTTACGATTTGTGCGTGGTCATAGAACGCGCAGTTCAGCGCCACCAAGTCGCACTCGACGGAATCCGCTAACATTTTGCCGGAGGCAGTCAGATTGGAGGCTAAATGCTCTGCCTTGAGATCTTCGATCTCGCGTGGCGTTAACTCGATGCGACCGCCTGCGCGACAGGGCCGCTCATTCTTTTGCGCTCCTGTCAAGCAACAGCTCGCCTACTAAGCATTGCGTGTCGAAATCCGTCTGCGAACCCTATTCCCGATGACTCAGCCACTCGATTTGGGCCAGCTTGGGTCCGCGGAACTGTTGACCTATCTCGTCGTGTCACAATTGGAAAAGCATCATGCCACCGGTAGATGGCTCAGGGTTGAACACCTGCTCGAAGCTAGGCGTTGCTGGACACGATCCAACAGCGGCGACATTAACTGGCCGCAGCGTTTGACGCTAGCCAGGCGGGCGCAGCAATTGGCGGAACATGTAGCACGGATATCGGAGATGACATTTGACGCGAAGGCCGTAGCGAGCATGTTTGTCGACGTGTATCCCGACTTCCGGTCTCCAGCCGTGACCGAAAATTTATCTCATCTGCGCGGCCCAGCTTCAGACCCGCTAGCTGTCCACGCCGGACAATCCTACCGCGTTGCTATTCGACGACTTCAGTGCTTGACTAGGGCGCCTATCGCGAATATGGCACCCTCTGCCTAACCATTCACCTCGCGCCCACCGGGATTTGAGCACAATGTGGAATGCAATCAGCAACTTTGGCGACGCCGCAGTAACTCTCCCGCTGGCAATGGGCCGCGCGATATGGATTGCTGGGTCTGATCGGCGGCCGGCTGCATACTGGCTGATTTCTCTGGCAGTGGGCATGGCGATCGTCGGAGCAACAAAGATCCTCTATGCCGGATGCGGCATAGAAATCAGGGAAATCGGTTTTCGCGTGGTCAGCGGACACACAATGCTCTCGTCGGCCGTGTGGACGACTTACATCGCGTTGTTTCTGCGCCGTGCGGGGCGTTCGTCCATCGGCGTAACCCTAGGCCTCGCAGGGGGTGCCATCATAGGCGCAGCTCGTGTGTTCGAGGAAGCCCACACGATGTCAGAGGTCATCGCAGGTTGGGCTATTGGCTCGGCTGTCGCTTTGTTCTTCGTACGTTCGCTGGCCAACTCGCGTGTTCAACTACGAGGAACTATTGTCGCAGCCGTGTCACTTCTGCTGGTATCGGGGATAGCTTATGGACATAACGCGCCTTTCCAGTCCCTGATCGACCAGTACTCACCTGCCATCTGCAGACGCTTCCAGTAAGTCATCCTCCTAGCACGTTTCATTTGCACGGGGGCTACCGTCGTTTCTACTGCTTAAGAAAAAACCGGTCCAAGGCCGTTTAATCGGGTAGCGAAGAGCGTAGAAAACCCGCCCGAATCGGTGATCTTTGTTATGCGCTCGACAGACCAGAAGTCAAATTCTTTCTGATCGCCAGATCGCTCATTGAACTTCATTTCTTGCTCTTCGCTCGTAGCCGATGATTGGGTCATCTCAGGAACGCGGCCGATACGGATTCTCAGCGAGAGTACCGAGTTCCGCCCGAAACTAACGCAGCACTTCGTTCTGTCGCCGTCTTTTAATCTTGCTTATCTGCATCAGATCGAGGAGTTTCCCATTGCTCTTCGCGAGCGGAAACGAGATATTCTTCAAGCTGGGTCACCTGAATTCCCACGGGCAACCACGGTCGAATCTGGGCAGCTCTTACAGTTTTTGGCACAAGTCGAACAACTGCGGCCGGAGCCTTTTATGGTATCCCTCCAGCCTCTTGCTCAACACACAGTTTGAATGCGGGCGCAATCTATCGAATTTTCCGACTTACACAAGAGCAGAGCCGGATAACGGCGGCTGTCGCATCCAAGAGGGCGCACTATCGGTTTGTCGAATACGCGTTTATGATCTCTGCCGATCCCATGCCGTAGTCGCTGCCCGCGTGGAGGAAGCGGGCGGGCGACTACGGCATGGTTCGCCCGAAACTGCCCTGCCAAACCTCTGGCCTTATGCGCCGCGTCCTTGGATCGACAGCACGTCGGCGGTGCAGATGCCGGATTGCTCGCCGAGCATGTCCCAGAAGATCAAGTCGTGCATCGCGTTGGCGTCTTCGGCCATATTCCGCTCGCGCGCACCGAAGATGGAATCCGCGGTTTCGCAGGCGCTGTTATCAATTGTGTGAATGGCTTGTTTCTGCATGATCTCGTTAACCGCAACCGGCCAGCGTATCTAGGTCTGAGGCATGTCAGCCACCCTACACGTGGAACGATCAAGCCTCCGCTCCACCTCTCGTAATAAGGCGGAAAGCACTAGCGGCAATGTACCGGCATCAACGTTCCGATGATTTTCTTTATATCTTTCAACATATAAGCTAATTCGAAAGACGCCCTATACGCTCCGTCTCATTTGCCCAGAAATGATGCCTCGCTGCATATTCTGTATCTTTCCGCACCATACCGCGACTCACCCGACATGACTACGCACCATGTTCATGCGCCTCCTAGCCGCTCAGCTTCTTAAAATTCCAATGCTTAGCTCGATCACCATGTAATAATGACGTCAGAATCATTTGTGTAACACGTGTTATCAAAATAAAGAAAGTTTCGAGAGAAAGGCCTTTGCGGGTCAAACATTCCGAGGGAAAAATGGAATCAGTGCATACTCTGCCCCGCTGCTCGCGGCAAAGTACGGTGATGACGCAGGTAAACGACATCACTAGCGTCGACATAGCGTTGTTCAATGGTTTTGCTCTGCCAAAGGTTGCAGCGATTATCGAGATCTTCCAGAAGGCAAACGCACTCGTTGCGGCGCAGCGATCGGCCCGCACACGCTACGACGTTTCATTGCTGTCGGCGTCAGGTGGTCGCATTGCGAGTTCGTCTTCGGTGTTCGTCTGGACAGATAGCGTTGACTCGCACCGCGGCACAAATGGCACGCATCTGCTCTTCATTGCGGGCGGTGCGGGTGTGCAGTTCGCGTGCCGCGACGAGCGCCTTGGCAACTGGTTGCGCCGGAGACACCCGTTCAGCGAGATCGTTCATCCGATCGCGGAGGGACGGCTGCTTCTGGAGGTGGCCGGACTTCCCAGCCGGTATTGCCCTCTTCTGTATGGCGGCACCGAAGCGCACGGTCTTTATCAGACAAGCCAGCTGAGTGAAGCGCCGGCCGCCGTGGCGACAGCACTACGTGTCGTTGAAGAGGACTTAGGACCAGAACTGGCGCGACTGGTTGCCGAATCCGTCGCGCCGGGGCACAGGACTTCCTTTAACTCGTCAATCGCCCGCAACGCGAAGTCGCAAGTCAGTGAAAAAATTATGGCCTCCGCGCGCTGGCTGGAGGCTAATGTTGAACGCCCCATCTCTATTGACGACGCAGCTCAGGTCGCAGTAATGAGCGAACGCAACTTCCTGCGGCGCTTCAAGAGCGAGATCGGTACGACGCCTTCCGACTATCTGCTTCGGGCACGTTTGAACTTGAGTTGCCGGATGCTGCTCGAATCGCGTTTGCCTGTCGACAAGATAGCCCGGCGCTGCGGTATCGGCAGCGGCGCCCAATTGGCCAAGCTGTTCAGAAAGTATCTGGCGACGACACCGAGCGACTACCGGATGCGCAGAACGACCCCTCAGGGTGGTTCGTCCAGAGTGCCTGCGGTGCGCTCAACTTGAATTCGACATGAAGACGCATTGCGCGAAATTTTCGGTTTAGTCTCGAGCGGTGCACTCACAATTGCGCATCACGTTGCTCACTGCCGTTGGGTTCGAGAGGCGCACGTCACGCACGGCTCAGGATGTTACACCTTTAAAGTCGGTGTGTTCGCTTTGGCCAGAACAAGTAGTTCTGCCGTCCTCTCGCACCAGGCGCCAGCTTGACCTTTGCATATACCCGTCATTCAAACGATGATCTGGTTGACTCGCGAAGCGCGGCCCGGTCATCCTCGGAATAAAGCCTCCTCGTCCGGTGAGTGGGGGTATAGGGCGTCTCTTGTCGCTGCAGAGTGTCTGATAGTGTCGCCGGCGGCGGCGATTGTCAGCACGGACGATTCGCGGACGTGTCGCTCTCATATATGGCTGCATTCGCCAACATTGGGTCTCATTCCGACACGCGGTGTCGGAAATTCAAATTGTTCTATAGGATCGACCCCGGTGGCTAGATCTCTTCAGTGAGGGCACAGACATTTCAACGTTAGAGATCTGAGGGGAGCCATAGATCAGGAGGCGGAGACGAGTGGTGGGCGACTGTTGAGATTTTTGCTACAGAAAAGCGCCAGGTAGCGCTCGTGCGTTTGACAAGTCCGCAGCGTCGAGGCGGCCTAAAAATCGATTGGCTGCTCGCACGTGCCGAGCAGGTCAGTTGCAAATTCACAAGAAGCGACGTGTCGATCGAGTCTGCGTTGCCGGGGCTCGCGCTCGTTAGATACGCTTGACGCTCACGACGACGTTCTACTTTTTCAGCAGGGTCCGCCCGACACCGTTTATGCGGATGCCGTTGGTACTTCGCGCGGGCACCGAAAGTTTTACGCAGTCCGACATTGGTCTGTTTGCAGTGTGAGCGCCACGCGCGGCCATATTGCGCACCTTCGTGCGTACTGACGAGATTCTCTTAGTCGTCGAAAGAAGTTAATCGCGTGGAAAACGCAATGGGTGGATCCGTTCTGTCGTGTGATCCCAGCTTTGTTGCTACGTCCGTCAATGGCTTCAACATGAAAGGGACTCTGCAGATTGCGCATATATCGACCTCAATCCGCGCCGCAAGCGCTGGCGCTCGGCGCTGTACTGGCATTTTCTGCGTCGGCGCACGCTGTCGACCCAGCCCTGAGCTCCCTCGGCCAGGCAGGCGGTCTGGTGATCCCCTATGCGTTCCCATTGCCGGAGGGCGTCGGCGAGGGGCAGTACAACAACTACATCGACCCCCGCTACGGTACGCAAGCAACAGGCTCTCAGATCTACTGGGGTGCCGTCGGGCTCTTGCCGTACGTTGAGGTGGCCGGCGGTTTGGCGAACTATCCCGCGGATGTGCCGACCAGATACGCCGGACAGGATCATTTTATCTTTCGTCATTTGATGGCCGATGTCAAATTGGCAGTCCCGCAGTTCTTCAAATATCAGCCGGCCATCGCGTTCGGCATGACCGACATCGGTGGTCAAACACATTTTTTTCGCTCAAAGTACGGCGCGGTATCACAGCCCATTGGGCCGCTCAACCTGACAATCGGCTATGGACAAGGCGATCGGCTTGATGGCCTATTCGGAGGAGCCCAGTTGTCGCTCTGGCAGACGGGACTATCGCTGCTGGCTGAACATGACTCGAAGACGCCCTACATAGGTGTACGTTATCAGTCGCCCCGCATCACCTGGCTAGCCGATGCCAACGTAATCGCTACGATAATGCGTGCGGTCAGGTCGACAGATGGCGTATCGCCGCGGACATCGATCTCGGTGGGCATCCAGATCCCATTCGGCGAGCGCTTCAATTCACGGCGCTGCACAGACGGTCTGTGCGATGGCATCAACGCTCAGATGCAGCAGGGACCAACCGATGCGGACGCAAGCGAAGCTATCGCGCCGCGTAGCATGCAGCCGCTTCTAGAACCACGAGCTGTGGAGCAGCCGGATCGCGTTGCCGGAGAGGCGGTTCCATCTGTGCCGCCGCTGCGATCCTATGCGTCGGTCGTCGTAGCCAATACAACCTCTGCGGTGTCTACTGAGCACGCGCCGGCCATTTCCGAGACGCCGGACACGTCCGCGCTCGATTCGATTGCCACGGAATTGTTTGCCGCAGGTCTCGAACGCGTGCGCGTGGGAATCAGCGGCCGGGATCTCATCGTCGAATATGAGAACCACCGGTACAACCAGAACGAGGCTGACGCGCTTGGCATCGTGCTGGGAGTGGCGAGTATCAATGCACCGCGTGACATCGAGCGAATACGCGCAGTAGTCAAGAAGGCCAACGAACCGCTCGCCGACATCGCCGTCGATCGTAAAGCCTATGCACATTTCCTCGCCGGCGGGGCACCTTCCGCGGCAAGTGCATCGATGACGATGCGAACGCGGCCGACTTATGACCCGGACTCGATTGCATGGCATGGCGATGATCGGCGTCATGGACTCACGCGCATTCAGATCTCGCCCGTGACGAGTTATCTGTATGGCACCGAGTACGGAAACTTCGATATTTCTTTCGGGGCGAATATTCAAGGATTCGTTCCGCTGTGGCGTGGCGCTGAACTGTACGCAAGCTACATCGCCCCGTTGTACAACACGGCGAATATGGACAATCACCGGGTGTTCAGCCAATACCGCCTGCGCGGCGGCCTGTCCACTGCGGCGTTGGCTCAAAGTTTCTGGGTCATGCCGGGAGTCCTGAATATGGCCGCCGTAGGTAAGTTCAATTACCACTACATTGGCATCGAGAACGAAACAACTGCGTTCGTCCCTGGCCGGCCGGATGTCGTGCGAGTACGTCTCGCCTATCTGCATCAGGAGCCCGGTGAAGATACGCTGTCGCATCAGCAAAACGCAATGATCACCTACCGATGGGTTCAACCTTCGTGGAATCTATGGGTTGAGGCTGGGGTGGCGCGCTATGTGGGGGGTGATAAGGGTCCCCTTATCACGCTGACTCGCTGGTTCGACGATGTGTCTGTGAGTGTTCATGGCGAACACAGCGGCCGGGGAAGCTTCATGGGTGCAAGCATCAGCTTCCCTCTCACGCCGCGTCAAGGTATGAAGCCGGGTATTACTCAAGTAGACGGGGCCCAGGCGTTTGCGCTGGATTTCCGTACACGCGTTGGATCGACCAACTACCTGTCGCCCGGTGTAGCAGAGAACCTCAACTTCCCGTATAGCACCGGCCAATATCTGCTGAACCAGGGACGTTTTAGCGCGGCATATTTTTCGACGCAGATGTATCGCATGCGCGACGCGTATATCCGCTATGCGCGACCGGACAATGGGCCGCCGAAGCCGGATTGACATGGCAAGCCGACCGGTTCCTCGACAGCTACAAAAATGGCGTTGTGGCTTGACCGTGAAAGCAGTTAGCAAGAGGTAGCGACAGCGCAGGCTTATCCGCCTGCGAAATTATGAGTGACTTTCTCTCGGAGAAGTACCATGAAACTAGTTGATACCCGCGCGTGGCGGGCGCTGCAGTATGGATCGATTGTGCTCGCGAGCAGCACGCTCGTCGCATGCGGAGGAGGTGGCGATTCGCCACGTTCGACTATCAAAGGAACGGTAGCAGTCGGCGCTCCGGTGGCCAACGGGGCCATCCAGATGAGCTGCAAGAATGGCTCCAGCAACGCGAGTTCAGATTCGAACGGAGCATATTCGAGTACGTTTCACTTCGACGGCCCGTGCCTGCTTACGGTCACAAGTGGTTCAATCGTCCTCAATTCATTTGCCGCCGGTGCGGGGACATACAACATTACGTCGCTTACCCAGCTACTCTTGAGCTATCTGGCTGGACAGCTCGGCACGACGCTCAACGGTCTGATTGCCGGCATCACGACCAATTCGACCTACCAGAGCGCGCTGACGAATAGCACGGTGATAGCAAATGCAGAAAACGCGGTGGCGCGACTGATCAAGAGCATGTATGGCGTAACGTTATCAACAAATTCGTTCTTGACTGTATCGTTCACCCCGGGCCAACCAGGGGCAGACGCGGATCTCGACGCCCTGCTGACCGCCGGTGCAATTACGAGTAACGGCCAACCCACCGCAGCGCTTGCCAGCGCGGCGCTTGCTGCGGGCGCTGCGGCACCCATTTCAGGCACCGGTGGCTCATCTACCCCGACCGGCGGAACAGGCGGAACGGGCGGAGCCGGTGGAACCGGGACGTAGAAAAGATGGTGCGCGATGAGGCTTGCAAGCTCGTTCTCACTCGGGAGTAAGTCGAACGGGGCCGCGGGCTACGCTCGATTTTTGACGAGCGTACGCCCGCACAGTACGCTGCGAAATGTTGACCTGCTGTTCAGTGGCGACGCACTTCAATCGCGAGTTCATCATCCTGCTCGTGCGTTGATAAGCGCCCGCAACTGACGCCGTCGCGCACGAGTTGCCTGACGTCAGTTCCGGCGCTGGGCAATCGGACGTACGTTTCGACGAGAACACTTTGCCTTTGTCCGTCAAGCTTAAGCAACGATTCGGGTTCGGGCGCGCATTCGTGGTTGTACTTTGCCATGATGCGAGCCCTGTGTGGACAGCTCGCTACAACCGATATCTGGCGGAGCATTGCAGTTCAGCTTGTCCACCCGCGCGAGGACTGCCGATCATCCCGGACGAATAGATTCGATGGCAGCAACTTATCGGCCCTCGCCATACCAGACCGTCAATCAGGCTGACATGCAGACGTCACTATTTGCGTCACAGCCCTTCAAGGCAGATTTGCAATCGTCTGTTCAATTTGTTATGATTTTTATAGTGACTTGCGTGGCAAAACCGTCGCAAGTAGAAAGGGGCCGGTTCCAACGGGTCGTACCGGCAGGAGGCATCGACAGGCTACCCCGTCGCCGATAACCGACACGCGCAGCGCGTACGTGATGATAAAGACGCAGGCTAAAAAGTACTGTAAATGCACAACCCGCAAACGAATGGGAAAGCCAGCCGATTCGTGGCTGCAATCCGACCCGTCAAGAGTGGTAACGGACAGCTTTGGTTCCGCATGCCCCTGCGCGAATCAGTCAGATCTGTTTGCGCCGCTCGCTCGGGGGCACCTCGTCTCCGTGGTCGACTATCGGGTCGGCTTGTCGTGTCGTTGGCAATACCGCTAGCATGCCTTTCATCGTGTAGAGCATGATTAGCGCGCCCGCGAAATCGCCTACGAACATGGCAAAAAGACGTTCGGCAATGTTCTCCGTGTCGCCTTGCAGAGCAAACCAGATGTGGTGCAGAAGCGGATTCACTACTGAATATGCGAAGGCTAGAACAAGAAGCCGCTTGGGCGTGAGATTCGTCAGCGACGCACGTAGTTTGTAGCGCTCCAGCGCAAGCCGGTAGACCGCATACGGCGCCACCGTCGCAATGATCCCCCCCGCAAAGGAGCGAACGGGGTCTTGCGGAAAGAAGTAAAAGAAGTCAACCAGCCAGCTCGCGATGAGCAGGCCGATTGCGCCGTCGCCGCCTAACAGCAATGTGCTCAGAAGCCGGACGCCAGATGGCAAGTAAATCCAGTTCACACCACGCACGAACTCAGTGTGCGTGAAGATTTCCTGATTGATCCATAGCGACAGCATGAAGACGACCGCAGTGCCGACCACCGACCAGAAATGCAAACGTAAGCTAGACATCGAGGTAGAATAAAGATCGCCCGGATCGACTGAGCAGCATCATAGCCCATCCATCGGTCAGCGTGCGACCGACCCTGTATTTGAGCGTAATCCATGACGCGCCCTGCCGACCTCTACCTCCGGTTTCTGCAACTTGCCGAAGCGCTTCGCGGCCTGCCTTCGCTGCCGTTGCTCGACCCGCTGGAAGAGCGGATTCTGGAATTCGTTGCCCGCGCTGCCCAAACCAAGGACCGGCTATCCGTCAGAGACCTGATGGGGGTGAGCGAACTCGGCTCGCCGGCCACTTTGCATGCCCGTATTACATCCATGCGCGACAAGGGCTGGATCATGCTGTCTGACACCGAGGACGCACGGCGCAAACAGATCGAACTTACGCAAGCCGCTCTGCGCCATTTTGACAAGCTGTCGGAGTGTCTCGTGAAGGCCGCAAAGAACGCTTAGCGTCCTGTCTCCTCTAGAAGCCCTCGGTAAATTGCACACGGGCAAGCCCTGATACCACGCCAAGTCCAACTACGGACGCGCGTTGGTGTAGACAGCTATCAAAAAATATTGCCCAGACCCGTTGCGAAACCCGTCTGATTGCTCCAACCCGGTAATTCAACTGTCGGCGCCGCCCACCTTGTTGAATCGATGCTTCCGTATGCTTCCGTCGGTTGCAATAGTGAATAATCCGAACGCACCGCCATCGTATAGCAGCTACTCACGGCAGGGGTGCAGCCCGTAGTCGTCGCATTGCGCATGCATCCAATAACTCGAATATTGCCGCAACAAAAACCCGCCGGAAAGCACGCATATCTTGCAAGCTCACAGCGACATCGTTATACTTTTTATAACACCAACCTGAGAGAGCTTACACAAATGGAAAGCACCGCGCCGACCGGCATATTTGTCCCGGCACCGCGTATTGGCAGTCGGGTCGCAGGTCGGTGGCTAGCGTCTTATCCAACATTTCAAGACTCCTTGCGGCGCAGCGAAACATCATTCGGAAAACTTCCGCGACACGCAAGAATGGCGGCGCTCAAACGCACGACGAGAGACGCAGTGCGGGACCCGACTGCTGCGACAGTGCTCGATGACATTGGTGCGGCGTATGTGGAATTGTCCACATGCCTCGTAGAAGATGCCGTTGAGTGGTATCTCGCGACGCAGACAGACAGTGCAAACTCGCATACCGTCCGGAATAACCAATTGCTTGATGACGTCGTCGAACAGGTTGGAGGCATAAGCCAGCCTTATGTTGCGAGGCCGCCATGCTTACTTCGACCGGGGCAGGGTATTTTCCTTGACGGCTGGATGCGATTTTTCTCGTATCGCGCGCGAGGCGACAGAGCTATTCCCCTGCTTGCTATCGACTGGAAAAGTTTCCAGGAACGTCTCTGTTCCATTCCTTCATGAAGCGTAGTTGCATGAATTCAAATGCCGTTTGCAACGGCGGCACACTTAAAAGTCGGAACGTCGCCGGTTAATCCTGCCAACTACGCCTACAGCCGAACGATCATTCATAGATCGCTAGCAACGTCCATCGAGCTCGAAATCGCCCTTCCAGGCGTTAGCGTATTCGATCGCGTGATAGTGACGTCACCGTCATTTGTGTAACGCACATCCATAACAAAGCGAAAGAGCCTCGAAACAGGCTTTGCGGACCAAAACATTCTGGGGAAAGATAAATGGAGCTGGCACGCACACTGCCGCCATACTCGCGGCAAAGTACCGCGCCGACGCAAGTTAGAGCGATGACTCGCGTCGACATCGCGCTGTTCAATGGATTTGCACTGCCAGAGGTCGCAGCAGTCATCGAGATCTTCCAGAAGGCAAACTCGCTTGTTGCCGCGCAGCGGCCGGGTCGTGCACGCTACGACGTCTCGCTGCTTTCGGCCGCGGGTGGGCGCATCGCCAGTTCATCATCAGTATTTGTCTGGACCGACGATGTCCAGTCGCACCGCGGTACGAACGACACGCACCTGTTGTTCATTGCCGGCGGGGCTGAAGTACAGCAGGCATCACGTGACGAACGCCTAAGCAACTGGCTACGTCGCAGGCATCCGTTCAGCGAGATCGTGCATCCCATTGCGGAAGGCCGGCTGATTCTGGAGGCGGCCGGCCTTCCCGGTCGCTACTGTCAGATACAGTACGGCGGTCACGAGCCATACAGCCCGCATCCGGCGCAGTCGTTGACAGAAGCGCCGGGCGCCGTACCAACGGCGCTGCGCATCGTGGAAGAAAATCTCGGGTCCGATCTGGCGCGGGAGGTTGCGGCGTCCATCGTGCCCCAGCATCACTCGCCGTTCACTTCGCCTGGCACGCACAGCGTGGCAGCACAGATCAGTGAGAAGATCATGGCATCTGCACGCTGGCTGGAGGCGAACGTCGATCTTCCCGTTTCAATTGATGATGCGGCACAGGTCGCGGCGATGAGCGAGCGCAACTTCCTGCGCCGCTTCAAGAGTGAAATCGGCATGACACCCTCCGACTATCTCCTTCGAGCGCGTCTGAATATGAGCTGCCGGATGCTCCTCGACTCGAGTCTGCCGATCGATAAGATCGCGCGACGCTGCGGTATCAGCGGCGGCGGCCGGCTGGCCAAACTGTTCAGGAAGTATCTGGCGACGACACCCACCGACTATCGGAATTTGCAGGCGCGCGCCTACGGGCCGCCTGTCCCAGCACGCACGACTCGGTCCGTCCCATCGGCGGGTAACCGCACATGACACTGTCGCCTCAAGTGTTCACGCGTTGCCAGAAAGGATTTGCATTTTGATTCAGGACCAGCAAACTGACACGGCGTCTTTGTAGCTTCGCCTATTCAATGTGACAAAACCACGCTTGCAATGAATCGAATGCCGGTAGGAGCTTGACCGCAGTCGCCGGCAATGTCCGCTCACCAATAGTAGTAGCCTTCACGCCGAACGTCCGCGGCGCGGCGAACGCATATCGATAGGAGCTATCGAATGAGTACTCTTCGGCCGCAGTATACGCGAGGGTATTTGTGACGTTGCGCACGTAGGCAAGCACCTCGAAGTCCTTGCCGTTCGGGATATAGGTCGCCGAGAGGTCTGCGGTCAGGTGGGGTTTCTCGTAGTCGTCGCTGTAGTTGAATACCGTGAAATGCTGGCTGCTCTGAAATTTTGCATCCACCCGTCCGATCAGGCGGCCGGAGGGCACTGGCCAAGCGTGCTCGATACCGAGACCGACTGACCATGTTGGACTTTGTGGCGGCGAGTTGCCGGCCAGCTGCACGTTCTGCCCTCCATCACCTTCCACAAGAAAATCTGTGAAGCGGGCGTGCAGCCAGGCCACGGAAAGATTGATCTTGCCGATCGGCTCAATCAACGCCAGCACGTCGGTATCCGCGCCATAAATTTGCGTGCGTCCGGCATTGACGATCTTCGTGCCGACTTGCCCGTTCGCAAACGGCACCAACTGCGAGATCTGTTGGCCGGTGTAGTCGTAATCGAACGCGCTGGCATTGATTTGCAGCCGCCCGCTGAGCCAGCGCGTCTTTGCGCCCAGCTCAACGCCCTTGACCGTTTCGGGTGCGTACGGTCCCGCCGATGAAAACCCGCCCGCCTTGTAGCCGGTGTCGAATCGCATATAGGTCATCGCCACGGCACTCGGCGACCATTGTGCCGCAAGATGCACCGTCGGCTTCGACCACGAACCGGAGTTGTCCTGCGGCACATGGGTGTAGGTCAGCGGCTGCGCGTTTGAATCCGCAAAAAAATACTCGCCAACGCGGCTCTTTTCGTCCCGGGTCATTCGAAGGCCGGCCGTCAGCTTGACCTTATCCGTGAGCTCAAACGATGTCTGTCCGAATGCGGCTGTTGACGCTGCATGCAGGTCGTAGGCGAATGCGAGTGTTGGCAGATACATGCCGCCCGCGAATGGTGCCACGTTCGCGCTGTAGAGGGACGACGACTCCTCGAAGTACGACGCACCTGCCTGCCACGACCAGCGCGTGTCGCCGCGGGATGCCACCCGCAATTCGTGATTCTGCGTTTTCGGATATTCGTTCTGCTGATACGACACCGGTGTCCCAGGGCTCGCGCTGCTGTCACCATCGTGGTGGTACGTCAGGCTGTCGTACCCTCCTGTGTAACTTAGCTCAACTGCGGGAAGGTCGTAGGTGAAGCTCCACCGTGCGAGCGTGTCCGAGATATTTAACGACTGCGGCGTAGCGTATGTAAACGTGCGCGGATCATCAGGAAACTGTGGTTTCTCGTGCGACATGCTCCCATCGGCGTTATAGACGTACGGGATGTCGAGCGACACCGGACCCACGCCCCTCATCGTGGTCTGCTGCACGGTGAACAGCACGTGGAAATCCCGGGACGGTTCCACGGCAACGGAGAGGCGGCCAGAACGCGTGTTTTCGTCGTCGCCATCGGACTGCGGCGCGTTGTTCAGATACCCGTCGTGTCGACGCGAAACCGCTGCGATTCGAAACTGCACGGCATCGTTCACAGGAACATTCAACATTGCCGCGAGATTGCGGGCGTTGTAATTGCCGAGGTCAACCGACGCGCTACCTTCCACGTCCTTCGCAGGCTTAGCCGTGACGATGTTAATCAGCCCGCCGTTGGCGTTGCGCCCATAAAGCGTGTTCTGCGGTCCGCGCAACACCTCGATGCCTTCGAGGTCGTAGAGTGTTCCGCTTAGCGCGTACGGACGGTTGACTGAACTGCCGTCGGTCTCTACCACCACCGCGGGATCGCCGACCTCGGTCACGTCGCGGCTCGAAATGCCACGGATCGTGATGACCGGCACCACCGTCTGCACCTGTGCGAAGTTCACGTCCGGCGCAATTGTACTCAGGGATTTGAGGTCGCTCACACCGAGACCCTCGAGCCTGACTCCGCCATATACGCTCATGGCCACCGGCGTCTTCTGCTCCAATTCAGGCTTCTTTTCTGCCGTCACGACGACCGGCGGAAGTTGGTCCATGGCAGGCCCATTCTTGTGGTCAACGTGGGCCTCGGGTGACGGCGGAGCGGTGGCGGCCTCTGCCCCCGACGCCCATGACTGCCCGCCCAGGCAAAAGGCGATGACACTTGTCGTACCGCAAAGCAGGCGCGGTAAGCGGCGATGCTCACTCGTTGGATGAACCAGTGGTGGTCGCAGATTTTCTGAAAATATGAATACTTTCGTCACAGGACCACATACAAGCTTCATCATTCACAGTTATTGGAGGCAATGCGGGCACATTCGGCACGCGGCAAAGCGGGAGGTGCACAAGGGTAGTGGAAGGATCAGTACGGTGTTCGCACAGTAACGATAAAGAACTCCGGCTGACCTGCCCGTCTGGGCCGCGGATTGTCTCACGGGATTGCCATTCGATACCGGGACGCCGACATGTTTAACAAGCGCGACATTGAGGCCGCAGGCGTCAGCTCAGGGCGACGCCGCGCGAAAAGCACATTGAGAATACGGCAAAGCTTATCCGAATATGAGTTGACCGGCGTGCGCATCTATTGATAAATCTATATTAATCAACAGAATAGCGCTTCACTTCACTCCGCGGATAACGGACTACACGCGCACATGTACGAACTCAGAGAATCACTCTGCGGCCGGGGCGGCGGCATGCAAATAGCTTGTCTAACTCCTTCCACGCGCATTAACGACCTCAAGTCGTTCAGACCTATATTCGGCCGATTCGACATCGCTTATCGCACCAGAATCGCCAGGATGACCATGTCTTCATGTCCTGCTCAGTCGACATTTTGACCCTGCGCCGCTTGCGTCGGTCGCATATTCCAATCGCATAGGCTCGCCTTGGGCCTTTCGAGGAGCACTTCTTTGAGGCAATCCCCCGCCCCCGCTTGACGCCGGGCATATCCGCTCACGGCAGGTTCTTCTTGGAACGCACCCATTCGTCTCCCAGCGGATGGTCTATCGCGCATAAGTTGGCGTTGCGGATAATAGCAATCGACATCATTTTGAACTCTCGAAGTTAAATTCCGCACTCCTCGGCAGATCCCCGGATCCCGTTGCGCAATACTGCCAAACATATAGCCCGTTGCGCGTTTTTTTCGTTTTTTCGGTTAGTTCGGACCAGTGCGTACAACTTGGCCAACGCTACGTGCGCTTGAAACATTCGCGGCTGCACCTTTATGCACAGGCCTTCCCACTCCCGCAAACCCTCACCTTTCCTGTGGTCAGGATAATCCCGATTACAAGGCCGCCCGCGTCCGCACGTGCACGCCAGAGCGAGACATTCTGTTACCGATGCGGCGTACCGATGTGAACCGTCTTTGCGTGCCAGTTCATGTCGCGCTCGATGCCATGCAGCGCGGCAAGGCAAGCTAAACGCAGTCGACACTTTGCCAGGCGATGATCCTGAGCGGGCTGGTGGCCGGTGCGTGCGGCGACGTCGCCGCCTTCGCACAGTTGCGTAGCGCCGAAGATACCTTCTCCGCCGCGTTTGACCGCAGTCGTGCGTCAGGCGTCTCGCTAACCGATGACGACGGCTTCGGGCAGTTTGCATTGACCGGCGCGACAAACAACGACAGCTACAGCGTATAAAGCTCGCCGCGATCAATTACGTCGCCGACGGACTCTAATGCTGCCGGGCATGGCTTTAAACTGAATTCCACCTCTTCCGTGTCCCCTCCTGATATGGAGTCAGCCTGGGAACGCACGGGCTTTTTTCTGCCCGACCCGCTGCTCAAAACAGAAGAAAGATAGTCGACTGTGAGGCACGACCCTCTCATTTGCCGGGTGCGCCGCCATTGGAGGATTTCGGCATTTTGAACAGCAATTCGCCGGCCGCGGCGCAAATGAAAATGCGGTCGCAGTGGGTTCAAAAAACGACGGGCCGCGGCAGCTCGACGTTTTCGTCTGGCCCGGTAATGTGCGGCTCTCAGCCTGCGCAATCGGTGTGCGGTTTGGCGTGGAATGTAAGGCGCCAACCACTCGGCAGGCAGTGCAATGTCACCTGAGTCGTCGAAACGCACCGGGCGCTGGAGGCTGATGCAACCATATTCCGGCTTACCGGTAAAACCGGGTCAGGGCCGCAGGAAAGTCTCCCATAATTGAGAGGGACCCTGTATGAGGACAAGGACAGGCATCATCGTGAAACCGTGAACCAACATAGGGTGAACTGGGAAGCGCAGTTTCCTCCCAGAAAGCGATTCCAGGGAGCTTAACCATTGAAGCCGGAGTCACGGAGCGCAGCCCCGGCGGTCGCATTGAGCCACAGGCCGCCTTGAAAAATGTCCAACGACCCCGGCGTCTATGTCAGATCAGGCGTTCATGGAGATTGGCGAACTGGCGTTCCCCGCGAGGAACGCTCTCAGCTTCCGCTCTGCCGCAAGTACTTCGTGCAGCGGTACACTGGCCAGTTGCGAATCATAAAGGGCAACAAGCGCTTCGAAGTCATCAATCGTCTCGCCGGGCAAATGCCACTCGCCACACTCGTGAGCACGTGCCAAAGTCGCTTCAACGGCGTACTCGGCGATCCTGAACTGCTCCACGGGGCGACTTCCAAATCCAGCACGCTGCAGGAACCAGCCCAGATACACCGCGCGCATCAATTCATTGATCAGGTGTCCATTTCCGTGACCGCTCCGACACGCAACGAGAGCAAGATGAATGGCAAGCGACTGCTCGCTCGCCGACGCGCGATCCATTGGCAACAAAAGCGCCTTGGTCAACGGTCTATGGCCGCGGGCACTGCGGGTTTTGTTTCGTCTGGAAGACACAGATTCGAGGTTACAAGGAGCGTTTGGTGAACGGACGAATTATAGCTGGATAACTCGCGAGATGTTCAACAGCCGCCCCGATGACTTCAGTGCGAGATAGCGAGAGCGCGGCGTTCGCCTTGCGGCCATACTCGCAATGGCTTTCCCCTTCGACCTCGGCCCGCAGCGCACCCGGCGCGACGTGTCGATCGCACCCACAAAGTCGCGACGAAGTGGGCAGCGACCGGGCGCGATTCGCTGGGCAGTCCTGCCGTTTGATTCGCATGCGGCATTTCTCACAATGTGCCGCCGAAATACCGGCTGGCAGAGCGCGTTCGCAGCCTGAGGCTTTGCGAGGAAGTCGTCATGGTCGAGCGAACTGGAGCAAAGCGCCAACGCATCGTCGGCAACCTGAAAAGATCTGGCTGAACTGCTTCGTGACCGACTGAATTCCAACCGATGTGCCTTTATCGCGCGCCATCACGGAATGTTCTCTCTGGTGGGATTCAACGCGCAGCAAATCTCGACCTTACGCGAAAGGCACTCTCTCTATATCGCCCGATTCAAGACTGAATTTCGCGAGTCGATTTGCGTCAAGCATTGAGGATGTTGCAGAAGCGTTTGCCAACGTCGTTCAGATTCAGGCCTATACTCATTCCCAAACTGTGCGCCGTGGGGATCTTTGTTCAGACTAACCCTACGACCCCGCGTGACTCCCCGCGGCAGCAAATATTGCGAATGCTCAGCCCGGTTCGTGCGACCAGAAAGCACTGCAATGGAGCGCCCCCGGGCACGTCCGAGATCGCGATTTACTCGCCGGTTCCGCGAGCAGCTGCCACGCGGCATCCAGTCCACCCGTCCTGTAGCGCGCCTCGGTCATCGGCGCGAGCGGTGCCGGAACGCGCCACCAGGACTCAAAGGGCCGCGACCGTTTCGCTGGCGAATACCCAGACGGCCCCCCAGCCGCAGTGGCGCGGCGTGACAGTCGGCATCAACACTGCGGAATGTGAGGGTTCCGGTCTGCTGAGCGGGCGATCGCCAGCACGGTGCGAGCCAAGTGTGAGGGGCCGCACCTGCAAGGCGGCGAGTGCCACTTCGCCCTCGAGGTGCCGCCGGGAGAGACACCCCGCTCGTGCTGCCGGTCGGCCAGTCATTCAAACCACACGCGCGCGCCGCGTTTCACCGGATCGTGAAGCACGTCTTCAGCGGCGCCGCAGACTCGTCGCGTTCGCGTGGCGACGACCATGCGCAGCGCGCAGACCGCCTCGAGCAGGGATCGGTGCACTGGCTACGTCATAGGGCAGGGTCACATATGGCGGATCAGCAACTCGATCTGCGACTCGTGCGCGATAATCTCGGGCATGCGTCACTGACGACAACCAGTCAGTATCTGCACCTCCGCGACCATCTCCAGCATCGCGAGACCGACGAGAAAACACCGGATTGACCGGTAACGCTCGACGCGACCCGGACGGTGACGGCGAGAGGTCGACCGGCGCCACTATTCCCCCCCGCCCGGCGGCAACGCAAGGTTTGATCAGGAAATCGTTGGCCGTGAGTCTGACCACTTGGCCCGGACGCGAACGGACTTTTCCTTCGGCGACCGCGATAAAACTGCGCCGTCCGTCAGCAAAAGCCTTAAGCATGCGGACCTGGTCAGCACCGGCGGGGAACCAGAATTGCGCTTCGAGCGCTTCCCACGTGGTCGCACAGGCGACCTGCCGTGTAGCCCAGTGCGAGCCTCATGGAAGACCGTGTTTGCGGTGTGGCGGGCACGCGACGGCGACAGACCGTTAGTTGCATTAGTTCGTTCAAGTGGGACCGCAAGGTGAGCCTTTACGGGAGAGCAACCGCCTTCTGAAGGCAATCGGTTGTCAGGCCCGTGGATTTCTTCACAGACGCGCGCGTTCGATTCCGGATAAAGAGAGGCCGCCTTTGACCTATTGGTCCACTGGACCTCACTGTTGCGAACGATGTCTTCCGCACGTACTGCAAGTTGCAGGTGTTGTTCAATAACGGGTAAGCAGATCGACCGCGTCCTGATCGGGTCGGCCCACGGCTTGCCCTCACCTGTCGAATCGCGTGTCTTACGTGCCTGGCGCGATAATAATGAACAGGGCGCGTCGTTTGCCGATTGGCGTCGCTCAGGCGCGGGTCCTGAGGTCAGATCGCACGCCGTGCTCCATCCGCTCGACGATGCGTCACTCACGGGCACGCGCGAAGACCTATGCCGCGTTGATCCGCAACCGCAGGACTGTCGCTGCGAAGAGCGCGCCGCAGCCTTGATTTTCGATAACGACCGCAGATTGCAACATGCATGTAATGGCGCGACGAAGCTTCATTTCACTGTCACTGACCGCATGCGCGGCCGGCGTGATCGCTTGTCGGGCGCGCAAACACGACGAGCCGGGCGGTATCGCCTACGGCAATGCACCCTGCCAGCGGCTCGACGTATATATGCCCGAGCCCGGCAGCCGCACCCACCACCCCGTGGTCGTCTATTTCTACGGCGGAGCCTGGCAGAGTGGCGACCGCTCGGATTCACGCGGAGTGGCGCAAGCGCTTGCCGCGCGAGGCATCGTTACGATCGCAGCGGACTACCGCAGCTATCCGGAGACCGTCTTCCCCCGCTTTCTCGACGATCCTGCTGCCGCCGTGCGCTGGACGCACGACCACGTGCGCGAGTTTGGGGGCGATTCCGGACGCATTTTCGTGATGGGACATTCCTCCGGCGCGCATATCGCCGCGATGCTTGCGACCGATCCGCGCTATCTGGCCGCGCAGGGCATGTCGAATTCATCGCTGTCCGGGATGATCGGACTCGCGGGTCCGTACGCCGCGATCCCGACGAGCGACCCTCACATGGACGAGATCTTTCCGGCAGCATTACGCCAGCGCGCGCTGCCGATCGCATTCGTCACCGGAAACGAGCCGCCGATGCTGCTCGCCACCGGCACGGCGGATACCGATGTCGATCCCCATAACAGTGATCGCTTCGCAGGCGCGCTGCGCGCGCATCACGACGTCGTCGAACTGAAAAAATATCAGGGCTACGGTCACGATACGATCGTCGAGTCGTTCTCGGCGGCGCAGAATACGGTCTCGCCGGTTCTGGCCGACGTCATAACGTTCACCGACGCGCACTGAAGAGGCCAATCGATAGTTGCGCAGAGTTTCGGCACTCAAACATGATTGACCGCAATTGCCCGACCCGCCCGATACCGGAGACGTTAAAACACGTCGAGACTTGACGAACCGCAAGGTCTGCGATCCGACTCGCAGATTGCAGCGTAGCGTGACCGGTCGGCATCGCCGCCCGCGTAGGTAAGCGTTAGCGACGAACCTCCGTGCGGAGAATCTTTCGTGTCCAGGGCGTTCGCGTTGGTCTCGCTGCGCTCTGCGAGGACGCAACCGGCAGTCCGTGCCTGCGCGATAACGAATACTTCGGTCAAATACGCTGCCTAGGTGGTGCGGTCCACCCTGCCGGTTCCTGCTGAGGCGCAGGCGGGTATCAGAGTCGAGCAGACGCTCGGTAAAACGGGCTTTGTCGCGATAAGGATGGCAGGATGAGAAAGTACCGATATGATAAGGATGACTTAGATGACCAGCGAATAGAATTGCTCTGCAGCAGTCAACTGGATCCCAGCGGGTTTCATCTGCCCCGTCCTGCTCATATGCATCACTTCGGTGCCCGACAGGATGATCCGGGCGCAACGAAAATCCTTGAAGCCATCATCGCTTTGACAATCCGTTTGATGGAGCGATGGCCCTGTTCGACAACGTTGTTCAGGTATTTGACCTGGCGGATCTTGATGGGCATTTCCCGTTCGGCGTTGATGGCCTTTCCGTCGTCTATATTATTCCGTACATCATAGGGGACCGGCCTATTGCAACAAAACCGGCGACGTTATAGCGATACGTTTCGCTACTGTCACTGCTATCTCGCACATGGCTATCACAGCGGTGTGCATCAACTGGAGAGCTTGCGTCTGTGTCCCGCCTATCATTGCACGCTGGCATCATCATGTCGGCGCTGCGGTCGCGAGGCAGCTTATCTTTGTCAAGGCTCAACTGCCGGAGGCGCGTTTTCTTTGTGGATATTGCCGCGCGAGTCATGGTGGGACATGGACCCCGAGCAACGCTGTACCAATGAAACCAACGCATCGCAGCGCTTTCACACGCCGCTATGTTGAGTGTTGCCTTGAGTGAGCGTGACGCCCGCAGGCTTTGCGTCTCCCGTCTCGGTTGATCGATCGCCATATGTGCGGGCACACGGACACCACTCGGCCCACGGAAGCATCGCAAAGCCTGTCGTTAGTGACACATTCCCTTCGGTGCTAACGATTGGAAAATATAGACATTTTTGCGATCCGATGGACTTCAACGATCCGTTGACGCATTTCCTGGTAGGACGGAGACAGTTTGCCTTCGTTCCACGGCGATCGGCATTGACGTCGTCGCTTCTGCAAACGACCAACAAAAGCATTGTCGGCGGGAATCGAACGATCCGTACATGGCGCTCATTGCCCCGAGCGATCCGGACCGGCGTTTGCGTGAGCTCATGTCGACCGTCGACCCACTGTCGCCGACAGCGCAGATCACGCCTTCACGGATGATGCTGTCCAGTCAGCTGGCCGTTGCGGGCGCCGTAGGTGCGCTCGGCAGCGCGACGTCGATGCAGGCTCGTGCGTTGATGAGTCAGCCTGGAATGGATAAAGCGCGCAGCGCTGCGCTCCTGCCTTATGGTGCCGGGAATTGGCGCGGCTTCGCCGCCACCCGCATCGATGTTGAGCACGTCCGGCGCCGCCTGTTCGATGTCGCTGCCAGGTATGGCGGCCGTGCTCCCCGGATCCAGCTTCTGCCGCTGATCAGGCACCTTTGCCGAAAGCCTTCTACGGTGCCACCTGGTTGCGCGTCCGATAGTCCGTCGGCGTCGTCGCCAGATATTTTCTGAACAGCTTCGACAACTGCCCGCCGCTTCCAATACCGCAGCGGCGCGCGACCTTGTCGACTGGCAGGCTCGATTCGACGAGCATCCGGCAACTCATGTTCAAACGTGCGCGAAGCAGATAATCGGATGGCGTCATGCCGATCTCGCTTTTGAACCGGCGCAGGAAGTTGCGCTCGCTCATCGCCGCGACTTGCGCCGCATCGTCGATTGAGATGGGACGATCGACGTTCGCGTCCAACCAGCGTGCCGACGCCAAGATCTTGCCACTGGCCTGTGACGCAAGGCCAAACGTGGCTGCCGAGCGGAAAGGTGTCGTGGGTTGCGGGGCGATCGATTCGGCGACCTGCTGTGCCAGATCGGCACCGAGATCCTCTTCGACAATGCGTAACGCCGTGGATACGGCACCAGGCAATTCTGTCAGCGACCTCGCCGGAGGCAGGCCTTGCACTTCGCTACCGCCATAGAAAAGCGGGCAGTAGCGACTGGGCAACCCGGCAGCTTGCAGCAGCAGTTGGCCCTCCGCGATTGGATGCACGATCTCGCTGACCGGATGCCGGCGGCGCAGCCAGTTGCTCAATCGCTCGTCGCGGCATGCTTGCTGTACGCCCTCGCCGCCGGCAATGAACAACAGGTGCGTCTCGTTCGTGCCTCGGTGCGACTGGACGTCGTCGGTCCAGACAAATACAGATGACGAACTGGCGATGCGCCCGCCCGCGGCGGAAAGCAGCGAGACGTCGTAGCAGGCGCGGCCCGATCGCTGCGCGGCGGTGAGCGAATTTGCCTTCTGGAAGATCTCGATGATTGCTGCGACCGTAGGCAGTGCAAACCCATTGAACAGTGCGATGTCGACGCGAGTCAGCGCGGTCGTTTGCATCGGCACGGCACTCTGCCGCGAGCCACGCGGTAGAGTATCTACCAAGTCCATTTACTTTCCCCAGAAATGTGTGGTCTGCAAAGTCTTGTCCCCAAGACTCTGATTTTTTCTTATTCGTCCATGCTATAGGTCTGACTCTTTTGTCAGTATTACATGGCCGAATTAGCCATCACATTGGCCGTTAGGGCACTGAGTGGGGGCCGGCCAATAGCGGTGCTGGACTTCTGATTATAGCGCCCGCGAATCCCATAATATTTGGAAATGAGAATCGTGACCAAAATGAGATGGAATGTATAGCGGGGAATAATTATTCATTTATATGCGAGGGCTGGCCCATACACGCGCTTGCTCGAAACTTAAGGGTCAAAGAGCTTCTAAGCGAGGTGTTGCCCTTCCCCGCATCAGAATACTTGTCGCGCCCATAGAAATCGATGAGCCGGGGGCGATGATGAGAGAACGAATTGGCAAAGTACGGACAAGGATTCAAGGACAGAGCGGTTGCGCGATCGCCGCCACCGGAGCGCGCGGCGCTAGAAAACTTTGCACGTGAGGTTGGCGGGGAAGTGGGGACGCTGCAACGCTGGCGCAGTGATGCGCTGTCCAGGCCCGCTCGCGAGCGGGCCTGGACAGAGTCGGCCCGATTTCGACGCCGTGCTGACGACCGCTGCGATGGATGAGGGTGGCACGATCGTATTGTGCCGTTCCAACGGTTGATATGACTCCGCTTGTCAAGAGGGGATCGGTTTTCGGTTTTGAGCTGCATCTGAATTTCCTGAGGGCGACGTAGCAGTAAATCTCGACGGTGGATCATCTGATATCCGCGGGTTGGTTACCGCATTACAGAAGTCCGCCCAGCGAGCCTGCCGCTATCAGTGCCGCAAGTCGAATCAAATCCGTTGCCTAACCGTCTCGCGGGTTGCTCGGGCGCCGGGCTACGCCACTTTCAGGAAACTCTTGCTCGGGCGGTGAGGTTCATCTACGTGTTGCTTAAGGGTTGGGTCACGCCATGCACACCCCGGGCCGTACGGAGAGCGACATGGCGAGCTGGCTGATGTCCCAGATGAAACCGGCGAGTTCGCGAGGGACCGCGACCACCGCAATATTCTTCTGCTTGCCGCGCGCGACGAGCTTCCGGTAGCGCCGGCACAGGCGCATCTGCGCGTCCCAGGCGCGGTCAACGATGCGCTTGGGGATGCCTTCGTGGCGGCGCTGGATTTCGGGACTCACGCGGGCCGGATGCTGGTAGCTCCAGGCCGCTTCCAACAGCAACTTTCTTGCATAGCTGTTGCCATTCTCGGTGAGATGCTGCCCTGACGGCGCTTGTCGCCTGACGAGTGTTCGGATGGCGTCACCCCCAGCCAGGCCATCACTGGCGCGGGTGGGCTAAGCGTGACAGATCCCCGAGCTCGGCGAGCATGCCCACTGCCGTGGTGAACCGCACGCCGCGCATCGTCTGCAGGCCCAGCGCGGCAGGATAAAATCGCCAGTGGAGGACGGCCTGGCGCAACGCGGCCTCCAGCCGGTCGCATTGCGCCAGGCGATCCTCGATCGTGCGCCGATACTCCTCGAACGCGAGTTGCTGCCAGACGCTGTCGAAAGCGTAGGCGCTGAGCCAGCGACGATCCGCAGGTCCCCAGTCGGCGCGGCCTGCATAGCGCACGCCATGCAGGAGCAGAAAGGCCTTCAGCTGTTGCCGCGCACACTTAAGATCGTCCTTGCCGCTTACCCACGCGCGAGCCAGATCGCGGAATGCTTCATCTTCCACGCTTGGCAGGTACACCGCTGACAGGTCGCCGGCGCGCAGCGACCGCACCAGCTTGACCGCATCACGCCGGTCAGTCTTGACGCGCTCGCCCGGCTTTTTCGGAATCAGCGACGGCGCGCACACCAAGCAGTCGAATCCCTTCTGCACTAGCTGACGGTAAAGTCCATAGCCGCACGGGCCCGCCTCGTAGACGATGCGGATGTGCCGCGCCTTCGGTTGCAGGCACGTACACAGCCGATCAGTATCCGTCTTCGTTGTGCCAATCTTGCCGAGCAGTTCGACCTCGCCTGTGCCCAGCGCATAGGCAACCGTGAGCGAATCCTTGTGAACTGTCAATGTCGCCCGTAATTTCGGCGCCGGTCTTTGCGCCGCGTACGCGGCTTGCGCGTGCCGTGACCATGGCGCAGGCAGGCAATGAGTTGTCGGCGCAGTTCGCCGCGCGGCTGGGCGTAAATGGCCGTGTAGATGGTTTCGTGCGAAACCTGCTGGGTCGGGTCAGTCGGATACATACGCCTGAGTGTGCCCGATATCTGCTGGGGTGACCATTTCCACTCGAGCAGGGTAAGAACGATACGCCAGCAGACGCTCTGAGGCAAAGCTTTGTGGGGCGGCGACCCGCGCTGCGGCGTGCGGCGCCAAGCGCTTCAGCCGGCACCGATGCGTAACCTGCGGGAGAGCCGTTTCGCGTCAGTTCACGGCTAACGGTGGCCGGCGAGCGCCCGAGTATCCGGGCCATGGCCCGGATACTCGAACCCTGCAGATGCAGGCTCGCAATGATGAGGCGCTCTTCCGGTTGAAGTTGCTGGTACTGAGTTCTTTCGTGCATCGCAACACCTTATACGAGACGGTGTGCACTTCAGATTTGAGGCCGCCCAGGGTTTCCTGCCTCCCTTGCGCACGAAGAGCCCTGGTATCATGTAACGCGCTCCGTTCAACTCGGTCACCGCACAGGCATTGTTGCAGGCGAAGGCGAGGTGGATAAAAATATTTAGCAAACGGTTGGGCAAGGGGCTAAAAAAGCTTTGCGCACGACCGTTAACAGGGTCCATGCACAAACAAGACATTCAAAAAATTGTTTCCGCAGCTCACGAAACGGCCGATTCGATCGTCGGCGCGCGGGCGTGGAAGACGGCAGAAGACGCCAGCGCGATGCACGACGTGATCTTCTGGGACATGGTTGCGAAGCGATTGCCTAACACGAACATCGCCGATCTGCTGTATATGTTGGATTAGACTGCGTCGACGACGCGGCGTATCTTCCCGCCCAAACCTGCTTCGAAGTCACGGCGCAGCGTGCTGTCCGGCGCGTTATCGCAGCCGTGCCCGACGTCCGTCAATTGGCGTCTGATGCATCACCACCACTATCGGTCATCCAGCCCGACCAGCGAAAAGATCTTGACGACTGATCCTGGCTTCGGTTGACGCTCACCCTGTTGCTAAATGAAGACTTGCATCGCGCGCGTCATCTCCTGACCTGAAAGTCTGCGATAGGCGCAGATGTTGTAGGTGACGCCGTGCTGCCGGTTTTTGATGAAATTATCTACGTTCGGCAGCTGCATGTTTTCCCCGACAGCGTCATGCGATTTTCCGCGCGAGTTGTTCTCAACGTCATCCATACCGCCTGGCAGTGAAGAAGTCCACGAAAAAGAACCTGCCGCCCGTGGGGGCGGGGGCTGAAAGATCGAGGGGTGGGGTTCGCTCGAGAGAAGCGCCCCTCGAAAGACCGAAGCCAGTTTAGTCGCTCAAAGCAGGCGGCGGACCCGCCCGGCGGATGCGATCACATTCTTGACCGAACACGACATAAGAAGGATTGGATTCATCCCCAGAACCGGTTAAAACATTCGGGTAAACATGACGTCGTAATCCGCCGCGACCGCGCGCCGGCGCTCAATCAGGCTACTCGGGCCACTCACGTAATCCGCGTGTTCGCCTGCTGGCGGGGCAGACAAACGGCCAAGAATTCAACCTAGTAAATCAACAAGAACACATTCAAAAAAAACGGGCGCAGATAGATATGATAGTGAAACCACTGCCTATTGGCCACAATATTGGTCTTTAACAGCGGGCATTCATTCCTTTTTCGAACAAGTCCTCAACACCTCCCCTGCCACGTCCGATCGTTCAGAGATTGATGCCGCCGCAGTCAGTCGCCTTGACGAGCCACATCGCGAATGCTGACGATGGCGACGTGGCATGGCAGATGAATCGCTCCGTTTCTGTGACTGACGGGATACCGGGTCAACGAAGTCTCGCGAATTCAGCGGCCGTCCTATGGCATCCCCGGCTCTCGTGACTGAGTGCGCCCGGGTGTCGCGCTGTACGGCGGCTCGCACACAGGTCAGTCGCGTCACATTAACGACGTCGGCTTGCGCACCTAGATGACGCTCATCAGCGAAGTGATCGGCGTGGCGGGATCTCCGTCGCTCTGGGGGACAGCGGTCGTTATGATTTAATTTCGGCGTGTTTGTCCGCGCCGGAGCCCGGAAGTACGGCGGGGTCGGCCGGTGTTTGATCAATACCTGCCCCATCGTATCCCACGATAGCGGCTCGCGCCTGCCCGGTCATGTTCGTCAACTGGTTACAATCATTGCCAAGATTGGTGACCTCGTGTGCCCGATTAGATGCGACGTGGCATCAATGGCATTCTGAACGTTGTAGCCGTGACCGCCGGCGCCACTGACCTGTCATTCCCTGCCAGACGAAGGACGGAGCCACATACCGCGGGAGCAGTTTTTTGCTCATCGATTTGTGCGCAATCGATCAGCGAACGAGCGCACGTGGTATCGTGCAACGCGTCGCGCAGTCCGAATGCGTTTTCAACGATAAACGCACGCCGTTATAGACGACCCTACAACAGAATGTTCACGCTTCGCGTCGCCACAGGCGATCAACCGCCCGGCAATCAAGAAAATCCCGCAGAGCTTTTCAGAGCTGTTGTCGCAGCATCGCTTGTGACTGGCCTCGAAATGTTCGATTTCACCGTTTTCGGATTCTTCGCGGTGATGATCGGAGACCATGTCTTCCCAGCGAAAGATCCGATGACTTCGTTACTGTGGGCAGTCGGCACATTCGGCGTCGGCTTTTTCATGCGACCTGTTGGCGCGATGGTCATCGGCGCTTACGCGGACCGCGTGGGCCGCCGCGCAGCGATGACGAGGACCAGCTGGATGATGGCTCTAGGAACGGCGGCGCTTGCCTTCTGTCCGTCGTTTGCCAGCATAGGCGTGATTGCGCCGCTCGTTGTCATCGCCGGTCGGTCGTTGCAGGGTTTTGCCGTCGGCGGCGACATCGGTGTTGCCGCGACTTTTGTGATGGAGGCAGGGCCTGCGTCGCGTCGCGGCTATCTGGTCAGCTGGCAACTCGTTAGCCAGGGGGCGGCCGCGTTGTTGGGCGCGAGCTTGGGCGTGCTACTCACCAGCACCATGTCACGGGCTGCTCTTGCTTCGTGGGGCTGGCGGATCCCGTTCCTGATCGGTCTGCTGATTGCGCCAGTTGTTCTCTACGTCCGCTACCGCCTTCGCGATGATGCGATTCCCACCAACACCGCCAGACATGCCCGCACACCGCTCGCAGAACTGCGTCGCGAACATGGGACGACGATCCTGCTGGCGATGCTGATGATGATGGGGCAAACCATACCGGTCTACGCGATCGTCTACTACATGCCGAGCTATGCGACTCGCGTGATGCACCTGCCCGCCGTCATCGGATATTTGTCCTCCGCGTTGTCTGCGCTGCTGCTTGTCGTCATTCCGCCGCTGTCCGGCCGTCTCATCGACCGTCTGCCTCGCCGCAAGCCACTGGCCCTTATTGCCTCCGGATGCACGGCGTCTCTGGTCTATCCGGTCTTTCTGATGATTACCCGTGCGACCAGCGCGCTGCCTGTCTTGTTTGGCGTCGCGCTCATTAGCACAATGGTGGCGCTCGGCGCCGGCGCGGTCGCCCTGCTTGTGCTTGAAGCGCTCCCTGCGCGGGTGCGCGCCAGCGGCATGGCCGTCTCGCATGCCCTGCACGTCGCCTTATTCGGCGGTACCGCTCAGTTCATCGTCACGGGATTGATCAGATGGACCGGCGATCCGATGTCTGCAGCTTGGTATGTGATGCCAGCATGTGCGGTGAGCTTTTGTGCGCTGATACTGTTCAAGGAGCAGCGCTTCGAAACTTGAACCGACGGGCACGCACGGACACCTATCGCCGCGTCTGAACCACCTTGCCGGCCAAAGCCCGAAAATCCTGCGGCGCGATGTCGTAGGCCCGTCCGAAGGCGCGCGTGAAATCAGACGCGCTTTTGAAGCCGAGTCCATAGGCAATCGCTGTGACCGCCAAGTGTGGATACCGAATCAACTCATTGGCCGCACGGCGTAGCCTCAGGTGGCGGATATAAGGTTTTGTTGCAATAGGCCGGTCCGCTATGATGTGCGGAACTATATAGACGACGGAAAGCTTGATGACGACGTTGAATCTGGCGGTGGCCCGAGTGCTCAAACGCCTCCATTACCCGCTTGATGTGATGCTGACGTGCGTGCGTTGGTACGTGACTTATCCGCTGAGCCTGCGTTTCGCCGTCCAAAGCGCGCGGTTGGCAAGAGCTGGCGCATGGACGAGACGTACGGTACGCCCAGCCAACGTAGCCCGCCCACATGGGGGTGAAGTTGCTTGAGCATGTTTGGAATGCAGGACCCGGTGGAGTTGAAGTCGCAGTACCGGGACATGCCCTTTCTCTGCTGCGAGAGAAAGTGAGCCGAAGCGGCGGTGACTTGCTGGACACTGGCAAGGTGACGAAGTCCGTGGGAAACGGAGCTTGCGGCGAAGCGGTTACGCCAAGATGAGCTTCTAGGCTGAGCATGGGACGGTTGAGGGACACGAACCTATTGAAACGCATCTGAGGGTTGAATCGTCACCCCTGCCTACACCGCTTAAGAGGCAGGACGCGGATCGGCGCCGGTCACACGTATGGACTGATGCCGCGAACGCTGGCTGGAGATGTATGCCGGCCAACTGGAACCACGGAGAGCGCGCAGCTAGACCGTGGTGTCTGCGACGACTTGCGGCAAGCAAGGATAAAGACTGCGATAGGCAACCTCGCCCATGCGTTGAGTCCAGCATGTGAACTGGGGAAGGCTTGCATAAATGACAAGGGAGTGTGCCCCCGATGATATGCAGGCTGGCGGAGCCTCTGTAGTAGTCCGAGGCCGGGAAAGCCGGTTACATGGCGAAGGGAGGCAGTTGAAGTGGTTTGCTGGGTTGATTAACTGACCATAGTGAGGTGAAGACCTTTGATAATCAGTGAAATGCAAAGCAAACTGGCGACATGGTCGACGGAGGACAAAGAACGCAAGTTCGATCGACTTCTGAGACTGATTGCCGACAGGATTTGGCTGAGCGAAGCGGCTCGCATTACGCTGGCCTCCAGCGGAGCTCGCACGCCGGGTGTGGACGGTGTCAGCAAGCGCATGATGGAGGAGAATCTCCAGCATGAACTGGCGACGATACGCGACGAACTGTTGGCGGGCTCGTATAGTCCGCTACCGGCGCGCCGCGTGTACATCCCGAAAGCGAACGGCAAGCTCAGGCCACTCGGCATCCCGAGTCTGCGGGATCGAATTGTTCAACGGGCCATGCTGATGGCGATGGAGCCGATCTGGGAGAGTGATTTCCACCCGGCTTCACACGGCTTCACATGGCTTCACATGGCTTCACATGGCTTCAGACCGGCCCGCAGCGTACACCACGCTGTGCGCATGGTGAGACTTCAGTTAACGGCTGCAGATGAGCAGAGTGCTGCGGGACGTTGGGTCATCGAGGGCGACCTCGCCAGCTACTTCGACACCGTTCATCACCGCCTGCTACTGAAGGGGATCCGCAAGCGCATCGCCGATCAGCGCTTTCTTGCCCTGCTCTGGAAGTTCATCAAGGCGGGCTGCGTTGATCACGGTCTGTTCCGTGCCGCGAGTGAAGGTGTTCCTCAAGGCGGAGTTATCTCGCCTCTGCTGTCCAACATCATGTTGCATGAGTTTGATGCGTGGATGGAAACGAACTTCCTGAACAAGAAGGTACGCAAGGACCGGTGGGCGTGGAACTTCGCTGTTCTCAAACAGCGGCCCATTGCTGTGCGAGAAGATCGGCAGTGGAAACCAGCAGTATCCTACTGTCGTTATGCGGATGACTTTGTGGTGGTCGTCAAAGGAACCCGCGCGCACGCCGAAGCAATACGCGAAGCGTGTCGGGAGTTCCTCGAAGGCAAGCTGAAGCTCACGCTGAATATGGAGAAGACCCATATCACGCATGTGAATGACGGGTTCGTCTTCCTCGGCCACCGCATTATTCGCAAGCGCGGACCACGCGGCAGCATGCGACCGGTGACGACAATTCCGTGGGAGAAGTATCGGGGCTTTGCCGAGCGGCTGGTCAAACAGCTGTCAAGCAATTACAGCATGAACCGGATGGATATGGTGGAAAGCCTGAATCGGCAACTGATGGGATGGGCAACCTTCTACCAGTACACCGACTACACGGCGACCCTGTTTAGCAGGTTGGACCGAACCGTCTTCTGGAAGCTGGGATATTGGCTTGCGCACAAGTACCGGCGTGGCTTCCGGTCGCTAATGCGCGATCATATCCGGGCCCCTGAACCGGGGAGGGCCA
Source organism: Paraburkholderia sp. BL17N1 (assembly GCF_003634175.1). Lineage (NCBI taxonomy): Bacteria > Pseudomonadati > Pseudomonadota > Betaproteobacteria > Burkholderiales > Burkholderiaceae > Paraburkholderia > Paraburkholderia sp. BL17N1. Next base: position 654,513 of record NZ_RBIW01000003.1, read on the forward strand.
CGACATGGGTGCTGCAAGGCCTGGATAGTCGGGGTCGGTACGGTGAAGTGGCGCTTCGGCGCCTCGTCACCAGCCGCAAGGGGCGATTCACTTGGCGAACCCCCATTGAAAATCCGTACATATTGCGCGATGAGACACGCCGCACCATCGAGTCGCGCTACGCTGATGTTGCCTTTGCTATGAGCGACACCTCAATGGAGAGCCGGATGCGCTGAGAGGTGCAAGTCCGGTTCGGGGAGGAGAAACAGGGAAATAGTTCGACTACGCCCTGTTTCTTACTCCACTCAAGGTGCGTGGCCAGTGGAAATACCTTTATCGCGCTGTCGACAGGGCCGGAAAGACGGTGGATTTCCTGCTTCGAGCCAATCGTGACATGGCTGCCGCCCGTCGCTATTTCGAGAAAGCCATCGAGCACAACGGCGAGCCGGAGACCATCACAATGGATAAAAGCGGCGCCAGTCTGGCCGGCCTGCAAGCCATCAACGCCGAACGGGAAATGCCCATCAAGATCCGCCAGGTCAAATACCTGAACAACGTTGTCGAACAGGACCATCGCTCCATCAAACGGATTGTCAAAGCGATGATGGGCTTCAAGGATTTTCGTTGCGCCCGGATCATCCTGTCGGGCACCGAAGTGATGCATATGATCAGGACGGGGCAGATGAAACCCGCTGGGATCCAGTTGACTGCTGCAGAGCAATTCTATTCGCTGGTCATCTAAGTCATCCTTATCATATCGGTACTTTCTCATCCTGCCATCCTTATCGCGACAGAGCCGATAGTTGCGCAGGGCTTCGGCGCTCAAACATGATTGACCGAAATTGCCCGACCAACGCCCGATACCGGAGACGTTGAAACACGTCGAGACCTGACGAACCGCAAGGTCTGCGATCCGACTCGCAGATTGCAGCGTAGCGTGACCGGTCGGCATCGCCGCCCGCGTAGGTAACCGGTAGCGACGAACCTCCGTGCGGAGAATCTTTCGTGTCCAGGGCGTTCGCGTCGGTCTCGCTGCGTTCTGCGAGGACGCAACCGGCAGTCCGTGCCTGCGCGATAACGAATACTTCGGTCAAATACGCTGCCTAGGTGGTGCGGTCCACCCTGCCGGTTCCTGCTGAGGCGCAGGCGGGTATCAGAGTCGAGCAGACGCTTGGTAACGCCGCTCAAGGACAATTGATCGGCCATAGCTGACGGTCGGTGATGGGCGGCGTGCGGCTACTGCACATTCCGTCGCAGACATTCGCAAACTGGCGGCGACGAATGACAGCTCGCACCGTCGTCGAATGGGTGTTCACGTTAAGGGTTATTGGACGTCTGCCCTCATTCACATGGCCGCGAGTCTGCCGCGGCGCGTGTGGGCAGACGTCGGATAAGCCTCGAGGGAGGAAACCGCGGAGTGGTCCGGGACGCTCGGGATTCCGGGCGGCTATGGCGATTGATGGTCCGGCATCCTCAGCATTGCTGGAGGAAGGCGGCTCGAACAGGATGCTGGAAGAGCCCAGACGTCGTGACGATGCGATGCACTGGTGCGAGGGTGAGGAGGAAGTGGACGTGCGGGAGGCTGCGTGACGCGCCAGGCACAAATGTCCGCTTGTGGGCCGCGTTGCCGCAAAGCCGACGTTGGGTTGGCAGATCGAGGAAACGCCGCGTTCATGGGCGGCCCTGCATCGGTGGCGCGCGAATCGGTGCGGTGCGTTGGAGGATGTCGATGACGATCATCGGGGCTCCGCAGTGCCGGCAGATGAAGGCGGGCCGGGGCGCGACGACGGGCTGCCCAGATGGCGGGCCGGGTTCGGGCGTGACATGCAGCAGCTCACGCACCTTCGCGAGACTGGCGCGGCGCACCGGGTTGGCGAGCAGCCCGTAGTAACGGATGCGATGGAATCCGTCGGGCAACACATGAAGCAGGAAGCGACGCATGAACTCAGCGGCCTCCAGCGTCATGGTCTTGTAGCGGGTGCGCCCCTTCTCGCGATAGTCCTTCCAGCGGAACGTCACGCCGTGCTCATCGAAGGCCAGCAGACGCTGGTTGGAGATCGCTACGCGGTGCGTATAGCGCGAGAGGTACGCGAGCACGGCTTCGGGTCCCGCAAAGGGGCGCTTGGCGTACACAAACCATTCGCAGGCACGCAGGGGTGCGAGCCACTGAGCGAAGACGGTCGCATCGGCAAGCGCCGCATACTCGCCGAAGAACTGCAACTGGCCGCGCCGGTGAGAATCAGCGAGGGCTTCGAGGAAGCGGCGCCGGAACAGGCGCGAGAGCACGCGCACCGGCAGGAAGAAGCCGGGCCGGCAGCCGATCCAGCGTTCTGCGTCGGACGACAGCCCCCCGCCGGGGACGATGCCGTGCACGTGCGGATGATGCGTGAGCGCCGAGCCCCAGGTGTGCAGGACGAGCGTGGCGCCGATCTGCGCGCCGAGATGCCGGGGATCGGCGGCGATCGTGCGCAGCGTGTCGGCGGCGATGTCGAACAGCAGCCCGTAGATGACCCGCTTGTTGTACCAGGCGATTGCGCTGATGGTAGCGGGCAGCGTGAAGACGATGTGGTAGTACTCGACCGGCAGCAGGTCGGCCTGACGCGCTTCGAGCCAGCGTCGTGCGGCATTGCCCTGGCATTTAGGGCAATGCCGGTTGCGGCAGGTAATGGAGTGAACTCCATTACCTGCCTTATGGGAAGTGTTTTCCTATGGGGAGAAGGCACCCCCTGAGCGAGCACGGAGTGAACTCCGCGCCCGTTCAGCTCTCCATTAAAGCTTGGCCCTGAGCATGGCGATTACCTTATCGGACGGCCGGAACGAACCCCTGCGCAAATGCGGTGGGACGATCGCGTTGAGGGCTTCGAGCTTCTCAGTTGGATCAGCGCGAGTGTAGATTTCAGTGGTCGCCAGATCGCTGTGCCCGAGCCACAGAGAAACCTTTCGGATGTCCTGAGTGCTTCGCAGTACTATCATTGCACAGGTATGCCTCAAGACGTGCGGTGATACCTGCTTCTTCGACAGCGAGGGGCACTTATGACTAGCCGTCGCAGTGTAGCATTTAAGGACATACGCGAAACCCCAACGGCTCATCGCTTCGCCCCGTGCATTAACGAACAATTCCGGTACTGCGACACTTCCCCGTATCACCATCCAGGCACGCAACGCGTTAGCGGTCGTTTTCCACAGGGGCAACGCGCGCTCCTGCCGGCCCTTGCCGTGAACACGGATGCTCAACGACGGGAGCACAACATCGGCGGTATGCAATCCCGTCAGCTCCGATACACGCAGGCCGCCGCAGATGGCCAGATGCAGCATCGCCCGGTCCCGAATACCCTCGCGCGTTGACGGATCTGGCGCATCGAGCAAAGCCCGAACCTCATCCTCGAGCAGATATGGCACCAGACGGGAATCGGTTTTCTTATAGGGAATGCCCAGGATTCGTCGCGCTTGCTCAAGAATCGCGGGCTCGCGATACTCAAGGAAGTGGAAGAATGACCTGATTGCAGCCAGCCGGACATTACGCGTCTCAGGCGAATTGTGGCGCGCGTCTTCGAGATATTCCAGGAAGTCGCTGATCAGCCTCGCATCGAGCTGCTCCAGTGCTAGCGACGAGGGCGTAACCTTGAGTCGCCTGGCGGCGAACTCGAACAGAAGCTGGAAGGTGCAAGCATAGGAGTCGCAGGTGTGTTGGCTGGCGCCTCTCTCATGGGCAAGGTTTTGACGAAGGAATGCAACAATGTGCGGTGCGATCGGCATCATTTCTGTTCTCCGGTGAGAAACCCCTCTGCGGCGACAGCAATGTCGCGCAGGAGCGCGGGCGTGGCCTCGAGATACCAATAGGTGGCGTTGATGTTGACGTGTCCCATGTAGGTCGCAAGGGCCAACATGTGCCGCCCGACCCGGTCTCGGCCTTCCGGGCTTGCCTCCAGTGCCCTGACGGCGAACGTGTGTCTGAGCTCATGCAAGCGGGGACGGTGGCCGTTGTGGGTGGTGCCGATGCCGGCAAACTTCAGCAGTTTCTGGAACATCCAGTAAGTAACCGTGTATCTGAGCGCGTGACCGTCGTCATCAACGAACACATGGTCGTCACCCGGGCAGGCTCGTCGCCGCAGTGCTAAATACCTCTGCAAACCCGCCACCGCTGTCTCGTGCAGTGGAACTAGACGGGTCTTCTGGAATTTGCTCTTTCGAATCAGCAGTCCTTCGGAAGTCATGTCGGCAAGGCGCAGGTTCAGGGCCTCCGAGATCCGCATGCCCGTGGCTAGCAGCAGGGCAATTAATGTCGCATACGTTTGTGGTTGCAACGTGCCCCGAGGGCCCGATTGCAAGGCTGTGTTTATCAAGCGCTCAATGTCAGCGCAGGTGTAGATGAACGGAACGCGACGCGTCTTTCGGTAACCAAAGTGGCGGGCGGGTGGTAGTTCATGGTTTTGATCCTCCATACGCATGTACCGGGCGAACCGACACACGGTCTTTAGCCTTGCGTCACGCTGGGCCACCGACGCAGCCTCGCCGGCCCAGTCGATTGCTGTCTGCGTGCAAACGTGCATTTCACCGCGTTTGACAGCAAAGCACGCGAAACTGCGCAACAGGTAGTCTGCGTTCAGCAGTTTGAATCCGGCGGCACGCCGCGCGGCAAGATAGGACTCCACGGCCGGCATCATTTCGCCACCTCCGGCCATGGCCGAGCGATTTGGCTGAGCAGCGCTACGTCGACCTTGGCGTAATACGCCGTGGTATCAATGCCGCGATGCCTCAGGATCAGGCCAACCTGGTCGAGGGGAAGCCCGTGGCGCAACATCTCAGTCGCCGCCGTGTGGCGCAGCAGATGTGCACCTTTGGCGGGCGAACTCACCCCGGCCCGTTTTAGTGCGCGCTTCACTATCGAAGATATGCCGTCGCCTGAGATATGCGGCTTGACGGGTGCGATGTTTCTAACAAAGACATGGTCGCTGCCGGCAACCCGAGGTCGCGATTCGAGATACCGCAGAAGTGCCTCGCCAGCATCCTGCGGCAGCGGAAGGCGAACTTCATAGCGCCCCTTTCCCAAGACACGTAGCGTCCCGGAGTCCCACTCGATATCGCTCAAGCGAAGGTTCGCCAGGTCACCTGCGCGAACCCCAAGTCGCACAAGCAGGAGGACGATCGCACGATCGCGAAGACGCCTGCGTGAATCGTCATCGCATGCGGCGATCAGGCGGTCAACTTCGTCAGCGCTCAGACACCTTGGCAGTGACGCCAGGCGCCAATGCGCCAACGACGGAACCGCCTGATCGAGACCCGGCCGACACAGATCGTGAACCCCGAGGTAGCGTAAGAAGGCTCGCGCGCTAGTGACCCGCTTTTCAGCGGTACCAGCACCACAACTGCAAGCACTGTTCAGCAGGAACGTACGTATCTGCTTCGGATCCCACTGGCTGGCGTCATCGCCAAGCACTTTCAGCATCACTGCGGCATCACGACAGTAGAGCCGAATGGTTGGATCCTTCGCACCCCGGTGCTTTTGCAACCATCGCCGGAAACCACCTACGATTGCCGGCTCCCGAATCTCTGCAATCGAAGGCTTGTCGTCCGGGCAGACGCCGATCTCGATCAGGTATTCGCGAAAGCGTTTGGCGCCGAAATAGACGTGGTGGCCGGTCCTGCCACCTTTTACTTCCGGGCAAGTGCAAGTTGGCAGATGACGAAAGAAGGTTTCCGGGGTTTGTGGACCAGTATCGGCCAGGGTACCGCCGTGTGCCAGCATGAAGCGACCAAGATGGTCGGCAGCTCGCAGGTAACGTATGGCACTGGCCGCGGAATATCCGTCTCGTTCAAGCGCGTCAGCAAAGTCGTCAATGAAGACTCCGCTGGGCCCCGAGCGCAGGCGTTTCAAGGTTTTGGGTGCTACCAGGTAGGTGTCCAGCATCACATCCTCCTATGAGGGTTGCCTGGGAAGGCCAAACCACCATAGCAAAGGAGGACCGCGATTTTATGGGGTGTTAAATGGCGACCGGCCAGATACAAAACCAGATACGCCCGGTAGGTTTCGCGCCGAACCTGATCTGCAACTCCCCGTTAGACAGAACTTCCCATAAGGCAGGTAATGGAGTTCACTCCATTACCTGCCGCAACCGGCATTGCCCTAAATGCCAGGGCAATGCCGCACGACGCTGGCTCGAAGCGCGTCAGGCCGACCTGCTGCCGGTCGAGTACTACCACATCGTCTTCACGCTGCCCGCTACCATCAGCGCAATCGCCTGGTACAACAAGCGGGTCATCTACGGGCTGCTGTTCGACATCGCCGCCGACACGCTGCGCACGATCGCCGCCGATCCCCGGCATCTCGGCGCGCAGATCGGCGCCACGCTCGTCCTGCACACCTGGGGCTCGGCGCTCACGCATCATCCGCACGTGCACGGCATCGTCCCCGGCGGGGGGCTGTCGTCCGACGCAGAACGCTGGATCGGCTGCCGGCCCGGCTTCTTCCTGCCGGTGCGCGTGCTCTCGCGCCTGTTCCGGCGCCGCTTCCTCGAAGCCCTCGCTGATTCTCACCGGCGCGGCCAGTTGCAGTTCTTCGGCGAGTATGCGGCGCTTGCCGATGCGACCGTCTTCGCTCAGTGGCTCGCACCCCTGCGTGCCTGCGAATGGTTTGTGTACGCCAAGCGCCCCTTTGCGGGACCCGAAGCCGTGCTCGCGTACCTCTCGCGCTATACGCACCGCGTAGCGATCTCCAACCAGCGTCTGCTGGCCTTCGATGAGCACGGCGTGACGTTCCGCTGGAAGGACTATCGCGAGAAGGGGCGCACCCGCTACAAGACCATGACGCTGGAGGCCGCTGAGTTCATGCGTCGCTTCCTGCTTCATGTGTTGCCCGACGGATTCCATCGCATCCGTTACTACGGGCTGCTCGCCAACCCGGTGCGCCGCGCCAGTCTCGCGAAGGTGCGTGAGCTGCTGCATGTCACGCCCGAACCCGGCCCGCCATCTGGGCAGCCCGTCGTCGCGCCCCGGCCCGCCTTCATCTGCCGGCACTGCGGAGCCCCGATGATCGTCATCGACATCCTCCAACGCACCGCACCGATTCGCGCGCCACCGATGCAGGGCCGCCCATGAACGCGGCGTTTCCTCGATCTGCCAACCCAACGTCGGCTTTGCGGCAACGCGGCCCACAAGCGGACATTTGTGCCTGGCGCGTCACGCAGCCTCCCGCACGTCCACTTCCTCCTCACCCTCGCACCAGTGCATCGCATCGTCACGACGTCTGGGCTCTTCCAGCATCCTGTTCGAGCCGCCTTCCTCCAGCAATGCTGAGGATGCCGGACCATCAATCGCCATAGCCGCCCGGAATCCCGAGCGTCCCGGACCACTCCGCGGTTTCCTCCCTCGAGGCTTATCCGACGTCTGCCCACACGCGCCGCGGCAGACTCGCGGCCATGTGAATGAGGGCAGACGTCCAATAACCCTTAACGCGAGGCGCCGCCCGTCTCTGCTCCTGCCCCAACCGAACGGCTGACCAGGCGGAGACACCTGTCGCACGGAAGCGATGATAATGATAACGGGGCGGGCCCGTCGGCTACTCTGAACGGCGTTCTACCAGCTAACCGAGCCGTCTGAAAAGGGGTAGCATTAGGGCGTTGTCGAATGCTAGGCTCATTCGCGCCTGAGCATGTAATGTCTCTTTGGTAAGGTGGTCTTGCCATGATCCTGTATCACGCCGAGCCCGGCTCCCCGGTCATCGAAATTTCCGTCGAAGGTAAGATCACCGACCACGATCTGCGCGAAGCCATTGAGCGTATGCGTGGCGATCTCGAACTGAACGGCAAGACCCGCGTGCTCGAACGGATCGAGCATTTCACCGGTATCGACCCGAAGGCGCTGTGGACCGATATAACGCTCGGCGTTTCCGTGGCCCGCAAGGTCACGCGCGCCGCCGTGGTGGCCGATGCCGGTTGGATCCGCGCCTCGATGCATCTGGCGCGATTCTTTACGAAGGCCGAAGTCAAGGCGTTCCACGTCAACGAGTTGGAGCAGGCGCGCATCTGGATCAACACCTGAGCCTCGTCTGGCGAATCTGGTGGCAGTCCGGCTGCCCGTCCGAGCCCGTGCGCCTCTACCCGACCCACTGCGGCCGTACGCTTATGACACTGCCCATACCGTACGCCGAATTCGACAATTTCATGCCTTTAGCTATCTTGGAAACGTCCACCCGACGGCTCCTTCCGCTCAGTGATTGATTGACGCGACTAACCGACCATCGTGCATACCATCCAGATCCTGCTTCAAACGACCATCCCGCCTAGCGGCGACAACTGGTCGATTGCGCGGTTCAGCCGCTTGACAGAAGTGCTGCGGACACGTCGAGATTTGGACGGGCGCGTAACGTTCAATGTCGTTGCTCGGGATCGTGAGCAGTTCGGGCAGCCAGACTCGATTCTTTCTCGTCTCGATGAAACCGAGTTCGACGAGTTGTGGCTGTTTGCCGTTGACGAAGGGGACGGACTGACCCCCGAGGACTGCGGGGGAATCTCCCGATTTCGACAGGCAGGTCGCGGCCTATTCGTCACCAGGGATCACATGGATCTGGGCAGTTCGATATGCAGCTTGGGCGGGGTGGGCAAGGCACACCACTTTCACACGCGCAATTTAGATCCCGACCAATCCAGACGAGTGACCGACGACCCGTTCTCACCCGGCATCTCTTGGCCTAATTTTCACTCGGGCGCAAACGGAGACTTTCAGGAAGTCGCGATCGTCGCACCCACACATCCAGTATTGGCGGACCCTGACTCTCCCACCGGCGCGATACGGTTCCTGCCAGCACACCCGCACGAGGGCGCCGTTGACGCTCCTGACGATGAACCGGCTCGAGTGATCGCACGAGGTAAAAGCAAAGTAACAGGAAAGAGTTTCAATCTTGCAGTCGCTTTCGAACCCTCGAACCGAGGAGGTCCCGCAGTCGCACAAAGCACCTTTCACCATTTTGCCGACTACAACTGGGACACGCGACTTGGCTGCCCGAGCTTTGTGACTGAACCTCCGGGAAACGGGATGCAGACCGAGCAGCAAGCCCTGCGGGACGCCCACCGCTACTCTGTCAACGTCGCACTGTGGCTAGCTGGAGTGATCTGAAGCATTTTTCTCACAATAGAACTGGGTCGTTTCGCGACTTTTTCGAAAGCTCGATCCGAAGAACACGCATGCAGGCGACCGTGCCGTGATGTACCTCCTCCGGTAAAGCCAACGCGCTTATAGCAAAGCGTAGTCGATGTAAGGCGTGGCGGCCGAAAATGGTCGACGTCAATGGGTCTGGCAGCGACCTGAGTCAGATACCAGCGCTGCGTGAATGCCACGATTGCGGGTGGTCGGGGAGAGCCTTGCGTCCGCATCAGTGGCTCCGACGACGGCTTATAGGGCGACCGTTGTAGCGAATCCGCGAAGATCTGTTTGCTTAGCGAAGGTGAACTTCGGATGTCCATACGACAACGCCGACCAACGGCTGCAGCTGGCCGGTAGTACTCGCACGGCATCTCGCCAGATAGCGGCCGCACGCGCGTTCTCGAACGGATGCCGCGTGCGGCCGAGAACGACCGCCTTAGATCTCAGTCTGCTCAGAGATCTCCAGTGCATCGTCGACCTCGATTCCAAGGTACCGGACGGTACTTTCCAACTTGGAATGACCGAGCAGGAGTTGAACAGCCCGGAGATTTTTCGTACGTTTGTATATCAGCGTGACCTTGGTTCGGCGCATCGTATGGGTGCCGTAAATCGTCGGATCGAGTCCAATGTCAGCGACCCACCGATGCACGATCCGAGCATATTGACGAGTCGAGACGTGTGGCGAGTTGAGGAGACGGCTGGGGAAAAGATACTGCTCCGACTTCAGCTGAGCTTTGTCAATCCACGCAGACACAGCGGACCGGGTTGGTTCGGTCAACTCGAATTGCACCGGCCGCTGCGTTTTCCGCTGCACGATCATCGTTCGCGGCAATACTTGACTACCGTGCATGACGTCGCGAACACGAAGATTGACCAGATCGCAGCCTCGAAGTTTGCTGTCGATGGCGATATTGAACAGTGCCAGGTCGCGAACCGAATGCGCATTCTGGAGATGAATCCGTATCGCCCAGATGTCCTTCAGTTTGAGCGGCGGCTTTTGCCCGATTAGCTTGCCTTTGTTCCAGGGAACCCGCGTTTGCTTGGTTTCCATGTCAGACTCCAATTGGTTGATTGGAGTCTGATTTTGTGCCCCGCGCGAGGGTCCCTTTCCGTCTCTGCAGATCGGATGCGTGCACCCGGCCACGAAGAGACATAGCTTGGTGTTTCCAGTGTGTCTCTTGTCGCACTGTCAACCGCCGTTCCTGACGACGAGCGTGATGCAGGTCTCCACAGTCACGTGGGCACAGTGAAGTTGGATCTCTATCGAGAGGGCCGGGCCACATAGGACTGCCCGAGGGCGTGAGCGAGATCGAGAGCTGCCTGCTGTGCAGGCTTGAGATGCACCAACTCCGGATCAACAGCTTCCGCAAGATGGACCATGCCGCTCTCGACGTCACGCGGCTCGACCATGGACAGTTCTGCAACATACAGCTCCCTGAAACGGCGCTTTGCCTTGTTCAACTCGTTTGCGGACCGGCCCTCAGGGTTTGCGATGATCGCCGCAGTCTTCACCGTCTCTAAGAAAACTGTCCGCCGCAATTCCTGAAAGGGCCTTTCGGCTTCGACGCGACGTGTTTCTGCTTCGACGCGACGGGCGTCGGCCTCTTTGTCCTTGGTTTGATTAAAAGAAAGCACGCTCAAGTACACACCGATCACGACGCTGACTACCTGAACGGTACTGGCAATATTATCGAACACCGTCTTTGGCTCGGCCATTGGTCCCTCGTTCGGGGCGGAGTTGGCATCTATGCGATTGCCTTGTGTCTCATCTCGATCAGCGCGTTACCTATAGCCATCTGTCGAGGCGATGGTCAGTCTCACCAATGTTCTCATGATGAAAATAGACGAAACTTTCGCCTCCCAATGACGACAGATTCGCCATATGTGCGCTACCGAACGAACCGGTTCGGGTCGCGACAGTTCGCTGACCAAAAGCAAGCTCAATTGCGCATGTTGTCAACGAAAGTCGACTGAGGAAATTCGACCAGTCATCCGCGGATTGGTGACCCAGTGTCTCCAAAGGGTCGCCTACTGCTGATCAAGTGCATCGCGTTGGCTCGGCGTTCGTATGCATCTCGCATGAGGCACTGATCGGCCCGGGTCGTGTGAAAACGCAAAAGTACTCGGTTTTCGGTCGCTTTACCTTTTCCTAGGTTCGCCTTTCTCGAACCTCGCGTTTAGCCTGCGTTTTCACAAGACCTCGGCCACAAAGCGTCGTTCGCCTGTTGCCCTGACGGACGAGGTTCTCCTTGCAATGTTCCGCAATTTGCCTATTGTGCAAGACACTGCAGGAGAACAAACTTACGTCTGGAGACGAACATGACCGGTATCGCTACGCCATCACTCCCTGACAGGCCAAAAGAGGTCATCGCAAGCGGCCCGCTCACCGTGAACGCGACCTTTTCAACCACCGATAACAGCTTCTTCAATATCCACAATGAAGGCCTCATCGAGGGCTATGTGTACTTCAGCGTGCTGCGCGCGGACGGCACGGCGCTGTCGCCGCCACCAAAGCTGGAAGAGCTCTCCCTGTATCGACTGGAGCCAGCAATCGGTGCGTCCCAGGCAGGTGGTTTATCTGAACTGGTCACGATCAATCCCTTTTTGCATCGGGTTTCGTTTATGGATCGTCCATCCACGGACATTGACCAGATTTATATTCCCGCCGATTACATCAACAAGTATGGCGAGCCTCCAGTTGAATACCTTGCGGGCTACGGAGGGCTGAAATACCTCGCTTACATGCTCATACTTACCCGCGGAGCCCTCAAACACCCACCCGTCGCCGGCTTCTCTGGAACGGCGTTCCTGTCGGTACCGGTATTGGCACTGGACGACAATGACCGTGTCTATCTGAAGAGAGGGATTGAACGCGAGGCGGACACGGAACCCCTTCCGGTGAAGTTCCCGTTCCCACTGTCACCCTAGATGGGCGGATTCAACCGGTCGATGCGACGGTTTGATGAAATCGCTCAGCCGGCGTGTCGAAGTTTAGTGTTTTTCGGGGACGTTCGTTGAGCCGCCTGGCTACGACATTAAGTCTGGTTTGTGAATAGATGGAGAGATCAGTGCCTTTAGGGAAGTACTGTCTCAGCAGCCCATTTGTGTTTTCGTTCGAGCCGCGTTGCCAGGGCTGCTGTGGATTGCAGAAATAGACCTTGATGTCGGTAGCCACGGTAAAGCGGTTGTGATCGGCCATTTCCGAGCCCCTGTCCCACGTCAGCGATTTATATAGTTCCCGGGGTAACTTGCTGGCGTGTCGTATCAGCGCGTTGACTACAGCCTCAGAATCCTTGCTGGGTACTTTCACCAGCATCACGAATCGACTTTGACGTTCGACGAGAGTTGCAATCTGGCTGGTAGCGTTGCCAAACAGCAAGTCGCCCTCCCAGTGTCCGGGTATTGCACGATCCTCCGCTGTAGCGGGACGTTCGCTGATCGATACAGCGTCGCGAATATTCGTGCGGTCTTCGGTCTTCAATGTGTGATGCCGGGAACGGCGCATGACTCGAGTACGTCGTAAGTGTTCAAGCAATTCCTTTTTCAGGGCGCCGCGAGCTTGAATATAAAGGCTCCGATAAATCGTCTCGTGTGACACCAAATGGTCCTTGTTGACGGCATATACATGCCTGAGCCAACCAGAAATCTGCTCAGGAGACCACTGCAGCTTCAGCTTCGCAGCGACGACTCGCGCCAGCGTCTGGTTTCTCACCAATTTGCAAACCTTCGGGCGACGTGCCCGATCCCAGGCGAGCGCGTCCGCCTGACTCGCTCGATAACCTTGCATGCCTCAGTTGCGCCGCAGCTCACGGCTGATCGTGGAAGGAGCTCGTCCCAGCCTGGCTGCAATAGGCCAAATCGACAATCGGGCTACCAGGCAGCGAGAAATTTCCTCGCGTTCCGCCAGCGTCAATGCCTTCAGTGCGCGATGCCTTTGCGGTGGCTCGATGCCGCCGGCCTCCTCGAGTATCCGCTGTATTGAAGAGTGGCCCCGATCGAACAGTCTGGCAATCTGATGAATTGTTTCGCCTTTGCGCCAGCGGTCCCACATCAGTGCCCTCTGACTCTCAGAATAGTAGATCCTCGGCCTCTGTTTCATTGCAACACCTCCACTGCCTACGCAGACTCTACTGTGTTGCATCGACCGGTTGAATCCGCCACCCACTTCGGCCCGTCAGTCCAACTGATCTCAACGGCGTCCAAAGGTGGATCGTCCGTTCGTTGGCACGCATGGCCAGGTGCAGCACAGCCTGCCAATGTGACGGCGTCATGAAAATGCCAATGTATGCCATCGCACACTTCTGCTGCGTCTCGTCTTCGTGCTTCGTGCCAGAAGCACTATCTTTCAGAAGCACGTCCCTCGACTGACAAAACCGGCGCGCAACGTGCCGGCCTGTACGGCCCCCCGATCTGATTGCTCCGGACTTTATCCTTACTCGACAGCCGCCTCAGTGAAAAAGCCATCCGGTCTCCTGATGGCGGCCGTCGCACGCACTGCAATTTGGGGGACGTCATGAAACGAATCCGTGCCGCATTCCTTGTGACAGCGCTGAGCGCTACGATTGCGTCGGTATGTCAGGGGCAGTACACGACTGACTGGATAGCAAATACGTTTGGGACCAACGCCACTCACGTAGGTAACGCCGCGCGCTCAATATGGGTTGCGCCGGAAGGCACCATCTACACCGCTTCCATGTGGGACGAGAACGAGGGCGGCATTGCGATCTACAAGAATGGCTTGAACGCCGGCAGCATTGGCGCGCACGGCGAACCGCAAGGCAGTGCCATCACCGGCAACGCCACCAAGCTCTGGGCACCGCGCCAGTGGGGGCGCGTGAATGGCGTCTACTCGAGCGGATTGGTGATCCGGTACGACCGGGTGACGGGGGCGATTGACCAGGAGATCCAGGTCTCGTGCAACACCACCGAACGGCGCGCCGATGTGATCACCGGTATCGCCACCTGGTCCCACTTCTGGGTGGCGAGCGACAACCCGTGCGCGCGCATTCGGCTTTACGACACCAACGGCGCCTGGCTGCGTGACATCACCGTGACTGACCCCGGCGCACTAGCGTTCGACCGCAATGGCAACATCCTCGTCGCCCAGGAGGCAGAAGGCAGAAGGCACCGTCCTTCAGGTCAGCCAGACTGGCACGATCCTGCATACGCTCACCCTGCCAACTGTCGAAGTCCCGCATGCCCTCTACTTCGACCCTACCACGCAGTATCTGTGGATCGGCGACGCAGGACCTGACCAAAACGCGAAGATCTATGACACTCGCACTTGGACACTGAACCGCACGTTCGGGGTGAAGGGTGGCTATCTGGATACAACGACCGGCACGAAAGGGAAAGTGGGCAGCCTGCGCTTCGCGCGCATCGACGGCATCGGCAAAGACTCGGGCGGCAACCTCTATATCCTCTCCCAGCCGTGGGGAGGTTCATGGGACCATGGCCGTACGGGAGGCACAGATCTCTACGCATACAGCCCGACCGGCCAGCTCCTCTACAACCTGCGCGCACTGAATTTCGAGGCGATAGCCGCCCCCGATCCGGCGACTGACGCGACCGTGTTCTATTCCGGCGAGAACATCTATTCAGGCATAGGCAGTGCGGACTGGAAGTTTGTCGCCAACACCGTTGACCCGTTCAGCTATCCGTCCGACCCCCGCCTCGACGTGACTTACCCAGGTCGCGGCCTGCACTTCGGCATGGTTGCGAGCGCAGGAACGAACAGGGTGCTGGTCGCCACTGACCAGAACCCCGATGGCTTCTACTTCTTCCACTTTGACCCCGCCCAGGGCTACACTGCCGTCCCAGATGGGGCATTGCCGGGCACATTATTCAATGCCACTGCGCGGGTTCGCAACGGCTTCTGCCTCGACAGCAGGGGCGACGTGTGGGCCGGGCTCGACAAGACGAACCGAATCTGGCATTGGCCGCTGACGGGGTTCGATGCGAACGGCAAGCCGTCATGGGGAGCGCCCGTAACCGTGCCGGTCCCTGCATCGATCGGTGACCTGAGCCGCATCAGCTACGTGCCCGAAAGCGACACGATGATCCTCGGGCAGAGGATCACGGGCAGCACGGACTGGACCGCGATCGGAACCCGCGTAGAGGTCTATCACGGGTGGCTCGCCGGCAACACGACCAACCCGAACCCGGTTATCACGCTCACCAATGCCAATCCGAAGTCCCTCACTGCTGCTGGCAACTATCTTTTCGTTGGCTACGTCCACACCGTACCCAACATCGATGCCATCAACCTGACAACGGGCAGGCTGGACAATACGTTCATCGACAGCAACTCCAGCAACGTGTACGTCGGCAATGACGTAGATTCGATGTACGGTCTTACATCGTACCTTCGATCGACCGGCGAGTACGTCGTAACTAAGGACAACTACAACGGCTCCAGCATCGTTGTTTATCGTTGGACTCCCTGATCACCCGTGCTCGTCGCGCCCACTCCCCAGCCCTCACACCAGCAATCTGGCAAACCGCAGCGCACTGACAACGGGGCGCCGCCAATGGATCGTCGACCGATGAACGGTGAAACTCGCAGTGAATCGCGTCCGTCACATCGCAGGTTGCAAGCCGACCGTTGCGACATTTTTTTCGAGCGGAAGAACCTGGCCTGTTTACGCCGACCGAAAATTCAGCCACATGTAGGGATCGCGCCGACTGAAAACTGAGCCGGGCAATCAACCTATCCTGCTACTTTTTCTGGCAGGGTGTTTGGGGATGATCCCGATGACGATGATTGGCAAGGTGCGGCGGATGTTCCACCGCCAGAACAAGTCGGTACGCGAGATAGCGCGTCTCACAAGCCTGTCACGCAACACGATTAGCAAATATCTGAACATGGATGTTCAGGAGGAACCGAAGTATCAGCGGCGCTCGCAGCCGACCCGGCTAACGCCGTTTCATGAGGTGCTGGTGCAGGCGCTCAGTGTCGACGCGCGGCGACCGAAGAAGGAGCGGCGCACCGCCTGGATGCTGTTCCAGGAGATCAAGGGCGGCGGCTACGACGGCTGTTACTCGCGGGTCACCGATTTCATCCGGGCCTGGCGGCAAAGCGAAGGCAAGGCGGTTTTGAAATCGGCGTTTGTGCCGTTGCGATTCGAGCTGGGCGAGGCATTCCAGTTTGACTGGTCCGAGGAAGGACTGGTTGTCGGCGGCATTTACCGCAAGTTGCAGGTGTCGCACATGAAGCTGTGTGCGTCGCGGGCGTTCTGGCTGGTTGCCTATCCGAGCCAGGGGCACGAGATGCTGTTCGATGCCCATACGCGCTCGTTCGCCGCTTTCGGCGGAGTGGCCCGCCGGGGCATCTACGACAATATGAAAACGGCCGTAGACAAGGTTCACAAAGGCAAGGGCCGCACGGTCAATCCGCGTTTCGCAGTGATGTGCTCGCACTACCTGTTCGATCCGGACTTCTGCAACGTCGCCAGTGGCTGGGAGAAAGGCGTCGTCGAGAAGAACGTGCAGGACAGCCGTCTGCGCATCTGGATTGAGGCGCGTGCGCAACGCTTCGGCAGTTTCGCTGATCTGAATGCTTGGCTGGCGACCCGGTGCCGGTCGTTGTGGGATCAGGTGAAGCATCCGGACTATCGTGACCTGAGCGTCGCCGACGTGTTCGAGCAGGAGCGCGCCCATCTGATGCCGATGCCGACACCGTTCGACGGTTATGTTGAGCGTGCGGCACGCGTTTCGTCGACCTGCCTGGTGGTGATTGGCCGCAATCGCTACTCGGTGCCATGCGAATTCGCAGGCCAGATGCTCAGCACGCGGCTCTATCCTGGCCATGTTGTGGTGGTGGGCGACGACGCCGTGGTGGCCGAACACGATCGACTGGCCGACGAAGGACTGGTGCGATACGAGTGGCAGCACTATATCCCGCTGATCCAGCGCAAGCCTGGCGCGCTGCGCAACGGTGCGCCGTTCCAGGATATGCCCGAGCCGCTGCAACGCCTGCGTCGGGCGTTACTACGCGAGCCAGGTGGTGACCGGGTAATGGCGAAGGTTCTGGCGCTGGTCCCGGAAAGCGGTCTGGATGCCATAGTGGTTGCAGTCGAACTCGCATTGGAGCAGGCGCCGCCCTCCGGGCGCGTGAGCGTCGAGCATGTGGTGAACGTGCTGTCGCGCATGCGCAGCGTGCAGATGCCGCCGAAGATCGATACTGCGCTACAACTGACAACACCGCCGCTGGCCGACACATCGCGCTACGACGGGCTGCGCCCGGCGCTGCAACAGCCGGAGGCCGGTCATGCGTGATCTGATCGTCGAACTCAAACACTTGCGGCTGCACGGCATGGCTGCCGGCTGGGCCGAACTGCTTGAACAGGTGAATGTCGAGGCGGCGTCTTCGCAATGGCTGCTCGAACGGCTGTTGCAGGCCGAGGTCGCGGATCGGGGCGTGCGTTCGGTCAGCCACCAGATGAACGCGGCGAAGTTCCCGGTGCATCGCGACATCGCCGGCTTCGACTTCGATGGCTCGCCGGTCGACCGCCAGCTGGTCACGCAACTGGCCGGCATGACGTTCACGGAGGGCGCGCACAACCTGGTTCTGGTTGGCGGCCCAGGCTCGGGCAAGACGCATCTTGCGACCGCCATCGGCGTGTCCGGAATCATGCACCACGGCAAGCGGGTGCGCTTCTACTCGACCGTGGATCGTAAGCGGCTCAGTTGGGCCAGTCCCCTCATTCACGCGCGCGTGGGGCATGATGGTGGTGGCGTGGTGGAATCCGTGTAGATCACGGGAGATCGTGTCCATGATCGATCATGGACACGATCCATCCAATCTATCCAGATCTACCCAGTTAAGGGTGTAGGCGGGGTAGCAGCTTCAGTTTGTCGGACACGTTCCAGGGCAGCAATTCATCGATGCGAGTGATCTTGTGATCAGCGATACGGGTCAGGACGTATTCCAGGTAGGCGCGCGGGTTGATCCCGTTGAGCTTGCACGTCCCGATCAAGCTATACATTGCGGCGGCCCGCTCGCCCCCGCTGTCGGAGCCGACGAACAGATAGTTTTTGCGTCCGAGCGCGACACAGCGCAGCGCGTTCTCGGCAAGCACGTTACTGATCTCAGCTCGACCGTCCTCGCAGTAGAACACGAGCGCCGCCCAGTGGTTCAGCGAGTAGTTGATCGCTTTGGCGAGTGCGGACTTCGTCGACAGCGTCGCGAGTTTCGCCCTGATCGTCGCTTCAAACTTCGCGAGCAACAGTTTGGTCTTTTCCTGCCTCACGCGCAGACGCTCGTCAGGCGCCTTGCCGCGGATGTCGGCTTCGATGCTGTAGAGCTCGCCGATCATCTCGAGCAGTTGCTGGGTATCCCGTGTCGGCGTGCGCACGTGAACATCGTATATGTACCGCCTCGCGTGATCCCAGCATGCTGCTTCGTGGATCTCGCCGCTCGCATACAGTTGATCGAACCCGGCGTAAGCATCGGCCTGCAGGATGCCGTGGAATGCGGCGAGACGGGTTTGAGGGTGGACGCCTTTGCGATCCGAGGAGAAGTCGAACCATACTGCGGCCGGATCAGTCGAGCCCGAGCGGCGATCGTCACGCACGTAGACCCAGAAGCGGCCGGTCGCCGTCTTGCCGTTGCCTGGCGCGAGCATCGCGACCGGTGTGTCGTCGACGTGCACCTTGCCGGGGACCAGTGCGTAGCGCTGGATCGCTTCAACCAGCGGCCCGCAGAGCTCCGCGATCTGCCCGATCCAGCGGCCCGTGCTGGCGCGATCCAGCGTTACGCCGTCGCGTGCCGCAATCTCCGATTGGCGATACAGCGGTTGGTGATCGGCGTACTTCGATACCGCAATATCGGCCAGCAGGCTTGGATGCGCGATGCTGTGCTCGATCGGCAGACTGGGCATCGCGGGCTGTTCGATATGACCACAATCAGGACAGCACAGCTTGTAGCGGATCGTACGGATCACTTTGAACGCGGCCGCTACGCGGGCGAGCTGCTCGGATACATCCTCGCCGAGCCGCTGCATCGTCGTCGCGCACCTGGGGCAAGCCGGATCTGGCGTAAGTACGACTTCGTTGCGCGGCAAGTGCGGTGGCAGCGGCTCTCGCGTGGGCGCTCGGCCGGGGGGCGCCGTCGACGTCTTGTCTCGGTGCCCTCGCGTTTCTGCAGCCCCTTGGCCGGCCGTCAGGTCTTCCAGCTGCGCCTCGAGTTTATCGATCTGCTGTGCCAGTTTCTCGGACTTGCTCCCGAAGTACATCCGCCTGAGCTTGTCGATCTGGGCCTTCAGGCGTTCGATTTCGTCGTCACGGGCAGCGATCTCCCGCACCATGTTCGCGATCGACGCCTGCTGCTCAAGCAGCGATGCTTGCTGTTCAAGCACCATGGCCTGGAGCTCAGCGATGGTGGTGGGAAGCGGCGCATATTGGGACATGCGTCGCAGTTTACGAGTCTTCGATGTGGTTTACAACATCGACAGAGCAGCGGTGCGCCGCGGCTGTCGCCAGTCGATGCCCTCGAGCAACATCGACAGCTGGGCGCTCGTCAGATGGATCTTTCCGCCGTCGGCTTGAGGCCAAATAAACCGGCCTCGCTCCAATCGTTTTGCGAGCAGCCAGAGTCCGTCGTCGGTCGCCCAAAGCAGCTTCACGAGATCGCCGCGGCGACCTCGGAAGATGAATACATTGCCGCCCAGCGGATTCTCTTCGAGCGCTGTCTGCACTTTCGCGGCCAGCCCCGGGAACCCGGAGCGCATATCGGTCACGCCGGCCACGAGCCAAACGCGCGTACCTGCCGGCAGCGCGATCACTTCAGGCATTCCTGCAGGAACGCTTCAGCACGCTCGACAGATAGGCCGCGAATCCTCACGCGCCGTTTGCCGATCTCCACCTCGATTTCGCACACGGGTGTCGGCATCGGTACGCCGCTCGTCGCTTGCGACGACACTGCCGGCTCCGGCGATCGCAGTACCAAGGCCGAGTCGATCACGTCGACGCTCAGCAGATTCGTGCTGGGCACGCTCGGTGCAGCTTCGAGTGCAGGGACGAGAAGCTTGCCTTCACGATGTTGCTTGCGCCATCCGAACACCACATTGGCGTTGATGTCGTGCCGTCGCGCAACAATCGAGACCGACATACCGGGCTCCAATGTCTCCCTGATCACCTGCTGCTTGAATTCTTGCGCATACGTGCGATGGGAATGCGCACGGCCCGCTGCGTTCGACATGGCTGACTGTCTCCATCAATCTGAACGCGACCATCATGCTTCGGCTAAATCAGCATTGGGGAACGGCCGTGCCGAGCCGCTTACCGTGGATCTGGCCAACGCACTGGAGCAGGAGAAGGCGCAGGGACGCGCCGGGAGGATCGCGGCGAGCCTGCTGCGCCTCGACCTGGTCATACTGGACGAACTCGGATATCTGCCCTTCAGCCAGGCCGGCGGGGCGTTGCTATTCCACCTGCTGAGTCGCCTGTACGAGCATACAAGCGTTGCGGTGACAACGAATCTGGACTTCGCCGAATGGTCCAGTGTGTTCGGCGACGCGAAGATGACCACGGCATTGCTGGACCGGCTGACGCACCACTGCCACATCGTGGAAACCGGCAACGAAAGCTACCGTTTCCGCCATAGCAGCGCCAGTGCAAAGAAGCGTATCCGTTCGCGTGAAGCAGCGCGCAGAGCCGACGGTGCGAGCGAGAACGAATCGGCTTGATCGTCGCTTGCCGCGCAGTGGAAGCCGCTACGGGCTACGCCCTTCGCAGCTTCCACTGCGCAATGCATCCTCATACGAAGGAGGACAACTACTCCGGAAACCCATACACTTATCCACAACCGGCCCTTCTTCAGGCCGGTCTCCACCCCGGCTCAAAGCTCGATCGGCGCGGTGGCTCAGAATTCATTCGGCGCGGACAGCGCGAAGGACAGATCGGCGGACGTATCCCGAGTTGCCGGAATGGAAGACACCGACAAGCAAGTAAAAAGGGCCATCAGGCCCTTTTTTTATCGCTGTCGGTGCGGAGGCGCGTTTTTCCTGATTAGCAGCCTGTTTTCCGTTCCGTTCACCGTGAATTCTCTCTCGCACCCGTAAGCGATCGGGAGTTTGACTTGTGACGAAACAATAGTGCATGAGCTACGACGCCGGCTACTATTCCGCCAAACAAAGCAGCGCCGATTAATCTCCACTGGACCGGCCAGCGGACCCAAGCAGTTGTATTTGACGCTTTTTCGTCCCACCGAGATCCAGTCGGTGCTTGACCAAGGCGCATCCAATTGATGACGTTGTTGTTGTGGACCAGCATCCCATAGATATCGCCATTGCGAACTAGCTTAGCATCAGGCTCATAGCTGCCGCTGTTCGCCGATGCAGGCTTATTCTCTGCATAAAATCGCAGCGCCGATGGGGCAGAAGGGTCTTGTTCAATTCTTGCGGGCGGGTTCGGCTGGCAGGCCGCAACACAAATCCATTCGCCCAGCAATTCCCTATTCGCGTTGGGAGCGAACTCATCGAATGCAGCTTTAGCGGCAATCCAGCCGGAGTACGCCGTTGCTACAGCGCCGCAGACGATGGTGAGCAGCCTCAGCAGCTTCAGAATTTCTCTCATGTCGTCGCTCCCGACGCACTTTCATGCGTTTTCCTACAATTCGTCGTTGGCGAGCCACATCAGCGCGCCGTCACGCTCGTTTCCCGCAATTGCGGTCCAGGTATGCCCTTCCTCGTCGACCGCGATGCATCCTGGTTGCCAGTGCTCGGGATTGCGCAGCGTGTTCACCCAACTTTGCACTTCGCCGTTGAACAGCACGGCCACACCGCCGCGACCAATGTATCCGTTCGCTTGCCGCCATAGCTGCGCTGTCTCGAAAGGCGTCACGATGTTTTCCTAGTCGTCTACCAAACAAGCTCGATGGAACAATTGGCCCAGCCCGTTGAGTTCGATAAACCAGAAATCGAAACCTGCATACTGCACCCCTTGAAACTCCGCCTGCCACGGATCATTGGTGTATGAAGCAATGCCCAGCGACACCAGATGTTCTATGTAGGTGTACATCAACTCTGGCTGGGCCAGTTCCTCTGGACGCACGACAACGGCCGCGAGGCGTTGCTTCAAGTTTTCAGACAGCCCGGACGCGTTAATCAACGCTACTCTCTCGCTATTGAGCAGTGCGGCTGCACCTTTCTTTGGCGGTCGCATGTAGGCCGCAGGATGGGCACCAGCGATTTGCCGTATGAGGATAGCTTCGTCCGGCGCGAGCTGGCCAACGATCTGCACGAACGCTGGATGAGCCTCAGCGACTCGCTCCCGATCCATTGCGCGAGCCAACAAACGCTCGAACATCGCTCCGACAACGCTTTGCTCGTCGTGAAATTTGAGATGTTCCGCAATGGGTAACGCCAGCGACTCGACCGGCGCGACCCGGCGATCTTCCGGCACGCGCGCGATTGATCTTTCGAGATGCTGGGCCAGCCTCTCCTGAAGTGCCGCAGCGTATTGCAAAGGAAAAAGCACCAATCGCAATGTTTTCGCGACGTCTTGACCGAACTTTCCGGCTTCCTTC
The DNA here is from genome assembly GCF_003634175.1 of Paraburkholderia sp. BL17N1. Lineage (NCBI taxonomy): Bacteria > Pseudomonadati > Pseudomonadota > Betaproteobacteria > Burkholderiales > Burkholderiaceae > Paraburkholderia > Paraburkholderia sp. BL17N1. The sequence continues at coordinate 677,158 of NZ_RBIW01000003.1, forward strand.
AACGCTGGCGAGATAGCATCGTCATAGGCGCCCTTTACTATCTCGGACGGGAGGGCTTTCATCAGATCTAGATCATCCATCATTGCACCTATCGTTCTTGCTGTTGTTTTCCGTTCCGTTACGCGGCAATGCCGCACGCCTCGCAGACCAACGACGGGTCGCCATCTTTATCTTTCTCAGAGCGAACGATGAAGCCAGGCGGCACTGATTCAAGTCGGCGGCCTGTGCCGCTGTAAGCGGTCGGACGGTCCCATTCCGACCAGCCCGCAGTGCCACTGCGACCGCAAGAGGGACACGTGACTTTGACGCTGTAATGCTCTCTCGATCCCATGCTATTTTCCGGGTTATCGGGTCGGCGTTACGTAGACAGGGATGTCGCAATCCGCACTTGCTGCTGTGTATTCCGCGACAGCCCGGTCGTACTTGGCAACCAGATCATCTAGCCGTGTCTTAAGTTCGGCGGTCGGGTCGTAGTTCAACCGCTGAATCTCGCGCATGACATTTACCTGTTGCTGAACGATCGCCTGCGCCCGATCCGCGCATGCTTGTTTGTGTTTCAACGCCTCATTGTTCATTTCGATTTTCCGTTGCGATTTTCCAACCTTAAGACGGCTGGGCTTCGGCGAGCTCAAGGATCTCGGCCGCAAACGCTATGGCCGCGTTGACAGCGGCCACCGCCACCTCGTTGACGTTGAGGGCGAGTTCAGCTGCGTCGACCTTGGACATTTCCCGCAACCCGATCCTCTGCACGTGGCGACCGACTGGCTCCCAGTTGCCCCCCTCGCCGAAGGCATCGACGTCGACGTTGTAGAGTACAGACGCCGCAGCCTCGATTGCGAAGAGGTTCCGTTTGCTTGGTGGTGCGGCCGCCACCGAAGCAGCGACGCGAAGCTCGAATCCGTAGTTCCGCATGCGCCGCAGCGCTTCGATTACATTACCTGCGTCCATTTTGATCAACCCTGCTGGCTGCCGGCCAGCGTGCGGGGCGCTCGCGCGCCGGATGATTTTCCGTTATTGCAGCGGTTTTACGGATGCGGGCGGGTGCCAACGCGGTCAATTGAGGTTCCATGAACCGGATCGGTATTGAAAGGTGCCGTTGAGGACACCGGCCAGCCACTCCGGCACCGTCGCGGTCTTGAAGCCTCCGAATAGGACCATCTGCGCACCCTCAGTGTCCAGCATTGCCACGGGCAGCTCCGGAAGCATGCCGGTGCCAATACCGTCATGTGGGAACACGCTGCCGAAGTCGCGCTTCAAGAGCAGGCGAGAGGTGGCCTTGGCCAAGGTGCGGAAGGTCTCCGTCCGCACCAGCCAATAGCACTCGACGGCCGAGGCCGTGTACCGCTCCTGCCTGCGCGTGAAGTCACGCAGGTGCTGGTAGGAGCGCTGCAGCTCGACCGCGATGGTACGGCCGGGGACCGAAAAGAGAATATCAGCCTCCCACTTGTCGCCGCTCGGTGAGCTTCCTGGTGCCTCCTCATAGCCCTCGATTCCCATACGGTTCAACGCGGCGAGCACAGCCGCCTTGCCCGCCTTGTGCCATTTCGTCTCGGGCGCAGTGGCGCACTCGTCGGACAGGTGGGCAAAAAAAGGCAGACCGTTGATGCTGGTCTTGAGCACCGCCGGCGCCACACAGCAGGGCATCATGAAATCGCCGAGCTGCGCCGTCCGCTTTAACTTCTCCCATTCGGCGCTGGCGATCATGGTGGCATCCATCGGCCTGCCGTCGCGGGTCCAAGCTGATTGCGTCATAGCACTTTTCCGATCAATCGTTCGTGCCCGTCATTTCACGATCTCGCCGGCTTGATGCCAAAGCTTTCGCCAGTCGTTCACCCAAACTGGCACGTCGTCTATGCCGCCGCCAGCGCCGTGAGCCATTTCCCAGCTTGACACAGCCGGGTTAGATCCAAGGACCGCCCCAGCATTTGCCCGCGAGGTTCCATTTGGGCCGGGAACTGAATATCGATGCTCTAAAGCCGGGTGTTTAGGCACGTCAGCAACATCGAGGATAGGCAACACATTCACCAATAGAGAATGCCCGTCCGGGCATTCGGAGTGACCACACGGAAACTCAACATAAAAGTCAGGCACCCAGTCACCCACCGGAGCCGGGTTGGTTTGCCATGTCCACCCGGCAAGATCGAAGAACGCAGCCCATTGGGCCAGCAAAGTGGTTTTGAATTCGATTTGCTCGTAGTAACAGCTCATCACACTTCCTTGTCGTAATACCCGCAATGTCAGTGTTGACCTGTGCCGTGGCACGCTTTTCCGTTGCCTATCGCGCGAGTTTCAGTGCCTGTTCAAACGCAGCATCCGCACGCATCGTAAAATGGGTTTTCCAGAAAAAGCGGCGAGGGTTCCACGCGAACGCCACGAGTGCGGGAATAGCCGCCAGTTCCAGCGCGGCTTGCTTCTCAAGCCGCAAGAAATACATCGATGCCAAGCCTAGAACCAGTCCGAGACATTGCAGCTTCACCGCCGCAGCGATGCACTCGACCAGTTGCGCTCCCCACAGCGCGGGTCGCGAAGTGCGCGGCGAAACTCAACGCGCGCAGCGTCGCTCGCGATCTCAAAAAGTTCTTCGACCTGTCGATTTCGCAACGTCGCTCATGTTTTTCCTATGCGATCCCGCGTGACCGGTCGCCTCGCCTTCCCCCGGCCGCGGATACTTCAGTCGTTCCCCGTGTCGACTGAGCCTTCGACGCCTTGGAGCAGCTTGCTGGTCGTTCCACGTGCGAGAAACGGGATCGCGGCATCATGAACGAACGAAGCAACGTCATTACGCGACACGTCCCACGCCACTCCACGTAGATTGAACACGTAGCACTTTCGATCTCTATCCCAGAAAAGAAAACGCCACCCGTTACGAAGCTCGAAACTCGAGCCGACGACTGCAAGAGGGGAAGAACCTATCTTGCCTTCGATCTCTTCCACCGCACACACCATCTCTTGCAACGTTGCGCGGCTCATCGACGCCTCGACTGGCCCGATAGTCGCGTTGCATGCGTCGTGCGACTGAGAGAGGATCTTCCCCGCTACATTAATAGATTCCATTCTTGTTATTTCTCCGTTTTCCAATGCCGCGCGTGGCGGTTGACTTTCCTACCCGTGATACTCGACCGGCCACGTTTTGATGGCGTATGGCGCCGCTAGGTCACTAAATGACTGCACGAACTTGTCTTCTCCGGCCACACGGTAGTGACCGACGTTCACGAACGTGAAAATTATCGTGCGTCCATCGGACGTCTCCATGATGTAGGTACGGCCAGGCTGCGGACTTAACATTCTGTTGCTTCCCATTCAAATTTTCCGTGGTTGGAGGTTAGGCTCTCGGTTGCCAGCGCCCATCCTCCGAATACTCAATACACCTGCTCGCCCCGAACGCCTGCCACATCACATCGAGCAACGGTCTTGCGTACGCATCGACCTCCGCAGAGCCGACGTCATCAACCCAAAGGCGCGGCAAGAACATGTTGTCCCGGTCTGACGCGAAGCGGTTGAACGAGAACGACCGCGAATCGACGCCCAGCTCATATCCATCGACGCCTAAGATTGCTCCACCGATTACAGCAGGACCGGAGATTCCCTGAGTTCGAAAGCTCCTAAATGCGATTTGCAAGGTGTCGCGGAAGAACTTCGACGCCGTGGTTGACGGGATGATTTTGCGGTCGGCGAATGAGTGTCCAGTGAACGTCACCGCCTCGATTGCGCCAGATCGGAACACTTGCAGATACGCATAATGGCCATCAGCGTCGGCGGGAGGATGGACAACAAGCCCTTCAAGGTTCAATGAGCGCGATGCACCAGGCCAGCCCGGAAGGACGTACTCGGTGAACTTTCCATCGTGCAAACTCGCCACGTCCACCGCAGAAGCGTCAATGCCCATCCCCACCGGGATCACATGAAGTACGCTCTGCGGCCCGGATATCAGTGGCCGAATTGCGTGCCCCTTTTGGATCGCCTCGATCCGTTCTGCCACAAATAGCTTGGCTTGGCCCGCCAGCGACGCGTTCTTGTCGAATGCGCCTCTCAGTTGATCGTACGAAAGTTCCGACGTGTGCGTACCTGTTCGCATGACAAATTTGCTATGTCCATTGAGGATGTATCGGTGCGGACCATTGAACGATGCTGGCACGCGAATCGAAAGTACGTAACCACCGTCCACAGCGATACCATGCGTTTGGACGCCAACTAGGCGAGGCTCGATACCGGCGTCTAGCATCTGCGAAAGCCTGCGTTGTAGATCATCCAGCGATTCAGTCGTGACTGGAACTATGCTGGAGGCTACTCCGTCACACTCGTCTATGCCGTAAAGCAAATCGCCGCCATTTCCGTTCGCGAACGCGCAAACGTCTTTCAAAAACTCATTTTTGCTTCGATCGTCTTTGCCAGGTATCGTTCGCTTGAAGTCCAGAGTCTGCGACTCAACCGCGCGATCTTCGCACAGCCGCTGAAGATCACCTTCAACCAAAGACGCAAGGGGGGAATTAATCATGCGTGCCTCGCAGCCGATTTCCGTCCAACTGATAAATGTGTAAAGCTGGGACGAAATACGGGTGGCCGCCGTTCGGGAACTCGGCCCACTCAACTTCGTTGACGTACTCGGCACACTTCACGAAGAGAGGGTTTGCGCCGTGTGCATTGGCTATTTCCAACGCCGTTTCAGGCACAACACCTTGCCGAAACAAGTGTTCGACCAAGTGCGCGTCATAGTCTCCACGCACCACGACTATCCGCATCCCCGCATGAGCGTACCCAGCCAACGGCCTGCCGCCCCGAACGTGAATTCTTGCCATGTCCGTGCCCTCCTCGTGTTTTCCGAGTTGTTCAGTTCTGGTGCGTATATACGTCGAAGTTCGGCCGCAGTCCACTCGCATCAAACCGGAGGTTCGTGTCATTGACCACAGCGTGGATCGCTGTCGCATTCTTCAATTGGGCAAAAAGGGCGTCAAACTGAAGATTGTCGTCACCGATACGGAAAGAAACATTCAGCGGCCCGGGTTCCATGCTGTCGAACAGGTACGTTCGACTGACGATCTTTCCTTGCGGAGTCGTCGTAGTAACGGTGATTTTCGCCTTGTCTTTGAACCGCGCATAACCGTTCACCGTAAATACGATAGCGCGAAGTCCCGTAGGGCCGGTAACTTCAACGCCATCGGTTTGGTGCTGCACGATAACCGAGACTGGAGCGGCTCCAACCATAACATCTGGCTCCCATTGTTCGGCCTGTGCCACTATCGGAGCGAGTGCCATCACCGCAAATACGGTCCTGATCCAACGCGGGGCGTTAAAAGCTAACATGCATTTCCTCACAACTGTATTGCCGTTATAACCGTTTTCCGATGGTCGGTTAGAGGAACCGCGCAAAGACAATAGCCCCGGCGATCAGAAGCCAGCCACAGTCCCCCGATTTGCGAGTCGCGCGAAGTGCTGCAAGCCGTCGCTCCCTGCGGCGCTCGCGTGCAGCTTCGATGCGAGCCTCTTTCTGTTCGGCCTTCCAGCCTTCAATTTGCTCATGCTTGAATTGCTGCCAGCCCACCAGGAGAACGCGCGCAATGGCCGCGCCCGCGAGCATCACCAAGCAAGAGGCGACAACGAAACTGACACAACCCACAAGGTAGTAACCAAAGAACCCGGCAAAACCAGCATTCGCGTCACTAAAGGCCGCATCCCACGAACCAATCAGCTTTACACCAAGCGGGGCTGCGCGATTCAACATCACAATCAGCGGGGAAGTGATTTGGCCGCGAAAAAACGGCACGATCTGCCAGAGCACGTACAGACCGCAGAACGGCGATGCTAGGCCAATCACCCGAGCCAATGTCCGTCGGATTGGATTCGTCGTGAGGGTTACGTTACCCATTTTTGTATCCCCGAATTTTCCGATGTGTTAGCGCGAGCCGTTGAAGCCGTCACGCATTTCTGCGAGCTTCGGATCGAACGCCGGGTCATGGAACTCATCGACAACCAGAAGCATAGTGTTGTCGGGCCGCAGTGCGTCATATTCCCCCGCGCTACGGGCGTTCATGATTGCGGCCCTTGCTTCACGACTTTCCTCTGGCGTGATGAGCTTGAAGTCGTCCAGCGCGCGGATATAGCCTGACGCAACTGTAGTGCAGCATTGGCCTCTGGCCTGTCAGGCGCAGACCGAATGGACTCGATCAGCTTCCCGATCATTTCATTGGTGTTCGGCATTTCGTGTTTTCCGTTCAGTTCTCTTGCATCACGAACACTTCGCGAGACGCGCGGCGCGCGTAACGCTCCCGAAGCTCCGAGCCGACTTCATTTATACCGATCACCTTCCGGTAGTCAGCATGCTCGTCGTGCCAGCGGTCAAACTCTTCGTCGGCGGCATCGGCCAGAAGCGTCTCACCGGTTTCCGCGTGGATGACCGTCCAAAGCGTCGTTACTTTCTTGCTCATTTCTTCCGCGCCCGCTCGATTGCTACGTTCGCGACGGCCTGCGCGTCTGTTTGCGCCTTTTGCTCGTTCGCCTTCTGCTGCTCAAGCTCGCAAGCGATCCGATGCTTTCGCATGCCATTGGACAAGACGAACACCCCAGGTGCGCCAAGCGCGAGACCGAACAGCCATGCCGAAGCCGTATAGGGAAGGTCGGACACGGCCGATTGAAACGCGTACACGAACAGGCCGAGACCTGCGAGCGTGAGCAACCCGCCAATAACAAATTCGGCGGTCCCGCTACCTTCGTATGCTTCACCGTCCTGGGTCGTCTTCAATTCCACCGTCGTGTTCGCCATGTCTCTTTCCTGTCCGTGTTATCGGCACATGTGCACCGACCATGAGGAAATCATACCTCGCCGCACATGCAAATGTAACACCTATGTTGCATTTGATTTGAGCGTAAGTACTAGTCCGCGATATGCATCCGCCTCCTTCACAGGCACTTCCTGCCCGGTTTTTTCGTAGCGGCCGATTTGTTGGCGAGTCAAGCCCCAACGCTCCGCAAGCTGCGTTTGGGTCAATCCGGCCTTCTTGCGCAGAGCCTGCGCGTCTTCGCCGTAAAGCACGTCGGTATCCCTCATGGGTGTTTATCAAATGGAACATTGGTGTTCCATGATCATACCTCACGCGCTGGCCTCATAGCACGTCGCAGAACATTTGCCTGAGCCTTCTATCGGACACGGCCAGATAGGGCAAGACGTGGTCCACTTCCGCATGACCTAGAAGCTGCTGCGCCGTCTCAATATCGTGCCCTTGCTCAACGAGGTTACTGGCAAATGAGCGCCGTCCCGAATGAGACGATCCACCGCGTATCCCCGCATCCCTGTAGAGCTTAGTGACGTAGGCTTGGAGGCTGCACACGCCGAGTAATCAACCGGCTCCCCGGCCTCGTTGATGCGCCGTTTGGTGCTCATCGCAAACTTGCGGCCCTTGCCAGCAAGGACCAGGCAAGTTGACGGCGCGAGTCCTCGATAGCGCTCTGCGGTTAGCTCGGTTCCCATGCCGCGTGCAATGCGATGGTTCAGATAGCACTCCAGAGCCGAAAGCGTTTTCGGATGCGTGAGGTAGACACATCGCTGCCGACAACCCTTTGTGATTGCGGCCCGGAGACTGACTTCTGAACGGACCGCGCCCGATGGAAACAGCACGTCTTGAACCTCGATCTGAGCTATTTCGCTGACGCGCATTCCGCACGTAATGCCTAGCAGGAGAACGAGACAATCGCGCTCGGGATGGCGCGATGTTGCAGACGTGACGGCGAGTAGATGCCGGATTTGAGCCGGTCGGAGTGTTGCAGCTTGGGTCATGCGCCCCTCTGAATAGGATCGGTTAAAGATATATTCAGAGAGAGATTTGATGAGGGACTTTTTCAAGCGTATCACGGCTTGTTTATTCGATTCCTCGGAAAAGCTGACGGCAGGAAAAGCCGGAAGGAAATTGCTGTCTTCCCGTCGTTAGAAGTAACCGCGTCGGTCGCAGCCGGTTTTCTGTTTCCGTCACGACATTTTCTGGAAACGTCTTGGTACACTGCGGTGCGACCGAGCGGAGGCAAGTGCATGGGAATGTCGGGTGAACTGTTTGAACAGGAGTTCGAGACGTGGACGCCGGCTCAGGCTAAAACGTTTTTTCGCGCCGGGATGGTCGATGATTTCTTTGCGACCAACGTAGGTGACGACCAATGGGTGCTTACGTTGCTCGTAGTTGGTCGGCAGGGTCGCCAGATGCAGGTCCAGTTGCGCACGGCTCGCGAGCTTGACCCTCGAAAGGTGCGTCGTTTCAAGACGCTGGACGCCGCGATCAGCGCCGCTGGCGAGATTGGCTTCGACGTGCGTACGATTGGCATTGCGCGAATGGCCCAACACTCGTCGCATCGTCCCGGCAAAGCCTCGCGCGCCGCGCGGGAACATCGCAGCATGCTGCCCGACGCGGACTGAGCGCAAACCTACCAACCTAATCTTTCGAATTTGCCGTCTACAAAACTAACTATGAAGTTGCCGACAATCCCGCGGCCTGTTGCCGCCCTGCTTTTGAGCATTGCCCTTGCCGCCTGCGACGGCAAATCGTCGCCAACGAAAGAGAACTTCGCAAAGGCTGTGCAGACATATTTCGACAGCAAAGACGCGGTTTGTATATTCACCGGCGCTGTGCCGTTCGATGCCGCGCGTTACTCTTTCGAGGAACGTTCCGCGGAACCTCTTGTGAAACTGGGCCTTCTGACCAAGGAGCCGACTAGCGTTCAGGACGACGGCTCGGCGCACAGAATGGTGCCCGGCTTTCACTATGCGCTGACTGACGAGGGCAAGAAGTCATACCGCCCCGCAAATCCTGCAAAGGAATCGAAGATCTGCGGGGGCAAAGCGAAGCTACTCGCAATCGCCCAAGCGACGTCGGCCTCCGACAAGCCGAACGTTGGCGACAGGGTCCTTGTCAGATTCGAGGCGAAGCTTGTTGACCGTCCCCGTTGGGACGACGAGGCCGTCCTGCGACCCGTGCACGTCGAGGTGCTTTCAACGGAAAACGACCAGTACCACGGCGAGTATTTTCTGGAACTGACCAGTGGCGGCTGGGTCGTGAATCCTTCGCTGCTATAGCAACTCACGCAGCACCAGCATGCTTTGCGACTCGGAACCGGAAATGAAGAGAAGTGCGGACAACAAGCTCAAGGTGGTAGCGGTGCGCGTCAATCCACAAGTCGAGCACAGGTTGCGGCTGCTCGCCGAGGCGACGGGACGCAATCAGTCGTTTTTCCTGCAGCAGATCATCGAGGGTGGCATCGACGCGATGGAAGAAACGTGGCTGCCTCCGGCGACGCTCGCGAAAATCCGTCGCGGGGATTTTCCTGAACTGCAGCAGCCCGGGTCGACGCCCGATCTTTTTGGCGAATGACTCTCGCTCACCGTCTCAATATCCACGCCCGCCGATGCGCGAGATTACCGAGTTTGCCTGCGCTGCAGCGACATCTGCGCGCAGGTTCGCCCACCTGGCGATCAGCGTCGGATCAGGCGTCAGAAAGAGTGGCCTCGTCGTCCACCCGACAACACGGGCGCCGTTCCACTTTGTCTCGAATATGCGCACATCCTCGTCATTGCTGACGCCGGCGCTCACCAGATCGTCGAACGACTCGAGGTTAAACAGTTCGAGCTCGTCCTCGTGGATGCCTGACAGGAGCGATATCGCGGAGTAGAACAGACGCCTCGCCTCATCGCGGGTGGCGCAAAGCGCAAACGCGTCAACGACGCCGTCGGGCGTCTGCCACATCATCCGGTAAAGCAGCGTTCGACACTGTTGCGATAGCTCGGTCATCCGATTCTCCATCTTGTTGATCTTCCGCACCGCGCCTTGACATCGGTCAGCGATCGGTACGATGGGCGACAGACCTTCCGCCGCACACATTGCCCTACTGATGACCCGGCAATCCACCCCCTTTTTGACCCGAAGCCCCCCCTTCCGTTTGGTGGCCGGGTTTTCGGCGAAGCGCGAGCTTCGTTATGATTAGGGAAGGCACAATTTCAGTATATACATTTATGGATTCCGAACTCTGGCTGTCGGACCCTGAAGCGGCTTATGCCGAATGGCAACGCGCCGACGCGACCGGCGCGGACAGGTGTACCTTTGCCGAGCGCTCCATCGTTCAGCATCGATCGATGTTTGCGCGCTTCCATCGCTATCTCGGCAGCCGCGGCATTACGCTGATGGACTTCGGCACTGACCACATCGACGGTTTCTTTGCCGACCTCGACCGCGACTGCGAGCCGGGTACGTCGACTCGCCTGCGCTATCTGAAACTGATGGACCGGCTCTCGCGCCATCTTTCCCTGCTCGGCTTGCGCACTGACAATCCGGCCGCCGCTCTTCTGCCGTCCGAGCATTGGCCCGACGACGAGCCGATGCCGGTCTTCCTGTGGCCAGACGAAGATGCCCGGCTGCAGGACGTCTGCCGCACAGCGACCTTCGAGTCGTTCAAGGAACTGCGTAACCGGGCGATCGTTGCCCTGTTTCTTGCCACCGGCATTACGGCGGCCGAACTCAGCGCACTGAGCGTGGACGATCTGGACACAGCAGGGTCGAGAGTCACCGTGTACGTGAAAAAACACGGGCCGCGCATTGCGCGTCGCGTGCCCGTCGACGGGTTCGCGCTTGAGCTCGTGCGCGAGTACGCGAAGGCGCGCGCGGCATTGCCGGTGTCAGACCGCCTGCTATTCATGGCGACGACGGGCGGCAAGCCGATGAAGCCTGCAACACTGGGGCAGTGCGTACGGAGTGCGTTACGCGCTGCCGGCGCGGCGGCCGCCGACGAAAGTCCGCGGTTGTTGCGCAACACGTATGGTCGCAGACACCTTCTGGAAGGCAAGACCAACGAACAGGTCAGTAACCTCCTGGGCCTGTCCAGCCACCGGACGGCCACGCGGCTGCGCGAAACCATCCCTGACACTGACGGGACGGACGATGAGCAGAGGCGCGACGACGCGGCAAGCGCCGGATAGGCCCCTGCGTCCGCGGCGCCTGCCTTGACTTTGCCCACCGCCGCGTAGCCTGGTGTGTGAACCGTACACGGGGTACGGCCACACATCCGGGCCACAGCCATGATCTATAAAAGCGCATTCAAGGACATCATCTACCCGGCACAAAACCGGGAGCCTCGCGTCACCCAATACCGCATCGTGCTCATGAAAAACTCCAGGCTGGTTCGTGCGATCGTTCATCTCGTCGCCAACCAACCACCGCAACCGCAGCCCATCGAACTCGACACCGCGCTCGACGTCATTCTTAACCGGATCATTGGTGCGGAACTAATTGGCGTGCGCCACGACTGCGTCCGGCTGATCGTTCAGGCCGATGCGCAGTTCACGGAGTACCCGGTCACCTTCAACGCGCTGGATGTCGCGCGCCCCGGCAATGTGGCTAGCCGGCCAGCCACTACGTCAGATCAGCCCATACACATCCGCTCGCTCGACGTCGTCGGCGGGTCCGTCGCGTTTTATGTTGATCGGGAAGGCGGAAAACCCGTCAGCCCGGGGGTTGCGGGGATGCTCAGGTGAGTGCGCCGCGCCCTCGCTACGCCGTCGGTCGATGGGAGTCCCTGTGGGCGAGCCACCCGTACATGTCGCACCGGATACTGATCGACCTCCCAGCCCGGAAAGTCATCGCCGGTGAACACCGCTACTACAAGGAATGGCACTACATGAGCCTGCCCGACCTTGAGTACATGCAGCAAATACTGAACGAGACCTTCGACGACATCTTCGACGAGCCGCAGGACTACGACTTCAATTTAACCGACGAGCCGCCGTACTGGGCCGTCTGTCCGTGGCCGTGGCCACGCGTTCCGGCGCTGACCGACGACGAAAAAGATGCTCAGGATGAGGGCGACGAATAATCCAGCGCAGCAACTGGAGGGGACGGACCAGCTCAAGCTGCGCGAAAATCAGCCGCCGCGAAGGGCGCGGCGAACGCTTAATGAGGCATGAATTGACAACCAGCGATACCCCACTGCAATTTGTCGTGACCCGGGACGACCTCTTCACCTTCGAACACGGCGAGATCTTCGGCACCATGTACCCATCGCACGACAAGATCGGGCTTGATGAATGGGTATGGCGGCTCTCGAAGACCGTCATCAACCGTGTGCGTGATGGCGCCGGCGAGCTGCTGGAGGTAAAGGCCGAGACGGTGGTTATCAGCGAGGGCTACGCCAGCACGGCCGCAGAGGCGGCGTACGACATGCGCGCCTGTCTGCATCGCCAGATCGAGAAAGCCAGGCCGGACGCGTAGCTGGCCTAGCGCTCGCCCGCAATCCGGTCGGCGAGGCCAGGTCCTAGTAACAGGAGCGCGCCGGCATGCAGTTGACTCGCGACGCCGTCGACGCTGACGTCGGTCGCGTACGTGTAGTTGTTTCAATGCGCGACAGGATGTCTTTCAGCCGCTCGACGCGGGAGCGATAGGTCCGATTTGTATCGACCTGGGGGAGCGCGGCTATCCGGTCCTGCCAGTAGGAGGGCGGGAAAGGCCCTCTGCCGACATGCGGCAAGACCATTTCAAGGTGCTTCAGTTCGTTTTCCAGCTTGTGGTGATGCATTTTTGAGGCCCCGGGTTGCAATATGCTTTTTGAATAAGTGCGGGGACCAGCATTCAGCGTGCCCGACTTTCCGCGACCATCAAGTGGGAACGGCGTCTGCGGGCCGCCCCGATTCCCCGCGCTTCCAGGCTATACTGTGTTTTTATACAGTATTTCCGGGGGAGTCATGAGCGCGGTTATGCTGCCCGAAGCGATACATCCGGACCTATGGCGAGGCAACCAGTTGGCGCGCGCCCGGTCGCGGGTCGTTGAGTGTGGCGACGCGGGTCTCGCCGAGCAACTCCCGGGCGGCGGCTGGCCACGCGGCGCACTGACCGATCTGCTCGTCCAGCAGACAGGGTGCGGTGAACTGCGCCTTCTCCGTCCCGCGTTCGAGCAACTCGCATCGAAACCCGTGGTTATGCTTCAGCCGCCTCACGACGTTCAGCCGACCGCTTTCGCCTGGTGGGGGCTTGATGCGGCGAACCTGATGACGGTGAAAGCGCCGAGAACGGCCGACGCGCTATGGGCTGCGGAGCAGATTCTGCGGGCCGGGACCTGCGGCGCCCTGCTTTTCTGGCAGAACCATGTACGTCCGGAGTCGTTGCGCCGACTGCATCTGGCCGCTCAGGCGTCCGAGTCACTCTTTTTCATGGTGCGGCCGCTCGCGACAACGCGTGATGCATCACCCGCACCACTGAGGCTTGCCATTCGCGCCGCGAAGGACGGGGTCGATATCCAGTTCCTTAAGCGTCCGGCCCCGCGCGGGACGAGCCACTGTTCGTCGCATTGACGCCCTCCCCGATCCTGAACGTAAAACGCAATGCAACTGTGGATAGGCGTCCATCTCCCGTTGTTGTGCCTCGAAGTGTTCCGGCCGAAGTGGTCGCATAAGGCGCTCGACGCAGTCGAAGGCCTTGCCGTGCTCGAGAAGGAGCGCGTCATTGCCTCGGATACGACTGCGCGCGCAGCAGGTGTCTGCACCGGCATGCGCCGGGGTGGCGTGCTGACGCTCGCCCCGACCACGGTCATGCACGAACGCGACGGCGCTGCCGAAGTCAACGCCGTGCGTGAAGTGGCGACCGGTCTGCTGAACCTCTCACCGCAGGTCGTCATCGCGGAAGAAAGCACGGTGCTGGTCGACGTGTCCGCCAGCCTGCGGCTTTTCGGCGGCATCCGGTCGCTACGCCGCATGGCACGTCGCGTCGCAGACGCGATCGGTGTGACCGCCACCATCAGCGTGGCCCCAACGGGACAGGCGGCATGGCTGCTCGCGCGCTATCGCGGCGGCGCAACCCTTTCTCACGACTCCCTGGCGCGCGCCCTGGGAAACCTGCCGGTGAGCCTGCCCGCGCCCGCGCGTCGCCATCTGGACTGGCTAACCGGCATCGGATGCGAGACGGTCGGGCAGCTCATGCGCCTGCCTCGCGCAGGCCTCAAGAAACGCTGTGGTACGGCATTGCTCGATCTGCTGGACCGCGCCAGTGGACACGCACCTGAAGTGTATGAATGGTTTGAGACGCCGCCAACCTTCCAGGCGCGCGTGGAACTGCCTGATCGCATCGAGCACGCCGAAGCCTGCCTCTTTGCGGCACGCCGTCTCGTTGTGCAGTTGACCGGCTGGCTGTCGCAGAAACAGCTTGCTGTGACGCGCATCGTCCTGCTGCTGGAACACGAACGCGGCCGCGACGCAATTGAGCCCACTCCAATCGAAGTGTCGCTAGCCGAGCCAACGTGGCGCGAGGACCACCTCGTGCGCCTGCTGAAGGAACGGCTTGCGCGGGTTGAACTGGCGGCCGCCGTGATTGCGCTCCAGCTCGTCGTGCAGGAAGTGAAAGAAGCGGAAGCCTTATCGGACTCGCTTTTTCCGGAGCCCGGCGGCACCGCGTCCGATCACGCTCGGCTGCTCGAACTGCTCGTCGCGCGTCTCGGCCCGGAAAACGTGTTGCGGCCCGCGCCCGTGGCCGATCACCGGGCGGATTCAACCGGTGGATGCAATAGTTTGCTGGAACCGTTCGGCGGGCGTTTCGTAGTCCAGCGTCTTCCTTGGACGCTCGTTCAGTCGCCTTGCCACAGCGTTGAGTTTGGCCTGCGAATACATTGACAGGTCGGTGCCCTTGGGGAAGTACTGCCTTAACAACCCATTTGTATTTTCGTTCGAGCCGCGCTGCCATGGATGCTGGGGATCGCAGAAGTACACCTGGATATCAGTGGCCATGGTGAAGCGTTTGTGCCCGGCCATCTCCGTTCCCCGATCCCATGTCAGCGACTTATAGAGCTCCTGCGGCAGTTTGGAGGCGTGTTTGATGAGTGCATTGGCGACCGTCTCGCTATCCTTGCTGGCTATCCTGACCAGCATAACGTAACGCGTCTGGCGTTCGACGAGCGTCGCAATCTGGCTGCTGCCGCTACCGCACAGCAGATCACCTTCCCAGTGGCCCGGTACAGCACGGTCTTCAATGCTAGCAGGGCGTTCGCTGATCGATACTGTGTCCCGAATCCTGCCGTGATCGTCCGTCTTCTGTGTGTGATGGCGCACCCGGCGCATGCCCCGGGTGCGCCGCAAGGCTCCAGTAACTCCTTCTTCAAGGCACCACGGGCCTGTATGAAGAGAGTGCGATAGATGGTCTCGTGAGACACGTGGTAGTCCTCGTCGTCTGGATACACCCGCCTGAGCCATCCGGCAATCTGCTGCGGTGACCACTGCAACTGAAGCTTGCCTGCCACGACGTGCGCCAGCATCCGGTGCTCAACCAGTTTACAGGCTTTGGGGCGCTGCGCGCGATCCCATGCGAGCTGATCGGCGTGGCTTGCCCGATAGCCGTTTGGTCCGCTGTTACGTTTGATCTCACGACAGATGGTGGAAGGCGCTCGTGAAAGTCGCATCGCAATTGACTGGATCGATTCATCATCCACAAGCCCTCGCGATATCTCTTCGCGCTCCTCCAGCGTCAATGCCAATCTCGATCGATGCCTTTGTGGTGGCTGGATCCCGCCTGTCTCAGCCAGAATCCCCTGGACCGACGAGTGATTACGATCAAAAAGCTGGGCGATCTTCTGCAGAGATTCGCCCTGGCGCCAACGCTCCCACATCAGTGCTTTCTGCGCCTCACTGTAATAAATCCGGCGTCGCTGATTCATTTGCAACACTCCCGCTGCTCACGCAGCTCTAGTGTGTTGCATTCACCGGTTGAATCCGCCGCCTGAAAGCGGCCATCCATGTCGTCTTTCCATGCCTGCCACTGGCCCGCAAGCGACATGCGCGGTCGCTTGTAACACTTTTGACTGTTTCGCCATCCCTGGAGCGTCGTCTACCTCGATCCGGGCTACCGAGTGCTTTCCAAGGTCAACGGGCTTTGCGCATGGGCATCAGCGCCCGTAAGTTAGAACAAGGAAAACTGCCCACGCGAGCGAGACCATCACGCAGCTCCAGAGAAGGATCGCCGCAAGGGCATCGCGACTGAACTTCGGAACCTTGGGATTCCCGGCAGCCCGGCTATTCTTGATGTTTAAGCCTGCGGTCCTGCGTCGTGCTTTCATGAAATCTCGACGGGGCCATGGTCATCGCAATGATCGCCGTGCGGATGATGCAGGTGGCCGTTGACCAGGTAATCGACATGATCGCCATGCGGTACTGGCTCGTGTCCGCAGCCTGGGCCATGGACATGACCCGATTCATGGCCACCGCAATCTGATGTACATTGGTCCGGATTTACCGCACTGACCTCGACCTTGTGTTCGTCTACATGATCGCCATGCGGATGGTGCAAATGACCATCGTGCAGGTAGTCTACGTGGTCGCCATGCTTAATTGCGGTGTGTCCGCAGCCTGGGCCATGCTGATGTTGATGGTTGGCGTGATGAGGTTCGTTGCATGTACTCATGCTTGTCTCCTTTGTCCGCTTGGCCGCACCAACGGCCAGTTGTGTACTCTTCATCGACGAGGACTTCAACGCGTCGAACCTGCCCGGAGGGCAGTCGCGCGCCACCAGGAGAAACACGTGGCTCGCTTACCGTAAAGATACTCCTAGCCGCTCGCAGGCGCGAGACCGTTCAATGAGTGAAGCGCATACTTCTGCGGGGTTGTTTATATGCCGTTCTTCGGACTGAAGTCTGGCGGAGAACCGACGCTCGCCGGTTTTACCTGAATGACTCAGTTTGGCCGATTGCCTGTCACGGAAAACGAATTGCAGCTTGCGCTGAAGATCATTGAGCAGGGCGAAGCCGATAGCTACGAGCCGGGCCAGTACGAGGACAAGGAGAAGAAGCGCGTTCTCGAAGCCATCGACGCGAAGATTGCCGGCAAGCAGATCGTGACGCCGCAGGAAGAGACGGCGACGGACAGCGGCCAGGTGATCGACCTGATGGAAGCATTGCGCGCCAGTCTGGCAAGAAACGCGAAACGCACCCCCGCGCCTTCGCGTGCGCGGCCAGCGGCGCCCGTCGCGGAACTCCCCGCCAAGCCGCGCAAGACCGTCAAGCGTGCTGAGAAGGCCGAGGCTCCAGCTGCAGCTGCAGCGCCCGCCAAGGCACGGGCCCGACGGTGACGCGCCGGTCCGCCGTGCATACTTTCTCGCTCCGGGAGGTGCAGTCGCTTCTGGGCGTCTCCCGCCGCGCCCTGCAGATTCTCATCGATGCCGGGTTCGTGCAGCCGTCACGTGGCGCGCGTAACGATCTGCGCTTCACTTTCAGGGACGTCGTCCTGCTTCGCACGGCGCTGAAGCTTCGCGGATCGCGGATACCTCCCCGTCGCGTCCTGCAGGCGCTTTCACGAATCAAGGACCAACTACCCGACGTGGCGCCCCTGTCCGGCGTGCGCATTACAGCAGTCGGAGACGCGGTGGCCGTCACGGCGGGTGCGGCACAGTGGGATGCTGTATCGGGACAACTCCTGCTGGACTTCGAGGTTGCGGACGTCCAAGGCGACGTTACCTTTCTGGACAGCGCGCCAACCAGCCAGAGCGCACGGAGAAAACAGGCGGAAGACTGGTATTCGCTCGCGGAGCAACTGCAAGCAACGGATGCCGTCGGGGCGGAGGCTGCGTATCGCAAGGCGATCGAACTGTCACCGGAGCCGGATGTCCACGCGTACAACAATCTGGGCGCTTTGCTCGCCGGCGATTGCAGCCGCTGCGAGCACGCGCTGGAGGTGTTCGATGAGGCGCTACAACACTTCGCGGACGCTGAACTGTTGCACGCCAACCGCGCGGTGGTGCTTGAAGAAATGGGCCGGCTCGAAGATGCGGCCGCCAGCTATCTGCGCTGCGTTGAAATCAATGAGAAAAACGACCAGGCAGCCTTCGAGCATGCTTTGCTTCTTGAGAAGCTCACGCGGTACGAGGAAGCCATGCAGGCATACGCCCGCTGCCTCGACATCAACCCGGCAAACGAGGAAGCGTTGCGCCACCTCACCGAGTTGCATGAGCGGCAAGGGGACACGCGAGCCGTTATCCGTCACCTGAGCGCATGGCGGCGCTCCAATGGGTAAGGCTCCCCTGCCGCTATGCCACCCCGGCGAATGAGTCGTTCCCACGGCGCCCCGCGTTCTCATCATCTGGTTTTCCACCGACTCAATCGACCTTGATAACTTCGAGATCGTACTCAGCCATCCAGTCGGCTCCAGCGCCGCCGTCGCTTGTCACAACGCCGTTATCGAGTTGGTTGCGAATCTGTTCCTCGAATTCATCGAGCGAGTCACATTCCATCGCTTCAAGGTCCGCGTCCGAAACTTCGATCCTGATAATCATTCTTCGTCCCTCTTGTGCAGTTGCGCCGCGCTCGCGGCTTTGCCTAGCTCTTGCACTGAATGGTCATCGAGCGGCTATTGGCGGTTGATCCAAAAAGACCGCCAGCACCCGCGCCAACGGTAGAATTCTGGTCGCCGCTGCGCGACACGAAGGTGTACCCACGCGTGCCGCAAATATTGCCCGCTTTGGCTTCGCACTCGCCCCAGGACAGCGCCGACCCAGAGCAATTCAAGGAGTATGCCGGCCGTCCATCTGGGCCATACGTTTCTGTCGCCGTCGCGCAGGCGGCAAGTAGCACGGTTGTACTGAACATAGGGAACGCTTTCACTCTGGCTCTCCAAAATGCCTTTCGCGGCGTTATCCGTTCAACCTTCAGTCTTGGCCTTCAGCATTGAATCGTACAGGCCGATCCCAAGCGTTATTGGCAGTATCCATCAGTTCTGTTTCCCGCGTTTTCCTACGCCGAAAGGGCAACTAAAAGACATCGATCTTTACGGCTCGGAGCTCTGCCGCCGCCCTCACCTGGCAGCACCTTCAGTCCATCTCGACGGCGCGTCGCATGGCGGCAGTGATGCCTTGTCGCGTCTGCCAGTAGCCCAGCCTCGGGTCCGCTTTGAGCGACCGCTGGCGCGCGACCGCTCTTTTCATCGTCCACTCGTCGCCGCGGCTCGCCTCTTTCAGTTCGTCCCAAGACACAGGCATCGATACGCCCATCCCTGGCCTGGCGCGGACGGAAAACGCCGCAACGGTGCTTGCGCCGCGACTGTTGCGCAGATAGTCGATAAATATCTTGCCGACGCGGTTCTTAGGCCCGAGCACTGCGGAAAAACGCTGCGGGACGACCCGCGCCATGTGGCGCGCCACCGCGTGAGCGAAGGCCTTTGTTTCGCTCCAGCCCTGACGGCGAGTCAACGGCACAACGACGTGAAAGCCTTTCCCCCCGCTCGTCTTTGGAAACGAGCGCAGGCCGATCTCGTCAAGCACGACCTTCAGAAGTTCGGCCGCTTCAAGCATCGCTGTCCACGGCAGCGCCGGGTCCGGATCGAGATCGAAGATGATGCGATCGGGGTGGTCGAGATCCGGCGCGACGGCGTTCCAGGTGTGGATCTCAATGACATTAAGTTGTGCCAATCCGATCAGCGCCGCTTCGCTGCCGGCGACCAGTAACGGAGGGTGCCGCGGGTGTAATTCGGGGGGTAGTGCGATCACGCCGGGGATACGGGCTTTCTCGCTGTGCTTCTGGAAAAACAGTTCGCCGTTGATTCCGTCGGGCGCGCGCACAAGGGCGAGCGGACGGTTATGCAGATGCGGCAAGGCCCACTCGGAGATCGCTGCGTAATACTCCGCCAGCTCCTTCTTGGTGTGACCGGTGACCCCGTCAAGCACGCGCTGCGCGTTGGT
Organism: Paraburkholderia sp. BL17N1; assembly: GCF_003634175.1. Taxonomy (NCBI): domain Bacteria; kingdom Pseudomonadati; phylum Pseudomonadota; class Betaproteobacteria; order Burkholderiales; family Burkholderiaceae; genus Paraburkholderia; species Paraburkholderia sp. BL17N1. The sequence goes on from NZ_RBIW01000003.1 coordinate 696,822, forward strand.
AATCCGGATGCCCTCGATTTTCACCGCGCCCCTCGGGCCGGACACTTCCCGTGTAGAGCCGGCGTCGCCTTCCACTGGCTCGTCGTACTCCACGGCAACCATAGGTTCTTCCGTAACCGATGACGCCGCCTTGTCGTCACGGACCGCATGAAAGACGGGGTGACGCACTTCGCCGCCCGGCGTCCATTCGAGGAAGGAGCACTCAGCGACGATCGACGGGCTAAGCCATAGATGATCCCGTTCTTTTTCTGGCTGCGGTGGATTGTAAAAGGCTGTTTCTTTGCAGCGCAGGGATTCGGCCCGCGCGAGAAAGTCGGACGCCGAGCGGGAGGAAAAGTAAGGTCTTACTCGGCCCGCATAGCGCAAAGAGCCGTCCTTTTCATGCACGCCCAACAGCAGCGAATGCACGCCCGCCCGCGCCCCTTTCGCGCGGGTGAAGCCGCCGACAACGAACTCCTGTCTGGCCTGGCATTTTAGTTTGATCCAGTCCGTCGAGCGGCCTGAGCGATAAGGCGCATCCGCGCGCTTGCCGATGATGCCTTCGAGCTTCATCTTGCATGCGGAGGCGACAAGAGACACAGGGTCCTGCGGAAAGTCTTCCGAAAAGCGGATCGCGTCGGACGTCGCTCCTTCCAACAGTTCACGCAGAAGCGCCCTTCGCGATCGCAACGGCTGCTCGCGGAGATCCGTCCCGTTCAGCCAGAGGATGTCGAACACGAACATGACGATTTCAGCGGTGCTGCGCCGGTCAAACGCGTTTTGCAACGCGTTGAAGTCGGGGCGCCCGCTGGAATCAAGCACGACCGCTTCGCCGTCCAACCACGCATCGTCGACGTGCAGTTCGTTGCACGCCTCGGCCAGCCGCGGCATGCGCGATGTCCAGTCGTGGCCATTACGCGTGAAGATTTGCGTTGCCCCCCGCGCAATGCGGGCTATCACCCGATAGCCGTCGAACTTGATTTCGTAGGACCAGTCGCCGCCCTTTGGCAGACGGTCTGCTAGGGTCGCCAGTTGAGGCTCGATCAGGGACGGCATCCCCGCTTCCCCCCGGGTCGACGATGGCTGAACACGTGCGGAGGGCGCGCGGCTCCAGCGCCCCATGTCACACGCCCGCCTCGCGCGGTGGCGCGTCTCTGAGCCACTCGATAAGTTCGGGACGGCCGCTGAACGCGGGAGCAGAAAGCCAGTTTTCAAACGTTGGCTTCCATTCCTCCCACACGTAGTCGTCTATGTCGAACTCTTCGTCGATAGCTCCAGTCCCGCGCTCACACAGGAAGGCAAACACGACCGCGTCCCCGTCCCAGTACGCGACCATACAGTCGCTAAGGTCCGCTGCAGTGCCAGCCGGCACATCGCGGAGCATCATTCCAAGCTGGCTGACAAATCGTTCGCGCGTCATCGTGTCTCCTGAGATCCCGGGCGGTTGATTGGAAAGCGCAGGTGCGCTGGCCGACATCCGGCAATAGTCGCACAGCACGTTCTGTACCGAAGCCCACCACCCGCTAACGGGCGGCCGGACTGAAAGATACCTGGCGCGCTTTCAAGTTTCTCGACATCGCGCCGTTAAAGAGAAAGCTGCAATCCTTTCGGCCGACCGATGTATTTAAAATCTCGAAGCCGTATCGACCCACCGCGCCCATTATGCACCGGGTCTTTATGCGTGACTCGCGCAACGCGCCAGCACTTGACAATGCTCGTGAGCCATAAAATCAACCGGACTCACTGAGGAATTTATGGCACCACACTCTGAAAAATCGGAATTTCCGCTGAGCGCAGCCTTACGTGGGAAGGTCGCCGCTCTCAAGGCGCTCATACCCGCGCTCGCCATTGCCGTTACCGGCCTTTCAGCATCCGCACCCGGCGTAGCAACCGAACGAGGCGCACACATCGGTTGGAAAGTTCATCAGCCGACGCGCTTCATCGTCTCCGGTGTATTGCGGCGAGACGGCACATCGGACGTTATCAAGCCGGTTCACGGCATCGTCACGGCGGACGACAGCGAAGCAGCGGTCTCAGTTTTTTCGCAAACCACGCGCCGGCAGTACCCGGGCTATACGCTTATCGCAACGCTCGCCTCGCCGGTTCCCGCAGCGGGCACATGCGAAAACAGCATCTAGCAATTCCACGCAAGACATCAATGCCTGTATCAAAGAAACGCAGAAAGCTGGCCAATGCAAGCGCGGAGCAGGCCACAAAGAAACGGCTACTAACGTCACCGCTCGCACGCGCAGAGGCAGACCGGATCGTTCTGCATATCCGCGTTGGCCTTGAAGCGATCCGCTCCGGTCACAACGACGAGACAGCGCTGCTTAACCTGCAGTCGGTGGTGCTGCTAACGGAAATGCTGACGGCCGAAGGGCGCGGGGCCTTGCCGTTGGACATGATCCGCGAAACCGGCCGGCAGGTCGTACATCTGCTCGAAGGAGGCCAGGACCGGGAGCAATGGACTGTGCCCGCCGCATTGAGCGACGCCCTCATAGCGATCGTCAACGAGTACGACCGGATAATGCATCAGGTGCCGTTGCAGGCCGTGCTTGCCGCCACAGGGAAACTGGAACGTCTTGAGAAAGATGACCCCCGCTATTTCCGTTGCATGCGCGATGACGAAAGCGCAGTGCGGTGAGTTGACGCGCGACCTTTCATAGCCAGATTGCGGCGAAAACCCGCCACAATCGCCAGCCACTCGCTGGCGGCTTTCTTGACGACTCTCAACCAAAAAGGATCATTATGCGTTTGTTGCTTGCCATCGTTTTCCCATGGCTTCAGTTTTTCACGATCGGACGTCCCTTTGCAGGAATCATCTGCCTGCTGCTGCAATTTACGCTGATCGGCTGGATTCCGGCCGCGATCTGGTCGGTCTATGCATTGAGCCAGTACAAGACTGACAAGAAGATCGAGCGCGCTCTCGCGACTCGCGGATGAATTAGCCAGTCAACGCGCTCAGTCCACGAGACACCCCATGTCTGATGTAGCCTCACAGACCGAATGGAAGCAGGATTCGCCCTATGGCTGGTCGCACCCTAGCGGCTGGACCATCGGGCGATACGTCGTCGCTGGCGTATCGCGCTTCATGCTGTGGGAGGGTCGCGAACACCGGGGCAACTTCGATAGCCTCGATGCGGCTCAGGCCCAGCATCGCCTGCACACGAAAGCATAGGAGAATTACATGTCGACTTACCTTAAGCTCAAGACCGAGCTCGCGACGCTAGACCGCGAAATCGGCATTGCGCTCGCCAAGGAAAAGGCCGAAGCCATTCGCGAGATTCAGGCCAGGATGAAGGAGTGGCATATCCCGCTGCACGACCTTCAGGAGGCGCCGGGCCGTCGTCAACCCAAGGTCAGGCAGACCGGCGCTCAGGAGCCGAAGTACAGAGACCCGTCCAGCGGAGCCACTTGGAGTGGACGTGGACGCGCGCCCGGCTGGATGGCGGGCAAAGCCCGTGCGGCCCTTGAAAGTGCGCCGCCCGTGAATGCAGTAGCGGATAGCCGGTAGTCCGCCGGGGCACCATGCCCCATGCTGTTACCATTTCGTGAAGCCCGTTCAATGGTGGCGGGCGATCCAACGGAGCGATGGACAAGATGGCGTCAAGCCGGAAGCGCGTAGGCGAGAAAAAGATGGCGCGCAGGCCACTTACCAAAACGAAGCTGTTGCCGATGAGCGCCGCACTGGCGCGCGAGCGGTCACTGTCCTATCACGTCGCACTGGACTGCTGGCGTCGCGGCCACGGCAATGGTCGCATCGTCAACGAACTTACCCGGGCGACTTACATGGCGTGGTTCCTCCAGTGCGCCGGGTATGGCGGCAAACCCGTCGAACTGTTCAAGGCCGCTGAGTGTGTCGGAGAAATCACGTTAATGCAGGCGCACGAGAGCGGTAGGCAGGACGGCTGGTCACTCGACGATGATTGCGTTTCCACGTTCACCGCGCTTCTCGCCCTCCACGACGCCCAGCTACGCACCGCCCCGCTGCATCAGTACGAAGGTGCCGAGCGGCGCCTGCTCGCCTTCCTGCAAGGACCCGAGCGCTCCCCCATTCCTGCTCCCATCGACTGACGGAGGAAAAGGTCATGTGTACCAGCTACGAAGCGCCCGGACAGATGGAATTCGAAGCGTTCAGCCTGTTTCCTAAACCCTCTTTTGAATACCGCCGCGAGATCTACAAGGATTACGCTGCCCCGATTTTCCGCCACATCGACGGTCATCTATCGACCGACGCTGCAACCTTTGGAATGGTCCCACGCGAGCGGATTCCGCCCGGGGTGAAGGTTTTTGACACGATGAACGCGCGCGCCGAGACCGTTGGTCAGAAGCGCAGCTTCAGCGGAGCGTGGAACCGGCTGCAACTCGCCCTTATTCCGTGTCACAGGTTCTATGAACCATCGTATGAGACTGGGAAGGCTGTACGCTGGCGCATCGGGCTGGCTGACGACAGCGCATGTGCCATAGCTGGCCTATGGCGCGCGTGGGACAACCCGGACGGCTCGCAGGGCTTGTCCATGACCATGTTGACCGTCAATGCCGACGAGCATCCGTTGATGAAGCGATTTCACAAGCCCGGCGTCGAGAAGCGCGGCGTCGTCGTGCTTCCGCAATTCGAGCACGTCGACTGGCTTTCGTGCCGAAGCACTGACGAAGCCAGATCTTTCCTGCGGTTGCTGCCAGCCGATGCCTTGAAGGCGGAGCCATACCCGCTTCCGCCACGCGCACGGACCGCGCCTGCCCCGGACCAGGGCGATCAACCGTCCCTTATCTAGCTGACAGGGCCGACTCCAACCCCTGCATTCCTCGCACCGTCGGGCCAAAAAAAATCGCTCTTTGCGGATTTTCTCGGGTGCCCACTTGCCGACAGGCAGTAGTCGTTAAGGTTTATTCGATGCCTGCCATCGGCCGCAGGAATGTGAATGCTTCCGCGCGTGCCGGCAGGCGTCGAATAAACCCGATGGAGGAAACCGCGGAGTGGTCCGATAGGGTCGGTGCTCGCCGCTATGGGGATTGATAAGTGAGGATGCTCAGCGATGTCGGGGGCAGCGCGACCAGGTACGATGCTGGCCGGCCGCTGACAGTGTAGCGAAGCGGTGTTGTCGTGCAATCATGATGGTGAAGCAGACGCGGAAGGCGCTTTGTGAAGCGCCAGGCGCAAACGTCCGCTCGTGGGCCGCGTTGCCGCAAAGCCGACGGTCGGTTCAGATATCGGGGCACCGTTGTGCTCATGTCTGACCCCGGCACACCGGCGGTGCGCGGATCGGGGCGCTGCGCGCGAGGATGTCGACGACGATCATCGGGGCCCCGCAGTGCCGGCAGATGAAGACGGGCCGGGTTTCGGCGGTGGCGTCGTGCGGTGGCGGGCTGATCTGGGGTGCGACATGCAGCAGGTCGCGAATCCTGGCGAGACTGGCGCGGCGCATCGGGTTGGCGAGCAGCCCGTAGTGACGGATCCGATGGAAACCACCGGGCAGCACATGGAGCAGGAAGCGGCGGATGAACTCGCCGGTTTCGAGGGTCATGGTCTTGTAGCGGGTGCGCCCCTTCGCGCGGTAGTCCTTCCAGCGGAACGTCACACCGTGCTCATTGAAGTCGACGAGGCGCTGGTTGGAGATGGCAACGCGGTGCGTGTAGCGTGAGAGGTACTCGAGCACCGCCTTCGGTCCGGCGAACGGGCGCTTGGCATAGACCACCCATTCGCAGGTGCGTAGCGGCGCAAGCCACCGGGCGAAGGTGGCGGGATCAGCGAGCCCGGTGTACTCGCCGAAGAAGTGCAACTGGTCGTGCCGGTGGGCCACTTCGAGCGCTTCGAGGAAGCGCCGGCGGAACAGGCGTGAGAGCACTCGTACCGGCAGGAAGAAGCCGGGCCGGCACGCGATCCAGCGCTCGCCATCAGGCGAGAGTCCGCCGCCGGGTACGATGCCGTGCACATGTGGATGATGGGTGAGTGCCGAGCCCCAGGTGTGCAGTACGAGCGTGGCCCCGATCTGGGCGCCGAGGTGTCTGGAATCTGCGGCGATCGTGCGCAGCGTTTCGGCGGCGATGTCGAGCAGCAGGCCGTAGATGATTCGTTTGTTATACCAGGCGATCGCACTGATGGGCGCGGGCAGCGTGAAGACGACGTGGAAGTATTCCACGGGTAGCAGATCGGCCTGGCGTGCCTGCAGCCAGCGGTGTGCGGCGCTGGCCTGGCACTTCGGGCAATGCCGGTTCCTGCATGAGTTGAAGGACACCTCTGAGCTTGCGCAGCCTGAACAGCGCAGCACATGTCCGCCCAGTGCCGCCGTGCGGCACCGTTCGATGGCCGACATGACCTTCAGCTGCCCCAGGCTCAGGTGTGCGCTGGCTCGCCACACTGGCCCGTGGCTGCGGAAGATGTCCGCAACCTCCAGCATGAGGCGCTACAGCGCGCGGGCCTACTCGGAGGGCAGACGGTCCAGCGGACTGGTGACCTCGCGCAGCAGGTCGGTGGCCACCTGGACGTAGAGCGCGGTGTTCTCGAGCTTGGCATGGCCGAGCAGCACCTGGATCACGCGGATGTCTACCTTCTGTTCAAGGAGGTGTGTCGCGAAGCTGTGCCTCAGCGTGTGCATGGATACACGTTTGTCGATGTGCGCAGCCTCGGCGGCGGCATGTATGGCGCGGTTCAGTTGCCGCGTGCTCAACTGATCGAGCGGATCGAGCCCGGGAAACAGCCACCCACCATCGGGCATCTTGCCCTGCGCACGGGCCACGCGCCACCACACACGCAGACGCTCGAGCAGCACCGGCGAGAGCATGGCGTAGCGGTCACGACGGCCCTTGCCCTGCTCGATACGCAGTGTCATGCGTTCGCTGTCGACGTCGGCGACCTTCAGCGCGACCACTTCGCTGGCGCGTAGCCCCGCGCCGTACGCGACCGACAGCGCGCTCTGGTGCTTCAGGTTGCCGGCGGCCTCGATAAGCCGCCGCACTTCGTCGGGACTGAGCACGACGGGCAATACGCGGGGCACGCGCACGGGTCGCATCCTGACCATCAGCTCGGGCCGGTCGAGCGTCACCGTAAAGAAGAACTTCAGTCCGGTGATCGCGTGATTTAGCGACACGGCCGATGTGCCATGGTCGACGAGATAGAGCTGGTAGCGCCGCAGGTCCTCGACGGTGGCCGTGTCAGGTGAGCGCCCGAGAAACCGGGTGAACTCACGCACGATGTGCAGATAGATGTCCTGCGTCTTGGGGGCAAGCTGGCGCATGCGCATGTCGTCGATCATGCGCTGGCGCAATGGGCTGACGTTTGCTGGTAAGGAGGTCATGATTCGGCTCCTGCTGAAGAACGAGGCGGATTGCCTCATTCGCCAACATAAAGCCGCGTGACCGGCCTCTCCCTCACCTCCAGCGTCAGACCGTAGCCCCTACCGCGCGAGCGGTTTAGTCCATCGGCCAAGAAGGGCCGTTCGCCACAGTCCGCAATTGGACATTTGGGTGACCGCTGCGACTGGACAAACGGACCTTCGACCCCTTGATCAAAGTAGACAGGCTGCGCTCGCCGTCGGTCGCCGATCCCCACGTGCTGACGGATTCTTCAGTTCCAAGTGAAGTTCGATGATGAGATTGCTTCCCGATGGGATATTTACTACCCTCATTGGTGACGTTGAGCCGCAATCGGCGTCTATTGGGTCAAATTCCCAGCATATTACGTCGGCTTTATCGGCCACACAGCAGCATTTTTGAAGATAAATCGGCAGCCGTGCGGCCCGATAAAACCATAGCGCGAGCGATGGTGGCAGGTCGGCGTTGAAGGGGGGAGCAGCAATGGGACTGTCCTGGCAACAAGGTCCGCTCTCACCGGGAGCAATCGGCCGATTTCTCGTGCCTGAATCTCTGCCCAAGAGACTGCTGTACGTCGAGCCATTGCGGCGGCGAATGCGCGTGCGCTTCGGTGAGACATGGATCGCCGATAGCGAGCACGTCCTCCTCCTCTTTGAACCGGGCCGTTATCCAGTAGCCTACTTCCCCGAGAGCGACATCGCTCCAGATACTCTGGAACGCATCGACCATACCACCCAGCACCCTGATCTCGGGCCCACATCGTGGTGTGCCGTCCGGGCGGGTGAGCACTCCGCGCCGCGAGGGGCGTGGCAACACACCAGCCTGCCCGCCCACGCGAGCGAACTGCAGGCACGCGTTGCGTTTGCGTGGCGGGCCATGGACGCTTTCTACGAAGAAGACGAGCGGGTCCTTGGCCATGCCGCTGACACGTACCACCGCATCGACATTCGCCAGACGTCCCGCAAGCTCGTAGTCCGCCATCGTGAGCGCATCATTGCTGATACTACGCGGGCGCTCGTCCTCTATGAGTCGGGCTTCGCACCGCGCTGGTATGTTCCACGCGCCGACACCGATGAGTCCGCCCTCGTCCCCGTGGAACACCAGACCTTCTGCCCGTACAAAGGGATCTGCAGCTACTACCACATCGGTGACGCACGTCTTGCGGCGTGGTCGTATCCTGACGCCTATCCTGAGGTCGGGCGCATCTCCAACCTGGTGTCGTTCGAGCCGGACATCGTCACCGTCCATCTCGATGGCACCCAGCTCCATCTCGAGCCGGGTCAGTCGGTGATTGCACACGGCCCGGATCGCGGGCTCACCGTCGCCGAAGCGCTTCCGGCCCGCAAACAGCCATGAGCGGCCACACGTCGGCGCGTTCGCGCGGCTACGGAGAAGCAACATGGCTCGACTACTGTCGGTGAACGTCGGGCTTCCGCGCGACATCGAGTAGAAAGGTCGCACCGTGCACACGGGGATCTGGAAGAGCCCGGTAAGTGGCCGCTGCCGGGCTGGCCGGTTGAATCTTGACGGGGACGGTCAAGGCGATCTGGCGGGGCACGGGGGTGAGCAGCGAGCCGTCTTCGTCTACCAGATCGAATCGTATGGTCATTGGCAAGAGCAACTGAAAAGGAACGACTTCGTCTACGGACAGTTCGGCTAACTTCACGATCGAAGGAATGCCTGACTCTGCCGTGTGCGTCGGCGACCGTTATCAGATCGGCAGCGCACTGTTCGAGGTCACTCAACCTGGGGTTACCTGCTACCGCGTCGGCATGCGGATGAACGAGCAGCGGATGCCGGCATTGTTGACATCTAGCGGACGGCCGGGGTTCTGCTTCCGCGTCCTGCAGGAAGGCGAGGTAGGCGCCGGTGAAGACATCGTAAAGGTGGGAGTCTTCAACGGACCGCCGGTGGCCCGCCACTTTTACGCAGCTATTCGCTCTCGGGTGCCCTCTCGACGGAGCGCTACCGAATCAGCGTGAAGATCGAGGCGGGCGCGGCTGGAACCTGGCTGCGGGCGCATGTCCGGGTGGGCGATGTTCTCGACTTCAGCGCGCCGCGCGGAAGCTTCATTCTGCAACCCGGAGATGGACCGGTGGTGTTGCTCAGCGCGGGAATCGGGGCGACGCCTGTTCTGGCCATGCTGCACGCGCTGGCGGCGGCCCGTGCGACGCGGCCGGTCTTATGACTCTATGGGGCTCACGATGGGGGGCACCATCCGTTCGCCGCCGAAGTGCGCCGCCTCGTGCACGCGCTCACGGACGGCCGCAGCTATGTCTGTTACAGCAGGCCGAGCCCACACGACCGGATGAGTGAGGATTTCGACGCTGCCGGTCACCTGTCGCGAGCGGCCCTGGACGAGGTCGGCATCCCGCGGGAGGCGGATGTCTACCTCTGTGGGCCGACTCGCTTCATGTCGGATATGAAAGTAGTGCTCGCAGTCGCGGGCATAGCGCCGAAGCGGATTCACGTCGAAATCTTCAACGGCGGCGAGTCGATGACTCCTGGTATCGTCGGTACCCCGACGCGCGCTCCGCATCTCCCCAAAGACGATGCCAACACGGGTCCACTGGTATCGTTCGCGCGCAGCGGCATCACTGCACATTGGAAGGCCTCGGCCTATCAGAGCATTCTGGAGCTGGCCGAGGCGTGTGACGTGCCCGTCCGCTGGTCGTGCCGCACCGGCGTCTGTCACAACTGCGAGAGCGGATTGATCTCTGGGTCCGTCATCTACCAACCTGATCCGCTCGATCCACCGGCAGAGGGAAATGTCCTTATCTGCTGCTCTCGGCCGCAGGATCACGTGGTGATCGACGTCTGAGCACCGTCCAAGTGTGGCGGCACGTCAGCTGCCTTCCTGCTCCTTGAGTCGCTTCCTGTGAGCCGCAACCTTCGCGCGGTTGCCGCAGATCGCCATGCTGCACCACCGCCGCGCATGGCCCCGTGTGTGATCGGCAAACAGCAACGTGCATCGCGGACCTTCGCATGCCTTCACGTGCGTGAAGTCCTCGTCACACACGAATTTCGCCAACGCCTCGGCGATGGGCATCAGTAACGACTCCGGTGATTGCCAGCGTCGATTCTCGCGAAATTCAAACGTCGTCACGCCGTTCGTGCCATCCGCGACGACGTCTCCATATCGTTCGTCCCGCTCGAGCAGTTGATTCAGGGGCTGCAGCTCACGCAAGTCCCTGGCGACCAGCGGCCGTCCCTTCCTCTTCTGAACAAATCCCCTGAACCACTCGCGCAGCGCGCGCGCCTGCGCCGCGACGGCGTCGAGTTCGGCCGGCGTCGACCGCGACCGCATCGCCGCGAGCACGGCGCGAGGCACAAGTCCGGCCTGTTCCAGCCAGGTCAGCAAGCCTTCCCCATCGCTGATCCAGTCGACTTCATCATCCACCGGCGTTGCAAGCGAGTTCAGGAAATCGAGGCCCGGTGCATCGGCCACGAATATCGCGGGAATCTGACGGTAGTCCATCTTTCTTGTGACGAATGTGCAGTGACAATGCTCACATTGTAACCACTAAAAACGCGCTTGACAAGTTACGCATCTCTTATGTAACCTTCAAAACAGAATTATGGCGGTTACTTAGAAGTTCGCCGATCTGCATGCGTCAGCGATCTGTCATGCCGACAGTCGCGCACCACCGTCCAACCTCTGTACTAACCTTCTTTATTTGTGGAGGGAAATCATGCCCGCTATCGCTTATCGCAATGCCGACGTCGACGGCTTCAAGGTCTTCTATCGCGAAGCCGGTCGGTCGGGTGCCCCGAAACTCCTGCTCCTGCACGGCTTTCCGAGCTCGAGCCACATGTTCCGCGACCTGATTCCGAGGCTCGCCGACCGCTTCCACATCGTTGCTCCGGATCTGCCCGGCTTCGGACAGTCAGACATGCCAAGTCGGGACGATTTTGCGTACACGTTCGACAACATCGCCAACGTCATCGACCGCTTCACCGAGGTGATCGGTTTTGATCGCTTCGCGGTCTACGTGTTCGATTACGGTGCGCCGACGGGCTTCCGGCTCGCGCGCAAGCATCCTGAACGGATCACCGCGATCATCGCAGAACGGCAACGCTTACGAAGAAGGGCTGAGCGAAGGGTGGAATCCGATCCGCGCGTATTGGACGGATCCTTCGCACGCCAATCGTGAGGCGCTTCGAGCGCTGCTCACGCTCGAAACGACCGTGTGGCAATACACGCATGGCGTGCCCGATACGACGCTCGTGTCGCCGGACGGCTACGCACTCGACGACTTCTATCTGGGCCGGCCGGGCGCGGACGAAATTCAGCTCGATCTATTCGGTGACTATCGAAGCAACGTCGGACTGTACCCAGCGTTTCAGGAGTATTTCCGCACCCATAAGCCTCCCTTCCTCGCCGTGTGGGGCAAGAACGATCCGTTCTTTCTCCCTGCGGGCGCGGAGGCATTCAAGCGCGACATACCGGGCACCGTAGTCCGCTTTTTCGATACCGGCCACTTCGCGCTGGAAACGCACGCCGCGGAGATCGCCTCGGCCATTTCGGATTTCCTTACTCGCTGACCCGGGTCCCCAAGTCAGTTTGTCAACCGTGTCATTCATCTTCAGGAGAAGAGTCATGCGTGCAATCGTGCTCGATAAGTTCGGCGGCCTTGATAGCCTCGTCTATACGGAACTGCCAGAACCCGAGCCACTGGAAGGTCATGTGGTCATCGAAATCAAGGCATTCGGCCTCAACCACGCGGAGGTACATATGCGGCGCGGCGAATGGGCCGAAGCTGCCAAAGTCAGCGGCATCGAATGCGTGGGCGTAGTGAAGTCGTGTCCTGGCGGGGAATTTCCGGTCGGCGCGAAAGTCGCCGCGTTGATGGGCGGCCTCGGACGAACCATTAACGGCAGCTACGCGCAATACACGCGGGCGCCCGCGTCCAACGTTGCATTGATCGAGGCTGACCTGCCGTGGGCCGAGCTCGCGGCGATTCCGGAAACATATGCGACCGCGTGGACGTGCCTGTTCCGCAATCTCGAGATCGAAAAAGGGCAAACGTTGGTCATCCGCGGTGCGACGTCGTCGTTCGGACAGGCCGCAGTCAACCTCGCTGTGAACGCCGGCGCAAAGGTCATCGCGACCACGCGCAATCCGGCGCGCTTTGCGATGCTCGAGGGTCTCGGTGCCTCGCGCGTCGAAATCGAAGGCCCCGATCTGTCGAAGCGCATCGCCGAGGCAAAGCACATCGACGCGGTGCTCGACCTCGTCGGCAACAGCACGATCCTCGATTCGCTCGCCATGTTGCGGCGCGGCGGCCGGGCCTGCCTTGCGGGCTGGCTCGGCGGCCTCGCTCCGATCGCCGATTTCAACCCGCTGATGCAAATGCCGAGCGGCGTCTATCTGACGTTCTTCGCTAGCTTCGTATTCGGCACGCCCGGTTTTCCGGTGTCAGACGTTCCGCTTGACAAGATCGCCGAAGACGCCGCGGCCGGCCGCCTCAAGGCAAAGCCGACCCGTGTGTTCGGTTTCGATGAAATCCGCGAAGCGCATCGCGTGATGGAAGCCAACGAAGCCGGCGGAAAGATGGTCGTCGTCCTCTGACCGACCGGGTACTCATGGGACGACGAGAATCGTTGGGCGTCCCGTGAGAACTGTGCGCTCCAATTGTCCGCCGCGGGCGGACCACGGCCTGCCCGCAGCACTGTTGCCAGTTGTCTTCATGGATTACTGGAAGCGCACGGTCTGATAGAAAAAGCCACCGGCCGGCGACGCGATTAGCGTGAAGTCGTATTCGCGGCGGTTCGTCGTCAGGTGCAGCGTGTTCACCAGGTCCGCCTTATGCGGCTTAATGAAGACGTGGTTCATCTTGTCGTCATCAATCTCCCACTGGACACTGTCGCCCATAGCGGGGTCGGCAATCAGCTTCTCGCCGGGTTCCAGCTCGATGGTCGTCAGTTTCAGCGGTGCAGTGAGCACGCGAAAGATCTGGTCGCGGCTGTACGGAAACACGCCGATCCTTGCGTCACCAGGCATCGTTAGCGGGTCCGCGCCACCATTGAACGGATTGACGGGACTCATCGGGTCCCCCGCAATCATCGCTGCGTTGAACGAGTTTGCGTCAGCAGGTTTTTTGGCATTCGCCGCCGTCATTTGCAATGCCGTCGCAGCAACCAGAACGAGAACGCCGAGCGTCGGACGGTGATATCGGGAGGTCATCCTGGTCAAGCTCCACCGGTCCGCTCAAGGCGGAAGAACGGAATGTAAATGCCGAAGGGATTTGCGGTGAGTGCCGCGTCGGCGGTTGGCGCCACGATCTGGTAGCGAAGCGTCAGCGCATAGGACTTCGCGTCGGGCTTGCCGGTCGCGCCCGCCTGCGAGGTCGTCGTTGTGAACTCAACGAGAACTGTCTGATCTTCAAGCAGCGCGATGTTGCGCACGTTCACTTCGCGGATCAGCGTGGGATTCGCGGTGATCTGCTGGAAAGGGGCGTCGTCGCGCAGCCAGCTCTTGAACTGGTCGGTTGCGGCACCGATCATCTGGGCCTTTACCGAATTGATGTTCGACGACATGCGCGACGTCTGCAGGCTGTCGGTCAGCACTGGCTCGATCGTGAACCAGCGCACCGCCATGTCGCGCATGCTCGTGCGCAGCGCCTGGGAGTCCGGCTTGTAGGCGACGAGTTCCGTCACGACCGGGTGACCGCTCACGTCGGCCGAGACACCCACCACGCGCGTGACCGAAGGCGGCGGCTGCCGTGTCCAGACCGCACCGGCTGCGACCGCCGCAGAGGCAAAGGCAATGAGCATCCAGCGGTTGCTTTCAACCTTCAGCCGCGTGCTCGTCTCGAAAATGACTTTCGATGGATCTTCCTCGGCATACATGCCGGGGGCCGTGGATAGCGCGGCCTGCCGCTTGTTCCTGAAAATGCGCATGGCAACCCTTGATGAATGGGTACCATTGAAACAATTTCTAACAAGGGTTTTGATGCAAAAGGCACAGAGATTTGAGCGCCTTTGTGGTCACGAGAGTTCACTGTAAGCCTCACTGGCCTTCGAAAACTTTAACCATGGTTATGGACCTCCGCCGGAAAGAGAATCGAAATCGGCACCCTTTCGGCGTTCCGCTGAGCGTGCTGCGGTGTATCGTTTTGGTCTGTTCCGAATTTTTTTACAAATTTACATTCCTGGAACAAGATAGCTGCTTTTTTCCTATTTAAAAACAGTCAGTTGCGCGGGCGAGGCGAGCAAAAAATTAACCATGGTTAAAAAGCTCGTGAGGTGCAGCGGATAACGCGCGGTGCAACGGCGCAGTAGCAGTTGCAGACGCGGAAACGATTGGCCGGGTTTTAAAGCAACCGTACGGTGCACCTTTCGGTTTCCAAGTGGAAACGTTCAACGGTGGGTTGCTGAATATGCTTTTCTTCCAAGCGATTTATTGAGAAGTTTCAATGACGGAAAAAGTCGTCGACGATGCATTGAGGCTAGCAGCGATTTATAAGGCCGGCGTGGGAACGCAATGGAACACATATCGTCAGGCAGCAGCCAAGCTGTCCAGATTGTTCGAGACAAACCTGGCGCCACCGAGGATTGGCGAGGCTCTGGCCGTCTCGCGTTTGCCCAGGGTGCTTACAGGACTGTTCGACAAAGCCGGCTTGAGCAGTGGTAACGCGCGCGCTCTCCTAAGACTGGCAAGTCAGCGTGGAGAAAGCCTGCTCGCCGCAAGCGCCGCAGAGATTGACACAACTGGAATGGACGCAAGGGATATTTTGCGTGCCTTGCGATCGGGCGGCGAAGTAAGCTCACGAGCGGCTCCTCCGGGATTGAACGGGCCGCTCGCCATTGCAGCGTATTACCTAAGAGGCAAATTCCCGAGCAAAGGCGTCGCGGCGGCACATATGGGCATACCGCAATCCCGGCTTAGCGAGGCAATCACCATTGAGAAGGCGTTGCCGACTGAGGTGAAAACGCTTTTCCCGGGTGACAATCTGACTTTCGCGGCCGGCAAGGAAATAGTGAGGCTGATAGCGCTGCGGGGGGCGAATAATATTCGCGCCCTCGCAGCCGAGGCGGGCCGCTCGCCGCGTAGGCCGTCACCCCAACTGATGCTGAACCGCCTTGCGGGTATCGATATCCCCGGCGTCGACGTGAG